>NZ_AUXT01000146.1 GCF_001625595.1 Pseudoalteromonas luteoviolacea NCIMB 1942
CGAACCTTTGTTGCTCGGCCAGTTTGTATTGCAAGTATTCGTAGATGTTGGCTTCTCGGTCACATACTGAAATGACGTTCGACATGACCCAAGTCACCTCGAATGGAGGGGGGTTTATAAATCAGTGTGGTCATGTCTTCTAATGCGAGTAATAAATGATGATTTTGTGCTTGTTCAACCGTTGCTTGAAAGCCTGACTCCGCTATGGCATTTGCATCAATGTTCTCGTTACGGATAAACCGATAGGCTCCTTCCATATCGGCGGGGATTGAGTGATATTCACGAGTGATTTTCCTGGTTCATTTGCGAGAGTTGATGCTAACTTTACCAGACGCGCTGTTCTTCTTGGGTCGCCTAAGTCCGATTGACCAAATTGCAGCTCTGCCCAGTGAGTATGCGCGTTAATCACAATGTGTCTCCATATAGTATTTGAAGATCTGATCATGAGATTGAGGTTTAGTTCAAAAAAATCCCCGCTAATTTCTTAGCAGGGATTTGTGTATAAGAGACAGCTCTTAGAGCCTTTTTGCTTATCAGTAATATCCTAGTTAGACTTGCCAATCAATAGGTGTTTTTCCCATTGATTGCAGGAGCTGGTTGGCTTGAGAGAAATGCTTGCAGCCAAAAAAACCTCTGTGCGCAGACAACGGAGAGGGGTGTGGCGCTCGCAACACATGGTGTCGTGTGCTATCAATTGCCTTACCTTTCTTTTGAGCATGCGAGCCCCAAAGTAAAAAGATAACGCCTTCACAGTGCGTGTTGATTTTGTCTATCACTACGTCGGTAAAGTGCTCCCAACCTAAATGCTTGTGAGAGTGTGCTTGACCTTGCTCAACGGTCAACACCGTATTTAGCAGCAATACTCCCTGCTCTGCCCAAGGTAAGAGATAACCGTGATTGGGAGTTTCAAACCCAGGTATATCTTGTGCGAGCTCTTTATACATATTTGCCAAAGATGGCGGAGATTTAACACCTGGCAGAACAGAAAAACACAAACCGTGAGCCTGATTTGGGCCATGATACGGATCTTGACCTAAAATCACGACTTTAACCTGTTCTAATTCAGTAGTTTTGAATGCTTCAAATACCTTGTCTTCTGGTGGATAAACTGTTACACCTTCCGCTCTGCGTTGTGCCACGTAATTCATCGTATCTTGAAAGTATGTTTGTTGCTTTTCAGCCCCTAAAAGGTCTCGCCATGTTGTCATTGCGGTTTTCCATAATAAGTTCTTGAAGCGTGGAGTTTATCACACATATCCCTCACTCCTATGAGCATTCGAGTGCTAAAACGATGCAATAGATCGGCGTCAACCTCTATATATTGTTGATGCTTTACAGCAGGAATTTCTTGCCACTGTTGCCAGTCAACTTTTGGTGGTTGTTTTGCCGCCCTTTCATTGGGTATGACAATAGCTTGTGGATGTTTAGCAATAACATTCTCAAGACTTATCTGGGGATACTCAGTGGTTGCGTCCGCAAAAACATTTCGCGCACCACAGGTGGCGAGCGTCTGGTGTATCCATGTTTTACCATTAATGGTCATCAATGGTGAAGGCCAAAGTTGGTAGAAAACATCTAACTTTTCTTTGCTTTTATATGTATCTACTATTTGCTGATAGTCACTTATAAACTTGTCGGCTTGTACTTTCGCTTGCGCTTCAAGTCCCGTTAATTTGCCCAGTTTCATCAACTCTTTAGGAACTTGATGAATATCTTGAGAGACGCTATAAGCTACTGGAATTCCTAGCGCTTTCAGCTTTTCAATATCTGCTTCTTTATTGCCGCTTTTCCATACGACAACAAGGTCAGGGCGCAGTGCAAGCACCTTTTCAAGCTGAATACCATGAAAGCCCCCAATCCTTGGGATGTGCTTAGCAGCTTCAGGATAGTCGGCATACTCAACAGTACCGACGATACGTTCACCTGCACCTATGGCATACAAGTTTTCAACAATATGCGGGGCTAGAGCGATGATCCGTTTAGGTACCTGCTGTGACTGAGCATTTACCCATGAACTCACTACTAGCAGTACGCTCGCCAGGGTCCATTTAATGGCCATTAGAAGTCGAATCCTTTCTGCGCTTTAATACCAGCTTCAAATGCATGCTTTACATTTCTAACTTCGCTTACCGTATCTGCAAGTTCCGTTAAACTCCGATGCGCGCCTCGCCCTGTAATGATCACAGACTGCATTTTGGGCCTGTTTCGAAGCGCTTCAAGCACTTCATTTAAATCTAAATAATCGTAGCTGACCATATACGTCAGTTCATCTAGCAAGACTAAGTCGATGCTTTCATCTTGTAACCATGCCTTTGCTTTTTGCCACGTTGCCTGAGCAGCCTGAGCATCGGTTTCTCGGTTTTGCGTTTCCCACGTGAACCCTGTTTTCATCACCGCGAATGGGACACCTACTTTTTCAAGCAAATTACGCTCCCCACACTCCCAGTTTCCTTTAATAAACTGCACCACAGCCGCTTGCATTCCGTGCCCAACACAGCGAGCAACGGTGCCAAAACCAGAAGTTGATTTGCCCTTTCCATTACCTGAGATGACCTGCAAAATCCCTTGTTCTATATTCGCTTCAGCGACTTTTTGGTCCACTTTTTCTTTCACTTTCTGCTGCCTAGCTTTATGCTTTTCTTGATTTTTTTCTGTCATGTCTGATTCCTATTCGCCGAGTGAAAAAA
The DNA here is from genome assembly GCF_001625595.1 of Pseudoalteromonas luteoviolacea NCIMB 1942. Taxonomy (GTDB): domain Bacteria; phylum Pseudomonadota; class Gammaproteobacteria; order Enterobacterales; family Alteromonadaceae; genus Pseudoalteromonas; species Pseudoalteromonas luteoviolacea_A. The sequence goes on from NZ_AUXT01000146.1 coordinate 2,688, forward strand.
TCTTTTCTATATCCAAATGTTGCTCACAAATATCTGCTAACTTATCTAGCTGCTTTTCTCTGTGCGCGTCTAAATCAAATCCGTCATGACCAAACTTTCCATGGCTCGCCCACTTCAAAATTGCGGAGCAGGTGTTTGGTTCATCAAATAACCCATGTAGGTAGGTACCTGCTATCAAATTATCATCAGAAATAAACCCATCTCTGGTTGCATCTAGGGGGTGTTTTGAAAACGTAAGAAATGGTTTCTCCAAAGCCGTTCCCGAACTTATTCCACAGTGTATTTCGTAGCCACGTATCGCGACATGTTCATCATTTAATAAACACATACCATGCACATTGGTGAGTTGCTTGGTTTCAGTCAGCTCAGTGCTGAACGGGACTAAATTAAGTGCTGTCACCTGCTCAACTGAAGATTCAATATGCTGCGGATCAAAAATTGCTCGGCCTAGCATTTGTAAGCCACCACAAATACCCAAAACCTTGCCCTGATATCGAAGGTGATGGTTAATTTCTATATCCCACCCTTCAGACTTTAAAAAGCGCAGATCGTTAATGACATTTTTACTACCCGGTATGATTACCAGATCAACACTCCCGATCTTTTCACCATGCCTCACGTATTTAAGTTCAACCTTAGGGTTGAGCCGCAAACTGTCAAAATCTGTATGGTTGCTGATATGTGGTAACAACAACACTGCAATCTTTAAACAGGCATTTTCTGTACGATTAGCAGTGGTGACTGCGTCCTCCGCATCCAGTGTCAAGTCATGTAAATAGGGTAATACACCTAAAACAGGCTTGCCAGTGTAGTCTTCTAGCCAATCCAACCCCGACTGCAACAAGCCAATATCTCCGCGAAACCGATTGATAACAAAACCCTTTACCAAAGTTTGCTCTTCTTCACTAAGCAGCGCCAGAGTGCCAACTAAATGAGCGAACACACCACCTTTATCGATATCAGCAACAATAATCACGGGGCAAGATACTTTACAGGCGAACCCCATATTCGCAATATCGTTTTCTCGCAAGTTTATTTCGGCAGGGCTGCCCGCCCCTTCCACTATGCAATACGCAAATTGTTTTGCTAAGCGTGTGTGAGATTCAATGACTGAATCCATTGCAACAGCTTTATAGTCATGATATTTCCCGGCTTCCATGTTACTTAGAGCCTTGCCATGTACTATCACCTGAGCACCGGTATCTGTATTGGGCTTTAATAGAATGGGATTGAAATCCACACTTAAGGGAACATTCGCAGCAACAGCTTGAAGAGCCTGAGCGCGACCTATTTCACCTCCGCATGGTGTAACCGCACTATTTAGTGCCATATTCTGCGGTTTAAATGGTGCAACTTTGATACCTTTACGCGCAGCAACACGACACAACCCTGCGACAAGTGTGCTTTTACCAGCATCTGACGTGGTGCCTTGCACCATCAATGTCTTCATTTTCTCTCACTTTTTAAGTTAATGAGCAAACCTACCATCACGAAATCCACTCCGTTGGCGATAGCGGCAATATCTTGATTGAGCCAACCAGATTCATCAACAAAGCGTCGACTTAAGGCGCCCAAAGGCACAATACCGTGCCCCACTTCATTGCTTACCAATATTACCTGGCCCTGTGTTGTCTTTAGTACATCAAGTAATTTTCATTTATTGTTGTAATACTCACTGTCGCTCACTTCGCACAAACCATAAGTTAGCCAAAGTATTAGGCAATCAACGAGGGCACATTGCTCAGGCGCCAGTTGCACGATGAGACCAGCTATCCCCAAGGAATTTCATGGACCTGCCAAAGCTCTGATCTCATCGCTTGGTGATATGCGATGCGTGCTGCCATTTCATCGTCTTTACTTTGTGCTGTGGCAATATAAATCAGCTCTTTTACACGGCCTGTTGATAACCAATGCTCAGCTCGCCTTTCTGCCAGTGTACTTTTCCCCGAGCGTGCGCCACCAATGATCAATTCCACTCGACCAGTCATAACAAGCTCACAACACAAAAGGTATAAATGGCGATTTCACAGATTTGCTGTGTAGCCCCAAGCAGTCTCCGGTATAACCACCGAGCTGGCGAGCAAACCATTCCGACACCCCCACCGCGTAAACCAAAGTGTTACAAACAGACCCAACATATGCCAAATTGAGAATTCAAATAAACCTAAACCAAGTAAAAACACTATCCCCCCAGAGGCGTATAAGATCGCTCTACAGGTCGGCTGCAAATTTTTTGCAATAGGTTTAACTTTGCTTTGCGCGTCCAATTGCACATATGACAGCTTACCGATAAGACTCGTTGCCGTCATACGACTAAGTGTCTGCGCTATCACTATAGCGAACAGCAACGTGACTATATCTTCACTTAGCGCCAGTAGCAGTTGATACTTACTCAGCATTAAAATGATTAGCGCAACTGCACCATAGGTGCCAATTCTGCTGTCTTTTATGATGTCCAGCTTTTGCTGCTGGCTCCAACCGCCGCCAAAACCATCCCAAACATCGCAAAGCCATCTTCATGAAATGCGCCAGTGACTATCAGCCCCAAGCCCAATGTGAAGAGTATGCCCAAATTCATAGGTAACCAATAGGCTATAATCCACAATGTAAAAGCCATGGACAGGCCGATGCAAAAACCTACCGCAGCGAAGTAACTGCTAGATAAGTTAATATCCTCATCACTGACACTGCCACTCAATTTCACAGGCACTCGGGTCAGGAAAATCAACGCAAGCTTGAACAACACAAACTGAGACATATTATTTAACAACCTGAGTTACGTCAGCTTCTTCGAAACTCGCCATGTCATTATAAATGGCGAGCGCGCTTTGAATAATTGGTAGCGCTAGCGCAGCACCACTCCCCTCACCCAACCGCATGCCTAAATTTAATAAAGGCTCAACAGCCAAGCACTCGAGCATTTTCTGATGCCCTTGCTCACTTGAGCAATGTGCAAATACCATATGGGCTTTACTGTTTGGCTCAATTGCAACTGCCAGCATTGCAGCTGCTGTTGCTATAAAACCATCTACAACAATGACTTTTTGAGCGCTGGCAACACCAAGCATAGCACCGACCAGATGTACGATTTCAAACCCGCCAAGACATTGAAGAATGTCCAGTGGCTGCTCCGGAGATAATCGGTGTAATTGCAAGGCCTGCTCAATTAAAAGCTGCTTATTCTTAACCACATCGTCAGCCACACCGGTCCCTTTTCCAACGGCTAATTCAGGAGCAACTCCAGACAGTGCTATGAATATCGCCGCTGCTGATGTCGTGTTACCTATGCCCATTTCTCCAAAGGCAAATAAGTTGCATCCCCGCTCTAATTCTTCTTCGACCAATGCTGCGGCATTCGTCAGCCCTCTCTCCAGTTGCCGACTGGGTCATGGCTACTTGATGATGAAATGAATTCGTTGACACACCAAGTCGACAGTCAATCACCGTATTATTGTGTGGCGCTGTGAGAATTCCACAATCGACTACGTTTAAACGCCACCCTAACTGCCGCGCAAGTACACAGATTGCTGCGCCTCCTTGAGCAAAATTTGTAACCATCTGACTTGTTACTTCACTTGACGCAATCGATACGCCTTCACTTGCGATGCCATAATCGCCTGCAAATACACAGATACATGGATGAGTAATTGAGAAATCGGCGGTTCTCAATTCATCCTCTGACATCCCCTGTGAGAAAATCAAAACGAGCTGTTTAGCTAATGCTTCTAGTTTTCACAAAGAGCCAAGCGGCTTGGTTTTCATATTCAGCTTTTGTTGCACACTTTAACTGTGCTTTAAATCCAGAGGTTTAGTCATATTACAATCCAATTAAATAGTTGCAGAGCGCTTTTTAAACATCAATAGAGAAAGGAAAAATACACTGCCAATGGCGGCTGTGATCACGCCAATTGGTAACTCTTGATTGTCGATTAAACTGCGTGCAAGAACATCTACCCACAACATCAGTAAGCCGCCACTCAATGCCGTCATCAACATACCTAGTACTCTGGCTTGAGAGATAAAGAAACGCACAATATGCGGGATCATTAGACCGACAAAACCCACCCCGCCACACGCTGCCACTAACACAGCAGTCAGCAAAGAACTCACTAAAAGCATGCCCAAACGCAGTCTGTGCACATTAACACCCAGCGTCACCGCACTTTCATCTCCCAGCAAAAGCGCATTAAGGTGACGCCTAAAACAAATCACACTCAAAAAACCTATAATGACTACCGAGGATGGCAGCCACATCCAAGCCCAATCAGCTCGGCTGAAACTGCCTAAACTCCAAAAGATAATCGCTGTTATGGCTTGCGGATCGCTCCAATACAATAACAAACTTGTAAACGCATTAAATAAAAACGACAGTGCGACCCCAGCAAGCAACATATTTTCAATTTGCGCGGCCCCTTTATGGTACGCAATCAATAACAATAGGCTCATCGCACATACACTGCCTAGCAATGCGGCCCCCGACATAGCTAAACCATTTTGAATGCCGAATAGAGTTAGAAGAAGTACCACCCCAAAAGATGCCCCAGAAGATATACCGAATAGATAGGGATCTGCCAAAGGATTACGCGTCACTGTCTGCAAAATTAAGCCGGCAGTCGCGAGGCCTGCTCCGGCCAAAAACGCTAAAACGGTGCGAGGCAGCCTAAGTTCAACAATGATTTTTTGCGCTAGTTGTGTCTCGTCATATGACCATAACGCCAACCACACATCGTAAAAATCTACGTGAATGGCACCTATACTCAATGCACTCATAAAGCTAAAAAGGCAGACTAAAATCAAAATACTGCTTGCGGCTAGTCGCACTCTAGCCTCCTTGAAACTTGTACACTTAAATCTGTTTCACTGAGTTGATATTGGTAGCGAATATGTGGAGTTTGCCCCCCCTGAATCGATGATTGCAATGATACCTCAGCCTTTACTCCGAACACTGTAGATAGCATCTCGGTAGTCATTACGCTTTGAGGAGTCCCATCTGCGACTAACTGCCCATGTTCAAGCACTAAAATAGAGTCACATAGCGCCGATGCCAGGTTTAAATCGTGAAACGACGCAATGACGGTAATTCCCAACGACTTAGCCAAAGCCATTATTTCTATCTGATACTTTACATCTAAATGGCTAGTCGGCTCATCCATCAATAATAGACTCGGGCGCTGGACAATTGCTCTGGCTATCATGACACGTTGCTTCTCTCCCCCAGATAACAACTCATACGACTGCTGTTGCTTGTGGGTTAACCCAACTTTCTGTAGCGCTTCTTGAATCGACTGACGATCTCTCAATGAGACACTTGAAAACAACCGTTTATGTGGAGTCAACCCCATTGCCACGACGTCAAACACTGCTAAATTAAACTGACTGGGGATCTCTTGCAGTACTGCAGCTACTTTTCTTGCATAGGTCAGCCTATCAAATTGATTAATATCGGTTTGATCTATCAAAATATTGCCCGACATCGGTATTTGAAAACGATACAGGCATCGCAATAGTGATGATTTTCCAGCACCATTAGGACCAATCAGCCCAATAAATTGACCTGGTGCTGCGGAAAAAGAAATGCCAGATAAAATGTGCTTGTTATTAATAACCAAATTGAGGTTATTTACAGAAACTTGTGCCGCTACCATATGTCCTCTTGTTTCGGGCAGCACAGATCACAAGATGGGCATTAACAGCTCCAATAGGGTGTTGTGATATCACTTAAGTGCGCCCGCTTAAGTTCTTATTTCAGCCTTGGTATCTGGCTCTTCGACACTTTATTAAGGCATTACGAATACAGTTGCGGGGACAGCTGAGGATTTTCACCCCATTCCCAAGCCGCACTGAAATGATTCTGTGTATTATGAAGTCTAGATGTCTAAAAGACAACTTTAGGCCATGCAACTCCGTTATTATCATAGTAAATCGAAAGGCGAAAGGTACAACCATAGCCGACTTCAAAACAATTTAAATGCGTTGTACTCTTATAGGGTAACGATAGTGCAAGACCGAGTAGCTTTCTGATGACACCACCATGGGTTACCACCAAGATAGTGTCATCTTTGGGTGAGGAAACAATTTTATTCCACCACGACTCCACTCTCTTTTCAAAAGTCGTCATAGACTCACCATTTGGCGGTGTATAAGCCCAAGGGTCTTGCCAAAAATCGCCAATACTTGGATTATTCGTATTTTGCCATAACCATTCATACGAAAGCCCATCCCAATCTTTGAAATCAATTTCTTGTATTCTGGGTTCAATAGTTAATGGCAGTTGATTTGCGCAACTGAAAGCTTTTGCGGCTTCATAGCACCGCAATTTAGGCGATGAAAATATACGTTGAACATTTGTACACAGAGCCAATCAACTCAGAAGTTGCTTACTACTTTCGAGCGTTAATTTGGCATCTGTCACCCCTAAAAGATGACCTCTTTTTACGGTTTCGGTACACCTTATAAGATAAATTGTTTGTAGCATTAAATTTTACGCACAAAAAAACGCAGGCTTGCCTGCGTTTTTATTAGACCCAAATTATAAAATTTGGTTTTCTCGCCATGACTGCTCTTTCGCTAAGCGTTTTTTGCGCTTATCACATGGATCGTCACAGTCACATATTTTATCAATGCCCATAGAGCCTAGACCACCACAACTACTTGCCATTGATTTTTTCTGTACGATTACGCCCACAGCCATTGCTGCTGCAATCAAAATAAGTAATCCAAAAGTAAGAATAAAAAGTGACATAGGCTAAGCCCCTTAATTAACGAACCAGCTTAGGTTAATCCCAAGCAACTGACGGTATATACACGATATTATATATCTAAACCCGACAAAGTTGAATGAATTTACCTCACAAAAAACAATGATATTTTTTGCCTTCAGCCTTAATTCAAGTAAGGTGCAAATGCTGGGCTCGAATACGTCTTAAGGCCTTGCGGCGTTTTACTGATGAGATAAACAGGCAAATTATGCTGTTGTGCATACGCCTTGGCACGTTCAGTTCCCATTACCGTCAGCGCGGTAGCTAAACCATCTGCGGTCATTGCCGAAGGATGCAGCACGGTAACTGACACTAAGTCATGTTTAACAGGCTTACCCGTTGCAGGATCGATCAGGTGCGTAAATATCTCTCCATCCACCTCGTAAAAAATACGGTAATCCCCAGAAGTCGCTACACTGTTTTTTCCGGGTTCTATCACCCTGTGAATTTGACGTTGACCTGCGGGTGCATCCGGCTTTTCAATTGCAATTCGCCAAGGTGTTTTGTTGGGCTTGCTACCAGAAATGCGAAGTTCTCCACCAATTTCGACCATGTAATTTTCGATGCCCTTGCCCTCAATAAGCTCCGCTACTTTATCAATGCCATAGCCTTTAGCCGTTGCAGAAAAAGACAACTCTAGATGACTGAGAGACTTAGATAGCCCTTCGCTCGTTAAGCTAAGTTTATCAACACCTATATTGGCTTGCATCGCCTCTATTTCAGTTTGTGTTGGTCTCTTAGTTGGTCGCTTGTCTGGGCCAAAACCCCATAAATCTATTAAAGGACCCATGGTTACATCCAAGGTTTGAGTAGATTGACCTAAACGGATAGACTCTGCCGTTACTTTTCTAAAACCCGCACTGATTGGCATCACTGTATTCGCTTCAAGTCGATTAAAACGATTAATTTCAGAATCTGGAATATACGTCGACATAGACTGGTTTACAGCAATAAGTGCCTCATCAACTTCACTTTTAAAACGCGCGGCTTCCAAACTGACCGGACCAGGAAAGACCTTAATATTGTAGGTTGTTCCCATTGTTTTACCGTTTATTTCAACAGGTTTTTGTTGCGCCTTTTGCTCACCACATGCAGATAAGAAAAACACTAAAAAGATAACAGAGAAGAAATAACCAAATTTTTGCATCTATTTTTTAGTCCTTACATCATACAAAAAAAACCCCTAGGGAATGCCCTAGGGGTTAAACTTTTTTAAATACGATTGAACATCATATTTAAGACCTAATTAACCACCAAAGTCATCAAGTAGGATGTTTTCGTCTTCAACACCAAGATCTTTCAGCATGTTGATAACAGCCGCGTTCATCATTGGAGGACCACACATGTAGAACTCACAATCCTCAGGCGCGTCATGGTCCTTCAGATAGTTTTCTAATAATACATTGTGGATGAAGCCTGTGTAACCTTCCCAGTTGTCCTCTGGCTGAGGATCAGAAAGTGCTACGTGCCACTCAAAGTTATTATTTTCAGTAGCTAGGCCGTCGAAGTCTTCTACATAGAACATCTCACGCTTAGAACGCGCACCGTACCAGAAAGATATCTTACGCTCTGAGTTAAGACGCTTAAGCTGATCGAAGATGTGTGAACGCATTGGCGCCATACCTGCACCACCACCCACGAATACCATCTCTGCATCAGTTTCTTTCGCGAAGAATTCACCGAATGGACCAGAAATAGTTACCTTATCACCTTCTTTCAGTGACCAGATGTACGACGACATCTTACCACAAGGTAGGCTTAGATTATTTGGCGGCGGAGTCGCAATACGCACGTTCAACATGATGATACCGAACTCTTCTGGGTAGTTAGCCATTGAGTATGCACGGATCGTCTCGTCGTCAACTTTAGACTCAAGATTGAAGAAGCCAAAACGCTCCCAATCGCCACGATATTCGTCAGGAATATCAAAGTCTGCGTATTTAATGTGGTGAGCTGGTGCTTCAATCTGGATATAACCACCTGCGCGGAAAGGTACAACCTCACCTTCAGGGATACCAAGCTTAAGCTCTTTAATGAACGTTGCTTTGTTATCGTTAGAGATAACTTTACATTCCCACTTCTTAACGCCGAAGATAGAATCTTCTACTTCAATCTCCATGTCAGTTTTAACAGCAACCTGACATGCTAGACGACAACCTTCACGTGCTTCACCTTTAGTGATGTGGTCAAGCTCAGTTGGAAGGATATCACCACCACCAGAATGAACATGTACGCGACACTGGCCACAAGAACCACCACCACCACATGCTGATGAAATGAAGATACCTGCGTCAGCTAGTGAGCCTAGTAGCTTACCACCTGGTGCTGATGTAATTGCTTTATCTGCATCACCATTGATGCCGATTATAATATCACCGCTTGGTACAAGCTTCGATTTCGCTGCGATGATGACTAGCACCAAGATCACAACGATAGCGATGAACATACTTACACCTAATACAATAGTTTCCATCGTATAGTTTCCTCGCTAATTAAAGTGAAATACCAGAGAATGACAAGAAGCCAAAGCCCATTAGACCAACGGTGATAAAGGTAATACCTAAACCACGAAGACCATCTGGGATATCAGCATACTTCATTTTCTCACGAAGACCTGCTAGCAATACGATTGCAAGCGCCCAACCCACACCAGAACCGATGCCGAAAACAACAGACTCTGTAAGGTTATAGTTACGCTCAACCATGAATGCTACCGCACCGAAAATCGCACAGTTTACTGTGATAAGTGGCAAGAAAATACCAAGCGCGTTGTATAACGCTGGGAAGAACTTGTCCAAAGTCATTTCAAGGATCTGTACAAGTGCCGCGATTACACCGATGAAAGTCAAGAATTTCAAGAAGCTTAAGTCAGCCTCTGGGAAACCAAGCCACTCTAGCGCGCCCGGTGCTAATACTGCGTGATAAACAATGTTGTTTACCGGTACAGCTACACCTAGTACGAAGATTACAGCAACACCAAGACCGAATGAGGTAGTTACTTTCTTAGATACCGCAAGGAATGTACACATACCTAAGAAGAAAGATAGCGCTAAGTTTTCGATGAAAACCGCTTTTACAAATAAGCTAAGATAATGTTCCATCTTTCTCCCCTTATGCCTTCGCTTCTATTTGGTCTTTCTTATAAGTACGAAGTACCCAAATGAAGAAACCAACTAAGAAGAATGAACTGAATGGCATAATTAATAGACCCATTGGCTGGTACCAACCACCGTCAGAAACTAGCGGAAGGATTTCAACACCAAATAGTGCACCTGCACCAAATAGCTCACGTACAAAACCGATTGTAAGTAGAACTACTGAGTAACCAAGACCGTTACCAATACCATCTAAGAATGACATTAGTGGTGGTGACTTCATTGCATATGCTTCTGCACGGCCCATTACGATACAGTTTGTAATGATCAGACCAACGAATACCGTTAGTTCTTTTGCCGTTGCATATACAAATGCTTGAAGTGTTTGGTCAACAACGATTACCAAAGATGCAATAATTGTCATTTGAACGATGATACGTACACTTGACGGAATGTGGTTACGGATCAACGAGATAAATAAACTTGAGAACGCAGTTACCACAGTCAAAGCAAGTGACATGATAAGTGCATTTTTAAGGCTTGAAGTAACCGCTAGCGCAGAACAAATACCCAGTACTTGCAGAGCAATCGGGTTGTTTGCGAAGACCGGTCCAAACAAGACTTCCTTCATTTCTTTTGCATTAGCCATTAGTTCAATGCCCCTTCACGTACTTTCGCTAGGAATGGACCAAACGCTTTGTCGCCTGTCCAGAACTTGAATGTGTTATCAACACCGTTCGACGTTAATGTTGCGCCAGATAGACCATCAACTTTGTGAATATCGTTACCAGCTGTGCCTTTTACGATATCTACAGGTAGTTGCTTGCCTTCCCAAGTAGCAGTCCACTTAGGGTTCTGGATTTCGCCACCAAGACCCGCTGTTTCATTATGCTGATAGAAATTGATTGCTTTAATCGTTTTCGTATCAAGGTCTAGCGCGATGAAACCGTACATAATGCCCCATAGACCGTAACCCTGGATAGGAAGAATCACTGATTCAACCTGACCATTGCTGTTCTTAGCTAGGTATACTGGAGACTCATATGTCATACGAAGCACGCCGGCTAAGTCATCTTCTTTAGGAAGTGCAAAGCTACGCTCAGCGTCGAACTTAGTCATTGTGAAGTCGAACGAGTTAGGATCTGTTTCAACAAAGTCACCTGACTTAAAGTCAACAACGCGTGCATCAATTACTTCATTGTACTTTTGTGCTACGTTTTCAACGTCTTTAATACCAGCCGCAGCTAGAATGTTACGTTGAACGTCTTCAATTTTGTTAGCTTGCTGTAGTGGGCGTAACTGTACTGCCGCAAAAGATACGACGATTGCACACACTAAACACAAACCAACAACAACGCCTAACGTTTTGCCGATAGTTTCATTGTTACTAGACACGTGCCAATCTCCTCTTCACATTAGACTGCACTACAAAGTGGTCGAATAGCGGTGCGAATAGGTTAGCGAATAGAATTGCTAACATCATACCTTCTGGGTATGCAGGGTTAACAACACGGATAAGTACAACCATAACACCAATTAGTGCACCGTATGCCCATTTACCTTTATCGGTGAAAGACGCTGAAACAGGGTCTGTCGCCATAAAGAACATACCAAATGCAAAACCACCAAGTACTAAGTGCCAATGCCAGGGCATAGCAAATGTCGCGTTTGTGTCAGAACCGATCATGTTCAATAGCGTAGCCATCACAACCATACCTAGGAATGTACCTAGTACGATGCGCCATGACGCGATACGAACATACATCAAGAACAAACCACCAATTGCAAGTGCTAGCGTCGACGTTTCACCCACTGAACCTTGGATGAAGCCGTAGAAAGCATTCCACCACAACTGCATGTTGTTGTAATCTAGTGAACCAATTGCTGCTTGACCTAGGTATGTAGCACCAGAGAATGAATCTACTGCTGTCCATACTGTGTCACCTGAGATATCACCTGGGTACGCGAAAAAAAGGAACGCACGGCCAGCTAGTGCAGGGTTAAGGAAGTTACGGCCAGTACCACCGAATACTTCTTTAGCGACTACAACACCGAACGTGATACCTAGTGCAACTTGCCATAATGGAATTGTTGCAGGCAGGATCAATGCAAATAATACGGAAGTGACGAAGAAACCTTCGTTTACTTCGTGCTTACGCACTGATGCAAATAGTACTTCCCAGAAGCCACCTACGATAAACACTGTTCCGTAAATAGGTAGGAAGAAACATGCACCGTAAAACATTTTCGCGGCCCAGCCAGAAGTAGCTGTAAGCTCACCACCTAGCGCTTGGAAAATACCCGCCTGCCAAGTGTTTGCGATATCAAAACCGTTGCCAATTGCTAATGCTGCTTGGTGGCCGATGTTGAACATACCGAAGAACATAGCCGGGAACGTCGCCATCCATACCAAAATCATGATACGTTTAAGGTCGATGTTGTCACGAACGTGCGTGCCGCCTTTGTTTACATAACCAGGAGTATAGAAAACTGTCGCGATCGCTTCATATAACGCATACCACTTCTCGTGTTTTCCACCTGGTTCAAAGTGAGGTTCAATGTCTTCTAAAAATTTCTTTAAGGCCATTTTTAACCTTCCTTCTCGATAGTAGTCAGGCAATCACGCAGGATTAAACCAAAGTCATATTTGCCCGGACATACGAAGGTACACAATGCTAAATCTTCTTCGTCAAGCTCTAGCGCACCCAATGAGATAGCGCTGTCTAGATCGCCTGCGATCAGATCACGAAGTAATAGCGTTGGTAGAATGTCCAGAGGCATAACACGCTCATAGTTGCCGATTGGCACCATCGCACGCTTAGAGCCACCAGTAGACGTTGTCATCTTGAACAAGCGACTAGATGCTAAGTGTGAAATGAATGTACGTGTTACTGAGAACTTATTGCTACCTGGCGCAATCCAACCAAATAGCTCCTTCTCACGACCTTCAAGAAGAACAGAAACCTGTACGTGGTAACGGCCAAGGAAAGCATGAGGGCCGGTTGCTGTTTTACCAGCTAACACAGAGCCAGAAATGACTCGGTTATCACCGTCTTCAACTTCACCTGATACTAAATCTGTTAGCGACGCACCAAGTTGAGTTTTAACTAAACGAGGATTCTTTACGCGAGGACCTGCTAAAGAAACAACTCGGTCAGTGTAGATCTCGCCAGTAAGGAACAGTTTACCAAACGCAATAACGTCCTGGTGACCTAAGTGCCAAACTTGCTTGTCTGCACCAACTGCATCTAAGTTGTGGATATGAGTGCCCACTAAGCCAGCTGGATGCACACCAGCGAACTCATGAACTTCAACTTGTGACAATGAAGAGCTAGGCACTTTACTGCCTGACTGCTTACACACGAAAACTTTGCCATCAGTTAAACGAGATACAACTGCTAGACCTGCTTCAAACGCTTCAACGTTATCAGCGATGATCACTGCTGGATCTGCTGCTAATGGGTTAGTATCGATGGCTGTCACGAAAATTGAGCTCGGAGCTGCACTAGGCACTGCTACACGGCTAAATGGACGTGCACGAAGCGCTGGCCATTGACCAGATTCAATAAGCACTTCTTTCACTTTTTCACGATCTAGATTGCCTAAATCAGCAGCCGAGAACTTGTCAAAAGTGATTTGCTCATTGCCTTGTACTTCAATCACTACTGATTGAAGTACACGCTTAGCACCACGGTTAATTTCTTTAACTACACCAGAGGCTGGCGCAGTAAACTTGACACCTGGGTTCTTTTTGTCTTCAAAAAGAACTTGGCCTTTTTTGACTTGGTCATCCACGCGGACATGCATGGTTGGACGCATACCGATAAACTCTTCACCAAGCACAGCTACGCGTTTGATGGCTGCGCCATCATGAATAGCTTGCTGTGGTGCGCCCTCTATGGGTAAGTCCAGACCTTTTTTTATGTTGATCATACGCACTTGCATTACATTAACGGAAAGAAATTGAAAAATCTTTACTTACCACGGCAGCCATCTCATCTAGTTTTCGGTATCAAAGAACTCGCCAATCATGTTTTGACTTGACAAAAGCCAAATCAACCAAAAAAAGCGCCGTGATATTATAGTCCTCACATATTTCCGCAATTTTAACATTAATCGCCCTGACTATGCGAGTACAATTATCAAATTAATACGACTTAACAATGGTTTTAGCTCAGTACAGCTAATTGCGATTAATTCAATATAGACCAAAGTGGTATTGAATGAGAAAGTGAAGTGACTGGATTAAGGAAAGAAAAACATAAAGGCGAAGCTTGAGCGCCCCGCCTATAGTATAAAAATTACACTAAACCATTGATTTCGGCAATAGTATTCACATCGGCATCATAGTCGACACCGTCGACACCAAAGCCAAATAATTTTAGGAATTCATTGTGGTAACCTTCGTAATCGGTCAATGAATCTATAGTATCGGTATCCACAGTATCCCAGATGTGTTGAACACGTGCCTGAACACCACCTTCCAATTCCTTATAATTTTGGAACAGGTGGCCTCCATCGTCAAAACGAGGCGTCTCACCGTAAAGGTTTTCATTAAACAAGCCATGAATTTGCTCAATCGTCCCCTCATAAGTGCCATCTTCTTTGGTCACTTTAAATAGTGCAGAGATGTATAGAGGCATAATTGGAATCGCAGAGCTTGCTTGTGTAACAACCGCATTTAAAGAAGAAACATAGGCTTCACCATTTAATACAGCTGTTGATGCTTTAATCGCTTCAGCTGCACGGTCTAGATCTTCTTTCGCTTTACCAATTGTTGCATGACCGTAAATTGGCCAAGTGAGTTCCTTGCCAATGTACGTGTATGCAGTTGTTTTGAAGTTGTCAGCCAATACATCAGCTTCTTTCAATGCTTCTAGCCAAAGCTCCCAGTCTTCACCGCCCATCACTTTTACAGTGTTGGCAATTTCGTCTTCATTTGCAGCTTCAACGCTTACTTCATCAATAACACGCTTTGAAGTATTTAAGTTTTTAGTTGTGATTGCTTCGCCGATTGGTTTGAGCACAGAGCTGTGTGTTTCACCAGTTTTTGGATCTGTACGACGTGGAGATGCCAAACTATAGATAACTAAGTCAACTTTACCCATCTCAGCTTTAATCGTCTCAACAGCTTTTTCTTTTAGCTCATTTGAAAACGCGTCGCCGTTGATGTTCTTAGACCATAAACCGGCTTTGTCAGCGGCGTTTTGGAATGCTGCTGTATTATACCAACCCGCTGAAGCTGTTTTCTTTTCTGTGCCTTCTTTCTCAAAGAAAATGCCCAGTGTTTTTGCGCCAGAACCGAATGCAGCAGTGATGCGTGATGCTAAACCATAACCAGTTGACGCACCGATAACCAGTACGTTTTTTGGTCCATTTTGTAATTCACCTTGCTGCTTTACGTATGCTATTTGCTCTTCAACATGCGCTGCACAGCCAGCTGGGTGAGCATTGGTACAGATAAAACCACGGATCTTCGGCTTAATTACCATTTTGTTTCCTACTAAATTTTGAATATGTTTCAAGTGATTTAGGCACATCTCTATCACATAAAGTCATGAAACTGGTCAAAGAGGGTGCCAAAAATTGCCTATAGTGTAATGTCTGATCGCCTAAATACAGGTCTGATCAGCTATTTATCAAACTTTGAGCCACCTAAGCAGTTAGGTGATGCAGGCACTTGGTGCTCTGACTCGTCAAACTCCTCAGGGGTGTATGCATGAATCGCTAATGCATGAATATCATTTGCCAACTCTGACTTTAGGACTTCGTTAATACGCCTGTGTCGTGGCAATAATCGTAATCCAGAAAACTCCTCGCTTACTACGATCACTTTGAAATGTGAGTCACTACCACGGCTGTGCATATGACTTTCATTAATAACATCGAGGTGCGTACACGCAATGGCGTCGGCAAGCTTTGCATGGATCTGTTGCTGCATTGACATCTATATAGTGCCCTTTTCAGATTGGTCTTGGAAATTGCCTTATACTATACGCGGATAGATTGAATTAACCAACCGTTCTAAATGTCAGGTTTATTCGGCCTTGAGACACTTTAACTTGCTTGGGCAAACTGTGTTCAAAGTCATGCTGACTGCGCCCAGACATTACCAGAAAGCTGCCCGTTTCTAGCACTATTGAATAGGTCTGTCGTGTCACTTTGTCGCGGATTTTAAATAACCTCGACGCCCCCAAGGAGACGGATACAATCATTGGATCCTTACCCAGTTCTTGCTCGTCATCACTGTGCCATCCCATGGTATCCTGCCCATCGCGATACCAATTTAGCAACAATGCATTGAAAGGTTGACCATACTGCTGCTGTAAACGTGCTCGAATTGCACTTAAAACCGGCAACCAATCACAACTTTCCAACCGTTTACCTGAATAGCCATAATTGACACTTTGCTCAGCAATAAAGCATTGTAAGCGGGGTATTCGATGTGATTTCCCGTAAACCCGTATTTCAGGTTGCTGCCAAGGCAATTGAGCGCACAAGTGCTCATACAACGCTAAGCTTTTATCAAATGAAATGCCTTGAGGAAAATAGTGAAAGCCTTCGGGCAAACATTCTTTGTTCAGCTTTGACATGTTATTATGCACCCACAATATTAGTGAAAAATATAAAACTATGACAATCGAAGCGGTACTTGCAAACCACCCGTTCATATTACATCGATTTCCTCTTGAACAAAAAAATCGCAGTCTACAAGCATGGGATGCCGCAGACGAATACCTCCTTGATCATATAGTATCAGAGTACCCAACTGCACAAAAAATCCTAATATTCAACGATAGTTTTGGTGCTCTGTGCTGTGCTTCAAGTGTTATCTTTCGTAAGGAACAGGCACTACCAACCCTTTTCTTTGTCAGTGATTCCTTTGTAAGCAAGGCGGCTTGTCAGCACAACTTAGCGGAAAACCAGTTACCTACTGAACACGTAACGTTTTTAGACAGTTTAGAAAACTTACCAACAGACATTGACTTAGTGCTTATTAAAATCCCAAAAAATGCGGGGTTTTTACAGTATCAACTCTCTCTTTTAAGTCATCTACCTGCGGGTATTCCTGTCATCGCCGCAGGTAAAGCGAAAGAGATTCATACCTCGACGCTAAAATCGTTCAATCACTTTTTATCAGAACCCAAAACCAGCCTTGCAGTTAAAAAGTCGCGTTTAATTTTTTCGAAAACGATGGCTAAGCCAGTAGATAGCAAATTCCCCATATCTTGGCCTCTAGAAAATACAGACTTCACACTCATTAACCATGCGAATGTCTTTTCTCGGGACTCCCTAGATATCGGCGCAAGGTTTTTCCTAAATTACCTACCAGCCGGAAAAAAGCCGATGAACATCATCGACCTAGGGTGCGGTAATGGCGTAATTGGGCTACAAACTTTAAACCGCATGCCTAATTGCAAAGTTACTTTTGTTGATGAGTCGGCAATGGCCGTCGCGACAGCAAAACAAAATGTCAGCCACAATTTGCCCGCACGTCTGCCCGACTGCCAATTTGTACACAATGATTGTCTCGCTGATTTTGAGCCCAATAGCGCCGATTTAGTGCTTTGTAATCCGCCATTTCATCAGGCACAAGCCATCACAGACCACATTGCATGGCAGATGTTTTTACAAGCCAAGTACACGCTTCGAAATGGCGGTGAGCTTAGGATTATCGGCAATCGTCATTTAGATTATCAAGACAAGTTGCAGCGCTTGTTTGGGAACTGTAAGGTACTAGGCAATAATAAAAAGTTTACCGTGTTAAGCGTAATAAAAAGGAGCTAATCTATGGCGAATATCATTAAATCACTGGCTGTCGTAGGCATCGTGACTCTTTTGTCAGGGTGTGCCGGCTCACCAAAAGCGGTGATCCTAAGTCCCAGTTACTCTGCAGGCCAAGTAAATACTATTAATCTACCCGTATCTGTCAAAGTAGAAGACCTCAGAACATCCAAGTTTACTGTTAAGGTGCTCGACATAGAACCTGCTGTGTATCTACCTGATGCAAACTTGCCTGTTACTTTATCAGCGCTGATAAATGATGCATTTAGAGCCAATGGCGCAAACATTGTTAGCAACGCGAATGTACAAATAACAGTTCAAGTCAAACAGTTTCTAGCGCTCGTTTCAGAAACTTACACTAAACACGAAAGTAATGCACAAGCTGAATTTATGGTTACCGTCACTAAAGGTAAGAGCACATTTGTTAAATCTTTTTCGGGTAACAGAAAATTGACCGGCTCACTGAAACATGATCAGGCAAAAGTAGAGGGCCAACTAAATGTGCTTGCCCAACAGCTCGTAACACATATGATAAAAGACGAAGAGCTTATTCAATTCATCTCACAATAAAGTATAAGGAACACAGATGATCCGCTGCGCGATACTCATAATTACCTTACTTACAAGTGCACTTGCCTTTGCAGGTAATAAAGAAGGGCGATTTGTACAAAAAGACAACCTGTTTCCGAAAGTACAGATCAACACCTCACTTGGCAAAATTACTGTGGAACTAGATCGCTCACGCGCACCAATCACAGTAAATAACTTTTTGACCTACGTGGTTAACGATGACTATAAAGGTTCTGTTTTTCACCGTGTAGAGCGCGACGAAGCCAATGAAAAAGACTTTGTTATCCAAGGTGGTGGCTACGACAAAGACTATGATGGCATGTTTGAAAGAAAGCCTATCTTTAATGAAAGTGGTAATGGCATGAAAAACGATATGTACTCTGTTGCCATGGCCTATCAGGATAACAAACCACACTCAGGCACGAGGCAGTTCTTTTTTAATATGGACGACAATGATCACCTAAACCCAGGCAGAGGTTGGGGTTTTGCTGTATTTGGTAATGTGACTGAAGGGTATGAAACGCTCGATAAAATTATGCAAGTTGAAACTGGCTACAATAAAAAGCTGGGCTATAGCTTTATTCCAAAAACAGCCGTGATCATCTACAGCATTGATATTTTGCCAGCAGAAGAGTTCTAACAAAGACTATGGCGACCACAACAAGTATCTTGAAATACCTGAGTTATTATCAAGACAAGCGTTTATTGACTGTATTTGCTTTTGGTATGAGTCAGGGGTTTCCTTGGGTATTGATCGGCTCAGTGATGTCTGCGTGGCTGAAAGATGAAGGCCTAAGTAGAAGTCTGATAGGACTGTTTGGGATAGTATTCGGTGCTTATACCATTAACTTTTTGTGGTCTCCGCTTGTTGATAGACTTAAATTGCCACTCATTGGCGCCCGGCTCGGCCAGCGACGTAGTTGGATATTCCTTGGTCAAATTGTCGTTACTTTGTGTGCTGTAAATTTGGCATTCGTCGATTTACAAAATAATTTGTTTCATGCTGCTTTACTGTGTTTTCTGATCGCACTTTTTGCTGCAACGCATGATATTGCGATAGATGGCTATCGTATCGATATATTACCTCAAGCAGAAAGCGAAAAATCAACCGCAGCAGCAGCGATGGCCACTTCTGGGTGGTGGACTGGATACGCGCTACTCGGTGCTATCCCATTTTTTGCTGCCGATTTACCTAACGTCGAATGGCCCGATGTGTACCTGTTACTTTCAGGTATTATGAGCTTATTAGTCGTTTTTACATTGCTAGCAAAAGAGCCAGAATCACACCGAGATACAGCTCAAGCCGAAATTCAAAAAGCCTATGAAGATAAGCTTTCTACGCATGGTCACTCAAGGGCGAATAAACTCTTGGCATGGCTGGGCGTAACCATCGTTGCACCATTTGTGAGCTTTTTCAAAAATAACGGGGTTAGCACCGCATTAGCACTACTCTCATTTATTTTCTTGTTCAAGATTGGCGAAGCATTCTTAGCCCGAATGTCCATTGTATTTTATAAAGAAATTGGCTTTAGCAATACCCAAATAGCACAGTACTCAAAACTGGGCACCGGTTTAATCACCATCATCTTCGCTTTCTTGGGTAGTATCTTCAATCACAAATACGGCATTGTGAAAGGTCTGTTCATTAGCGGTGTGGCTATGGCCGCGTCCAATTTAATGTTTTCGTGGATAGCTATTGCAGGCCCTAAAGAACATCTGTATGCATTGGCCATTGTAATTGATGGGTTTACTCAAGCCTGGTCACTCGTTGCCTTGGTTGCGTTTATCTCTATGCTATGTGACAGGACATTTAGCGCGACACACTATGCCCTGCTTGCCTCTTTGGGCAGTTTAAGTCGAACTTTACTATCGAGTTACAGTGGTGTCGTGATAGATGACTGGCTGGATGGCGACTGGGCGGTTTTCTTTATTATTACCGCTTTGATGGTACTTCCTTCCCTGATATTTCTCTATTTCATAAGACATAAGCTTTATCAAATAGAGGCGTCTTATCATAAACAAAATTAAGGTGCATTTCCTTGCACCTTGCTTTTCAATCCCATTGTGTAGGATTTATAGCTCTTCTTTATTAATTAGTGAAAGGCCTTCGTATGGGTCTACTTCCAGTGCCTCACAATAACGCAAAAACTCAATGACATCTAAACGACGTTCTTGATTTTCAATTTTACCGATAAATGAATGCGGCGTACCTAAAACCTGAGCAAGGCTACGCATTGTGTGGCCTTTCTCATGACGCTTTGATTTCAACCATTTTGTTAACTTTCCGTTTTCTTCTGAAGAAACCGTTTTACCCATCATAAATAAACATCTCCTACTTGATGATTTACCTTAAACAGCTTCGTGAAATTTGCCCGTCTCACTCAGCTGCACATCGTATACTAGAAAAAATACTCGCTACAGACCCTACAGATCTTGCGTATTTCCTGTTTTGCCAACAGGTCTTGTTCCTGTGTACCCAATAAGGTATAGACCATCTTAGCGCTAAAACCTAATAAAATTTTGAAAAATTATATTCATTTTTTTCATGTAGGGTACAAAGTACACTTTAACAAAAATTTTATATCTTGTACCAGTATTTGAAATAATTTATTTTTCTTTAAAAATTAGCCATTTAGAGCTAACCTTAAATTTAATTGAAAAATTAGGGTGCAAAAATGATTCGGATCTTATTTTTATTACCACTGATTCTTTGTTTTGGCTGGTATTACTTTTTGAAGGTCAATGGCGTTCCATTGAAACAAGGTAAGCGGGGATTTATTTATATTCTGGCATTTTCAGCATTTGTGTTGGGCTTTTTTGTATTAATGATACACGTTACCAACCCTGCATAAAAAAGCCATGCAATTGCATGGCTTTTTCTCTCAATATTGAAAGATACTACACACTGAAACTTGCGCCACAACCACATGTCGTTGTCGCGTTAGGGTTATTAACAAAGAAGCGCGCCCCTTCTAGTCCTTCTGTGTAGTCCACAATACCGTCAATCAGATATTGAATACTCATTGGGTCAACTACCATGACCACACCATTTTTTTCAATTTCTAAATCGCCTGGGTTTACTTTTTCATCAAAAGTGAATCCATACTGGAAGCCTGAACATCCTCCACCAGTTACATACACGCGAAGTTTTAAATCCGGATTTTCTTCTTCAGATATTAGCTCTTTTACGCGAGCAGCTGCAGCATCGCTAAATTTAATAGGTAACTCTTCTGACATGTGCATTCGACCCTTGTACATTAATTAGCGGAATTATCTAATACCCGACTATTTTAATCAAGTATCTCCCTTTGTACCTTTATTTGAATGAATGGTTAATTGTAAACAAGACCAACCGACATTTTTAATTAAAAAGCTAGATTTATGTCAGGGACTTAGCGATGATCTTTTGATAAAATATAAGGACCTGTTCAATTCCAGCGATACATTATGAACTTTGATCAAGTCAGGCGCCGTCTAGCAAAGCCAAAGACTTCCGCACAATTGTGCGTACTTGGCGTATGTGCTGGCCTTATTGCAGCAATACTGATCATACTTTTTCGTCTGATGATTGAACTAGTACAGTCAACCTTTTTAGATAATCACGATGATTTCACTACGTTAGCACAGCATCAAAGGTTATTACTGCCTGTGGGCGCGGCTTTGGTTATAGCATTATTTGCCAGCCTTACTGGGTTTAAACATTATCGCCTAGGCATTCCGTTTGTGATTAATCGCATCAAACATCATTACGGCCATATGCCAATTTGGAATTCAGTCAACCAATTTTTTGGCGGTGGAATTGCTTTAATCTGTGGATTTTCAGTAGGTCGAGAAGGCCCGTCTGTACACATGGGGGCAACAGGGGCAAGTGTCTTAACTGAACGATTACACCTTCCCCATAACGCAGCACGTACTTTGGCAGGTTGCGGGGTTGCGGCAGGTATAGCAGCCTCATTCAATACTCCGCTGGCAGCGGTTATATTTGTGATGGAAGTTGTTCTAAGAGAATACAAAATTCATATTTTCGTACCGATTATGCTCGCCGCCGTCACTGGTGCGTTAGCCACTCAATTTGTATTTGGTAATGTTTCAGAGCTTTCATTAATTCAAATAGAGATGCTGAGCTTTTGGCACTACCCCTATTTAATCATTTGTGGATTTGCCCTTGGCGCTGTCGCGTTTGCATTTAATCAAAACCTCATGTTAATTATCAAAACATTTAAGCCTATCAGCATGTTCCCTCGTCTTCTACTTGCGGGGCTCATCGCAGGTCTAATCGGCTACTTGGTTCCTGAAGCAATGGGCTCCGGCATGAGTGCGATTAAACTTGCGGTAGAAACGCCAGATAACCTGCAACTATTAACAACTATTTTTATCGCTAAATTATTGGCGACCTTGTTCGCCATAGGCCTAGGTATTCCTGGCGGTCTAATTGGCCCAGTTATCGGACTTGGGGTAATCCTAGGTACTTTAATGGCCTTTTTCGGTCAATTTATTTCACCAGACACCGCCGTAGCCGGTACATATGGTGTCCTCGGTATGGCAGGGTTACTCGCAGCAACGCTACATGCGCCTTTAGCAGCCCTTTGTGCTGTGATGGAATTGACATCTAACCCACAAATTGTAGTACCTGCCATGTTAATTATCTCAACGGCTTACGTGACAGCCCTGCAAGTATTTGGCAATCGTTCGATATTTTTGCAACAGTTGGACTTTCAAGGTCTTCCCTATCAAGTATCTCCAGCAAAAGAAGCCCTGCAAAAAGTGGGGATTGTCGAAGAGATGGAAGAGGACTTCAAGCTTTTATACTCCAATGACAAAAAACAAATCAAAGATACTTTGTCAGCCGTAGAAAGCCAAACGCCACTTATCATCTATGACGAAGAAACTGGATATCAGTTAGCCGAATATGACTTAACGCTCGTTTCAGATGATAGCGCAACCATTAAGTACGTCCCTCTTCAGGGCCTAAGCACGCAAGCGACACTGGCAGAAGCGTTTGAATTATTAAAAGACAAGAGATCTGGTGCAGTTTATGTTTATAACCAAAAAGACAGCCTACAAATCATGGGGATTGTCCGGTGGGATAAATTACGGCACATTTTGACAATGAGAAATAGTTTACTTTAATCGAATCATAAGGGGTATTATGAGCGCACTGTTGGTTTACAAAGCTTTGCACATCTTTTTTATGGTGGCTTGGTTTGCAGGTATTTTTTACTTACCAAGGTTATTTATTTATCACACAATGACCGAAGAAAAGGCATGTAAGGCGATGCTTAAGATCATGGAGAGGCGCTTACTTTACTTTGTTACACCTTTTGCCATCCTCACAGGTATATTTGGCACCCTTACCATTGTTGAATATGGCCGAGAGTGGTTTAAATACAACATGTGGCTTCATTATAAACTGGTTTTTGTAATTATTTTATACATTTACCATGGCTACTTCTTTAAATTATTAGCTGACTTCAAGCATGATAGAAACATTCGCAGTACACGCTTCTATCGCTTCTATAACGAGTTCCCCGTTTTCCTATTATTGCCAATTATTCTGTTAGCAGTATTAAAACCCTTTTTTTAGCTTAAATATGGCGGCGACAGTGCCGTCATACTCACCAGATAGCTAGGAACTATGCTATTATGTCGTTCCAGTAACCTAGTGTTGCCAAGGTTATCTCGGTTAGGAGCGCAGCCTTGCCTCCTGTTGTCAATCTGTGATTAGGAATCGCCGCATGTTAAGTTTCCAAGGTGAAAACATCCTTTCTGTCAATCAACTCGATAGAGAAGCAATAGAACTTATTTTTGAAGTCGCCAAGCGCATGGAGCCTTATGCTAAAAAGCACAAGCGTACAAAAGTGCTCGAAGGCGCAGTGCTTGCAAACCTATTTTTTGAACCAAGTACCCGCACACGTGTCAGCTTTGGTACTGCTTTTAACCTATTAGGTGGTCTGGTAAGAGAAACAACTGGTATGCAAAGCTCAGCATTGGCAAAAGGCGAATCCTTATACGATACCGCTCGTGTTATTTCAGCTTATGCTGATGCTGTGGCGATGCGACACCCTGATGCGGGAAGTGTTGCAGAATTTGCTACCGGCTCTGATGTTCCAGTACTTAACGGCGGTGACGGCCCCAACGAACACCCAACTCAAGCGCTACTGGATCTATTAACGATTGATCGTGAGCTGGACCGCTACGGTCGTGGCGTAGATGGAATGCACATCGCCTTGGTCGGTGACTTGAAATACGGCCGTACAGTACACTCTCTATCTAAATTATTGTGTCACTATAAAAATATTAAATTTTCTATGGTCGCACCAGACGGTTTGCAAATGCCAGACTATGTCCTTGATGCGGTAACTAACGCAGGTCACCAAATTGAGTTGGTCTCACAAATGGAAGGTAACTTAGCGGCTGATATTGTTTATCAAACCCGAATTCAAGAAGAGCGATTCCCCTCGCAAGAAGAAGCTAATAAGTACCGCGGTGGATTTAGAATTAGTCAGTCTATTTACGAGGCGCACTGTAAGCCAGAATCAGTCTTAATGCATCCACTGCCACGCGATAGCCGCAGCGATGCGAATGAATTAGATAACGATTTAAATACCAATGATAACTTGGCCATTTTTAGACAAGTACAAAATGGCGTGCTGATCCGTATGGCGCTTTTCGCACTCACTTTAGGTGTAGAAAACAAAGTACAACAATACGAAACAAATGTACCTTGGTTCAGCAGAAAACGCCAAAGTTAATCAAAAAGGACACATTATGACAATTAGCCAGAATTTATTTGAGCGTGCCCAAACTTCTATCCCTGGTGGTGTAAACTCGCCAGTTAGAGCTTTTAATGGTGTCGGTGGTACACCTTTGTTCATCACAAAAGCTGAAGGCCCTTTTACTTTTGATGCTGATAATAATCGCTACATTGATTACGTAGGTTCTTGGGGGCCAATGATCCTTGGGCATAATCACCCTGAAATAAAGCAAGCGGTGCTAGATGCAGTTGAAAATGGTTTAAGCTACGGAGCGCCAACAGAGACTGAAATTCTAATGGCTGAGAAAGTGAAGGAGCTAGTACCTTCAATAGAAAAAGTGCGAATGGTTAGCTCAGGCACCGAAGCTACAATGAGTGCAATTCGTCTTGCACGCGGCTTCACAGGCAGAGATAAAATTCTCAAGTTTGAAGGCTGTTACCATGGTCATGCAGACTCACTTCTAGTAAAAGCAGGTTCAGGTGCACTGACCATGGGAGTACCGAATTCTCCTGGGATCCCAGCTGACTTTGCCAAGCATACCCTGACAGTATCTTTTAACAACTTGGATGAAGTCAAAGCGATTTTTGAACAGTATAAAGATCAAATTGCCTGTGTTATTGTTGAACCTGTAGCAGGAAACATGAACTGTATTCCACCGGTAGAAGGTTTCTTGGAAGGTTTACGTTCAGTGTGTACCGACCATAAATCTGTCCTAATTTTTGATGAAGTTATGACTGGTTTTAGAGTCGCACTTGGTGGCGCGCAGCAATACTACAACATCGAACCAGACCTTACATGCTTGGGTAAAGTGATTGGCGGTGGTATGCCTGTCGGCGCATTTGGTGGCAAACAAGAGATTATGGATTTCATTGCACCTGTTGGACCTGTGTACCAAGCTGGTACTTTATCTGGTAACCCAATTGCTATGGCGGCAGGACTAAAAGCACTAGAACTACTAGCTGAATCCGGATTACATGAAGCACTTGAGGCAAAATCTAAAGCGCTGTGTGTAGGCTTCCAAGCTGCTGCTGAAAAGCATAATATTCCGCTGACAACGAACTACGCAGGTGGTATGTTCGGTTTCTTCTTTACTTCAGCAGAACGCGTGGACAGCTATCAACAAGCTACGGAATGCGACTTAGATAAATTCAAACGCTTCTTCCACTTGATGCTTGAAGAAGGTGTTTACCTTGCACCATCTGCGTTTGAAGCTGGCTTTGTAAGCACCATGCATAGCGAGCAAGATATCGAAGAGACAATTCAAGCTGCAGACCGCGCTTTTGCGAAACTGGCGCTTAACAGCCACTTTCAAGCTGAAGCAGGCAAAAAATAATCAAATAAAAGCCCTATAAGGGCTTTTTTTCACTCACAAAAAAAAATATCAATTCTTTGAACTATTCTTTGTATTAACAAGGTCTTTATTTCGTGACTCAATAACAAAGAATTAAATTATGACAGGACTCAGATCAGTTTGTAGCCCCGCCATTGCGTTTATGGCGCAGTTAAAATACAAAACAAAAATCAGCTTAGTCTTTGGTATTCTTATTTTACCACTGGCACTCAGTTTATTTTTCTTGAATTCCACATTGACGCATTCAATTGAGGTCAGCAAACAGCAGCAGCAAGGGTTAAACCTGTACCCCAAATTACTTGAAAATATCATCAATAACCGTCAAAGTGAAAATCAACAAATACTGGCCCGCAGTGGTTTGATGGTAAATAGCCAAGCATCAAACACGCCTTTGGAGCAGGTATCAATTGCATCTAAGCTTGCCATAGATAATGACCTGAGTCGCTCTTACCTCAACCGCTCCTTGGTGGAGTCGCTGCCCAAGTTGGTATATCAAGTCAATAGCATTGCTGAGCAGGCAAACGCTATTATTGCCAGAGGTCGATTTACCCCTGATTCATTTATCGCCTTGTCTAACCTCAATAAAGCCTTGCCTATCGTGAAAGGCCAACTTCTAGACAAGCTCGAAGTCGCCACACTGGAAAATAACCACGTAAAAGCGCAAGTATCTGAGCAGGTGGATACTTTAAATAGGGCATTAGATAGTTATCAGCTAGCTATTCGTACAAAGCTACTCGAGCCCGATGATATTGAATTAAGTGCAGCAGCTTTCACCAGTGCTCATCAAGATGTACAAAGAAAAACACGTACACTCGTAGAAGTCGCCTTGCCAACCCTAAGAAGCCTTTTGCAAGAAAAGCTTGAGCAAGAACAGATGATTCGAAATGTTGTCGCTACTGCCTCAATTATTAGTTTATTAGTGGCACTGTATTTAATGCTAGGTTTTTACTTTGCTGTAGTCGACACCATTTCAGAGTTTTCTGTTTCAGCCCAAAAAGCGGCTCAAGGAGATTTACGAGCGAAAGCACAGTCTCAAGGGGATGACGAATTAAATGACATTGTAGCTCAGTATAACCGTGTGCTAGATGCTTTTATTGAGCTTTTGGGAGATGTACACAATACTTCCAGTGATTTGCACAATGCGACTGACAAGCTTAGCCACATTAGCCAGGACACCCGTCATGATGTCGAGCAGCAGCAAATAAAGATAACTGGGATCCACACTGCCTTGTCTGACATGGCTAACGCCGCAGATGCCGTTGAAAACTCCGCTCAACATGCCACGGAATTAGCAAGCACCGCGGCTGAGCAAGTCAAGCAGGGTAGTATTAATACAACCGAGCTCGCACAACATATGACAGTATTGCAGCAAGAGTTTGAAGAAAGCAGGCAAGCGCTTGATAAGCTAGCTCAAGATAGTCAAAACATCAGTAAAGTAAGCCTAGGGATCAGCGAAATTGCGGAACAAACTAACCTACTTGCATTGAACGCTGCTATAGAAGCGGCTCGCGCAGGTGAGCAAGGTCGTGGCTTTGCGGTTGTTGCTGACGAAGTTCGTACTCTGGCAAAACGGACCCAGCAACAAACTGAGGAGATCCATTCAATCATCAAGTCTCTGCAAAACGCATCTAATGACACGCAGCAAAAAATGCTCAGTAGTGTTGAAAAAATGGAGCGCGGTGTGACTGCTGCGACCGAGACCAATGCCATTTTGAGTGCAGCAGAACAAAGTATGACAGACATTGATCAACAAGGTCATGTAATTAGGGAGCTTGTTCAACAACAGACTCAGGCTACTCAACAAGCGTTATCAGAGTCCAGTGAAATCAGCTCTCTGGCCGAACACACGCTGGGTAGCGCTGAGGCAACCCAAGACGATGCCCACCAGCTGAGTAACATGGCCGCTCATTTAAAGTCAGCCATGAGTCAATTTAGAACCTAATATAACTAGTTACATTTTGGTTTTGGGTCAAACAATTCAGCTCTTAGTGGGAGCTGAATTGTTGGTCCGCAGTGTGGTGCAGCCTGTTTACCAGTTTGTTTGTTGACGAATGCCCAGCGAATGCCCTCTGGTCTCTCATCTGCGATTGCTTGTGGGTTAAGAGGTTTAAGGTAGCGGATATATAGCTCCAGCGCTCCCCTTCCCCCTGTCAATTTAGCTGGTTTGTTATCGTCTCTTCCAATCCATGTTACAGTCACTGTATTATGATCAAAACCCGCAAACCAACTGTCTCTTAGGTCATTACTAGTGCCCGTTTTCCCCGCTAATTGTATTGCGGGAAAGTGCTGATTAAGTCGTTTGCCCGTTCCACTTTTTGTTACCCTTTTTAAGCCATAATTGGTCATATAAACTGAAGCGGGATCAAACCGCGGAGCTTTTTCGGGTTGGTGTTTGTAAAGTATTCTGCCAGTGGCATCAGTAATAGCAGAGATACTAGTCAATGCACTAAAGCGACCATTTGCCGCCATCGTGGTATACATTTGTGCAACGTCAAAACTAGATAGCTCCACTGCACCCAGTAACATAGACGGGTAAGTAGGTATATTTCCCGCTACACCTAACTCTGTTATTGTATTCGCAACCTCATGGACACCAACATCTAATCCTAAGTTAACCGCTGGAATGTTTAAGCTTTCACTAAAAGCACGATATAGCGGTACTTGCCCTCTAAATTTATGATCAAAATTTTCAGGAGCCCATGTTTTACCCGCCGCATTCGTGACTTGCAGTGGTGAATCATCTACCAATGAGCCTAAATTGTAGTCCTGCTGCAGCGCAGTTAAATAGATAGCAGGTTTCACCAATGAACCAACGCTGCGCTTTGTATCCAACACCCGGTTAAAACCAGAGAAACGCATTTGTCTTCCTGAGACCAGAGCTGAAACCCCTGACTTTTCGGTATTGACTGACAACATTGCCACCTCTAATCCTGAGGTGTTAAAACGTCTCTCCAAATATGGTAACCCTGAGGTTATGGCCTCTTCCATCGCACTTTGCTTTTGTAGCTCAAAATAGGTAAATATCCTTACCCCTGCATGAATAACATCTTTATTTGGAACAATTTTTTTCATCTCGCGATTCACTAGTTCTAAATAGCCAGGATATGATTGAAGTAGGCTCTCTTTTAATGGCTGGACCTCAATTTTGCGATCTAATGCACTGCGATACTCTGTGGTAGTAATAATACCATTTTCAGCCATCAGTCTTAAAACTAGGTCTCGGCGCTCCATCGTTCGTTCTGTATAGCGCCTTGGGTTATAATACGACGGCCCTTTGACCATGGCCACTAACAGGGCGACCTGATCAAATTCGAGTTCATCGACCGGCTTGGCAAAGTAAAATTCTGAGGCAAGGCCCATGCCATGAACCCCTTGGTTGTATGCCTGACCTAAATACACTTCATTTAAATAGGCCTCGAGGATCTCGTCTTTACTGTATCGATAGTCTAGTATTAGCGCGATAAATGCTTCATTGATTTTGCGCACCAAAGAACGTTCACGAGTCAAGTAAAAGTTCTTTGCCAATTGTTGAGTGAGTGTACTACCACCTTGTACAGTGCGCCCTGCTCTAATATTGCTATAAAGTGCACGCATGATTGACCACAAAGACACACCATGATGTTCGTAAAAATTGCGGTCTTCAACAACTAACAAAGCTTCTTTCAAAACATTGGGAAACTTACTCAATGGTACAAACTCTCGGTCTTGGTTGGTTTCGTTACCAATGCGTGCAATTTGCACAGGTTCAAGCCTAGCGGTAGCTACTCTTCTTCCACCTTTATCTACAATACTCGCAAGCTTTTTACCAGCAAAGTTAAGCATGAATTCAGTAGCAACTTCATTACCTTCATAAAACTCAAACGCACGACGATAAACAGTAATAGTGCGACCCTGAACAAGATATTGACCGGTACGTTTAATGCGATTCACTCGGGAGTAGTTAAGTCGTTCAAGTTCCCAAATTACTTCATCTTCAGATAAGTATTGATCAGGGTGAAATGTCATCGCACGTGCGTAAACTTGTACCGGTAACTGCCATTTATTTCCCTCAAACTGTTTGCTCACTTTGGCGTCAAGATAAATAACGTACAGTGCAACGGCACAACAGACTGCCAAGCCGCCTTTCCAAAACAAAGACCATAGTGTTTTCAAAAGTTGAGACTTAAAATGACTAAGGCGCTGTTTAAAAGAAGGTGACGACGTTTTCGATTTAGAAGGTTTTCGAGTTGCTTTTTTAGGCTTGGATTTGGCACCGGTAGTACGTTTTTTATCTGACATGTACCTATACAATTTTCGCTGTATTTTCAATGATGCTAGATTAACGTAGATTAACCGCCACTGAAACTAAAAAAGCGAGCTTAAGCTCGCTTTTCTATCGTTTAGTGGTTTAGTGGTTTAGTGGTTGCGAATTGTCACAAACTCCGGATAAGCATCAACACCGCAATCGTGCTGGTCCATACCGCTGAGTTCTTCTTCCTCACTTACTCTGATCCCCATGGTTGCTTTGAGCGCAGCCCATACTAAGTAAGATGTAACAAAGACAAAGCCTAAAATTGTCAGTAACCCAATCAACTGCGTCATAAAGCTCGCGTCGCTGTTTGAGAAAGGCACCATCATTACCCCAAGGCAACCACACACACCATGAACCGAAATCGCGCCAACAGGATCATCGATTTTCAATTTATCTAATCCAACGATACTAAACACAACTAAACTCCCTCCAAGTGCACCCAAGATACACGCCAACATAGGCGTTGGTGATGCTGGCTCAGCAGTAATAGTCACTAAACCGGCAAGCGCACCATTTAAAATCATAGTCAGATCCGCTTTGCCCCACATAATTTTGCACACAAGCAGTGCAGCTATGGCACCCGCTGCTGCTGCGGCATTAGTATTGAGCATAATTTGACTCACAGCAACTGCATTTTCTTTATCTGCCAAAAACAACTGTGAGCCGCCATTAAAGCCAAACCACCCCATCCAAAGGATAAATGTGCCAAGTGTTGCCAAAGGTAAATTTGAGCCCGGAATTGGGTAGATTTCTCCGTGTTTACCATACTTACCTTTACGTGCTCCTAATAACAATACTCCAGCCAGCGCAGCCGCTGCGCCTGCACCATGGACTATGGCTGAACCGGCAAAGTCCACAAAGCCAAGCTCTGACAAAAACCCAGCTCCCCAAGTCCAATAACCTTCTATTGGATAAATAACCCCAGTCAGCACCACCGCAAAAAGTAAAAACGCCCAAAGCTTCATCCGCTCTGCTACTGCTCCGGATACAATTGACATAGCGGTAGCAACAAAGACAACTTGGAAAAAGAAATCAGACTCTAATGCATGATCAGCGTCAGTTGCCGCCTCACCAATGAGCGCACCAAAACTAGGCACAAACCCACCCTCTGAATTACCGACATACATTATGTTATAGCCGATAAGCAAATACATGGTGCATGCGATGGCATACAACGCGATGTTCTTAGTCAAAATCTCTGTGGTGTTTTTTGACCTAACCAACCCAGCTTCTAACATGGCAAAGCCAGCTGCCATCCACATTACTAAAACGCCAGAAATTAAAAAGTAGAAAGTATTGAGCGAGAATTGTAGTTCTATTATTGCATTGTCCATCGTCTATCCCCTTAAATCGCTTCTTCGTCTAGTTCACCTGTGCGGATCCGAACGATTTGTTCCAGGTCATACACAAATATTTTGCCATCACCTATTTTTCCGGTGTTGGCTGCCTTTGCTAACGTATCCACGACTCGCTGACAGTTTTCGCTGTGCGTGGCTATTTCCAGCTTGATTTTGGGAATGAAGTCAACTTGATACTCAGCGCCTCGGTATAGCTCGGTATGTCCTCTTTGTCGACCAAAGCCTTTTACATCGACCACAGTCATGCCTTCTATACCTAGATCACCAAGTGCTTCTCTAACTTCGTCAAGTTTAAACGGTTTGATAATTGCACTTATCATTTTCATTGTTGGCCTCCAAAGGAGTCTTTTTCCTGTTGATGATGACAGGATCAATCCAACGATTATGCCAAAATAATAAAGCTCTATTTTTCAGGTAGGTAGGATAATCAGGTGTTAAAATTGGAGAAAAAGCGCACTTATATGGTGCACTTTTCAATTGCTTGATGTGAATTGGTGCAGGCTGCCATCGCGCAATTTCGGCCTTGTGCTTTCGCTCGATAAAGTGCTTGATCCGCGTGTCTCATCACTTCGCTTAACGTGGCATATTCACACTTTGCAATACCGATACTCAAAGTACAATGTAATGCTTCGCCTTCTATGTAAAAGATATTGTCCGCAAAACGCGATCTAAAGTTGTCAAAAATTGCGCCTGCCTCCTCTAAACTGTCACCAGGTAGCAACACGGCAAACTCTTCGCCCCCGACTCGCGAAACTAAACAGTCCCCGAATGATTGGTTTAGTAGCTCAGCAACCTGAGTTAACACACTATCGCCACCTAAGTGACCATATTTGTCATTGATCTCTTTAAACAAATCGAGATCTAGCAATGCCAAACAGCTTGGCAACGGACCATTTTTTAGTGCTTTGTCCATGTGTTGACAAAAATAACGGCGATTATAAAGCCCCGTTAAGTAGTCTCTGTGTGCATAATCTTTAATGTCTGCAATCAAGTTAAGTTGTTCCATGGTCTGCATGACACGACAGTGGAATTCCTCATTCATGAAAGGTTTCATAAGGAAATCGTTTGCACCATACTTTATAAACTTTGCAGACAAGCCATGCGTGCCAGCTCCTGACAAGCCAACGATAGCTAGGTCGTCACGCCCTCTAAAATTACGCACAGCTTTAACCAGCTCAAAGCCATCCATCGTAGGCATGGCGTAGTCCGTTAATAACAGTTTGATATCGTAATCAGATTTAAGCATAGTAAGTGCTTGCTCACCATCTTGAGCTTCAAAAACAGTGAAAAGCTGTTTTTCTAGCATCTGGCGCATAACTGCTCGACTAATCATTGAGTCATCAGCAATAAGCGCCTTGCATCCTTGATTTCGCAGCAACCTCGAAACCAATTTTATGGCATACAAATAGGAATCACGATTATCTTTTATAACATAGTCAACCACGCCCATTTCAAGCATCTGTTGGCGGCTATATTCATCAATCTTCGATGTCAATACAACTGTGGGAACATTGTGGCTCAGAGTGAGCTGAACAACTTCAGCATCCATGGCATCCGGCAATGTAAGATCCACCAAGGCCAAAGTGTAGCGAGTGTTTTTAAGTAGCGCCTTACTTTCCTTGAGAGACCAAGCAAAATCTAATTCGACATTTAAGTGTTGTGATGCCAAATGACGCAAGATCTGTTGAACGACCTTACTATCTTCGACAATTAATACTCTTTGCATGGAAAAAATCTCTAATGACTACAACTGGGTAAGCAGATAAACAAGAATTTAACAGAGCTAAATACTTTCATACTACAGACATAAGGATGAAATATACGCGAATTTTATGACAAAAAAAACAAGCTGTGGCGTTAATTCGTGAACAAATTGTAATGAACTACAAATATTGCGATTTAGTCTCATTAACTTTGAAAAAAACACAAGAAAAGCCTTAAATAAATGCTCAAAGTGAATATTGAGGATCCTCATGACTGCTGTACCCAAAATCTTATCAGGTTTACTGCTAATTTGCATCAGTGCAACAAGTGTCGCTAACAGTCTAAAACCAGAAAAACTAAGTTTCGACATTGATCACACTGTTGTGACAAAACACAAAGCAACTATAAACGGGGAAAGATTAAACTATACCGTCTCAACTGGGATGCAACCTTTATGGGATAATGAAGGGAATCCTGTTGCGTCTCTTCACTATACTTATTATAAAAAAGACAAAGTAAAAGATATTGCTAAAAGACCTTTACTAATCTCTTTTAACGGTGGCCCAGGTTCTGCGTCGGTGTGGATGCATATTGCATATACGGGCCCACGAGTGCTAAAAATTGATGATGAAGGCTACCCTCTTCAGCCTTATGGCCTCAAAGACAACCCATATTCTGTGCTTGATACCACTGATATCGTGTTTGTAAATCCGGTTAATACTGGGTATTCTCGTGTGCTACCAAACCAAGAAGGTAAAATGCCAAGTAAAAAGAGCCAGCAAGAGCGCTTTTTTGGTGTCAATGCAGATATCAAGTATTTAGCACAGTGGCTGAACACCTTTATCAATCGACATGGCCGTGCCCTTTCACCTAAATTTCTAATTGGTGAAAGTTACGGCACTACACGTGTTTCAGGTCTAGCCCATGAGCTGCAAAACAGCCAATGGATGTATCTTAATGGCGTAATACTCGTCTCACCAACCGACATTGGAATTAAGCGCCAAGGCCCCGTAGATGTTGTAAATAGGCTACCTTACTTCGCTGCTACAGCGTGGTATCACAAAGCGCTCTCGAGTGACTTACAAAACAAAGATCTACTGGAAGTACTTGAAGAAGTTGAGCAATATACATTAGACAAGTACTTACCAGCCCTTGCTAAAGGAGCAATGATAAGCGCAGCTGAGAAACAAGCTGTTATCCAGAAAGTCGCGAAATACAGTGGTTTGTCAGAAAAGTTTGTAGCGCAAAATAATTTGGATATTCCGACATCTGCATTTTGGAAAGAACTGCTCCGTGATCAAGAACTCACAGTGGGAAGGCTAGATTCACGCTATCTTGGTATTGATAAACGTTCAGCAGGCGAAAAACCAGACTACTGGCCAGAGCTCACATCTTGGTTGCACTCATTTACACCCGCAATTAATCACTACTTTCGTCATGAATTAAATTACAAAACAGACATAAAGTACAATATGTTTGGCCCTGTTCGCCCTTGGGATAGAACTAATAACAACGTTGGTGAGCAATTACGCTTAGCAATGGCACAAAACCCCTATTTACACGTCATGGTTCAGTCGGGCTACTACGATGGTGCAACAAACTACTTTGATGGTAAATACAATTTGTGGCATCTAGACCCTAGCGGAAAAATGAAAGATAGATTGAGCTTTAAAGGGTATCGTTCTGGGCACATGATGTACTTACGTTACGAGGACTTAAGGCTATCAAATAATGATCTACGCGCCTTCATAAAAAATGCTTTACCAGCAGCGGGGGACGCCGCTAAATATTAATCGTATAGAGTTCCAACCATATAAAGCCAGACGCCCCGAGTCTGGCTTTATTATTACTCAATATGTAAATAGAAAAACAACTGGTAACTGTGTAGCTAATCATCCCTCATAAAGTCGAATCCCTCCCTGTTTTAACAAGGCCACTCACCGTTTAATCTGGTATCTTCTGCGTCCATGCAGATGCTCAAGCCATTCCAAGATTTAATCAATGCTTGTCATGATTTTTTGGGTATACTCAACATATTAGAATAAGTAAGGGATCAATATGAGTGATCAATATCGTGTAACCTTTGTTGGATTTGACGCTGATACGGATGGACAAAATGCCATCGAAAGACTCGCTATGAAACTCGGCGTGCCGAAACAAAAGGTAGAAGCTTTTACCCAAGGCAAGTTTCTCTTTGGCATTTCGGATAAAAGTAAATGCCTGAAGCA
Organism: Pseudoalteromonas luteoviolacea NCIMB 1942; assembly: GCF_001625595.1. Classification (GTDB taxonomy): domain Bacteria; phylum Pseudomonadota; class Gammaproteobacteria; order Enterobacterales; family Alteromonadaceae; genus Pseudoalteromonas; species Pseudoalteromonas luteoviolacea_A. The sequence continues at coordinate 38,583 of NZ_AUXT01000146.1, forward strand.
AGCGAAGCTGTTAGCAATTTACGGTCTTCAAAGCAAAATTCAAGAAGTACCATCAAGCTCTCATACTGCGAACAATAATGCCGCCAATGAGCGAGTGTTTGAAGCTTTAGACTACATCACTAGTAGTTTGATCAGAATAGAAGAAAAGCTTGAAGAGTTAGAGCAGCGTATAGATGGACAACAAAAAACGGATGACGACAAAGAAGAAGAACAGTGGCAAAGCGATGACCTTTTTGATGAATTGGATTTAGACTCAGACCCCAAGCCCAAATCCAAAAAGCTATTATACACCCTACTATCTATCTTGTTTGTTTTACTGATTGTTTTAGGCTTTAGCTTAGCTTTTCCAGAAATGGTTCAATTCTAATGAAAGAAAATTCAAGTTCACAATCAAAAAAAGCTCATGTTCGTAAAGAAATTCGTGTTGAGGTCAGGAAATGTAGAAACAAACTAGATGAAAATTTTCAAACCCAAGCTGAACTTGACCTATGCATGAATTTTATTCAACACGAAAAACCGCCTTGCAACGCCGCTATTGGCATCTATTTACCCAATGACGGAGAAGTAAGAACAAACCTTTTAATTCAAAGACTTTGGAGAGATAATCATCACGTATACCTACCTGTAATACACCCTTTTAGCGGCACTCATTTGCTCTTTCAAAAATATGAGAAAAACTCAACCATGAAAGAGAATCGCTATGCTATCTTAGAACCTAAATTAGATTGCAGTGAAATCTGCCCAATTGCGCAGCTCGATATCTTATTCATGCCACTCGTGGCTTTTGATGATAATGGAAATCGACTCGGAATGGGAGGTGGTTACTATGATAGGACGTTGGCGACTTATTATGCTCAAAGCTGGTCAAAACCAAAATTAATCGGGCTTGCTCATGACTGCCAAAAAGTGAATGAGCTCCCCATTGAAGCTTGGGATGTACCATTGCCAGCCATTCTAACACCAACAAATTTCTATCAATGGCCAAGCCATCAAAAATGACTAAAAAATAGCACATGCTTTCGGCCTTTATTGACATGCAATTTAAGTGTTTAAGCGTATAATCCCCTCTTAATTAAGTACAAAAAAGTGATTACGTTATGACACAAGATGAAATGAAAAAAGCGGCAGCATGGGCTGCACTCGAGCACGTCAACGAAAATACAATTGTTGGAGTCGGTACCGGTTCAACTGTAAATCATTTTATTGATGCGCTAGGCAGTATTAAAGATGACATCAAAGGTGCAGTTTCTAGTTCTGAAGCATCGACTGAGAAACTGAAAGCGCTTGGTATTGAAGTATATGAATTAAATGATGTTGCTCAGCTAGACGTTTATGTGGATGGTGCAGATGAAATAAATCCACAAGGCCATATGATAAAAGGCGGTGGTGCAGCATTGACTCGAGAAAAAATCGTTGCCGCTGTTGCAGAAAAGTTTGTCTGTATTGTCGATGAAAGTAAGCATGTAGATACATTAGGTACTTTCCCATTGCCAGTAGAGGTTATTCCTATGGCACGCAGCTATGTTGCGCGAGAACTACTAAAGCTTGGTGGTGATCCGGTTTATCGACAAGGTGTAATTACCGACAATGGCAACGTCATTTTAGATGTACATGGGTTAAACATCACTGAGCCAGAAGCACTAGAAGAACAAATAAATCAAATCGTAGGTGTTGTTACCAACGGACTGTTTGCTCACCGTGGTGCCAACACTGTTATTACTGGGACTCCGCAAGGTCCGCAAACTAGGTAACAGGAATGAGTCATGAGTAAGGTATCTTTGTCAAAAGATAAAATCAGAATTTTATTGTTAGAGGGCGTGCACCAAAGCGCCGTTGAAACGCTAAAGCGCAATGGGTATAGCAATATTGAATACCTCAAGACATCGCTACCTGAAAATGAACTTATTGAGCGGATCCGCCAAGTCCATTTCATCGGGATCCGCTCCCGTACTCACCTCTCTGAGAATGTTCTAAACGCAGCAGAAAAATTAGTGGCTATAGGCTGCTTCTGTATCGGCACGAATCAAGTTGACTTAGACTCAGCAAAGCGCAAAGGAATTGCTGTTTTTAATGCGCCTTTTTCAAATACTCGCTCGGTTGCAGAGCTCGTACTCGGCGAGATTTTACTGTTATTTCGTGGCATTCCGAAACGAAACGCAATGGCGCACAGAGGCAAGTGGTTAAAATCAGCAATAGGCTCATATGAAGCAAGGGGCAAAACATTAGGTATTATTGGCTACGGGCATATCGGTACTCAGCTTGGTATCATGGCTGAAAATATCGGTATGAAGGTAGAGTTTTATGATATCGAAGATAAGTTAACTCTAGGTAACGCCCAACAAGTGCAAAACCTTACGCAGCTGCTTCAACGCGCAGATGTTATAAGTCTTCATGTTCCAGAAACACCCCAAACTAAAAACCTCATTGGTATGGCCGAAATTGAGGTTATGAAGCAAGGTGCAATCTTAATAAATGCATCTAGAGGCACGGTTGTAGATATCGATGCGCTCGCAGAAGCCTTACAGCACGAAAAACTGGCTGGCGCTGCAATTGATGTTTTTCCTGTCGAGCCAAAATCTAATGATGAAGAGTTTGTTTCTCCATTAAGAGAGTTTGATAACGTCATTCTAACGCCACACGTAGGTGGCTCTACCCAAGAAGCGCAGGAAAACATCGGTATCGAGGTTGCTGGCAAGCTCACTAAATACTCTGATAATGGTTCAACAGTAACTGCTGTAAACTTCCCAGAGGTTTCGTTGCCAGAGTTATCAAATCGTAGCCGACTACTTCATGTGCACGAAAATAGACCTGGCGTGCTGACCCAAATTAACCAAGCATTTGCCCAGCACGGTATTAATATAGCAGCTCAGTATCTACAAACAGACGATTGTATTGGTTACGTAGTGATTGACGTAGACAGCGACCACTCCGAAGTTGCGCTAAAAGAATTAAGCGCTGTTGAAGGTACAATAAGGGCTAGGATTCTACATTAATTACAGCTTAATAATCGACTTTGAAAAACCGGCCTTCGCCGGTTTTTTGTACTGGAGATCGCGTCAATAAAAAAGCAGCTTATAAAGCTGCTTTTAACAATCTCAGGTGTCATTCAGGCATTAAGCCATGAAGTCAACGCCTTCTTTGATATCTTTTTCAAGTGTTGCAAGCATATCATCTTTTGCTTTTTGCTCAAACGCACTTAGTTCACCGTAAGGTAGAAGCTCTTCTACACCGTTTTTACCTAGGCGAATTGGTTGCGCGAAGAACTCTGCATCACCAGTGTTACCTTCAACGTATGCGTACTCTAGTACATTTTCTTCACCTTGAAGACCTTTAACTAGAGAGAAGCAGAAACGTGCTGCTGCGGCACCCATTGAAAGTGTAGCTGAACCGCCACCCGCTTTCGCTTCAACAACTTCAGTACCAGCGTTTTGAATACGCTTAGTAAGAGAAGCAACTTCTTCGTCAGTGAACTCAACACCTTCAACTTGTGAAAGTAAAGGTAGGATAGTTGTACCAGAGTGACCACCTATAACCGGAATTTTCACTTCTGAAACGTCAAGACCTTTAAGCTCTGCAATGAAAGTCTCAGCACGAATAACGTCAAGTGTTGTTACACCGAATACGCGAGCAGCGTCATAAGTACCTGCTTTTTTGAATACTTCGCGAACGATTGGAACAGTGCCGTTTACCGGGTTTGTAATGATACCAACAAACGCCTTAGGACAGTTTTTAACGATACCTTCAGCTAGAGTTCTAACAATGCTCGCATTTACATTGAATAGATCCGCACGGTCCATACCAGGCTTACGTGGCATACCAGCCGGGATCAATACGATATCAGCACCAGCTAGAGCAGGGTCTAAATCGTCTTTACCGTAACCCGCTACTTTAACAGCAGTTGGGATGTGAGAAAGATCCACTGCAACACCAGGAACAACAGGTGCAACATCATATAGTGCTAGCTCAGAGCCCGCAGGTAAACCGTTTTTAAGCAAAAGTGATAACGCTTGACCGATACCACCAGCGGCACCTAATACAGCAACTTTCATTATAATTCTCCATATATTGAAGGTAGGAATTTTGTGTGCTGTAAAGATAATGAAAAGCGCGAGCAAAGACAAATTTATCCGCGTTATTTTCGAGATTTTTTCGACTATAGTTGTAAACAACGGAAAACTGTTAAGCAAATTCACTTTACGATACAGCATGAAAATTACTCTGGCGTGAAAATTTGGGTAACGGTGTCGATTTGTGTAAAATCGACTAACCAAACAAGAAAGAAGAGATGTATATGCAAGCGCAAGAGAAACAAGAAGCTTTAGTTAGAGCCTTTAAAGCCTTATTAAGAGAAGAAAACTTTGGTTCTCAAGGCGAAATCGTTGATGCACTCAAAGATCAAGGCTTTGATAATGTTAGTCAAAGTAAAGTTTCGCGCATGTTAAGTAAGTTTGGCGCTGTTCGTACTCGTAATGCAAAACAAGAAATGGTTTATTGCCTTCCTGCCGAAATGGGAGTACCGACAGCAAAAAGCCCATTGCGACAACTGGTTATCGATATCATGCATAATGAAATGATGATTATTATCCGCACCAGCCCGGGGGCTGCACAACTTATAGCGAGACTGCTAGATTCGCTGGGTAGTGCTGATGGAGTACTGGGTACTATTGCTGGGGATGACACAATTTTTATTGCACCAGCTAAAATTTCAGAGATTGATGCCACGCTTGAAAAAGTTAAAACGCTGTTTGACAACGTGTAAGCATTAACCTTCTATATTCTGCGCCATCTGACTTAAAAACTGGAGTGATGGCGCGAAAAAAGCGGCTCCCATATCGGCTTCTGAATAGTCTAGTAATGGGTCATAGCACTCTTGGCCGGACAACAGTCCAAAACGACTCATCAGCACCGTTTCGAAGGCGTTTCCGTGTGCTGAGCAACTTAAACTAATACTTCCCTGCTCAAATACATCTCCAAACGGCATACTCTGATCGAGTAATAAAACCAATCCATTTGCGTCTTTGATCTCTACTCTACTTGCATGGCTAAAGGCAACTTTTGGCTCGATCAGGTGATTGTCTAGTCGTGTTCGGCCCATAAGAGTTTCTTGATCCGTAACCGGTAACTGCTGCCAACGCGCTAAGTCAAACTTTACACGTTGAATGTGAATATAACTGCCCTGATGATCAAGCCCTTGTGGGCTGTCTACTAACGCAACTTGCCTTTTAAAGCGACCATGAGGAGTCTCACTGCCATAAATAAAGCCATTAAAATTGCGCCCATCCAAAAACCGAAAGCCGCGCACATGGGCTACTAGCTCAACATACCCTGAAAGCATATGAATAACACTTTGTGCAAATAAGTGGTTCACATCTTCTCGGTCTGAACGAATCACATACAATAGATCAAATGGTTGACTGTGAATTAGGTGTTCGGATGACTTTATGTGCGGGAAGCTTTTTAATTCTGGAGGAATAAATTCAGGGTAAATGTGTGGCCAATATTGCGCTCCTACTGCAACAAAGCTGCTTAACATCGACTCCGAAAAGCGATCACTGAGCTCGTCTTGAAGCCGCCCAACCTGCGCCAACGTAGCCCTAACAGCCTCATCTTGGCCTTCAAGTACGTTGAAAAATAAGTGTAAACCATGCAAATTTGCTTCTGCACATACGCCAGATTGAGGCTGAGCCATCGCTTTTCCCTATTTACTATTCACTCTTAAGAAAAGAAATTTACCGCATGAGGCTTAATTTTTAAAGAGATCGGTTTAGACAAATCCAGTGGTTTGTCTGCTGGCTTGGCAATTTCGAGTTGTTGCCCTTGTAGCTCTACCGCATATAGGTACTCTGTGCCAACAAAACGTTCCTGATTCACCTTTACATCCCCCGCATCCGTATTAAATAACTCTATATTACTGGGACGAACAAAAATTTTGCCTTGATCTTGAGATTTAGACTGCTCAGTTAACGAATTCACTAACCCAAAGCTTGTCTGAAAACTATCATTGCCAGATGGCTTTGCATCTAAATATACTCCCTGCCCCAAAAACTCGGCAACGACTTTACTCTTTGGCGTTTGAAACAACTCCGTAGGACAGCCTAGTTGCTCAATTTTACCTTTGTGCATAATGGCTAATCGATCTGAAAAAGCAAACGCTTCATCCTTAGAGTGACTAACGAAAATTGCAGAAACCTTTTGGTCTTTGATAATGCTGCGAATATCACTTATCAACTGAAAACGTACTTGTGCATCAATGTTTGAGAAAGGCTCATCTAACAGCAAAAGGTTTGGCCTGTAAGCCAAAGCTCTGGCGATCGCAACGCGCTGCTGCTGGCCACCAGACAACTCATGAGGATAGCGCTTGCCAAAATCACTTAGGAGCACCAATTCAAGCATTTCATCAACGCGAGCTTGTCTTTCGGCGCGGCTCAACTTCCCCAGTCCAAAAGCAATATTTTGAGTCACCGTCAAATGCGGAAACAAAGCATAATCTTGAAACATCATGCCTACGTTTCTATTTTGAGGTGGCACACACACGCCTTTACTATTTACGCACATGGAGCCGATATGAATTGCACCGTTTTGAGGTTTAAGGAGTCCTGCAATTGCTTTTAAGGTGGTTGTTTTTCCACAACCACTCGAACCTAGCAAGCAAACTATTTCATTCTCTTTAACTTGTAGGTCTAAGTCGTCAATTACGACATGGCCATCGTAACTATATTGTAGGGATTCAATAGATAAACTGTACATTATTTCTGCTGTTCCATGGAGCGATTGACTAAATACAAGGGCATTAATCCTACTAATACGATGAATAGGGCTGAGATGGAAGCAAGTTCTAATTGTTCATCACTCACAAACTGAAAAACATGCGTTGCCAAGGTCTCAAAGTTAAAGGGACGGAGCAATAAAGCCGCTGGTAGCTCTTTCATACATTCAATAAATACTAATAGACCTGCGGTTAAAATCCCACGTTTGAGCAGAGGAACATGCACACGACCTAACGTTTGTAAGTTGTTCTTACCTAAAGAGGCACTCGCCATATCAATACTTGGACTGATCCTAACAAAGCTTGCCTCTACAGCGCCGTGCGCAATCGCATAAAAGCGCACAACATAGGCAAAAACCATAGCAAAAATAGTACCGCTGAGTAACAAACCTGGCTCAAAGCCTGTTCCACTGAACCAGCGATTCAGATAGTCATCAAATAATGTCAGCGGCAATAGGACTGCTATCGCCAAAACCGTACCCGGTAAGGCATACCCCATACTAGAGACCTTGCCTGGTAAGCTTTTTGATTTTTGCTCTCCAATACGCTGATAGAACACGACTAAGATGCTAAACAAAATAGCGATAACACTCACATAAAAGCTGATTTTTAAGCTTTGCCATGCATAGGTAAAAAAGTCATCGTTCCACGCTTGATCAAAATAATCTATCGCGTAGCTAAACAGTATCCCCACAGGGATAAAAAATGCCACAATGAGCACTACGCAACAAAATAGCGTCGCCAACCAGCCAGCCTTACCACTGAGTTCATACAAGCAAGTATCGTTAACACTACTTTGACGCTCATGAACAACCTGGCTCTTACGACTCATTTTTTCTAAAGAGAGTGCGACAAATAAAAATAGCAGCATAATACCGGAAATTTTAGCCGCTGCCGTCAACGAGTAATATCCTAACCAAGTATCATACACCGCTGTCGTTAACGTGCTTACCGCGAAATAATGCACAGTTGCAAAGTCAGCCATAGTTTCCATACTGATCAGTGCTAAAGCTGCGACTATTGCACCACGCGACAAAGGAAGGCTTACTCTCAAAAAGCTTTGAAATGGAGACAGCCCCATTAACTGGCTAGCTTGAACCAGTTTAAAAGACTGTTCTCTCAATGCCGTTTTAAATATTAAATAAAGATATGGATACAGCACGAGCGCTATCATCACGATGGCACCAGGCAGAGTACGTATGTCAAAAAACCAGTAATCATCAGGGCTGGTCCAATTAAACCATTCCCGTAATTGGATTTGTACGGGGCCGGCATAATCCAGTAGATCAGTATAAACGTAAGCAATAATGTAGGTCGGCATTGCCAAGGGAAGCATTAATGCCCACTCAAATATACGTTTTCCAGGAAAGTGACAATAAGCGGTCAGCCAGCCAAGTGGCAGTGCTATCAAAGCACTTAGTAGTAAAACCCCAACTATTAACCAGATCGTATTACTGATGTAGTCCCATAGGACGGTATTCCAGAGGTGGGAGAATACTTCAGACTCTCCCTGCAAAGATTCAAATATAAGAAATGCTAGCGGGGTCGACAGGCAAATGCCTATCACCCACGCGATTAGCTGCCAGTGAGACAGATTATTTTTTAGTTGCATTAAAGGTCAAATTTTACCTCATCAATTAGCTTTAACGCTAATGGACGGTATTTACTAATCTCAGCAAGTGGCAAGCTGTCTTCCTTAAACGCTCCCCAAGAAGCTACCATTTTAGATAATTCGACGCCCGGCTTAACTGGGTACTCCATATTCGTCGATGCATACATATTTTGCGCCTTATTGTCCGTCATAAACTCTATGAGTTTCAAGGCATTTTCTTTATTTTTTGCATACTTTGTTAATACCACACCTGACACATTTAAGTGCGAACCTCGGTTGTTCTGATTAGGGAAATTAATGAATACCGACTCTGCCCACGACTTTTGTTTGGCATCTGTCATCATCTTTCCGAAATAATAACTATTGCCTAATGCAACATCGCACAAACCTTCTTTCACTGCTTTCACTTGCGCGCGGTCGTTGCCTTGAGGCTTGCGTGCTAAATTGTTCTTAACACCCACCAACCAGTCTTTTGCTTCTGCTTCACCATGATGTGCAATCATCGAAGCAACTAAACCAAGGTTGTATGGGTGTTTGCCAGAGCGAGTACATATTTTCCCTTTAAACTTAGGGTCCGCTAGCTCTTCATAACTTAAAGAGTCAAGCTTGCCTAGGCGAGACTTCGATGAGTAAACGTTGCGCACACGCTTAGTTAATGCAACCCATTGCCCCTCAGGGTCTCTAAATGCAGAAGGAATATTAGACTCAACTGTTTTACTGTCAATTTTTTGCGTCAATCCTAGGTCTTCTAACTGGATCATTGCGCTGAAATTCGAAGTCAGAACTAGATCTGCACGAGAGTGTTTGCCTTCTCTTTTGACACGCTCAATCAGCCCTTTTTTAGCAAACACGACTTTTGTTTTAATACCTGTCTGCTTAGTGAAATCATCCAAAATTGGTTGAATTAAAAATGGCTGGCGGAATGAATAGATATTTACTTCATCTGCTGCGAATGCGGGTAGGCAAGTCACGGCAGTCAATAATGTGGCAATAGCTCGTTTCATGAGGACTCCAAATCCAAACAATTATTATTCTCAGGCAATTCTAACGCGATTATGAATAAATTACAGCCCACTAATTAGCATGCCAAAGCGATTAATGTCGCTTTAAGACAATTTTTGTGTGCGAGATCTCTCACTTTGTGAGTAGATATCTATGAAGATAGCGCTGATATTATCACCTATTTTCTGGAAACTCTTTGTTATTTAATAATTTTTAATATCACAATAGAACATAGTCTGTTTTTTATGAACTGCAACTTAATGTTCAATACCAATGACAAGACATATACTTAATCTGTCTCTAGGGGAGAGGCTTAAGCAAGGAAAACGGATGTGAATGGCGAAACAAGGAACTAGGTCCCCGCATGGAGTATGGAACTTGGATTATGATGTGTTTGTAGGATGCAAACATTAAAGTAAGGAAGTTGATACACAGGAAGTTAGGATGTGAGGGATTTAGGAAGGGTTATGGAATACCCAAATAAGGATCTAGGCAAAGGAAATTGGCTTACGGAAAAGCTGAGGCGAATGGACGGGGTTTGGATGGCCCAAGTGGAAAGGCGCAGGATGCATGTGAACTTGCAGAACCAAAACACCAAGCAAGTTGTATGGAAATGATGTAAGGAGTTGATCAAATCAACATAGCAGGATGCTGTTTAGAAGATTCCGTCAAGCGCGGCTCGAAAGAGTCGCGCTATCTTCATTGGATGACATTCAGTTATTTAGTTTACTTCTTTTACCCTTCAGATAAGCATCTCTAAAGTCAATAAAATGCTGTGTTAAGTAAGCTGCTGCTTCTGCTTCACCATTTTCTGCAAACACCACACAAGCGACTTCTGCCGTACCAAGTTGGTGCTCATGAGGCGCAACACGCAGCTTGTAATTGGATAAACTCTGAGGTGAAATTGACAATACGGGTAACGCATCCAGGTATGGGCTTTTTCTAAACATTTTTTTAGCTTCACGCCATGTACCATCTAAAAAAATGTATAACGGTGTTTTCCCAGTTTCACCAGTTACTTTTTTGATCACTCTGTGCGGTTCAACGTTTTCTTCAGGAAAAACAATAATGGGTTGATACTGCTCGTTTGACAATAACGCTAGTAATGCTTTATCAGGCTCTGTTCTGTCCCACCTGAAAGCGTAATTGTTTGGCACAATGTCAGCAATAAGTCGCCCAGTGTTAGATGGCTTAAAACTTTCATTATGGTACATTATTAGGCACACTGCGCTGTCACAGTCAGCCTGTATCACTCCGTCACAAATACATAGAGGCTCAGCCAGTAGGCAAGTTTCACAACGGGTGAGTTTAGACCCTCGGGCTTTAAACTCTCTTTTAGATTCAGCAATTTGCTGTGCACGAAGAGCCAATACAGAGTTGCTCAAAATAACCTCCGATAAAAAACGACGGGGTATTGTACCAAGTCTCACTCTAAAAGGATAAATGGAATACCATTAAAATCAGTGCTTCTTCGCGGTTAGCCTACCGCCTACTTACGCCCTCAGATCGTGATTTTCTGTTTGCACTAGATCAAGATCCTGAGGTTATGCGATATATTAACGGTGGCAAGCCTAACACCCTAGATGACATCGACAACTTTTTTATACCGCGCCTACGCCAATTTACCAACGAGCAGCAAGGTTGGGGATTGTGGGGCTGTTTTTTGAAACCTCAAAACAAGTTTATTGGCTGGGTATTGGTTCGCCCGATGAATTTTTTTACTGAACAAAGAACAGGTAATAACCTTGAGATAGGCTGGCGATTCATGCAATCTCACTGGGGCCAAGGTTTTGCCTCTGAAGCCGCGCTTCAAGTGAGTAATTCACTTATGCAAAACCAAGTCTATGACACACTAACAGCAATCACCTTACGTGATAATGTAGGCTCAATTAAAATAATGGAAAAGCTCGGCCTCACTTACAAAGAATCCAAACTGCATCATGACCCTCTCGGAGGTACCGAGGTTGTTTTGTATGAGCGACATCTTTAAAAGGTTAATAGCGGCAGAGTCATTACTCTCCCGCTAATGCGCGCTTACATAGATAAGAAAATCACTAAGAAACCGCCTAAAGCCAGACGATAAATAACAAACGGTAACATGCCCATTCTTTCAATCACTTTTAAGAAAAAGTGGATACAGGCATAAGCTGAAAAGAATGAAAGCACCGCACCGGTAATGATATCTGTGGCATTAAATTCTGTGCCTTCAGAGATTAACTTATAAGTTAAATAACTGCCTGCCGCAGCAATAACAGGAATAGACATCAAAAATGAGAACCTAGCAGCACTTTGTTTATTCAATCCCATCATTAACCCAATCGTCATGGTAATGCCCGAGCGCGAAGTGCCAGGCAGAACCATAGCAATAACTTGAGATAAGCCGATGCATAACGCCATAAACCAATTGACCTGATAGATGGTTTTAACTTGTTTGGCTGTCTTATCCGCGTACCACAGTAACAAACCAAAGCCAATTGTCGTTGCAGCAATGATCCATGCATTTCGCGAATACTCTTCTACAAAATCTTTCGCGAAGTAGCCAATAATAAGGGAGGGTAATGTTGCTAACAAAATAAACCACCCAAGCTTACTATCGTCAGTGGCTCCCTGACTTCCAAAGGACTTGAACCACGCAGTTAAAATCTCACTCACTTCTTTACGAAAATAAATCACAACAGCAAACAAGGTACCCACATGTACCGCAACGTCAAAGGCTAAACCTTGATCTTGCCAGCCAAGTACTTGAGAAGGAAGGATCAAGTGTGCTGAACTCGATATTGGTAAGAACTCTGTTAACCCTTGAATTAGAGCCAATACAATTATTTCGATAATACTCATTTTAATTTACAGCTCCACTTTCCATAGCTTTTGAGAAGGGTTGTGATAGTTTTGCCAAATCGCTTTTATTTTCTGACCGGCAACGGGGTGCTCTACCTCAGCGGCAACTTCAGATAAAGGCAAGAGTACAAATGCATTTTTAGTAATTTCATCTCTTGGTAATTGTGCGGGCTCTTCACAAATCATGTCATCGTACATTAATAGATCGAGGTCTAGTGTACGAGGGCTGAACTTTTTATCACTTCTCGTACGGCCATTATCTTGTTCGATTTGTTTTAATATGAGACAAACTTGTTCAACGCTAATTATTGTTTTTGCTGCAAATACTGAGTTAAAAAAGTTTCTCCCGCTAAACCCAACTGGCTCGCTCTCATATACATTAGAATGAGAATAGTCGGGAAAATGCTTAATTAAAGCGGCTAATCCATTTTTAAAATGTCGCTCTCTGTCCACATTAGAGCCAATACTGATGTAAATTTCTGCCATTAGTTTTTTGTCCGTAAGATCTCAATCCCCACTGTTTGGGCTTGTGCAACCGCTGCAGGCTTGCTCACTCTTATTTTAACATCACTTACAGAAAACTCGGCTAAAATCGCCTCAGCCAAACGTTCTAATAAAGTTTCTAATAATTCAACTTGGCAAGAAGTTGATAGCTCGATTACTCGCTCGCTCACTTTGGCATAATCTACAGCGAGATTAATGTCATCCGTCTTGGCCGCTTGAGTAATATCTGTAGACATTTCAATATCAAAATAAAGGCTTTGTTTACTTTCTTTCTCAAAGTCGTAAACTCCTATTATGGTCTCGACGTGCAATTGCGAGATATAGACCTTGTCCATGTATACTCCTAGCATGACTAAAACAGGTCGGCTCAATACTTATAGCCGTACAAAAGAATCGCGATCATAGCCCAAATTAAAGCAAGAAAAAATAAGGAAGCTTGTGTTAGTCATTTTAATGTGTATTTGTGCTTATTTATTTGGTTCAATTTCGTCCGCGATTTTAATCTCTCGGCTTTTTTCTTTGCCGGATCCTCGCTTTTCAGGTTCGAACAACCCAGGCGCAACTAATGTCCTGCGACTTGGCGGCAAGCTTCCTGCTGCACTCGTACTTGTTTTCGATGTACTAAAGGGCACGATCCCCGTTTGGGGAGCTTACTTTCTTAATATCGAGCCTATATGGTTAGGTGCTGTTGCAGTGAGCGCCTGCCTTGGTCATATTTATCCTGTCTTTTTTCACTTTAATGGAGGAAAGGCTGTTGCCACCGCATTTGGTGCGCTGCTACCAATTGGGTTACCTTTGGCTGGGTTATTAATTTTGACGTGGCTGTTGGTTTTGTGGGCCTTTCGTTTTTCATCTCTCGCGGCTATTGTCACGGTTGCAGCAGCACCTTTATATACATGGCTTATCAAACCTCAATACACGTTACCCGTGGGCTTTTTAACTATCTTGATAATATTTCGACATAGAGCGAATATCTCTAGGCTCTTACAAGGCAAAGAACCTAGGGTCGGTAAGAAAAGCGGAGATAAATCTGATTAAGACACAGGTGGTAAGCTGTCTAAAGGCCAACGCGGTTGGGTTTTCATATCTAACGGAGCAATCTGTCCTGCCTTAAGGCGCTGCATACCGGCAAACGCAATCATCGCACCATTATCTGTACAGAATTCAGTCCGAGGATAATAAACGCGACCTTGCATCCCTTGCATCATACGCTCTAGTTTTCCTCTTAATTCAATATTTGCACTCACTCCACCTGCAATAACCAAACGCTTGATACCCGTTTGTTTTAAGGCGCGCTTACACTTAATTGCTAACGTATCAATGACTGCCGTTTGAAAAGCATGTGCAATATCTGCTTTGGTTTGCTCGTCGCTACCTTCACTTTTTATCGTATTTGCGGCGGCTGTTTTTAGGCCGCTGAAGCTAAAGTCCAATCCAGGCCGGTCTGTCATAGGTCTCGGGAAAACAAATCTGTCTGGTATACCTTGTGTTGCGAGCTTTGCAAGTAAAGGACCGCCAGGATAATCTAAGCCCAACAATTTAGCAGTCTTATCAAACGCTTCACCTGCGGCATCGTCCACCGACTCACCCAAAATTTCATATTCACCAATGCCTGCAACTTTCACCATCATGGTATGCCCACCAGATACCAGCAAAGCAACAAACGGAAATTCTGGCTTATCCTCTTCAAGCATGGGGGCAAGTAAATGTCCTTCCATATGATGGACAGCAACCGCTGGGATATTCCAACCAAACGCCAATGAGCGACCAATGGAGGTCCCTACAAGCAGAGCACCTACCAACCCAGGGCCCGCAGTATAAGCAATGCCATCTAATGACTCGGGGCCACAGTTGGCTTGTTCAAACGCCGCTTCAATTAATGGAATTGTTTTTCTAACATGATCTCGAGACGCAAGCTCAGGCACTACACCACCGTAATCAGCATGCACTTTTACCTGACTGTACAGCTGATGGGCCAATAAACCTTGTTCATCGTCATAAATGGCTATGCCGGTTTCATCACAGGAAGATTCAATACCTAAAATACGCAACCTTGTTCTCCACTACTTTACTTTATCTACTACTTACGCTGACTCAATAGCCAGGCCAATATTGGTCTGCCCATCACTAACAGCTTGTGCTTTAAGCTGCTTAATTGATTCTGAAGTGATTCTCCCCATCTGTTCTACAAAGTCAATTAATTCTGAGAGCACGTCAATTTCGTACTGCATTAATGGGTGCTCTCGCACTAACTTATTGTCCGGCGTAATATCTTCAGACATCAACAAAAACTCTATGTATCTTGCAACAGTCGCCTGTGAAATTTTTGCTACATTGACAAACTCAGAGTCATCTTTAGTCATAAGCCCTTGAATAAAGCCAAGTAATGCTGTTGATACATCAATTGCAGGGTAAGTTCCGAACATATCAAAGTCTGATAGTTCAGGTACGTTTGGTTCAATTTTCTCTATTTGTTTTTCAAGACTAATTTTACTTTTTGGTAAAAGTAGCTTTTCCCAACATAAATTTAATGCGTTTCTGAACACTTGCTCATCACCAAAACCTGTTGCTTCACTAAAAAGCCCGTAATTTGGTGTCATACGTTCCAAAATAGCAGCTGCAAGAACGGCTTTTTGTAGATAGTTGAGTTCTCTGATCCGCTGAAAGTTATTTGCTTTGTTCATATTCATTTCCGCAATGCCAACAACATTGAAATGCCGCACCATTTTGCTCATTACAATTTGGACACTGCCAATCTTCATTTGATTTTGACTGGTGGTAGTTTACCAATATTTCTTCGCCAAGGGGCAACTTTATCGCAGGTACAAGGATCTTTATTGCGTTATTGGCAAAGGGCAATTCCCCCAATGAAGAGCTCAACACCTCCCCTTGAATTTTAGTCGTTATCCTTGCTTGATTTAGCAATCCTTTGACCAGGTGTGCTTCAATTACATTATCAGTACTAAACAAACAACACCAAGTGTCTAATTCGTTTTCCATAGCGCTCAAGTCTAATTTTGCTATCATAAACAATATTGTAGTGTGTAAATCGGAAGAGCTCTATGACTCTCACAACACCGGGATTACTTTTTCCTGCTATTTCCTTACTATTGCTTGCATATACTAATCGGTTTTTAGTATTGGCCCAACTGATTCGAGAGTTAAATGCTCGAGAGGGGGACACGTTACGCCCCCTTGTTGTGCAACAAATCAATAATTTAAAAAAGCGCATCAAACTAATTAGGCTGATGCAGGTCTGGGGCGTCTTTTCATTTTTACTTTGTACCCTATCCATGTTCGCCTTGTTCATTGAGGTAAATTTGCTTGGTATTGTTTTATTTGGGGCAAGCTTGTGTTGCCTAGTAGCATCACTGATGCTCTCCCTATACGAAATCCATATTTCTTGCGACGCAATCGAAATTGAACTCAATAATATTGAAAAAAAGCCAATGCAAGAGTAAGCATCTCGTCTTGGCCTGACTATACTGACATTAACAACAGTAAAAGGCGGGCCGTGTGTGAGTGGTTTTCTTTTTTCAAATGAACAACTAAGAGAAGAAGCGAGTACTCAAAAAGAGGATGCCTTCTGGGAAGTACTAGTCGTAGACGATGAGGAAGACATCCATCAGGTAACCAAGCTCGTTCTTTCTGACTTCAGGTTTGAAGAAAAGTCATTGAGATTTCATCATGCTTATTCGGCACAGCAAGCCATGGAAATTTTAGAGGGCGAAAACTCAATTTCAGTTGGTTTGATTGATGTTGTTATGGAAAACAACCATGCCGGATTAGACTTAATCAAGTTTATTCGTAACGATATCGCCAATCATGATATTCGATTGATTTTGAGAACAGGGCAGCCTGGGGAAGCCCCTGAAGAATCTGTCATACGTGACTATGACATCAATGATTACAAAAACAAAACAGAGCTGACAGCCGTCAAGCTAAAAACTCTTCTCTACTCTGCACTGCGCTCCCATCGAGATTTGCAGACCATAGAACTGCACAAAAAAGGACTTGAGCGCATTATCGCTGCCTCTTCGAGTTTTCTAGAGTGTGATAATGTGCAAGACTTCGCGTCTACTATACTCAACCACGTTTCTCAGGTTTTAGGCTTATCAGATTCTGAAATATATTGTGCTGCGGCCACTAACCGACAAACCGACTCTGGTTCACAATTTAAGTTATTGGCCGCATCGGGGGAAGGTGTAGAGCCCAGCTCAGAAAAAATCCCCACAAACGTAAAAAACCTTTTTATTGAAACACATAACAGAAAAACTTCTTGCAAGTCCTGCAATGAATATGTGGGCTATTTTACCTCAAAAGGCGGCCTCGAAACGATGCTTTATGTAAGCAAAAAAAGTTCTTTGCAGAGTACGGATTGCCAACTTCTTGAGTTCTTTGCCAACAATATTGCGCTTGCACACGATAATTTAAAGCTCAGAGAAACCGTAAAAGAATCTCAACGTGAACTCTCTTATATTTTAGGCGAAGCCGTAGAGAAACGCTCAAAAGAAACTGGCTCCCATGTTAAGCGCGTCGCAATGTACAGCAAATTACTTGCTGAACTTTCAGGTATCAATAGCTATCAAGCTGAAATTATTAAAATGGCTTCACCTCTTCATGATATCGGCAAAATAGGCATTCCAGATGTCATTCTTAACAAGCCAGGAAAGCTTACCAGTGGCGAATGGGAATTAATGCAAACTCACGCCCAGTTAGGCTACGAGATATTGAAAAATTCTACGAATGAAATTTTACAATGTGGCGCAACAATTGCCCATCAACATCATGAGAAGTGGGATGGCAGTGGCTACCCACAAGGTCTAAGTGGCGAAAATATTGACATAGTAGGCAGAATCACTGCCTTGGCTGACGTTTTTGACGCCCTCGGCAGTAAAAGATGCTATAAAACGGCTTGGCCACTTGAAAAAGTGATTTCTGAGATTAAATCTCAAAAAGCCAAGCAATTTGATCCCAAATTAGTTGATTTGTTTATAAATAATCTGGAACAATTCATTTTAATTAGGGATAACCATCCCGACTAAAAATTTGTAGCGAAATGTAAAAAATTCACTTGGATGTTTCCTTAATCTGTATTAGTATTAGGAAATCAACGTTATGATTGCATTTTTGTTGAAATAAAAGGAATTTCAAATGAGATTTGAACAACTTGAGCAATTTGTTGCTCTTGGCAACCTTCGTCATTTCAGACAAGCTGCCGAACAAACCCAGATCAGTACTTCTGCGTTGACCAGAAGCATACAAACTCTGGAAGATGAAATTGGGTGTGAGCTCGTTAAACGCTCTACACGATCAGTGAAATTAACTGAACAAGGAGAGCTGTTTTTAAACTATTGTAAAACCACACTAAGTGAGCTTGACGTAACTAAGAACACGATTAAGCAAAGCTTATTCGGTAGAGATCAACAAAAGCTAATCGTAGGCTATACGGCCAAAGCAAGTGAAATTGTGCCGATGTCTTGCGGTAAGTTCTTAGCTGATTATCCTAATGTGAAAATTGAGATGCAGCTTCTAAACGAACACGAATTAACGAGAAAGGTGCAACTCGGTGAAGTCGACATTAGTGTTTACCTTTCTTCTGCGACAAGCTTAATAAGTGATATCCATTTGCCAGATCAGCTTATTCTCTTCGTTTCTAAAATGCATCCGTTGGCTTCACAGGATTGCATTCGCAGAGCAGAGCTTTCTCAGTACCCTATGTACGGTTGTTTCTCTCAATCCAAACAGGTGCAGAGCATGCTTAACGAAGCTGTTGAAGGTCTGAACAAATCAACAAGTGTTAAAATAGGTAACATCACGCAAGTTATTGATGGTTTGAAGTGTAGCCAAAGCTTTGCTATCGCGAGTATTGAACACTCAAAAACAATTGCGCAAGATCCTGAATTAGCACTTTTAAAGACTAATAAAGATGATAGTCACGAGCAGTTGGTTATTAATACTAACCATCAAATTAGTGGTAATACCCATGTCAGCAGCTTGCTCAAGCTGATTGAAAAGACGGCAAGTCAATTACAAATGAATAGTGCGCCAGTGCATTCTTAATTTCTCTTCTACTTGACGCACGTAGCCCACATCCTATTTTTGATGTGGGCAAACGTCTAACCTAACAGCACGCCCACAAACATTATCAAGCCAACATAATTATTATTTAAAAATGCTTTGAAGCAGGCATCCCTGTCACGTGTTGTGACTTCTTTTTGTAAATATCCTAGCGCTATGCATGCAATACCATAAGCCAACCAAAAACCGACTCCTAAGTTATAAACCATTGCGACATAGGCCATTATTAACATAAACCCAAGGTTTAAAAGTGCAATAATATGTCTATCCCACTTGCCAAATAGAATTGCCGTAGACTTAATTCCAATTTTAAGGTCATCATCTCTATCTACCATGGCATACATCGTATCGTAAGCGACAGTCCATACCAAATTGGCTACGAATAGATACCAAGCAACCATAGGCACCTCGCCGGAAGCCGCCATGAAAGACATTGGGATCCCCCAACTAAACGCAGCCCCAAGTACAACCTGCGGCAAATGTGTATACCGCTTCATAAACGGATACATAGCAGCTAAAATAACACCGCCAACGGACAGCACAATTGTTTGCCAATTTAGTAGTAGCACTAGTGCAAAAGCAGCAAGCACCAATACGAAAAACAAATATAGTGCTTCTTTTGATGACACCACCCCTCTTGCCAATGGCCTCATTGCGGTGCGTTTTACAGCGCCATCAACTTTACGATCTGCAAAGTCGTTAATCACGCAACCCGCACTTCGCATTAAAAATGTTCCCACCGAGAAAACAAATATATGCAACAAACTAGGCGAGCCATCTGAAGCTAGCCATAAGCTCCACATGGTGGGCCACAATAATAAAAACGTACCTATGGGTTTATCCAAACGCATAAGTTGCTTGTACTCTGGGTAGTGTGATAACTGTAAAACAGCACTTTTCATTTATTCAATTCCATTGTTGAATATTTCGCATACCAAAACTTTAGCATTTTGATTTGTAAATATACTTCTTCTAGCAAAGAAAGGCATAGAAGGCGCTGAAAAAAGTGCGGCCAACTGTTTGCGGCTTTGTGAACATTGAATGTGGCACACTTCTAAAGCACCGCGTTGCCAGTCAGACTCTTGGAACAACCTCTCTCCCAGAGGTTTATTACCCATGTTGCTCAGCCCCAATTCATTAGCTTCTACAGTAATCCAGCTTTGAGCATAAACATGCGGCACACCATCACATAGCAGCAGCACCTCTCGACATAAGCTATGACTAGCGCTTCTACCTAGTAGTTTGGCTATATTCGCTGGTGGCATCATCAGCGTTTCACTTAATACTTGTACGCTAAAATCGACACACTGGCTTTTGAGTAACGCGGTCAAGGAGCCCTGCTCTACTAATCTATCATACAACCAAGAGGGTGCTTTTTCATTCAGTTGGTTTATGCCACACCACTGAAAATCTAGGGAAATAGGATTTTTCAACAATTCAATTATTCAATAAGGACCAAATCGCCGCCATGATACCAAAGCTTAGCAATGCAAAAAAGTTTGTGATTATCTTATTGCCCGCTGTTCATGTTTTAGATTTAAGTATAAACTAAGCTTATTATTGATATTTGGTTACTTTTTTAGGCAATTATGGTTCGTTTTCATTTATTGTTAATAGCGCTATTGGTCAGCACCTTGAGTTTTAAGCTTAAAGCAGAGTCAACTGTTGGCTATTATGGTTTCGAGCCAGATATCATCACCAATTATATCGGCCAATCAAACAAAAAGTTAGGCTATGTAAGAGTCACTATTGATCTTATGCTAGACGATATTTCCAACATCGCGGTCGTAGAGCACCACACTCCCTTATTGAGAGATGCAATCGTGCAAATCTTAAGTAAAGAACCAGAAGAGACAATCAAGTCACTAACTGGTCGAGAAGAGATAAGACAAAGGTGTGCGGCAAAGTTAAAGTCTCTGTTAAAAGATGAGACTGGACAAGAGATAATCCGAGAAGTCCTTTTTACAAAGTACCTTTATCACTAATTTTGGCATGTAAAAAGGCCACCACAACCCCAGATAAGAGTCCAAATAAGTGTGCCCAATTCGCCATACTGATAAACAGTACGTCGGCAAACCCTAATACCATCCAAATTAACATGAAACCAACGATTGGCTTGGACAATATTGGGGACTCGTTGTTATTAAGCGAAGAATAAACCCAGCAAAACCCTAGCTGCGCATACACCACTCCACTAAGTCCGCCGAACTCAGCATCTACGAAAAGGAATTGCGCCCAGTTACTAATAAATGCACTCGAAATAAATAATACTGCTAGCGTATAGAAGTTCGTTCTTGTGACTATTTGATTACCCAAATAAAGCCACCAACTTAGGTTAAATAAAAGATGAATAATACCAAAGTGTACAACAGCTGGAGTTAACCAAGTAATCGGGTTGTCTATATTGAATTTAAGTGCATTAAAAATGCTGTTGGCATCATAAACAAAGAAGCTCGCAAAAAGTAAAATACTGATGACGGCGACTGACTGTAAAAGCCAGTTGAGGCGAATAAAACGTGAAAAGAGGTTTAATTGCGTGCCTTCATACTTTAAAGGGTTTTGCGTCGACCCTACCTGCCAAGAAGCTTGACTGTACTTATCACTATAAGGATCAGAGAGAAACTCACGCCAATACTGTTCAGCCAAAGCGTAATCCTGCTCCTTTATCCACACGGTGACGACTCTTCCATCTTCACTGTGTAGTTGGCAATGGATTCCCTGTGTCTGAAGGTAGTCAGCAGCTCCTTGAACCGCTCTGGGGTCAGAAAAGGAGCCTAAACATTTCATCTTTCTATACTATTTGGCTGAGATTGTTCCCACTGCGTAAATCCGCCGTCCATGCTATATACATCTTCAAAACCTTGTTCAACCAAGTAATTTGCAGCATTTTGCGAGCTTATGCCGTGGTAGCACACTATGATGATCGGTTGTTCAAACTCTTTTTCCTGCATAAAGTGCGCAAGATTTTCGTTGGATAAGTGCTCAGATCCTGGAATATGACCCGCTGCATAGGAGTTTGGATCTCGAATATCAGCTATCACTACATCCTCGTGAGACATCATTTCATGGGTTTGTTCAATGGTGATATGTTTAAAAGACATCTTACTCTCTTTAAAAAAACGACCTTTATAAATGCGGCTAATGTGTTATCTATTAGCCGCAGCAACACACTCTTTGTGTTAAGTGTTCTAGGCTTATTCTGCCCAGTTTAAAATTACTTTTCCAGATTGGCCAGAGATCATTGTATCGAAGCCTTCTTGGAAGTCATCAACATGGAATTGATGGGTAATGATTGGTTCTAAGTTTAGGCCTGACTGGATTAAACTGGCCATTTTATACCAAGTCTCAAACATCTCTCGGCCATATATGCCTTTGATGACAAGGCCTTTAAAAATCACCTGATTCCAATCAACCGCCATATCACTCGGAGGAATGCCTAGCATGGCAATTTTTCCACCATGATTCATATTATTGAGCATGCTATTGAAAGCAACTGGCACACCAGACATCTCTAAACCGACATCAAAGCCTTCTGTCATACCTAATTCTTGCATGACATCTTCCAGTTTTTCATTTGCAACATTAACAGCTTGTGTTGCACCCATTTTTCTTGCAAGATCCAAGCGGTACTCGTTCACATCGGTGATTACAACATGACGTGCACCAACGTGCTTAGCTACTGCCGCAGCCATAATGCCAATTGGGCCTGCGCCTGTAATTAATACGTCTTCACCCACTAGGTCAAATGACAGTGCAGTGTGAACTGCGTTACCAAATGGGTCAAAAATAGATGCTAACTCATCTGAGATATTATCAGGGATTTTAAATGCATTATATGCAGGGATCACAAGGTATTCAGCAAATGAACCTTCTCTGTTTACGCCAACACCGATTGTGTTACGACATAAATGAACACGTCCACCACGACAGTTGCGGCAATGTCCACAAGTAATATGGCCTTCACCAGATACACGGTCACCTATCGAAAATCCACGTACTTCTTGGCCCATATCAACGATTTCACCCACATATTCATGGCCTACAACCATGGGGGTCGGTATGGTGTTTTGCGACCACTCATCCCATTTGTAAATATGGACATCCGTACCACAGATCGCTGTTTTACGGATCTTGATAAGCAGATCATTGTGCCCCATTTCTGGCTTTGGCACATCGGTCATCCAGATCCCTTCTTCAGCTTTCAACTTGGATAATGCTTTCATAATACTCACTCGTTAGAAAGTAGGTGCCCAAATAGGCACCTAGCTATTAAATCACACCTAAATCTTTACCAATGCGGATAAATGCAGCAATCGCTTTATCTAGTTGCTCTTTGGTGTGCGCAGCTGAGATCTGTGTACGAATACGTGCTTGACCTTTTGGTACGACAGGGAAAGAGAAACCAATAACGTAGATGCCTTCAGCGAGTAGTCTGTCCGACATTTCTGCCGCAACCTTCGCATCACCCAACATCACTGGAATAATCGCATGGTCTTTACCCGCACATGTGAAGCCCGCAGCTTCCATCTCACTACGGAAGTGTGCCGCGTTTTCCCATAACTTTTCACGAAGCGCTTTGCCATCTTTGAGCATATCTAATACTCTGATAGACGCCGTTACAATAGATGGAGCCAAAGAGTTTGAGAATAAGTATGGGCGTGAACGCTGGCGTAACCACTCAACGATTTCTTTTTTACCAGAAGTGTAACCACCTGACGCACCGCCAAGCGCTTTACCTAAAGTACCTGTAATAATGTCAACACGATCCATTACACCGCAGTATTCAGGCGTACCTGCACCATTTTCGCCAACGAAACCTACTGCGTGAGAATCATCTACCATTACCAACGCATCATACTTGTCAGCAAGATCGCAAACGGCTTTCAAGTTACAGATCACGCCATCCATTGAAAACACACCGTCCGTCGCAATTAGCTTAGTTTTTGCACCAGCTTCAGTCGCTGCGATTAGCTGTTGCTCTAGATCAGCCATGTCGTTGTTCGCGTAGCGGAAACGCTTCGCTTTACATAAACGCACACCATCAATGATTGACGCGTGGTTTAGTGAGTCAGAGATGATGGCATCTTCTGGGCCTAAAATCGTCTCGAACAGACCAGCATTCGCATCAAAACAAGACGAATAAAGAATCGTGTCTTCTGTTTCTAAAAATGTACTGATTTTTTCTTCTAGTGTTTTATGAATATCTTGTGTACCACAAATGAAACGTACTGAGGCAACGCCAAAACCGTGATCAGAAAGCCCCTGTTGCGCAGCTTCAATCAGCTCTGGATGGTTAGCTAAACCTAAATAATTGTTTGCACAAAAATTGATTACACTTTCACCTGTTGAAACAGCAATTTCTGCTTGCTGTTGTGAAGTGATAATACGTTCTTTTTTATATAAACCTTCAGCTTTTACTTCTTCTATCTGTTGTTGAAGTTGGCTGTAAAATGCCGCTGCTCTCATGTAGAGTCTCCATTGGTTGCACGGAGTGTGTACACATATAATTGTCGTAACACTGGCGCCCTCAGAAATAACAAATCATTTCGTCGCTAGCTAATAAGCTAACCACCAGAATTTAATCAATAATTCGCTAGATGTAAGGGTTCAAAGTAAATCAACAAAAAACGGATACACACCAAATGAAAAGTCATACCCAAGCGTATTGCTTAGTTTTGTATGAATGCATTACATAACTTGAGTATATTTTAAAAGGTTCGCAAGCTAAATGCACGAATTGTGATTGGCTTGTTTTGTTCAACTGTAAATAATCAAGCATCTTTGAGTACAAGATCAGGCACACCCGAAAGGGATTCACACACCAAATCAGCAGCTAACATGTCTTTTTCGTCAAATGTTTGCCCTGACCTCACTAACACTTTAATCGCCACACCAGCAGCTTTAGCGGCTTTCATATCTGATCCCTTATCACCAACCATAATGCTTTGGGTAGGATCAATATCGTGCGCTTCTATTGCTTGTAACAGCATGCCAGGGTGTGGTTTACGGCAATTACAATCCATTAAGTACTTAGGTTGCGCTTGTTTAGGGTGATGAGGACAAAAATATACCCCGTGGATTTCAACGTTATTTTCTAAAAACTGCGCACACATCCAATCCGTTAAAACCTTAAACTGCGCTTCATCATAGTAACCTCGACCAATACCTGATTGGTTTGTTACCACGACAATTTTATAGCCTTGATCGATAAAACGCTGACACGCTTCGAACACACCATCAATAAATTCAAATTCTTCAATTTTATGTACATAGGCATGATCATGATTGATCACCCCGTCACGATCTAAAAAGACGGCTTTATACTTCATAACTGCTCTTGCTTTACTACTTTGTCAAACATGGACTGCACCTGTTCAACGTCTATTTGTGCCATTAAATCTGTACCTTTAACTCGCATTCCCCAAGGTAATTCTTGCGCTGATTTTCCTTTTTTGGAAAGCAGATTCTTATGATAAACCTCAACAACATAGTGTTGATAAAGGTAAGGGCCAGTGCGTTTTGGGTTCGAATGGGCATATAAGCCAATTACCGGAGTACCAACTGTCACTGCCATGTGGGCAGGCCCCGTATCTGGTGCCAATACTAATTTAGCTTGTTTGAGTACACACAGTAGTTCTTTTAGTTGTGTTTTACCAACAAGATTGACGATGTCACAGTTTGCATGCTCAATGATTGCTCTACTCAGAGACTGCTCCATCTCTGTTGGACCGCCTGTAATCACGACACTAAAACCCTGCTCCGAAGCATAATCAGCCAGTGCTGCATAGCGCTCAGGTAACCAATTTCGCTCTTTTTTACTCGCGGCAGGCGAAATCACAAAAACCCTCTCAAGCCCACTTAACAGCGCTTTGGCCTGTGCTTCGTCATCAGCAGAGTAAGGCATATCCCAATTAATTTGATTATCATTAACTCCTATTGCACGCGCAAAATTGTGAAAACCTTCTAGCACGTGGGGTTCTTTTTGCGGCTCGATACGCTGATTTATAAATAAGGAATGTAGTTCTTTTGAGCGCCCTTTATCAAAGCCAACCTTTACCTTTGCAGGAATTTGCAACGCTGCTACATTAGCTCTTAATGCTACTTGCATATGCAACAGCACATCAAATTTACGCCCTTTAAAGTGTGCTTTTAAATCTTTAAAAGCAGTCTTGCCACGTTTTTTATCAAAAATTACAAACTCAACGCCAGGCAAGCCAGCTAAAAGCATCGCCTCCACTTTACCTATTACCCAAGTAATTTTTGCTTGCGGATGAGCTCTTTGAATTGCCTGTACGGCAGACACAGCATGGCAAACGTCGCCTATTGCTGATAGCCTTAGAATACAAATAGAAGAGATTGAATTAGACACGCAGCCTTACCAAATAATTGAATTAACGCCTGATCTTAAATTAATCATCCAGATTTGCAACACTTGTCCATTTTACTCTTGGCAAAAAGTCGCTAAACTTGCCGCATATTTCCTGTTGTTAAATAAATCATGCTCAAGGTAGAAAAAACAAATAACCAGTACTTGCTCTTGCCAGAAAACTCCACCTTAAACATCCACTCTGAGTGGTTTAAAGTTCAATATTGGCGCGACCAAAATGCAATTGTCACCAGCAAGCAAGGTCGAGCAGCTGCATGGTTTATCAACTATCACGAAGACAAGATCGCTGTTTTGAAACATTATTGGCGCGGTGGTTTAGCCGGCAAGCTTTTGTCAGACCAGTACCTTTATACTGGACTGGAGAAAACCCGTGTTTATCAAGAATTCAAGCTTTTGTCAGAACTGCACGCGCTAAACTTGCCTGTACCAAAACCCGTCGCGGCATATGTTCAGGTAAAGTTAGGCATTTATCGCGCAGATATCATTACAGAAGCCGTGCGTGGAGCGCAGAGTTTATGTGAAATGTTGCAACATCAACCGGCTTCTGAACAAGCCTTAACCTCTGTTGGGCGCACAATCGCGCAATTCCATCGCGAAGGTGTCTATCATGATGATCTAAACATCAACAACATCCTTTTCGACCAAACAGGTCAAGTTTACTTAATCGATTTTGATAAAGGCGCGATACGAGCACAGGATAAACAGTGGCAGCAAGCTAACATAGACAGGCTAAATAGATCTTTTAAAAAAGAAGCCGGCAAATGGCCGACGTTCCTTTTTACAGATTCAGATTGGCTGACTTTAATGAAAGCCTACCAAAACGCAGTGGACACTAACTAATTTTTAGTTAATCGCGCTTTTTTTATCACATTAGAAGTGGAACAACCGTCCAAAAATGACAACACTTCTACTTTACCACCTTGGCCCAAGACGTGATCGGCTCCAGCAATTTCTTCGACCTTATAGTCTCCACCCTTCACTAAAATATCGGGGCTAATAGAAGCAATAAGGTTTGCTGGCGTATCTTTTTCTTCAACCTTGCCAAATGGAATGACCCAGTCGACAGAGGCCAACGCTGACAGCACCATTGCCCGTTCGTTTAGAGGGTTTATTGGACGATCAGTGCCCTTCAATCGCGCTATAGACTCATCATTGTTAAGGCCAACAACCAACCTATCTCCCATCGCTTTTGCTTGCGCAAGGTATCTCACATGACCTGCATGTAAAATATCAAAACAACCGTTAGTAAAAACGATTGTTTCTCCATCTTGCTTAGCAAACTCAATATGCTGCAATACATCTTCGAATGGGGTTTGATAGTGCTCGCCTGTATCTCTTAAATATTGACCTAACTTGGCACTAAGCTCTTCAGGCGATACGGTCGCAGCGCCCAATTTACCAACCACAATACCTGCTGCTAGATTAGCCATCTCAACCGCATCTTTGGCACTCATACCTGAACTTAACATCGTAGTTAAAGTCGCGATTACTGTGTCGCCAGCCCCCGTTACATCGCTCACTTCTAGTACTTGAGCTGCAAAGTCATGCTTCTCGGTTTCCGTGATCAGCGACATTCCCTGTTCCGAGCGCGTTAGTAACATCGCTTTGATACCTGATTCTGAAATAAGCTTTCGAGCACTGTCTGTTAAGGTCTGCTCGGTCGTTGCATCACCGCCTACTAGCTTAAACTCATTTAGGTTAGGGGTAATAAAGTCTGCGCCCCTGTAATAAGACAAATCACTCATTTTAGGGTCAACAAGTACTGTCTTACCTGCATTTTTAGCAATTTGGATCATTTCCTGAATGTTAGCAAGTGCACCTTTGTTATAGTCAGAAAACAAGACAAAATCATAATTCTCTATTACCGATTCTAACTGCTTGGTTAAAAGCTTGCTATGTTCAATCTCAAAAGGTTCTTCTAGGTCCAAGCGCACAACTTGCTGATGTCGACTAATAACACGCATTTTGGCAATGGTTGGCAGTTCATCAATCGCAACCAATTGCGAATCAATCTTTTCAGATTGAAGGATCTTATTTAGCTTGGCACCGTTGTCGTCTTTACCGATGAGGCCTAACAGTCCTACTTTTCCATCTAAATGAGCGATATTTTTTGCAACGTTTGCAGCACCACCGGCTTTATCTTCTAAGCTACTTACCTTGACCACAGGCACAGGAGCTTCAGGAGAGATCCGTCCTGTATCTCCATGCCAATACCGATCAAGCATCACATCACCAACAACTAATACATTAGCGTTGTTAAGGTTTTGTAAGGCACTTAGATTCATTTACTTTGCTCCGAAATCAGTAAATCAACAGCCTCACATAACCAATGCCCAATAAACATATGCGCTTCTTGGATCCTCGCTGTTTCATCGAAATTTATAATGATAGGTAACTTAGCAATATTTTTTACGACACCACCCTCACGACCAGTCAATGCGACTGTGTATGCGCCAATCTCGTTAGCAGCTGCTAAAGCCAAATTAATATTTTCACTTGTGCCCGAGGTTGTTAGGCCAATCACTATGTCTTCAGGCTTGCAAAGTGCCTGTACTTGCCTTTCAAAAACTGTATTGAAATGATAGTCATTACTGTGCGCTGTTAAGATAGAAGTGTCTGTTGTCAGTGCGATTGATGCAAGCGGTCCACGCTCTAGCTTATAACGTACCACAAACTCCGCTGCCAAATGCTGTGCATCAGCCGCACTACCACCATTACCAAACCAAATTACTTTCCCGCCAGCTTGCAGTGTTTTCTGACATTGCCTAAGCAATTCCACAGATTCTTCATGGTAATTTGCCATATTAGTAAACAGTGCCATATGGCGATTCAAGCTGTCTAAGTAGCTATTTGCTATTTGGTCATTAACTGACATAGTGATCCTTAATATTGTTA
Organism: Pseudoalteromonas luteoviolacea NCIMB 1942; assembly: GCF_001625595.1. Lineage (GTDB taxonomy): Bacteria > Pseudomonadota > Gammaproteobacteria > Enterobacterales > Alteromonadaceae > Pseudoalteromonas > Pseudoalteromonas luteoviolacea_A. The sequence continues at coordinate 67,668 of NZ_AUXT01000146.1, forward strand.
TTAGCCCAAATACTGGACATAACTTTTTTGATTACCCGTGTTTTACCAGTATACATTGACTGAAAGCCAAGTGTAATTCTCACCATATACATCTTTACCTAAAGTCAGGCCCGTTTCTACTTGGTAGCTATCAATTTTTCTCGAGTTTGATAGCTTGAGTTCGCGCATATTCTCGTAATTATCGCTTACGCCACCCAGCTCATTTCTATATCCGCTTTTGTTTTGAACGCTTGTTAACTTTAAATTCCACATTGAATCTAAGCTCTCTGAGTAGGTTACCTCTAGAACATTACTCGTTGAAGGTACCCCATCATTAAATGTTCTGTTGTTTGCCAAGGAGTTTCCGATGACAAAACCGTCGATACTATTCCCTGTTTTGGGATAAATTTCGTTTACATACCATAGACTGTGTAGGTTAGTATGCTCGAACCTGAACGAGAATTCTTCTGTAAGGTTTGGTAGGTACACCCCGAAGCTAGTTACATTGTTACCAAACAGATAGTTTTTATGCTCTCGCGTATCTTCACCACCATGTTCAAGGTACCACTCTGCCGTCGTTAACCAGCTTGTTTTAAATGACGTCGTTACACTGGCCCATTGGTCGCCAAGTTCATTGTCTTTACTACCTGTTACCCCACTGTTGTCATTGCCCGCAGGGTCAAAATACGCCTTTACTACGTCTTCAAAGCCAACCTTTCTAGGCCCACCACCAAATTGCATCACTCGATTAATAGCGAGCTTCCAATTCTGAAACGGTTCAATACTCAGGTGTGTTCCCGCTAATCGAGGCGTGCCATCATGCATTTCTTTTTGATATAGAATGCCATCTTCTACATGCTCTAACTCTGAGTAAAACACTTCAAAATCAAAGTTCCACCAATTTCGAAGTGGTGAATTCAAGCCAATAGAAACTGATAGCGGCGCCTGTGCATTATTAGAGTATATGGTTGCAGAATGCTTAAATGGGGAAAACCAATGTTCCTTATATCCGAGGTTAAGTTGCAGATTTTCCCCGCCTAAAGCGTAAAACGTATTATAAGGAACGAGCTTGCCAGACTCGACTCTATATTCTGCTCCTAACTGCATCAAAGAGTTATCACTTCCTCTATATATGCCATCTAGAGATAGTTCAGCATATTCACCCGAATGGTTACCTCTATCGTTGGCAAGTTTTTGTTCTTCGCCAGAATCAATACGTAATTTAACGCCGCGTCGGGTGATGGTATCTCTTTCTAGGTAAGGTGCGATACGTGCTCGAATACTCGCTTGCAGCGCAGGATCAATATTACCAAGCTTAGCGATATGTTGATTTATTTCTGTAATGCGATATGGCTTGCTCATTGGGGTAATGGCAGTCATGGTAAACATTTTCTCAATTTGATACTCAAGTATCTTGTCTTTGCCAATCGGTAGATAGGCAGTTGGCATTGCTAATGCCATTGTCGAGCTAAGCCCTAAAAAAGAAACAGCAAATAATACTCTTTTATAAGTTGACAACATTTTAATTCATTCGAAATCACAACAGGGCCCGAATACTAGCAAATTTACTGCTTTTGAGCACGCGCGGTTATGTGTAAAATTGTTATACCAATTTTCATTAGCCCGTTAGCGGGTTAGAATACTCTTTTATTTTTTACCTATCGCTATGACCAGATACCTATACTCCTTACTGTTGCTATTGCTCAGCCCATTTATTGCCTTTTACCTGTATCAAGTAAGAGGGAAGAAAAACATCGGTTATCGAGCTCACTTTGGCGAAAGGTTTGGCCTTGTAAAGAATAAGACCACAAAAAAATCAATCATGATCCATTGTGCTTCTGTAGGGGAAGTACTGGCAGCATCGCCACTTATCAAGCGCATTCAACATGCTCACCCTGATGAACGATTACTGATCACCTGCAATACTCCAACGGGTAGGGCAGAGATCCAAAAGCAATTTGGCGAGACTGTTGATATGTGCTATCTGCCTCTCGATATCGCTTTCGCGGCGAGAAAATTCATTAAAACGGTTAAGCCAAAGCTGCTCATTATTCTGGAAACGGAGCTGTGGCCTAATTTGTTCTATTACGCAAAACAACACCATTGTCCCGTCACTGTGGTAAATGCACGCCTATCTGAAAAATCGTATCGGGGTTATAAGCGCTTTGCCTCTTTAAGCCGACACTTGATGCAACACATAGATGTATTAGCCAGTCATAACGAAGAAGATGGCCACCGCTTTATTGCTCTGGGACTTGACGCTAATCGAGTACAATCTACAGGTTCGATTAAGTTTGATATTCACATCGACGATGGAGATAAACTCAAACTAAACGATTTAAAAACACAAATTGGCGACAGGCCAGTTTGGATAGCGGGTTCTACACATCCTAATGAACATGAACAAGTCATCGCAGTTCACCAATTAATACTAAAAAAGCACCCTAATGCCTTACTGATTATTGCACCGCGCCACCCTGAACAATTTGGACCGGTCGCAAACTTACTTTCTCAATCAAAGATAAAATATAGCCGCCGCAGTTCCTCCTACGATAAAGACTGTCAGGTGCTTTTAGCTGATACGCTCGGTGAGCTCAAATTTCTTTACGGCAGTGCAGCCGTTGCATTTATCGGTGGTAGTCTAATTGAACGCGGAGGACATAACCCTCTTGAAGCTGCCGCCAGTGCTATTGGTGTGATCAGTGGACCCAGTACTTACAATTTTTCGCATATTTATCCGGAGTTGACTGCCATGAAAGGGGCCATCATTTGCCAAAATGAAGAACAACTCTGTGAACAGGTCACCGCCTATTTAAGTCATATTCAAGCGGCAAAAATACTGGGTGAAAATGCGTACGCTTGTTTAGCAAAAAACCAAGGGGCGATTAACCGCACCTTAAAAGTTATCGACTCATTATTGGAGCAGTAAATGTCTGAGCACGTTATTAACTCTATGCAAAATTGGGTAAGCAAAGTGATTGTAAAGTACAACTTTTGCCCATTTGCGAGAAAAGAAGTGGAGCAGCAATCCATTCACTACCAAGTAAGCTCAGCGTTGTCACATGAGGATGCAGTAATGGAGATGCTCAATGAGTGCTTTGAGCTAAACTGCCTCGTTGAACGAGAGACTACCCTGCTGATATTTTCAGAGGGCTTTACCGTGTTTGATGACTTTTTGGACCTAGTCGACCTTGCAAATGCAATGCTCTGTGCACAAGGCTTCGAAGGAAAATACCAAATAGCCAACTTCCACCCTGATTACGTCTTTGCCGACAGTGAAGACACCGATCCTGCCAACTATACCAATCGTGCACCATTTCCTACGCTTCATCTCATCCGAGAAGAAAGCATGGCCATGGCCTTAGAACAGTATGATGACCCTGAGTCTATTCCCGACAATAATATTCGACTGGCAAGACGAAAAGGTGAAGCGTTCTGGCAACAATTGCTGTCGCAATGCAAGACTCAAAAATGACGCATAGTAAGCCTTTTGAGCGAAGCAGCGCCTTATTGGCGCTGCGACATACCTATTTTTTTACCCACTTACCATTTACTTGAATAAAGTGACCAGATGACGTCTTTTTATAGGTTTTTTCTGCTGCAAGCTTTTCTACTTGTGCCAAACTAATTTTATTTTTCTTAGCCAGCTGTTGATACTTCGCTTGACGCTTTTTATTAATGTCCGTAACAAGCCTTTTCACTTCTGCAGACCCTTTAATCACCCCTAAATAACCCGCTGAATTTTCACCAACTAAACCTTGGGTTTTTGCTTCATTAATGGACATTGCCATCACTGAAAAGCTCAAGCAAGCTGCTGCAATTGTTGTCAAAATCATTTTAGCTTTCATGTTCCGGCTCCCTTAGAATAATTCACTGTCTTCGCTAAACAGATCATCTAGCTCTTTATCTACTTTTACACGGATCTCATGATCCACTTTAACATTTAAGTTGATAGTGATTGGCTCTTTCGTCTCTACCTGCACTTTGTGTGTGCATGCTGACGTTAACACAACCAGCATCATGGTTAGCATCCATTTCATGCTTTCTTGCTCCTATTTATTTAGTGCTTTTTCTACTTCATTCGTTATCTCATCACTTAAACGTAATGCTCTAAACAACTGAAATATGTTCTCACTATGTGTGTAATTAAAATTTATCGGCTGCTTTGCCTGCTCATTCACACCTGCAATTTCCACAGCTAAATCTAGCCAACCGTCTGGTGATAAAGCAACATCACTCGATAACTTTTCTATCTCTAAATTTTCCAACAAACTGAATGCGGTATCGATACCCGCTTGATGTGACTTCAGCGCTTCAACTGACTCATTGTTATCTATGCGTAATAATCCCACATCAATGTTCGTTAATTTGCCATTCGTAATTTCAATATCACCTTGCTTGATGGTGACTGGCAGCTGACCTGACACTCGCCCGCGCAGTTCAACTCCTGCACTCTTTCCAGCTTCAGAGACATGCGCTAGGTCCCAGTTATGCGCTTCAATTGAGAAGTTTTGATCGCCGCTAGATAAGTTAATCTGTTGTGCTGAGATTTCTCCATCAAAAATTGTCGCTTTAGTATCATTTAAGATCAACGTGTTATTCGTTGATGACAGTTTTGCTGACAAATCTGTAAGTACAGCACCTGAACGAACTTCGGCTATATCGAGCACAGTCTCTGAAAGTACCAACTGCCCCTCATCGAACTTACCAATAACTGGTAAATTAATGCCATTTAGATAGTGGGAATCATACAAAACCCCTCCACCTTGTAGGTCAGCTTTAAACTGATAGCTTTGAGTTGACAAATTTCCAGTTACCTCAGCGGATATCAAGCCTTCACTCAACTGTAATTGAGGTGCTAACTGACTAACAAAAGGTTGCAGTGTCATAAAGCTCTGTTCGGGCACCTTTATCAACATTTGGTTCAGTTCACCATCCAAAATGTGGTCAATACTAAACTCAAAATCTTCTAAGTGAGCTATGTGGTTCAGCTTTACAGCATCTTGGATACTGCCTGATGTGGTCAATACCGCATCGCGAAATGACAGGTTTGGGTTTGCTACTAGCCCCAAATGCATTTCACCATCAACTTTGGCGGTATACTCACTATTTGTTACCTTTCCTGAAATCGTAGATATTTGATTAATGCCTTTCCCGCGAATATCTCTCATCTTAAATGAACCAATGTCTAGTTCAGTATTGGCAGTTAACTCACCAAACTCGCTGAGCTTTGCTTGAGCCTGTAAAAGTACGTACTTGCCAGATAGCGCTTGTAATTTATATCTCTGTGCACTCAGTTGGGTAGTTAGATCCTTTATCTGTATAGGCCAATTTTCCTCTTGACCAAATTTATCAAGATGAATCACTGATGTAGCTTTAACATTGAACTCAGCATTATCTAACTGTGTATCATGAACGTTTATCTCACTCGCGGTTACTTGAGAGTTGAGATCTATGGTTAATGCACGCAAAGAATCGCCCGCTAAATTAAAAGCGCCTTGGCTAACTAGTTCCTTAAAAAAAAGATTGTCAGGCAACTCGAGCAATTCATTACTGACTATCCAGTCGCCAGATATGGTTAACGCTTGCGGTTTATACAGAAAAGAAGATTGAAGTGCGACTAACCCAAGAGCGGCGGTTTGATGATTAACGCTTAGACGACCTTTTGCAATTCGGCTGTTAAGTTTCAATGAAAAAGACTGGATTTGAACTTCAGAATCGTTGTCCGAGTCTAGTAACGTTATTTTAGGTAACACGACTTTTGACTGGCTAACTTCGATACCTGAATCAAACACGGCTTGCCACTGTCCACCGATACCACCATCAGGCAGACGCGCCTGTGCATTGGTAAAATCAGCACAGCCAGATACATCAACGTGAATTGGTAGCTTTGAGGGGTTCACTTCACCTCGCTTGTTATTCAAGTGCCAATTCCCAGTTACCTGACCATTTGCGGAAAATTTAATTGGGCACAGCGTATTTTTTTGGTGCCTTGCGTTTAAATCAATATTAGTATTGTATTCAATAGATACCCCATCGGTCGATAGGTTCAAGTTGCCTGCAAGTTTCTCAACTTGCTCCGGTAAGTAGTGCTCAACAGCTTTACTGTCCAGCCCTAGCTGAACTGTCAATTTATCTGTCAAAATTTCCAACTGAGCCATCAAATCACCAGTTACGACAAACTCGTTTAATCGAGTCTCTTTAACTGATAATTTTAGAGTTTGGTTCAACGTGGGGGAGTGAATATTCAGTTGGTCAACATTCAAAAGCGGTCGTCGCTCAGGAAGTGGTAAATCGAGTTTGTGCATCGTATTGTTTTGGGAACTTTCTTGTTGCCCTTTGTGATCAACCCTTAAAACGCCGACTTTTATGTGCTGTGCTGTTAGTATAATGTTCTTACCTTTCAAAAAGATAACATCATTTTCAAAGCAAACTTCATCTACCGTGATCTCTTTAAGCCCTGACAAGGCCCAATTTAAGCAAGTGAATTGCCCTTGAGGTAGATAATACTTGGCCACCGCCAGACTTAGCGGTATCCGAAAGGCAAAAGTAATCAAAACAGTGAGTAGCAATGCCATCGCTGCGAATATAAAGTTGCGGCGCATTCGTTCCTAGATAATTTAGCGGCTTAAGGCTGTTAGTTTAAGCCATCATTGCAGCAATGTAATGTAGAACTAAGTAAGAAGTTGTAAAATAGGATGGAACATACACTGAGCTGATCCAATAGTTTTGGACACTTCATTAAGTGAGTAAACTAACTCACAGAGCTGACTAATGAAATCCACAAAGAAAACTAGAAAAGTATATTCAGCAAAATTCAAAGAAGAAGCCCTAAAGCTAGCAACTAAAGTTGGAGTTACACAGCTAAAGCATCGCCAGAATTAGCCTTATATATCAATACACTAGGAACATTAAAAAATTTGGAGAATGAGGAACATTCATGGTGTTTTGCGATCTTATAGATCGCCAAAAACAACAGAACTAAACACTATAAATGCCTTTACTATTTTGCACAATACGCTCCGCGTTGTCACCCCTGACTCAACCCACAAAGCCAGATTTAATACTATACTCTCTTCCGTGAAGTCTCTTTTGCGTTGTCAGTAATGCACATTGACTTCTATCGGTCGCAATCTGGATTCAAAAACAACTGAAAAATATGATATTAAACGCATTGACCGTTTACTCAGCAATTATACGCTGTTGCGTGGATCAACATCAGTTTATGTCAGCTTGAGCCACTTTGTTGTCACTGAAAAGCATCTCGTCATTCTGGTTGACTGGAGCCATGGGGATACACAGACCAAGCACTGTATTCTGCGTGCCAGCATTGCCAGTAAAGGCCGCGCTCTGACCCTTTATCAGAAAAGTACGTTCAGTTTTCAGTGCCCTTGTCCAAAAGTGCAAAAACACTACTTAAAAATACTCAAGCTGCTCTTGCTGAGTGATTGTCGGCCCGTGATTGTGACGGACGTCGGTTTTAAAGTCCCTTGGCTAAAAGCCGTAAAAAGCAATAGCTGGTATTATATCAGCCGAGTTCGTGGTACTGCGCATCTGAAAACGGAACATAGCGACGGCTTTATCTCATGCAGGGCGGGATCACACTTTG
>NZ_AUXT01000147.1 GCF_001625595.1 Pseudoalteromonas luteoviolacea NCIMB 1942
CAGATTTTTGAACACTACCTCTAATTGCGTCTTTGCTTTTTACTTACCAACTTTTGCTTTATTTTTAAACCTTTTTAGCTCGCGCTGCGACCAACCAATAAGTATATCGATAAATGAATGGAGCTTTTTATGAGAAAATTATATTGGTTGCCCCTATCTTTGAGTGTTGTGTGGCAAGCACATGCAGCCCAATCTCACACTATTTCACAGCAGTTTCCTGCTACTTCAAGTCAAGCTTTAGAGATTGCTTTTCCCATTGGTAAACTAAACATTGAAACTTACCCAGGGGATTCGATTCAAGTGAATATTGAATTGGTGGAAAAAGCAGAGAGCTGGTTAGGTAAAACCGATTTAAGCGCGATTAAGCTTGAACAAAGGCAGTATGGTAATGAAATCTATCTCACTATAGACGAAGACACAGTAGAGCAAATTTGGCATGTTAAAGTACCTGTATCCTTAGTCTTAGACGCTGAAATAGGCGTGGGTAATGTCAGTATTGACACGCTTGAAAACAGTGCAGAAATCGAAGTCGGGGTAGGTAATGTCAAAATTCAAAGCGCATTAAAAGATTACCAAAGAGTCGACTTAGAGTCTGGTGTCGGAAAAACAAAGCTCAAAAACTTTTCAGGCCAATCTCATCACGAAAAATCTATGGTTGGTTCTACAACCCAATATCAAGGTAAAGGCAAATTCCAGTTAGAGGTCGATGTGGGAGTTGGCAATATCAAAGTTACTCACTAAGTGCTGTGGGGATCAGCAGCGCTTCGACCTTTTCTTGGAGTGCTGTAAAGTCCACGGGTTTAAAGAGGTGTGTACTTGCGCCTAAATCATAGACTCGTGCAATAGAGTGCTCCGATGTATTTGCAGTGAGTACAAGTATCGGTAATTCCAGTCCCAGCGACTGTCGAATCAGTTTGATCGCTAAAAAGCCATCCATAATCGGCATATTTAGGTCCATGATCACCAAAGAAAACTCCTCACTTTGCAATGCGTTAATTGCTTCTTGCCCGTTTATGGTATGAACAACACTTAGCCGGAGATTTTCTAGCATAGAAATGACGATCCGTGCATTCAATAAGTTATCTTCCACCAAAAGCACTTTTTGTGTTGCCCCCTCCCGATGCTTAGCTGTATTGTTTTGTAAGGTCAATTTAACGGGCAGATCCAATCGTACTTTTGTGCCGCAGGGCTCACATTCACTAAACACCATTTGTCCATCCATCATGCTTACTAGTAAACGTGCTCGCGCCAACCCCAATTGCATACCCTGGTAGTTTTTTGTCTCATCGTCATTACTTTTAATGCCTGTCATTCCAGGGCCCGTATCTGAAATTTCACAAACCAGATTAGCCTGTTCATGAGCTCCAAAAACACCATATGCCTGTACTTTCACTTCGCCGTGTTCGGTAAACTTAATAGCATTACCTAACAACTCTCCAACTAGCCAGGCAACTCGATTGTGATCGCACTCCACCACCTGTTTCAATTCATCCCCTATCTCCGCGTGAAACTGCAGCTGCTTGTTGCTTGCCACGCCTTCATGGAGCGAAATAGGCAAATCTAATGTATCCGATAGGCACGCGACTTTAGTCTCTAGCTTTATATTTTTTTGTTCAGACAACGCGTTATAATCATCAATAGATGACAGCAATACATGCAATTGCTGTGCACTTCGACTCACGATATCCAAATGAGCTTGTTTTTTGGTTTCTAGGTATAGGTGCAAATAGCCCAATATGGCTTGCAGTGGTGTCCGCATCTCGTGGCTGGCTCTAGCAAGGAACTCCCCTTTGCTATGCTGTAATCGGTTGGACTCTTGTCGCAGTCGCTGCAGGTGGTTAATTTTGTCTCTGATACTAATTTCCATTGGGTAAAATATCCATCGAACCTCAATGGCTAAAATAATCAATCCTAACAACCAGATCAGCAGCTCCGCATTTTGGATCTTAGCAACTTTCTCGTTAGCAAACTCCTCATGTAATGTGACTGCTTTATCTAAAATAACCAATATTTGCTGCGATCTGGCGTTAACTTGTTCCAATTTTTCAATGCTTAAATTATTAGCGTGGGCAAGCCTATGTGCGTCTAGCAACATCAGCCAATAGGTTTTGATTTGCACCTCCAAAGCGACCGGTTTTTGAAAATAAAGGCGCTCCAACTCAGGTGATAAATGCACATACCCTTGCGCATTTTTTTCCATCAAGAAGGCATGGTTGGCACGCATCATCTCCAGAGTTTCAAGAAATGCTTGTTCGTTAACGAACTTGTGCTTTTGCTCTTTAATATATTCATTGCCAAGTAACAAAGCCGCTTTTTGAGAGAGCATCCTTTGCATACCAGCAGTATTAATCACATTTGCGCTGATAGACTGCTGTGACAACAGCACTTGCATCGTGACCATTGCTGTAGTTATCAAGATCGCCATAATGGAGATTGCTAGGATATATCTCCGCCTAAAGTTTTTCAGGATTTTCAACAACCGAAGATCTCCTTCTCGGCCTCAGCGCCGCAAAATAAACTCTCTCACCAACTATCTCAGTCTAGCTTATTTTTCATCTTTTACCTTTCGAAGCTTGACACCTAGACGGCCAAAATGTTTCAATCCCCCTGACCCTATTATCGCAAAATAGCCATTGTTGCTGTTTTGAGGGCTGGAAGAGGTGCGTTATTCAGGTAGCTGAGTCGAGGAGAGCAAATTCCAAAGACACTTAGTGAGGGGAATTAACGCCGAGAAGAAACCGTTTTTGTTTGGCGGTTTTTTCGGGCGCTTGGGCTGAATCCCAACGACTGTCACCAACATATTTGGTGGAGAGCTTCTGGTCTTAGAAAGATAAGGCCTGCCTTATTCTATTTTAAGTCCATTGCTCTTCGAATTTTAATTGTTCGAGAGATGGGCAAGCTTCAAAGCGCCTAACTATCGAACAGCTTTTAAGTTCGGTAGAGATGAAATCTAATTATACCTTATCAAACTACCCCTTGTGGACGGCATTAGTTACGCCGTTTGACGACAATAACCATGTTGATTTTGCGACTTTAGAAGCATTAGTGCGTGCTCAACAATCTGCGGGTAATGGGATATTGCTGCTTGGCAGCACAGGTGAAGGCCTCGCGCTTTCGCAGCAAGAACAACGTGCTATTGTTAATTTTGTCTGTGACCTAAACCCAACAGTACCACTGATGGTTGCCGTTGGAGGCTGTGATCTTGCGCTGCAACTTGAGTGGGTAAAATTTTGCAATACCAAGCCCATTGATGCATTTTTACTGGGTTCACCACTTTATGCAAAGCCGGGGAATATTGGCCTCACACACTGGTTTAAAACACTGCTAGATGCCAGTGATTTCCCTTGTATGCTTTACAATGTACCTGGCCGTAGTGCCGTTTCTATTAGTCCAAATGTGATCGAGAATCTCTCTTCGCACCCAAACCTTTGGGCACTCAAAGAAGCCAGTGGTGACATTGTAACATTCGAATCTTTTCGTAAGGCATCCCCTGAATTAGCCATTTTCAGTGGTGATGATGGGCTCATGCCTTATTTTGCGCAAGCTGGTGCTGCGGGCCTAGTTTCCGTTGCTGCCAATGCTTGGCCAAAGCAAACCGCCGAGTTTGTTAGTCGCTCTTTGGCTGGTACATTTCCAAATTTATTTACCACTTGGACCGACGCCGTAAATAGCTTATTTAGCGTCGCAAATCCAATTCCAGTCAAGGTGCTAATGCACTTACAGGGCCAACTTTCGACACCACGATTGCGACCACCGCTGACCCATTTAGAACTGACTGACACCACTTTTATTAAAACAGCAAATTCAACAATTTTATCTTGGACTTAAGGAAGTATACATGAGCTGGTTATCCCTATTAAACAACCTTGAAAACGGTACTGTTCGCGCTGCAACACAGGATGAACAAGGCAATTGGCATGCAAATGTCGAGGTAAAACAAGGTATTTTAGAAGCATTTAGAAACGGGACAAACACCGAGTTCCCAGGTGGGTTTGTCGACAAAGATAATTTAGCACCGCAAGGTTTTGCTGCAAAAGCGGGTGTAAGAATGGTACCCGGTGGCAGTAGTGTTCGCCGCGGAGCATATGTAGCAGCCGGCACGATTATCATGCCGCCAGCCTATGTTAACATCGGTGCTTATATTGATGAAGGCACGATGGTAGACAGCCATGCCTTAGTGGGCTCTTGTGCTCAAATTGGTAAAAATGTGCACCTGAGTGCAGCAGTTCAGGTTGGTGGTGTGCTTGAGCCAATCGGTGCGAGCCCCGTTGTCGTTGAAGACAATGCATTTATCGGAGCGGGTTGTGTTTTAGTTGAAGGCGTCGTTGTTAAAAAAGGTGCTGTATTAGCCCCTGGTGTACGCTTATCTGCAAGTATCCCTGTTTATGACTGTGTAAATGAACGTGTTTTAGAGAAAGGGGAAGCGATCCCTAAAAATGCCATCGTGATCCCAGGTTCAAGACCTGCTAAAGGCGACTGGGCCCAACAACAAGGACTAAGCTTGTCATGCGCACTGATTGTTAAGTACCGCGATGAACAAAGCGATGCTGCACTTGAGTTAGAAGAGGTGCTTCGATAATGCAAACCTTGAGTACGCCAGTTAAAGCAGCGATAACCGACCTAACGGCCCAGCAACATGAACCATTTTACCTGTATGACTTAGAACAGTTGTCTAAGCACTTAAAGAGTATAAATGATCAATCAGTTGTAAAGCTGTGGTACGCAGTCAAAGCAAACCCTCTGTCTAGCGTCATTCAAACTTTAGATCAAGCTGGGTTTGATTTTGACGTCGCTAGTAGTGGGGAACTAAAGCAAGTACTGTCTCAAGGTATCGACGCTAAACGCGTACTCAACACTGGACCTGCTAAGTCTCAACATCAGATAGAAGAGTTCTTCTCGTTTGGTGTCACAACCTTTGTCGCGGAAAGCATCAATCAGGTGACTTGGCTGCAAGAAGCTGCACAGAGGCATGATACTCAGCTGCGTATTTTATTACGGGTACAGCTGCGTTGGCCAAACAACGAAAAGAACCCGCTTGGCGGTGATAGCTTGACGCCGTTTGGCTTAGGCGCCGAAGAGTGGACAACGATAAGCTTAGGTGACTATCCAAACTTAGACTTTGCAGGTTTACATATTTTCCAGTGGGGCAATATGCTTGATGCAAGCAAACTCGCTTCACTGTGGCAGCAAATGATCGCGCCGCTTGTTTCCCTGTCCGAAAGACTTGAAATGAACTTACGCATTTTAGATCTGGGTGGCGGTTTGGGTATTCCTTACAGCAGTGAAGATTTACCTATTGATTGGCAAGCAATTTTAACGAGCTTAGCCCAGTTTAAAGCCGATGCGCGCATAGAAGAGTTATGGATGGAGTTGGGTCGCTATGCAGTAGGTGAATGTGGCTATTACGTCAATCCAGTCATAGAGCAAAAGCAAAACTATGGCGCAAACCAATTGATTCTAGCTGGCGGTATCAACCACCTACTTCGTCCAGCGGTTACAGGACAACCTTTTCCAGCAAAGCTGCTACGAGAAAGCCAAACAACAGCCGTGCCTTTTACACTGCATGGCCCTTTATGTACCGCCTTGGATAATTTAGGAGAACATCTACTACCAGCCGATATACATGAAGATGACTGGCTCGTGTTTAGCCAGTGTGGCGCATATGGTTTTACAGAGAGTATGCCTTATTTCCTGTGCCATGCACTACCTGCTGAATTCATCTATCAAGCTGGAGAGGTCCGTTGTGTGCGATCCTCTCTTACACCACAAGAGTACCTGAGGTAATTATGAATAAGATCACTCAACAAACCATTCAAGTTGGTGAGCTTGCGAATGGCCAAGCATTAACGATCCCAGTGTTTACTATTGGTGACAGGCAAGTTGGTCCAAATGTATATATTCAGGCCAACATGCATGGCGCTGAAGTGCAAGGTAATGCCGTGATTTACGCTTTACTTGAAAAATTAAAATCAGCACGGCTCGCAGGATCCATTACCTTAGTACCTTATGCCAACCCGATTGGCTGCAATCAAAAATCAGGTGAATTTACGCTTGGCCGCTTTGACCCAATTACAGGTGAAAACTGGAATAGGCTCTATCATGATCACAGCCAACTAGTCGCAGAATTTGTTACGCGCTTTAAAGATGAGCCTGAAGACATCATTCGCGATGAATTTAAAAAACTACTGGTTGAACATACTGAAGGCTTGCTCCTCGGACAACAGCACCAGTTGAAAACAGGCAAACGTATTGCCTTGCACCTGCAACATTTGGCACATCAAGCAAACTTTGTCCTAGATTTACACACAGGTCCGGTGTCTGCCAAACACCTCTACTGTCCTGAATATGCCAAAGACAGTGCAAAGCATTTTGATATTCAACATACCTTACTGATCCCCAATGAGTTTGATGGCGCTATGGATGAAGCCTGCTTCTGCCCTTGGTGGCAACTCAGTGAGTCTTTTGCAGCACAGGGGCGAGAGTTTTCAACTTTAATAGAAGCCTTTACCGTGGAGCTGGGCTCACAAGAGCAAATTGACCTCAAAGAAGCAGAGCATGATGCCAATAGCATTCTTAGCTATCTCACTCATAAAGAGGTGGTATTGGAATCAGGTTACCAGCCACGCTCAATTACCCGATACGCCTGTTATTTAAAAGATTATGTGGCGGTTTATGCTCCTATGGGTGGCATGATCGACTATCAAGCTTCATTAGGTGCCCATGTAAAAGCTGGGGATTCTCTGGCAACGGTGTTGCGTATGGATAAATATTGCGACGGGGAAGCTCTACAGCAAGTAACCTTTGCACAAGATGGTATCGCAATATTGCACTTTGCTTCAGCTAGTGTGAACCAAGGCACTGAACTATATAAGCTGTTCACCAACTATTTCGAATTATAAGGCCAGCCCTAAACAGGTTTGGTACTACACATTGCGTGAGAGTAGGTAGGTCTGAGACTTACTTGCTAAGGTGTGGTGGCTCTGTCACCACCCTTTTTTCCTTCCCCGCACGTTAATACCCTTAAAAAATGAAAGATCTAACTCATACCCGATATCAAGCTGCGAACATAAAAAAGCCAAAGCATGCTACTGCTCTGGCTCATAGGATCAGAAAAATACGTGACTACTATGGGCGAGGGATGAAACCCACCACGTCATAGACTGCTTTTAACGTCTTCTCTGCGCGCTCACTCGCCTTTTCGGCGCCATTGCGCATGATATTTTCAAGCAACGTCTTATCGGCTCTAATCTCATGGAAGCGAGACTGGATCGGCTCAAGCATCTCAACAACCGCTGCCGCTGTATCTTTTTTCAAATGTCCATACATTTTGTCTTCGTACTCTGGCACAAGAGTGTCAACTGAACGACCAGTTGCCACAGACAGTAATGTAAGCAGGTTAGATACACCAGGCTTTTCTTGACGGTCAAAATAAATTCGCGCTTGCTCATCGGAGTCAGTAACCGCTTTTTTAAGCTTCTTCTCGATTTTTTTCGGCTCGTCCAATAACAGCACAAACCCATTCGGATTTTCATCTGACTTAGACATTTTTTTCGTTGGATCTTGAAGACTCATTACGCGCGCGCCCAACTCAGGGATATATGGCTCAGGCACCTTGAATACATCACCGTAAATATTATTAAAGCGGGTTGCAATATCACGCGTCAGCTCTAAATGTTGCTTTTGATCTTCCCCAACAGGAACCTGATCAGCTTGATATAGCAATATATCAGCAGCTTGCAACACCGGATAAGAGAACAAACCAACATTTACATTGTTTGCATGTTTTGACGATTTGTCTTTAAACTGAGTCATGCGATTCAGTTCACCCATCTGAGCATAACAGTTCAATACCCAACCTAATTGCGCATGCTCTGGTACCTGTGATTGTACAAATAAGGCCGATTTTTTAGGGTCAATTCCACACGCTGTATACATGGCAATACCGTCTAAAACACGCTCACGTAAAGCGGCTGGGTCTTGACGCACGGTAATGGCATGAAGATCAACCAGCATAAAGAAACAGTCGTGATTTTCTTGTAGCTTAAGCCACTGGTTTATGGCACCTACGTAATTGCCTATTGTCATACCACCGGTTGGCTGAATGCCACTTAATACTACTGGTTTAGTCATCTTGTTCCTTTATTTGTTTCAAGTCTAAA
Source organism: Pseudoalteromonas luteoviolacea NCIMB 1942 (assembly GCF_001625595.1). Taxonomy (GTDB): domain Bacteria; phylum Pseudomonadota; class Gammaproteobacteria; order Enterobacterales; family Alteromonadaceae; genus Pseudoalteromonas; species Pseudoalteromonas luteoviolacea_A. The sequence goes on from NZ_AUXT01000147.1 coordinate 8,160, forward strand.
TTATTTAAAATGGGGATTATATCTAAGAACCTATCGCAGAGGTACTCTGGATTCAACTGCTTTAAGTCAAAGCCCTGATTGTACCCATAAGTTAACGTGATCACTGGCATACCCGCATTTTGTGCTGCCAAAATATCGCTTTTGGAATCGCCGATCATTATCGCTTCTTGCACAGTTAAACCTAGCTCTTTACAGGCAGCATGTAGAAGCTCTGGATCTGGCTTTTTGTTTCCATCATCACCACATACAATAACATCAAAATATGTGCCGATGTTAAGTTTTTGCAACAGCTGCAATGTAAAAGCTCTATTTTTATTTGTGACAATCGCTTTTGGCACACCTGACAGCTCTCTTAGTACGCTCTCAACGTCTTGATAAAGCTGAGCATATTCTCCAACGAGTGTATGGTAGTGGTGCTTAAACTGTTCCGTAGCTTGCTGTATTAACACCTCAGACAGGTTAGGGTTCACTTCAAAGTCACAGCTCAACCCTCTCATCACAAGCTTATCAATACCATTACCTACCCAGTCTCTGACCTGAGCTTCCGATACAACAGGAAAAGCCACATCAGATAGGGCTAGGTTTAATGACCAGTGCATGTCTTGCACGCTGTCAACTAAGGTTCCATCTAAATCAAATATAATACCCTTCAAACTCATTAGCGTACCTTTGACAACTCTTGACGCATGGCATCAATAACAGTTTTATAGTCAGGCTGATTAAATATTGCAGAACCCGCCACAAACATATCAGCGCCAGCAGCCGCAATTTCAGCAATATTCTCCACCTTCACACCACCATCAACTTCTAAGCGGATTTTTCGACCCGATGCATCAATAAGCTCTCTGACTTGTTTCAATTTATCCAACGTATTTGGAATAAAACTTTGGCCACCAAACCCTGGGTTTACAGACATCAATAAAATTTGGTCAACTTTGTCCATTACATAGTCAAGATAATGCAGCGGAGTAGCAGGGTTAAGCACCAAACCCGCTTCACAACCATGCTCTTTGATTAGCGCCAGACTGCGATCAACATGTTCGCTCGCCTCTGGGTGGAACGTGATGATATCAGCGCCCGCTTTAGCAAAACTCGGGATTAGCGAATCAACCGGTTTTATCATGAGGTGTACATCAATGGGGGCGGTAATGCCATAGCCTCTTAATGCTTCACAGATCATTGGACCAAAGGTAAGATTCGGCACGTAATGGTTGTCCATAACATCAAAGTGGACAACATCAGCTCCTGCATTAAGAACTCGCTCCACATCGCTGCCCAAGCGCGCAAAGTCTGCCGATAGAATAGATGGTGCAATTAAAAATTCAGGCTGTGAATTGGCTAAAGACATGGGACCCCCTTAAAGTAAAATGTCGACGCTACTTTAACCCAAATTGTGCTTAATTACACGGCTAACACCTGTTCAATTTGCCAGTAAATGACAGTAATCGTAGATAAAGCGATTGTTTAATAAACATCCATAGTGTACTATTTATAGATAGCTCATCGCTGAGGGGATAGTTATGGCAACATGGCTTAAAACACGGACGGTATTGTTTGCAGCTGCTGTAGTTTCAGTAGGTGTATTCTCAATTGGAAACGAAGAGATTGTGGTTACAAAGTACGAGCAATGTCAGTGCACCAATTCTAATAATAATTACAATGTTCCGTACTGCAAACGTGAGGCGCACACAAGCTGGTTTGCTTGGTTAACTGGTGGTAGTAGTAATGCCCAATTCCACTACCTCGACTTGTTGGAACTGTTGATCGGTTCTGATGACAAGCAAGACACTTCGTCGATTTCACAATTTTAATGCTAAACGTAGCTTGGACGTAAAATAATGACTTTTATTAATCTCATTCAAAGCGTCCTTGCTGCTATGTTTGGCGTGCAAAGCGATAAAAAATATCAGTTTGATTTTCAGCAGGGTCGTTTCTGGCCGTATGTAGTGGCTGGTACAATATTTGTTGTGCTCTTTGTTGTTTTTCTCATCACGCTTGTAAATGGCATAATTGCGCTAAGTGCTTAACCTCTAGCTAGAACGCTTATCGGCATCATAGAGTGCCATCAACTCATTTACTTTGTTTCGACCATTCCCCTTCGGGCTAATCGTTCTTTTTACCTGGATCACATCCAAATTAGCTTGGCTATAGATTTTCCTTGTCCAAACCGTATCATGATTTGAAATCAACACAGGCTTATTACTTTTGAATGCCGCGGTTTCAGCAAGGTTTGCAAGTTCAGCCTGATCGTCCAAGTTAAAACCGCCTTTAGCATAGCTTGTAAAAGACGCCGTTTTACTCAAAGGCACATAAGGAGGATCGCAGTATATAACTGAGTTATTGGGCAGCTTGCCAAATACCTGCTCATAACTTAAGCAAGTAAACGTGGCACTTTGCGCTTTTTCAGCAAAATAATAAAGTTCATTTTCTGGGAAATAGGGGCGCTTATATTTACCAAACGGCACATTAAAAATGCCCTTTAAATTATATCTGCAAAGGCCATTGTAACCATGACGATTCATGTACAAAAACAAGATTGCACGCTCATAAACATCGACACATTCATTGAACTGCTTGCGATATTCATAGTAGGCATCAGGGCAATTATTTTGTTCGACAAATAACTTCTTTGCGTCACTAATAAACTCTTCAGGTGCCCGCTGCAACTCTTTGTACAAATTGATCAAATCAGCATTGATATCATTCAAAACATAGCGTTTAAAGTTACTATTCAGAAATACAGAGCCAGCACCCACAAATGGCTCAACCAACGTGTCAGCCTCAGGATTAGCACTACGTAATCGCTTAGTGATCTCTTCTACTAAGCTATATTTTCCGCCTGCCCATTTTAAAAAGGCTCTGGTCTTTTTCTGCATGATCGATCTAATTACTCAAAAGTAGCGCGATTTTACACTATTTTTCTTATTGTGACTGTTGGATTTGCTGCTTTATTTGAGAGATACGTTTAAAAAATGGCTTTGCAGCTAACAAATCCCCTGATAGGTTTGCGCGCGCCGTTTTCGCATCTTCTAATTGACCGAATGGGGCCAAAGTAACAAACCACCATGTTTTACCATTGCGCATTACTTCAGCCACTTTAAGGTTATCCTCGTTATACTTGGCAAGAAAATCATCCACCACTTTTCTGTCCATCACAGCTAACAACTGAATACTCCATTCACTATCAGATCGGGTAACAAACCAAGCATTATCATTACCTAAGTTGGTTTTCGGTGGCGTCGCAACAAGCGGCTGCGTATTTACGGTGGTATCGTTCTGCTGTTGCGTCTGCAATTCACTAACAGGGTCTAATGTTGTTGGTGACGTATTTAGTGACTCATCTGGCACAGTAACTTCTGCCATAACGGCTTCAACAGATGAGGTCATATCCTCTTTTTTAGACTCTTCTAAAGCATTTGGTGTCGCCAAAAGCGCCCCGAGTACCGCTGAGACTTGGGTGGGCTCAACCTGCTCCTCATCAATAATCGATACGGCAACGTCGTTATTGGGATCTTCGACGGCTACATCACTCAATACCAGTTCTGCTTCTAATACCGTAGGTTCAGACAGTACATTACTACTCTGCTGCTCAACCGCTTGACGTTGTTCAAGTAAGTTCATCAACTGTTTGTTATAAAGTGCAGCCATCAGACACAATACCAACACAACCGAAGACGCCGCAATAAAATAGTGTTTTTGCCTACTCTTCGTCGCCAGTGGTTGCCTAAGATCTAAGCTTTGACTCTGTTTTGTCCATCCGAGTAAAACACTGGGGTTGCCGTGCGCCTCTGTCACAAATGTGCTAAATATCGGATCGTCTTCGGGTGGTAACTCTTTAAAAAACATTTTCATAAGTTGTTTCGACTCCGAAAATGTCAACGGCTCTAAGTGTATATCAAGCGCTCCAGGCAACATACCAGGACCTTGCGCTGTAACCAATATATATAGAATACTGGGGGCCCTTGTCGCCAAGCTTTGTAGTTCAGCAATTAACTCATCACTGAGATGACGGGCACCATCGAGCACCCATAAACACGGCTCCGCAGGTTGCTCACTGTGCAAAACAAAAAAGTTTTCAGATAACGAGAGTTTTTGATCGACGATAGGCGAGCGGAACGTATGCTCCATTAATTGCCTTATAACATCTATGTCTTTGCTTTGAGCTGAGAGTTGAATAAACGCTTTTGAAAAGTCTTCGTACTTATCTGTTATAAAGCTTTCAGCTAAATAACTTTTGCCTAAACCTGAGTTACCAACCAAGCATATTAAGCTTTGGCCGTACTCGAATTGCATCGCAACTCGGTCTACCAAGGCAGCTCGGCTTGGTAATATTTGAGACTGCATTACTGCCCTATTAAATTACCTACACTTTCATCTGAAACATCATCCACCAAAGCGCATACCCCAACAGCAGTGGGTACGATAAAGCGAATTTTACCGCGTTTATTCTTTTTATCTTTACGCATATGATGGATAAATTGCTCAGATGTCATGTCGCTTGGTGGAGCAATAGGCAAGTTATACTGAGATAACAGTGAACGCACACGCTCAACTTCCTGCTCGGTGATATCACCTCGCTGTTGACCAAGCTCCATCGCCAATACAATCCCAGCAGCAACCGCTTCACCGTGTAACCAATTACCATAACCCATTTGTGCCTCGATAGCGTGGCCAAATGTATGCCCTAGGTTGAGCAAAGCCCTCAGTCCAGCTTCTTTCTCATCTTTCGCGACAATTTCTGCTTTAATCTCACAACAACGGTAAATGACTTGATTTAAAGTCTGCGTTTCCAGTGTTGTCAGTTGCTCAGATGCTTTTTCTAATAAGGCTAAGAACTCAGCGTCATATATAAGCCCATACTTAATCACTTCAGCCATACCTGCTGCAAATTCACGAGAAGGCAATGAACGCAAAGTGTCAGTATCAATAAAAACAGCTTTTGGTTGGTAAAAAGCCCCAATCATATTCTTCCCAAGAGGGTGATTGACAGCTGTCTTACCGCCCACTGAAGAATCAACTTGAGATAGTAATGTTGTTGGGATTTGGATAAAAGGCACACCGCGCTGATACGCCGAAGCCACAAACCCTGTTAAATCACCAATAACTCCACCACCCAAAGCTATGAGGCAAGTATCACGACCACAATTGTGCTCCAATAAAAAACCACAGATTTTTTCAAACCATTCTAAGGTTTTAAATTGTTCACCATCTGGAATAATGAAGTGAAGAGGAGAAAGATCATTTAACTGTTCTTGTAACGCAGTTAAATAAAGAGGCGCAATGGTTTCATTACTAATAATAACAGGACGACTACTACCTAAGTACTCTCGAAGTCGCCCACGTTCGGACAATAGATCCTGACCAATATAGATGGGATAGCTACGCTCGTTCAAATCCACATTTAATTCAAGCATCACCACTCCCTCCTTTTTATTGGTTATTAGAAATCTAGTTTGTCGATAATTTGATTCGCAACCACTTTAGCACTTTGTTCATCGGTGCGTACAACGATATCTGCAACTTCGCTATACAAATGATTACGCTTCTCTGCTAAATCTTCTAAAATCTTTCTTGAGTCTTCACCTGTTTGCAACAGAGGTCGGCGCTTATCTCGCTGTGTTCGAGCCACTTGTTTTTCAATTGGCGTTTCTAAATACACGACTATCCCACGAGCTGACAGTTTATTACGCACTTCTTTGCTGATCACAGAACCACCGCCTGTCGCCAGAACAATGCCCTGCTTTTCAGTAAGATCTGAAATCACAGTTTCTTCACGCTTACGGAATCCTTCTTCGCCTTCAATATCGAAAACCCAAGCAATATCAGCACCAGTGCGGCGCTCAATTTCTTGATCCGAATCGAAAAACTCAAGGTGTAACTGATCGGCAATGTGACGACCAATTGTGCTTTTACCAGCCCCCATGGGGCCTACTAGAAATATATTACGTTTCTCAGCCATATCTATTTAGTACAAACGAACTCTAAAATTTGAAATAAAACCCCGCCTAACGACCTGGCCCCAAAATTAAGGAGGGGATTATCTCAGTATTTCATTCAAAATTTCAAGTCAAAAGGCGCAAATTCCACCTTTATTTGTTAATTTCTCGCCATTACAAATTATCATTCATAATTCTGGGTGTGACAAAAATCAATAACTCTCTCTTTTCATTGATTTCTTTCGTGTTTCTAAAAAACATGCCTAAATAAGGCACGTCACCCAATAATGGAACTTTACTTACTGCATTGGTTGTTTCTTGCTGATATATACCACCAAGTACAACCGTTTGCCCATTATCGACTAATACTTGTGTCTGTATTTGTTGGGTGTTTATTGCCACCGCAGGGCCACTTGCGGTTTGTACTGTATCACCTCGTGTATCTTGGGTGATAATTAAATCCAAAATTATTTTGTTATCCGGCGTAATTTGAGGTGTCACCTCAAGACTCAAAACCGCTTTTTTAAATTCAACCGATGCAGCGCCGCTCGAAGTTGCCTCAACGAATGGTATCTCTGTACCTTGCTCTATCCGCGCAGTTTTTTGGTTTGCAGTAGTAATACTCGGCGTCGCGATAATTTCGCCTTTATTTTCCTGCTCTAGCGCAGTCAACTCTAGATCAATTAATGTCCCATCAGAGAGTTTTGCGATATGCATACCAATACTGGCTGCCGTACCTTGCACCGGCAAGTTAACATTTAACCTGTCAGATAACTGCGGAATAGTGCCGTTTGATAACAACTCAGTCGCCGTTAAATTACCAGAAATCGCATCAGTCCCTTGCTGATCACTAAAACCCCAGCGGATCCCTAGGTCTTCTTGTACATTATCCGTCACCGTTACCATACGAGACTCGATACGCACTTGCTTAACTGGTACGTCAAGCTTTTCTACCATACGGCGCACATTTTCAATACTGCGTGCGGTATCCTTAATCAATAACGTGTTGGTACGGACATCAACAGACACGCTACCGCGTAAGCTAATGATAGAATTAACATCCGTTTTCAACAAATCTGAAAACTCTTGCGCTTTTGCATAGTTGAGTTGAATATACTCAGTATAGAGTGGCTCTAACTCTTCCACTTGCTTTCTAGCTTGCAACTCTTTTGCTTCACGCGCACTAAGCTCTTCTGAAGGCGCTACCATTAGAATAGAGCCTTCCATTCTTTTATCCAGTCCTTTGACTCGTAAAACTACATCTAATGCCTGATCCCACGGTACGCCGTCTAGACGCAGAGTGATATTGCCCGACACCGAATCACTCGTAACCAAATTAAAGTTATTAGTATCTGCGATTATCTGTAATACCGAACGCACCGGGATATCCTGGAAGTTTAGCGTAATTGGCTGTCCTTGATATGACTTCTCACCACCAAAACTGAATTCGTTTGTATCTTTTTCAACCGTCAGGGTAAAAATATTTTCTAATTGCTGATAGTTAAACTTAAATGCTGAGTTTGGTTCGATAACAATACGAGTTTTATTATCTTCTCTAAATGTTTCAATTTTACTAACAACCGTCCCAAAATCTGTGACATCCAACTCATATAAATGATCATCAGCAATACTGATATGATGAAAATCAGCAATAATCTTGTCACCAATTTTCTGTACATCAATGGCGCTTTGAGACGTGTTCAAAAAAGCGAGGATTTGCGCAGCGCCCTTATCTGTTCTTTTAAAATCGATACTTTGAATGCCATTGATATATTGATTGGTTAAATTTGAAGCTGCTGAATCAGGGATCGGTTGGTCAGAAATCTGAAGATAGACCAAGTTATTTTTGACCGTTGTCTTATATAACTTTAGCGCCTCCAGAGCTATGCTAATCTTAAAGCCCCCCTCTTCCATGTAACTATTTATCGATTTAATGCCCGCTTTATTAATGGCCAATTGTTTCAGGCTCTCTTCAAATTCAGCGTCAGAAAAAAATAACTCCAATCTGGCAGGGTCGCTAAGCACCTGTACTTTAGGTTCAATATCAAGCTGCTCGTCAAATACCAATTGCAGTTCAGTTTCTCCAGAAGGAACTGGGTTGTATCGAATATCGTACAACATAGGGATTGCATGAGAGAGCATTGAAGCTCCTAGCAGTGCTCCACCGATAAGCGTTTTCGCAAAGCTATTCGCTAGATTGCGCGTCATAGTCATTTCACCTTTTTATTATTCGCTCGCGCCAATTTCATCAGCTTCTGGCATTTCTATCGTAGTTAGACGCTCTTTCCAACAGCCTGAGCCATCAGGAATAAGCTCCATCAACTCAACTCTATCGGAAAAGACACCAACAACTTCTCCATGATAAAGCCCCATGTATTGTCCTTCTTTAATTCTGTAAAGACCTTGATCCGCAGCTTTAATCAAAGCCCATGTCGACGCATTTGTTGAGATAATTCCCTTCATCACTAGGTTATCCAATGGAAACTTTTCCAGTGGATCTCTGGTTCTTTCTGGGTCAGGGTGCAAACAGTTTTTTATCTGTACCAGCCGACTTTCTATCACTTCAGGCTCAGGCGCAACAAATGGGCTGCGCAATTCGAAAGCCTGATAAGCAAAGTGTTCAAAATTCATCATTTCAGGAATAGGTTCAATATAAGGCGTTGCGCTGGCCTGAACTTTGTCGATGTATTCTTTTTGCTTGGCGGTGTCGTCGTTGCACCCTGCTAATAATACTAACATGAATGCAGGCGTCAGCCATTTCATTGACTTTCCCCTTGTTCATATCGGTATGTTTTCGCAACCACGCCAAAAATCAATGCGTTGTTACCTGCATTTTCGATCCTAAAGTCATGCAAACTCACTATTCGTGGAAGTTGCGCCACTTTACTTACAAATTCGCCAAACTCGTGATAACTCCCCACGACTTCAAGGTTGATAGGCAGTTCAGTGTAAAACTCTTTTTTGACTTCGGGTAGCCATCCAATTTTAAGAAATGTCAGCCCACTAGACGTGCCAACATACGTTAAATCATCAAGTAATCCTGGTGTTTCATTAGATGTTGGTAACTTGCGTAGCAGCTGAGAAAACTGCTCTTCCATATCAGCCATTTGTTGCCGATATAACTCTAAGTTATTCGAACGCCCATATTTAATGCGATAGCTTTTACGTAATTCTTCCTCTTTTCGTACAGCCCCTTCGTACCTATCAATGGAAGCAGAAACCAGCATAGTGTAGCCTACGATAAGCATAATGAGCACAACCAAAGCGCAGCATAAAGCCTTAACTGGTAACGGCCACTCGCCGATGTTATCTAACTCAATCTCGTTCCAATCTATCTCTTGTAAAGCTTTTACATCCAATTTCATGTAGCAGGTACTCCAGACTGCGTGCCATCTCATTCTTGACGTTCTTGTTCCATCTGTTCGAATGATTTAACGTAAAAGTGCATCATAAAATCACTCAACAACCTATCATCATTGCTCCCTGCAACTATCCCTTGGATCACAGGTCGTTCTAATAAATAGGATGATTCAACCGCTCTCAACATCTGTGACAAACGATTATTAGATTCACTCCGCCCTATCACCTTAATCATGTCGCCTGTGCGCTCTAAGCTAGTTAAATACACACCAGCTGGCACAACTCTGGCCACTTCATCAATAATTTGCGTGCCCAAATTGCGATTGCTTTGTAATACTTCAATTAAGCGAATACGTCTTTGCAGATTTTCTTTTTGTTTATTCAAGCCTTCGATCTCGCCAATGCGCTTGTCTAACTTTACAATCTCGCCTTGCAAATATCGATTTTTAATCTCCTGCCCCTGTCGCAATCCGTCATAAAAAGTACCCATTAGGTACATGAATGCCAAACTACTCGCAACAATCACTGCCAAAATGGTTAGGAACTTTTGCTGAGATGCTTGACGCTGCTGTTCACGCCAAGGCAGTAGATTTATATGTGGCATGTTGAAAAGCTCCTCAAAGCCAACCCTGTAGCTATTGAAAATTGAGAGCGATGTCTGTTAAGCACACTCCTGTCCACTTTCGGTGCTACTTCCATATTTGCGAATGGGTCTCCAATAATACTGTGCACGCCCAATTCATCTACTAGCAATCGATCAAGCCCTTCCACCAACGCAGTGCCGCCTGTCAATATGATATAATCAACCTGATCATGGCCACTGGTTGTCATAAACATCTGCAATGCTCTCCTTATTTGCTGTAACAGAGAGGTCTGAAACGGCGCCAAAACTTCAAACGTGTAGTTTGGCGGTAAGTCACCCGTCGTTTTAGCTAGTTCGGCTTCATCAAAAGTTTTATTGTAGTACGCTACGATGCTATTCGTGTACTGTTCACCACCAAATACTTGATCTCGCGTATAAAGAGTCTTGCCAGACTGCACCACACTGATCAGTGTAACGACTGCGCCAATATCAATAATAGCAACAACTTTATCGTATGCGTCGGATGGCAATTGCTCATATAACACGTCTACTGAACGCGCCAGGGCATAGCTTTCAACATCAACAACTTTGGCTTTTAGTCCCGACTCTTCTAATGCTCCAACCCTTGCTTGGACACTTTCAGTGCGCGCTGCCGACAAAAGTACATTCACTTTTGATGGATCGGCTTCGTTGACAGACAGTTTCTCAAAATCTAGGCTGACTTCATCTAATGGGTAAGGTATTAAGCTATCCGCTTCAATCGCTATCTGAGATTCCAATTCAGCATCTGTTAAAGATACATCCATAAAAATCATTTTCGTGATAACTGTTTGCCCGGATACGGCCACGGACGCATACTGCGTTCCTTTGGGTAGGCGTTTTTTGAGCTTTGAAATTACGCGCCCAATTGCTTCAATATCTTGAACAGCACGCTCTTTCATGGCCCCTTTTGGCAAGGGTTCAATTGCAACAGCTTCAACTCGGAAGCCCGCGCTTGATTCCGCTAGGAGCACAGCTTTTATACAGTGTGAACCAATGTCGATCCCAACCATTAGTGGCGCGTGCTTTTTAAATATTTGATCAAACATGCAATTAATCCAAATATCTTATTTAGTAGTTATCTCGGCGTCATTCGTCAAGAGTTAACATTTGATACGCCTTAAGTATTATGCATTATACTTACCAAACAACTTCGGTGCATCTTTTAACACCTGTCCGGGCAGAAGAATTTACGTAAAAGTTATTAATCGCTTTTTAATCAGGATATACTATCAGTGTCCAATAGCAATTGGGAGTCTCAGTAGGGATAAATTCGTGAATTTATTAAAAAGATTATTACAGACTGTTTTCGTTTTTGGCCTTTTTGGCCTTTTGATTCTAATCGGCTTGTACTTCTATGTAAAATCCGACATCCCCAGCGTCAAAGTATTGAAAGACGTGCAGTTGCAGACCCCTATGCAGGTGTTTACACGTGACGGAAAACTCATTAATCAGTTTGGTGAAAAGCGCAGGATCCCAGTACAAATTGCGGATGTACCAGAGCCGCTGTTAAATGCCTTTCTAGCAACTGAAGACAACCGATTTTATGAACATTTTGGTATCGATCCCATAGGTATCGTTCGCTCCTTTATTGTGCTCGTTAGCACAGGACAGAAGAAACAAGGTGCGAGTACTATCACCATGCAGCTGGCGAGAAATTTCTTTTTAACCAGAGAAAAAGCCTATATCCGAAAGGTAAAGGAAATATTCATCGCTTTACATATTGAAAGATTATTGAGTAAAGATGAAATATTTGAGCTTTATCTTAATAAAATAGAGCTTGGTCATCGCTCATTTGGTATTGGAGCAGCGGCACAGGTCTATTACGGTAAAGAGTTGCACCAATTAACATTGCCACAAATGGCCATGATTGCCGGGTTGCCTAAAGCACCTTCAGCATTAAACCCAATTCGTAACCCAACCCGAGCTAAAGTGAGAAGAAACGTAGTATTGGGTCGTATGTTGGCAGAAAAATACATATCGCGAGCTGAGTATGATGAAGCTGTCAAAGCACCTATCACCGCCAAACGCCATGGAGCAGAAATAGAACTATATGCGCCGTATATTTCTGAAATGGTACGCGCATATATGGTCGATAAGTACGGTACAGATACGGCCTATAATTCAGGTTTCAGAGTCTACACCACGGTTGATTCTGCAACACAAGCGGCTGCTCAGCAGGCACTCATCGATAACTTACATGCCTACGATAGACGTCACGGTTTTCGCGGGCCGGCCGCAACTTATTGGCTAGAAGATGAAGCGCCTTGGAGTACAGAGCAAATTATTGCACGTTTGAAAAAGGTTAAAGCAATAGCACCATTGCAAGCTGGCGTTGTCACCGAGATTGAAGAACAATCCGCTTTAATTATATTGCCTTCTGGACAATCAATTACGCTAGACTGGCCGGCAATGAACTGGGCAAGAGCTTATATCAACGAAAAACGCCAAGGTCGCGCACCCAAAACGGCTTCAGAGATCCTTAAGCCAGGGATGCAAGTGTGGGTTAGAAATGTCGACGATCAGTGGCGATTAAGCCAATTACCTCAACCAGCCAGTGCGCTTGTTTCTCTAGACCCTCAGAGTGGCCAAATAAAAGCACTGGTCGGTGGATATAGCTTTAAACAGAGTCAATATAATCGAGCTGTTCAAGCAAAACGACAAGTGGGCTCTAACATCAAACCATTTATTTACTCGGCAGCATTAAAATCAAATTACACACTCGCAACCATTATCAATGATGCACCAATTAACCATTGGGATAATAGTTTAGGTGTTGCTTGGCGACCAAAAAACAGCCCTAATGTTTATAGCGGTCCTATTCGCATTCGCAGAGCACTCGCGCAATCTAAAAACGTTGTTTCAGTGCGCTTAATGCGGGGCGTAGGGTTAAATAATACCGCTGATCATATCCTTAAATTTGGTTTCAATGATGAAGATTTAGTTCGCAGTGAATCTCTAGCGTTAGGGAGCGCTGCTTTAACTCCCTTAGAAATGGCTAGAGGTATGAGCGCGTTTGCCAATGGTGGGCACTTAATCGAGCCTTACTTTATTGATCGCATGACTGACTCATTTGGCAATGAACTAGGTACTGCCAGCCCATTAAGAGTATGTGATGAAATTGAACTAGAAACCGATCCTTATGTCTGTGCCCCGAGAATCATTTCAGAGAGAAATGCCTTTTTAGTTGCTGATGCATTGAAAAGCGCCATCTGGGGCGGCGGAAGTTGGCGTCATAAAACAGGTTGGACCGGCACTGGCTGGCGAGCTCAGACGTTGAAACGTAAGGACTTAGCGGGTAAGACAGGCACAACAAACAATGCCGTAGATACTTGGTTCACTGGCTTTAACCGCAATTTACTCACCACAGTTTGGGTTGGCTTTGATGATGCCAGTAAACCGCTAGGGCGTGCAACATACAACAGTAATTTAGGTAAACAGCAAATCGTTGGCGGTGAGGCCGGAGCAACAGCCGCACAGCCAGCTTGGGTTCAATATATGCGACATGCGCTAAAAGATGAGCCACTTGCTCCTATCGACCCTCCTCCTGGCCTTGTGTCAGTGCGCATCGACTTAAAAACTGGCTTACTCAGCGAGAAAAACGACTTTACGAGTCGCTTTGAATATTTTGAAAGAGGCACAGCACCAACCAATTACGTGTTAGATTCTGGCGGCAGTACTCCCTTTGAAGATGCTTTACCTGCGACAGAAGAGCTGTTCTAAATCATAAGAAAAGGGCCACGCAATGCGTGGCCCTTTTTATTAGGCAAATTTAAAGTTTAAAATAACGTTTAACGCTAGCGGTATTTAACCGCTATTTTAAGTTTTGCGTTAACCAATAGAGGTCCGAGTGAATGCCTGCTGCCGTCACATCTTTACCCGCACCCGGCCCTTGAATAACCAGTGGGTTTGTCTCATACCATTGGCTCGTAATCACAAAAATATTGTCACCAGGTGTTAAATTGGCGATGGCACTACCATTATCAACATAGGCTATACCAACTTTTACAGTCACCTTGCCATGCTCATCAATATCTAACGCACCTGTGTAGCGCAGCGCTTTTCCTTCTCGCTCAGCCTGCTCAGCTCGTGTCGCATAAAACGTATCTAAGTCTTGTTTATTAGCTAAAAACTCGCTCCAATCACCCTCGGCTAAGTGTTCCGGCATCAATGGCTCTAGGGCAATATCATCAACATCAAGTTCGAGCCCTAAGTCCCTCGCCAATATCAGCAGCTTGCGCTGCATATCACGACCAGATAAATCTTCTCTTGGATCTGGCTCTGTATAGCCCATTTTCTGCGCCGCTAAAACGAGATCTGAAAATGGCTTTGAACCATCGAAACTGCTACATAACCAAGACAAGGTACCAGAAAAAACACCTTCGATACGTGTTATCTTATCGCCGCTATTTTGTAGATCTGCCAATGCAAAATTAATTGGCAAACCAGCGCCTACACTCGTGTTATAACGCCACAATAGATTCCGTTCTTGTAGCTGCTCAAGCAACTGTGAGTACCATTTACGCTGCGCTGTACCCGCATACTTGTTAGCACTGATTAGATGACAATCTTGCTCCACAAAGCTCGGATATAATTCACTAAACGCGTCGCTGGCCGTAATATCAATGACCACTTTATGCTCGTAATCCAGCTCGCTGATACGCTCCAACAAATCAGACCGTGTATAACTTTGCGCTTCACTGCGCCATTGCTGCTGCCAATTGCCAATACTGATACCACTTGGGCAAAATAACATGTCTTTTGAGCGTAAAAGTGCAACCACTTTCAAATCAAAAGATGTCTGCAACTTCGCAATCTGTGCTTGGCATTGCTCGACGAATACTTCACCCACATTCCCCAAACCAGCAATGATAACGGCTAATTCGCGTCCTTTATTAACTAATTTATCGTGCAAAATTGCCAACACATCACTATCGATCGACTGGTCGGTTAGAAATAGCCCATAGTTGCTATCACTGTGGGTAAATCGCACCACAACATCTTGCTGCTCTAATACAACCTCGGCTTGTTGTGTAAGTTGCGTCACTTCATACTCTGGCGCAACCAGCGCCACTCCTCTCAAATGCGTCTCGACAATATTTCCACGGCCTCGCAAATGCGTTGCGACTGCGTGTGTATCGTTACTTGGCACCAGAAGGTAGTCATCACCTCCTTTACTAAAGTGGTGAATACTGTGTTGAATAAGTTGACTCAAAGTGCGTACTTCACCACGTACAAGCTCTTCAACTCGAATTAAATCCAACTCATCAAACGTTGTAATAAAGCGCTTATCTTTACTGTAGCCTTGTTTAACGATTTCTGTACCTAATATCTCGGGCTCGTAGCTGCTGCGCACTTGCAGCTTGATATTCGTATTTTTTAATGGTGACAAAGTCTTAGCATGCAGCACAGGGTTACCCAGTCTAGCCAATAAGTTTGCTTGTACTCGGCATACTTTCGGATATTTGAGGGCAGTCGACACTTTTCGGGGATCCGTACTAAACACCCCTTGAGTATCAGTCCACACAGAGACAGACTCAGCGTCAATGTAATTGGCTAACAAGGTTGCGCTGTAATCACTGCCATTGCGCCCTAGCGTAATCGTATTACCGTCACAGTCAGCAGCAATAAACCCTGTGACTACATTAATCTTGGTGGTATCGATTTGAGATAAACATGCCTGCCTGTTTTGCGCATGCAACAACTGACCTTGATGCTGTGTAAATAAAATCCGTGCATCGACATCGCTAGCAGCTACGTTCAAGGTATTTAAAAGGTGCGCTAACAATCTGGCGGACCATACTTCTCCATGAGCAAGCAAAGTTGCTTCATGCAGCGTCCGCGCATTCGCAGATTGAGCAATAGCCACCAGCTCATCCTGTAGTTTATCTTGCAGTGCCTGAGCGCTTGGTTCTGAAAATAACTCACTCAGTAATTGACGCTGATGATTTTCAATTTGCAAGAGAATATCATTAAACGCTTTATCGTCTTGCTGTGCAAAACTCTGCCATAACTTAACTAGCGTATTGGTTGTTTTACCAGCGGCGGAGACAACAACACAGTCTCCTGCTTGGCATTGACCAAGCACAATGTTTGCTACTGCTTTATACCTAGTGGCAGAACTTAAACTTGATCCGCCAAACTTATGTACTACTTTTGTCATATTAATTACCACAATACCGTATGTGCAGGAGACAATTTAAAGTCTTTTGCGCTGTCTGGGGCACCTTGAGTGCCAGGCTTGATCCGCTGGAAAGCTTGCTCTATATCTGCGAGTAAGTCCTCTACTTCCTCAATCCCCACAGAAATTCGAATTAAAGTATCCCCTACACCCGCTTCCAATCTCGCTTCTGGATCCATTCCAGCATGGGTCATTGTCGCTGGGTGACAAATTAAGCTCTCAACTCCGCCCAATGATTCAGCGAGTGAAAATTGCTTCAACGAGGTTAGGAATGCAGCTGAGTCTTCCAATCCACCTTTGATATCAAAACTCACCATGCCACCAAAGCCATGTTGCTGTTTTTTAGCTAGCTCATGCTGCGGGTGTGAAACAAGGCCTGGGTAGTAAACTTGCTTTACAAAAGGTGAGGCTTCCAAATATTTTGCAATTTCTAAAGCATTTTGCTCATGTTGCTTTAGACGCACTTTAAGTGTTCTCAGCCCACGCAGCGTTAAGTAACTGTCAAATGGTGAACCCGTGATACCGATATTGTTCGCCCACCACGCAAGCTCTTCACCTAACTCTTTGGTACGTGCAATTACGGCACCACCCACAACATCAGAGTGTCCATTAATAAATTTTGTTGTCGAATGCACCACAATATCAACGCCAAATGCAATTGGGTTTTGTAATGCTGGAGATAAGAAAGTATTGTCTGCAGCAACCAATGCACCGCAGTTGTGAGCTGCTTTTACAACAGCTTCAATGTCTGTCAATCTCAGGATGGGATTACTTGGTGTTTCTATCCAAACGACTTTCGGCGCGATCTCTGCGATTTGCTCTAGACTTTCCGACTTAGTCAGATCTAACACGACCACTTTTAATAAACCGCGTTTTTCTAATGACGTAAATAGACGGTAGCTACCACCATAGCAATCATGAGGAATAACTAAGGTATCATCATGATTGAGTAACTGAGTAACTAGGTGAACAGCCGCCATACCTGTTGCCGTGATCATACCTTTCTCGCCGCCTTCTAGCTGAGTCAGTGTATCAGCGAGTATGTCTCTATTTGGGTTACCACTACGCCCATAATCGTAATCACGTTTCTTATCAAAATCTGCAAACGAGTAGGTTGTAGAGAGATAAAGAGGCGGCACAACTGCGCCATGGTGCTTGTCGGCATCAATGCCATTTCTAACTGCGATAGTTGACTTGTTGCTTTGGCTCATAGGTCACCTAGATACTTGGATGTTTAGACGTCTAAAAGGTTAGATGAACAAATCAAAGAAGTCAAAACATTTATACTTCTACATGGCTAAATAACTAGTATTTGACTATCTTATTCAAACCGATAAAATTTCGCCACAAAGCGATCTCGTTTGTAAATAAGACTGAGTCTTTGACCAAATATGGCAAAAGACGTGTTGTTCTGCCACTTATGTATAAAGTACCATTTTCTTAAATTGGACCACTTTAGTTATACCGTCAGCAGTAAACCTCACGAGCAAAAACACAGTCTTATTTGCATCCCAAGTAAACACTGAGGCAAGTACAGAATTATGGCTAAATGGAACGGTGAATATGTTCACCCTTATGCAGAACATGGTAAAAAATCTGAGCAAGTGAAAAAAATCACAGTCTCTATTCCTCTGAATGTACTCAAAGTACTAACAGATGAAAGGACTCGTCGCCAAGTAAATAACTTGCGCCATGCAACTAACAGTGAACTATTATGTGAAGCATTTTTACATGCCTTTACAGGACAGCCTTTACCAAATGATGAAGATTTAAGAAAGGATAACCCTGAAAAAATCCCTGCCGAAGTACGTAATATTATGGAAAAGATGGGATTGGATATTCCAGAGATCAACGAAGAATAATCGAACTCTTCGTCATAAAACTAAAAAAGCCTCACACTGTGAGGCTTTTTTGTCGGATGCGATTAAGCCATATAATTTTCTGGCATATCGATTTGTGCGACACCTGAATCAATAGCAGCTTGCGCAACCGCTTTTGCGATACGTGGCAGTAAGCGCGGATCCATCGGTTTAGGAATAATATACTCTGCACCAAACTCTAAGCTGTCTACTTCAGCAGCAACCAGCACTTCTTGTGGTACAGGCTCTTTGGCGATGCAACGGATAGCTTCCACAGCAGCAATCTTCATTTCGTCATTGATCGCTGTTGCACGCACATCTAATGCACCACGGAAGATAAATGGGAAACACAGTACATTATTTACTTGGTTAGGATAGTCAGAGCGACCAGTTGCCATAATCAAATCATCACGAGCGCCATGAGCCACTTCAGGGCTAATCTCAGGATCTGGGTTTGAACATGCAAATACTACAGGTTTGTTAGCCATTAATTTAAGATCTTCTGGAGACAGTAAATCAGGGCCTGAAACACCTACAAACACATCAGCTTCGGCGATAACATCTTGTAGCGTGCGCTTATCTGTGTTGTTTGCAAAAAGCGTTTTATATTCGTTCAGGTCATCGCGACGTGTATGGATAACGCCTTTACGGTCAAGCATGTAAATATGTTCACGCTGCGCGCCACACTTGATCAAAAGTTCCATACAAGCAATAGCGGCTGCACCTGCACCTAAACATACAATAATAGCTTCTTTTATGTCTTTACCTTGAATTTCTAACGCATTCAACATACCTGCGGCGGTTACAATTGCGGTACCGTGTTGATCATCATGAAAAACTGGCACATCACAACGCTCAATAAGCGCTTTTTCAATTTCAAAACACTCAGGTGCTTTAATATCTTCTAGATTGATACCGCCAAAAGTATCTGCAATGTTTGCAACTGTATTGATGAAATCTTCTGTAGTGCGGTGCTTTACTTCGATGTCAATTGAGTCTAAACCAGCAAAGCGCTTGAACAGAAGCGCTTTACCTTCCATAACGGGTTTAGATGCCAATGGGCCTAAGTTACCTAAGCCTAAAATAGCTGTACCATTACTGATCACAGCAACCATGTTGCCTTTACCTGTATAACGGTATGCATTAGCAGGATCGGCTGCAATTTCACGTACCGGTTCTGCAACACCTGGACTATAGGCAAGCGCTAAATCTTTTACAGATTCTGCTGGCTTAGTAAGCTCAACACTGATTTTACCTGGGACGGGGTGAGCGTGGTAATGTAATGCTTTTTCACGTAAATCTGACATGACGCGATTTTTTCCTACGAGAAGTTAAAAGTGAGAGTGAGATAAAAATTCGCTAACTGTCTTCACAATACCCTTTTTGAAAATTAATTCAAGCACTATCAGGTCTATCCTGTTTACGGGGATTTTTTAGAATTTAGCGACTTTTACATGACTTTTCATCCAATTTTTCTGCTGTAATACGACTCAATATTCGCTTTTAAAAAGCAATTATGAGTAATTATTATGCAAAAGTTAACTCAACCACAATTCATTGAAAATTAAACCACATATCAATGCACTTTACTTAAACTTAACTACATTTAGTGACATTTAGATGAATTTAACTCACAAAAAAGTGAATCACTAAAGCATAAATATTCAAAACAAGAAAAAATTTAAACACCAAACAGCACTCGGTTGGCATAAAAAGCCAACGACAAAGTGTTTAATCACACAAATGTTATAAAATAAATATGGCAACTTTTTAATACAATACCAAATTGCGCGAATTTTTAATCGAGGAAGAGGGGGGGTTGGATATTTTTGATAAAAAGGATTTACATACTTTAGAACTAAAAAAAGCACCCGTAGGTGCTTTTCTATAATACCAAGCTGTTGATTAACGCTTAGCTGAAAGCGCACCGAAGCGCTTGTTGAAGCGATCAACACGACCACCTGTGTCAAGGATCTTCTGCTTACCAGTGTAGAACGGGTGACAAGAAGAACATACATCTAGGTGAATGTCTTTACAAAGTGTTGAACGAGTCTCGAATTTGTTACCACAAGAGCACGTAGCTGAGATCGTCTCGTACTTAGGGTGAATACCTTCTTTCATAGGAAACCTCTAATTAAGGCCGTATCGCTCTCCAAACCCGAAGTTTGGCACCATACGTCGTTATACATATAAATTGGACGCGTATTTTAGAGTTTATATGCTCAAACTACAAGCAATAATTGAGACTAAAAAGAGATTTTTCTGTTTCTTCCTCTAATACCAATAATTTGCGCGTACAAGCAATGAGGGATAGGGTATACTCATTACCGCTTTATCTTCACTTTCAAGAGCAATAGGCTTAGCTACTGGAGACACAATGCCATTTGCAGCTGTCGCAATCAAAGTACCCTTACACAAAACATTTGACTACGCTTATGATCCCTCAGACCTACCATGTATCGGTGGTCGAGTATGGGTCAAATTTGCCAATCGTCGATGCGTTGCCGTGGTAACCGAGTTAAAAGAGCACAGTGACGTACCAAAGGATAAAGTTAAAACAATTGAATCAATCATTGATCACACCCCAGTACTATCGAAATCTCACTTGGACTTTTTGCGCTTTGCTAGCCAGTACTACTGCTACCCTTTCGGTGATACCTTGTTTACCGCGTTACCCGGCGCACTGAGAGACGGGCAAGATACTGATAAAACACAAACCCCTATCATAACGCTGACAGAATCAGGGCGCGCAACAACACAACTGCGTGCTAAAAAACAATTGGCATTACTCGAGCAATTACGCAGTGCAGGTGACGCGACTGGCACAGAGTTGAAAACGCTCGGCTTCAGTCAAGCACAAATTAAAGCTTTGTTAGAAAAGCAGCTTATCCGTGAAGAAGTTCGCCAAGATACTTCATGGCAAACCACGCCATTGCAAATTGGTAGTAAGCCAATCCTCAATCCCGAGCAAGCTACGGCATGTAGTGCAGTTAACCATAATCAAGGATTTCGAACCTTCCTACTAGAGGGGGTTACAGGCAGTGGTAAAACCGAAGTTTATTTGCAGTGCCTTGAAAAGGAGCTGTCAGCGGGCAAGCAAGCATTGGTGTTAGTACCGGAAATAGGCCTCACGCCACAAACAGTAAATAGGTTTAAACGTCGCTTTCCTGGGTTGCCCATCGACTTATGGCACTCAAATCTGACCGACAATGAGCGGCTGCATACATGGCGACGAGCACAACAAGCAACCACCGCATTGGTTATTGGTACGCGTTCCAGCATTTTTTTGCCATTTAAATCTCTCGCAATGATAATCGTAGACGAGGAACACGATCATTCATTTAAGCAACAAGATAGTCTGCGCTACCATGCAAGGGACTTAGCAGCATATCGCGCTAACCAAGCACAGATCCCCCTACTGTTAGGTACTGCAACACCCGCCTTAGAGACACTAAAAAAAGCGCTGGATAACAAGTATCAATTAATTACGCTTAGTAAACGTGCCCAAACCAGCCAAGATAATAGCTTCCATATCATTGATATGAAAGCCCAACAGACTCAATCAGGCTTTGCCAGTAGTAGTTTGCAGGCCATCAAACAAACCTTGGCAGTCGGTAAGCAAGCGATGATTTTTTTGAATCGCCGCGGCTTTGCACCCACTTTGATATGTCACGAATGCGGCTGGCTTAGTAACTGTGAGCGATGCAGTACCAGTGCGACTTATCATAAAAACATGCAGCGATTGGTCTGCCACCATTGTGGCGAGCAACAATTTGTGCCACATCAATGTCCAGATTGTGGCAGCACACAAATTATGCCGACAGGTCTGGGCACGGAGCAGTTAGAAGAGTTTTTAACGGATGAGTTTCCAGATACGCCCGTCAGTCGTATTGACCGAGATTCGACACGTCGAAAAGGGAGTTTAGAGAGCGCGCTTGAACAAATTCATCAAGGTGGCGCTCAAATATTAATTGGCACTCAAATGCTCGCTAAAGGGCATCATTTTCCAGATGTCGCGCTAGTGATAATATTAGATGTCGACAGTGGTCTATACTCATGCGACTTTAGAGCGACTGAGCATATGGCGCAATTGGTGACGCAAGTGGCTGGACGCGCTGGTAGAAGCGGTGAACCCGGTACTGTGCTATTGCAGACACACTTTCCAGAGCATCCTTTGTTGCAAGACTTGGTTAACAACGGCTACCAAGATTTCGCGCGATATGCACTGACCGAGCGAGAAGAAGTGCTACTGCCACCATACTCTCATTTGGCAATCATCCGAGCCGAAGCGACGTCCTCACATTTAGTTATGACATTTTTGTCTGATCTGGTTCCTGCTCAGCCATTCTCTGGTATACAATTGCTGGGACCAATTCCTGCCCCTATGGAGCGTTTGGCAGGAAAATATCGCTATCAACTACACATACAGGCAACACAACGTAATATTTTGCATCAATACCTAGTGCAACTTAAGGACTATATTAGCAATCATAAGCTAGCAACGAAGGTGCGTTGGAATATTGATGTGGATCCTATGGATACCTTTTAAACGTTATGGCACAACACGATTATATAAATAAAACTCCAAAAAAGGGCCAAAAGAAGAAGCAACCAGCTGCTCAAAAGCCTTTTCCAACAATTCTCGCGGTTTTCGCGCTCCTCTTAATTGGTGGGTTTGCGTATGGACTCTGGTATATCAAACAACATGCAGATCCAGTAAAAGTGCAACAAGCGCAACAACCAGCCAAAATTGAAGTCCCCGTTGAAGAAAAGAAAACACTGCCAAGGCCGCCTACCTTTATTAAAGATATGGAGCAAGCGACCGTCGATGCCGAAGTAAAAGAAATAAAGTCTAAAGGGCCTTTTCAGATGCAATGTGGTTCATTCAGAACTTATGAACAAGCTGAAAAGCGTAAAGCACGCATTGCATTTGCAGGACTGCTTTCGGAGGTCCGTAGAACAGAAGGTAAAAATGGCGTTTGGTATCGCGTACGCCTTGGCCCTTACGAAAAGAAACGTACGGCAGAAAGTGATAAAAACCGTCTAAAGCGCATCAAAATTGTCGATTGTGGAATTTGGGGCTGGACTTGAAATTAGCACAGCTGCCCTCATCTATGCATTTATTGATATAATTATCTGAGGCACAGGCCTCCTATTAAGGAATACTATGACTACTATCGTAAGCGTTCGTCGTGGTGACAAAGTTGTTATCGGTGGCGACGGTCAAGTTTCTCTTGGCAATACGGTGATGAAAGGCAATGCCAAAAAAGTGCGCCGCCTTTATAACGATAAAGTACTCGCTGGATTTGCTGGCGGTACAGCGGATGCTTTTACACTTTTTGAGCGTTTCGAAACTAAATTAGAAATGCACCAAGGACATCTAACCCGCGCAGCTGTTGAAATGGCCAAAGATTGGCGAACAGATCGCGCGCTTAGAAAACTCGAGGCTTTACTTGCTGTAGCCGATGAAACCGCGTCATTAATTATCACTGGTAACGGTGATGTTGTGCAGCCAGAACATGACCTAATCGCGATAGGTAGCGGCGGTAATTTCGCCCAAGCAGCCGCAACAGCACTTTTAGAAAATACCGACCTCGGTGCCCGTGAAATTGTAGAGAAAAGTTTAAAGATTGCAGGTGATATCTGTGTATTTACAAACAATTTCCAGACCATCGAAGAATTGTAATAGGAAAATCCATGACTGCAATGACACCTAGAGAAATCGTTCATGAATTAGACCAACATATCATTGGTCAAGACAAAGCCAAAAAAGCGGTTGCAATTGCCCTTAGAAACCGTTGGCGACGCATGCAGCTAAACGATGACTTACGTGCGGAGGTAACGCCTAAGAACATCTTAATGATAGGTCCTACAGGTGTGGGTAAAACTGAGATCGCACGTCGACTGGCAAAACTGGCTAACGCGCCATTTATCAAAGTCGAAGCAACTAAATTTACTGAGGTAGGCTATGTCGGTAAAGAAGTTGAGACCATTATTCGCGACTTGGTTGAAGTCTCTTTTAAAATGACGCGCGAACAGCAAACGAAGAAGCATAAGCATCGTGCTGAAGAAGCAGCTGAAGAGCGCATTTTAGACGCTTTACTGCCACCTGCAAAAGATGCGTGGGGCGAATCCCAACCTGCTGAGAATAGCTCAACACGTCAAGTTTTCCGTAAAAAGCTACGTGAAGGTCAGCTAGATGATAAAGAAATCGATATTGATATCGCAGAAACATCTCCTCAAGTTGAAATCATGGCTCCTCCTGGAATGGAAGAGATGACGAACCAACTTCAGGGCATGTTCCAAAACCTTTCTGGCGACAAAAAGAAAAACCGCAAGCTGAAGATTAAAGAAGCGTTTAAACTACTAATTGAAGAAGAAGCTGCTAAGTTAGTAAACCCTGAAGAGCTTAAAGAGCAAGCCATCTTTGCCGTTGAACAAAACGGTATCGTATTTGTTGATGAAATCGATAAAATCTGTAAGCGTGGCGAAGCATCAGGGCCAGACGTGAGTCGTGAAGGTGTACAGCGTGACTTGTTACCTTTGATTGAAGGATCTACTGTCAGCACTAAACATGGCATGGTGAAAACGGACCATATCTTGTTTATCGCATCAGGTGCTTTCCAGATGGCTAAGCCATCGGATCTAATCCCTGAGCTACAGGGTCGCTTACCAATTCGCGTTGAATTAGAAGCACTGACGGCAAAAGACTTCAAGCGTATCTTAACTGAACCTCATGCTTCTTTAACGGAACAACAGCAAGCTTTGCTTAAAACTGAGCAAGTGGCTATTGAATTTACCGATGACGCAATAGAGCGTATTGCCGAAGCGGCATGGAAGGTGAATGAAAAAACCGAAAATATTGGTGCGCGCCGTCTGCACACAGTAATGGAAAAGCTGATGGAAGAGATCTCATTTGATGCATCTGACAAAGCAGGTCAATCACTGACTATTGATGCAAAGTACGTTGAGCAGCATTTAGAAATGCTAGTACAAGATGAAGACCTCAGTCGCTTCATTCTTTAAATGAGGACAGGGCCAGCATTAGCTGGCCTTACTTTTATGTATCAAGTCACTAAATTACATTATCATCGCACCAGTAAGTTGCTCGATATCCATTTTGATGATGACTTAACGGTTACATTGAGCTGCGAGTTTTTACGCACCCACTCTCCCTCAGCTGAAGTACAAGGGCATGGTCCTTCACAGCCACAACTGGTCTTGAATAAACAAAATGTGCAAATATCCCAGTTAGAACCCGTTGGTCATTATGCGATTCGACTTTGTTTTGATGATGGCCACAACTCAGGGCTATTCAGTTGGCAGTACCTACGAAAACTCTGTACGGAGCATAAATCCTTGTGGCAAACCTATCAACAGCGCGTTGAAGCACACCAACAAAGTAAAGACAGCGTACCCATTAAATTTGTGCCTTAAGGTACGCGTTTAGCAGTGCTCATTGAAGCGTTGTTTATTCGCAGAGAAAAACATAGAAGAGTAGTTACTGAAGCGTCAAGTTAAGTGCCCAAAACTTGTATTTTAGGCACTTATTGACTGTTAGACCTTGTACTTATCAATGGCTATATGAAGTGCTCGAGCCTGTTCAGAAAGCTCTTCACTGCTTTGAGCATTCGAAGCTGCATGCTCAGAAGCATTTTGTGCAATGTCCCTGATTTTCACAACATTCTTGTTCACTTCAGAAGCAACTTGATTTTGTTCGTCAATCGCTGTTGCAATATGAGTACTCATATCCATGATGTTTTGTACATCTTCGGTGATCAGACCCAGTAGCTCACCAGCTCTTTCTGCTTGCTCAACACTCTCGTTACTTTGCCCACGGCATTCTTCCATGATGCTTACAACGTCTTGAGTACGTTGCTGTAACGTCGAAATAATGCTTTCAATTTCTTGAGTAGAGTCTTGAGTACGCTGCGCCAATGAACGCACTTCGTCTGCAACAACCGCGAAACCTCGCCCTTGCTCACCCGCTCGCGCAGCCTCAATTGCCGCATTCAGCGCCAATAAGTTAGTCTGTTCAGCAATACCGCGTATTACATCCAAGACCGAACCTATCGTTTCACCATCGCGCTCTAACTGGCCCACCACTTCAGACGCACCACTTAGTGAGTGTGACAACGCCATAATGTGATCTATGGTAGAAGTTACTTCACTGCGACCTTGCTGCGCGTTATTGTTCGTTGACTCAGCTTTTTGTGCAGCCGCTTCAGTATTGTGTGAAATATCTTGAATAGTCGCCTGCATTTCTGTTGCAGCGGTGGCCACCATATCAGCTTCATGAAGCTGTTCATTCATACCAGCACTGGTTTGTGCGGTTGTTTGCGATAAATGATCTGTCGCATCGTTAATAGTCACAAGCGCACGATTAACATCAGCGATTAGCTCTTTAAAATCACCAATCAGACTGTTGAAATCTCGGGTCATATCGGTAATTTCATCATTACCTGTCTGCTCGATGAAAATGCCTAAGTTATTTTCTCTGCGGATCCGCTCTATGGTTTGATAAACACGCTCAACTGGGCGAATAATCGAACGACTGGTCGACCAAACTAAAAACATTACAATCATAGCCGCAACGACGAAGATCACAATGGCAACAGACTTGGCAAACTCCGCATTATTGTGAATTTCCGTTTTAGTCTGCAACACAATGGCCGCAACCACGGCATCACTCTTTTGCACCGTGCGCTTCATCTCGCCCAAGGCGCCACTATCAAGATCAACCCCAAGCGCGACTTGCGCATCTATCAAGCCTTTAAATTTGATTTGATACACATCAAGCAACCTGTTCAGATCTTGTTGATAGCTACTACTGTGATTAGAATCGCGGATTTGTGCTTCAAACGTCTCTATGTGCTTATTGAATTTTCCAAGATACTTGGTATCTAAGCGCAACATAAAGTCTTTTTCTGCCCGTCTAAGCTGAAGCATAGTCGTCAGCAGCTTATAGTCTTCTTTTTGTTTAAGCAGCGTTTCAACACCATGTACAGCTTTTCGTAATTCGCCGTATAAAGCGTCTTTAGGGTGCAAGCCAATTGTTCTTTGCAATGATACAACGTTATTAAACGATTGATGATACTGCTTGACCAACTGGTCAAACTCCTGAAGCTGAGAGCTATCTATATCAAATTCAATAAAAATCTCCTTTAACAGCGCTTTCTTTTCTTGCAGCTGACGATATTCATTTTCAAATTTGTCTAGCGCATCGACATCTTTGTAGAACAAAAAGTTCTTCTCGTACTTTCGCATCGCTAGCTCGTGAACATCCAGTTCTTCCGCATATTGAATCGTTTCATTCAAACGGCGCATTGTATTGGCTTCGGTGATGATCACCGCCAACATCACAAGCAATGCTACACCGACAACTACAGCGTTTAATTGCAAACGCCTTTTAATGGTGAGATTTTCAAGTAGAGCCATACAGTTACCTAATTATTACAGAACCTGCAATACAGTATAGCCAAAGTCACCTTGCGTCGGAATTCAATCTACAACTTTATGCAACTTTTTTTCAAAATGCTCACCTATCATGCAACTTTGTTCCTATTTTGTAGGACTGGAGACCATAAACTATCGTGAAGTGCGCTGTAATCTTGCCACTGTCCCTTTGCCAACCAGTCGGCTAGCGGAGTTGCATCTGATGGAAAATCGATCACTTGCCCCTCTGGATATTCCAACCATTCTGCCAGCGCTTCTGAATTGAGGTAATTCATTACGTTTGCCAATCCCAAAGACTCAAGTGTCATTGCATTACTTAGCTGCTCAAATTGCCCTTGCAACGGCTTGAGCAGTAACTTTTTACCATATTTCAGTGCTTCGCTAGACAGTTCAAAGCCAGCATTAGCAACAACACCCGATGCGCTGGCGAGATCTTCTAAAAACCCATGACGTGAAGGCGACCGCAAATGAATATGGTTGATCGATTGATTGGTCGCATCTGGGTGGTAGCAATAAAACTCTCTGTCGGGAAAGTCTCCCAACAGCTCTACAATATTGTTGAGCTCTTCAAAAGGTAGATAGACCAATATTTTATTTGGAATAGACACTTTATGCGCGCCGTGATAAGCAATAAATGGCGGCACAATGTTTTTCGCAAAAGGCTGCCAATGCACGCCTAAGTACACATCTGCCGGTGCAAACCAGCGGATCAATGCTCTTTGTATGGAGCCCGCACCAAATAAAGGTACCTCCGGTGACAAAAATGCGGCCTGGTGACTCATGGCAACTACGGGCACTTTGGCTAATTTCGCAGCCCACGCAGATATTGGTTCAAAATCATTGAACACCATATCGTAGCATTTAATATTTAAACCTCTGACATCTCGGGCAAAAGTACCAAAATTAAGCTGTTTAGCTGTCTCCCGATAATTCAAACGGCCACTTTTCGTAATAAAACTCATGCCAGTTCGTGTTTGATATTCACCGAATATATCCATGTCGAAATACTGGTCAGCTTGTCGACCAGAGAAGAGGTAATCCACTTCAATATTCATGCTCTTGAAACACTCAGCCATCACGCGTGCACGCGTTATGTGACCATTTCCCGTTCCCTGGATACCATATAATATTTTCATAACTCTCCTAAAATCCCGATTGCCAAGACGGCACAGCCGCTCCCCATCAACGCCCCAATAATCACATCGGCTGGATAATGAACACCAACGAGTACACGTGATAGCGAAACACCCATTGCCCAAACGACTAACGGGATCGTCAGGATTGGATAAACTTCCATTAAACAGGTTGCATATAACCAAGCGCCCGCGCTGTGTCCTGATGGCAAACTAAACTTATCACTCGGCGTCAGCATGGCCTTCACCGCCAAACAATCACACGGTCTAACCCTGGCAAAATGTTTCTTCAATAAGAAATACAAGGGTCGCTCTATTGCAAATGCCACCAGTACCGTTTGAAAGAAAGTGACACCGACCTTACCCATAAAATAGCCATTGAGTAGTGCGAGAATCACGTACAGTCCGCCGTTGCCGCTTTTGGACAACATCAACATTAACCACTTAAACCATGGTCCGCGCTTAGGCTTATAAAGTGCAAAGTAAAGCGCCGTATCCAGCTTGATTATTTGTGCTTTCATCATAGTTGCTTACATTTGTTCACAAATTCAGCATAGAAGAGCTTAATAACAATCACACGACATTTTTGTTACACAATTATGTAAGTTGATTCAAAGCATTGCGCCGAATAGGAATGGGAGTATACTGACAACAGTTTAGCCATTCTCTGAGGATACTATGATGGATTACAGCACTTCTGAACTGTGCGATCACTTCGCAGATGCCATTGACGTACTTGAGCCAATGTTCATCAACTTTGGCGGTCAAAGCGCCTTTAGTGGCCGCATAAAAACCGTTAAATGCTTCGAAAACAATGAAGTGATTGCTGAAGTACTACAACAAGATGGTACTGGCAGAGTCCTACTTATCGATGGCGGCGGCTCAACCAGACGTGCACTCATTGATATCGACCTCGCAGAATTGGCTACAGATAACAACTGGCAAGGCATTGTTGTATATGGCGCAGTACGCCATGTAGAAGAGCTTGAAGAGTGTGAATTGGGCATTCAAGCCATTGCGTCAATTCCTGTTGCCGCAGATAGTGAAGGAGCTGGCGTGCAAGGTATTCCAGTGAACTTTGCTGGCGTATCTTTCTTTGACGACGATTTTCTATACGCCGACTCTACAGGCATCATTATTTCTGCTGAAGAGCTCCTACTAGAGATAGATGACGAAACATCTGAAGATTAACTTAAAACAGATCCAGAACTGAGACACTCGGTGTACTCAGTTCTGCTATCTTCAAAGTACCACCTGCATTAAATAACATCTGAGCACCATGACCGTAAATAATTGGATTAAGATTTATAACGAATCGAATATCAACGAGTACACTTCTACACGCGAAAATGAAACCCGCTTCTGGCAATCGCTTTCTTTTTTACAAGTACAAAATGAATTTTCTCAAGCCTTAAAAGATGCAGCGCAGTTTGGCATCAAGTATGTACTCGTTGCCATTAATGAAGACATTGGTCCACGTGGCAACTGTGGCAATGGCGGCGCAACAGATGGCTGGTTTGCGTTTTTAAAACGCTTTTTAAATTTACCTTGTAACCAATTTTTGAAACCAGACAACGTGCTACTTCTTGGTGAAGTTATCACGGTCGATCTACAAGCAAAAAGTGAACATATAGACAATCGCACTGCGGATGGTTTAGAACAGCTTCGTACTTTGTGTGAAGAGCTGGATCAACGTGTTAGTGGTGTTTTACAGGCAATATTTGATGCGGGCCTTGAGCCTATCGTTATTGGCGGAGGACACAATAACAGCTATGGGTTGCTTAAAGCACTATCACAAAGCCAAAAGGTACCTTGCCAAGCGATAAACTTTGACCCGCATGCAGACTTCAGAGCATTAGAAGGACGTCATTCAGGTAACGGCTTTAGCTACGCACACAACGCAGGCTTTCTAGACAATTATCATATCGTGGGCATGCATGAACAAAAAAATAATGACACCATTGTAAGTGCTTTAACTCAAGCAGGGTTCACGTACACGAGCTATCAGGATATTTTGGTTTCACGTCAAGTAAGCTTGACCGATGCCATTAAGCCCGCGCTAAAACGCTTTGATCAATCTCGTCCACTAGGCGTTGAGGTCGACGTAGATGCCATTTCTGGTATGCCAGTCAGCGCATATACCAATTGTGGCTTCAGCGTGAACGATGCCGAGCACTTTGTCTATCAAAGCGCACTCCAACCCAATGCAAAATACCTTCATTTGTGTGAAGCAGCCCCCGCCAACCACCCTCAAGGTAAGCAGCAAGGTGACATCGAAGCCGGACAAGTGCTCTCAGGTTTAGTGTGTAGTTACCTTAGAGCAAAACAGAACTAATCAATATCGGTCGCACTCGATGGGTCTTCTATCGGGTGCTCCCAACGCCATTGTTTGAGCCAACTTATCATTCCGATACTACTCAACGGCCTGGTAAATAAATAGCCTTGAGCAGCAAATGCATTCAGGCTGTGCGCGAATTGCAATTGCTCTTGAGATTCGACGCCTTCACAGATCACCTTACACTCTTGGACGTTTTGCATTTCTACAATGCCGCGCACTACTGCTTTAAAGTTACCTTGGCTTTGATTTGGTGTGGTGAGGGAGCGGCCAAGCTTTACGTAATCCACTTCTAATTTAGGTAACTTGGCTAGCAATAATGGCGACTCACCAAAACCATCAACACACAATCTCACTCCCATCGTACGGAGTCTTGCCACCATAGCGATACCCTGCGGATCTAGCGTGGTAAACATTTGGGAAGGACACTCAATGATGATATCTTGCGGCAACAATTGATGTTCAACTAACACCCTGTCGACAAACTCGATAAATTCTTCGTGTAGCATCTCTGGGCCGAATAAGTTAATGCCCAGCGGCATTTGGATCCCTTCTACCCTCAGAGCCAAGGCTATTTCTGCTGCACGTTCAATTACATATTGCGCCAACGGCAACGCTAAACCTGCAATTCGGATATCATCGATAAACTTACTAGCAGCAAGTATCCCCTGTTTCGGATGCTGCCAACGCAACAGTAATTCGACATATTCAATGTCGCCATCACTATTGCGAACGATAGGTTGAAAATACAACTCAAGTTCGTTTTTAAAATCTATATGTGCCAACTCAGCCAACCGCGCTTGCTGCTCTAAGCGATCGACCTGCATCTTCTGCTCATACGGAGAAATGACTTTTTCAGGCGAACTATCCAGTGCTAAAAACGCGCAGGTTAGTAAGTCGTCAAACTGCCCAAGCTCCTCGTCACAATTAACAAAACTCGCGCGAGCACTTACCTCAATAATGCAATTCCCCACATTAAATGGCTTTAACGTACTTTCTATTATCTCGGCACAGAGGTGCTCGTGAAGATGCTTTTGATTCGCCAAACTGCACACAAAAACAAAGTGCAATCCACCTAAATGCGCAAGTCGAGCAACCTCATTACCTATCGCAATAGGCATAACATCATGACTTTGCAAATACTGTTTCATCCTATTTGCAGACTGCGCAAGTAATAAGTCACCAAATTCACGACCGAGATGAAAGTTAACCTGCTGGAAGCCCTCAAGCCGGATCATCACTAGCATAGCTGTGCCAGGCGCACTGGCACGGTATTCGTTAAAAGTCTCTCTCACGCCCGCGCGGTCAGGCAAACCCAATATGTCGCTGTTGGGCATTTGTTGAGGTTCGACAGAAGCGGGGGTATCTGCATTGGGAGAAGGTAAAAACAGTTCACTTACAAAGATAGGTAAAATGGCGATAACGACATAGATCTCTGGCAAGTACCACCAGAAATGGGACAGTATCAACAAGGTTGCACTAACTGAGCACAAGGCTGCCGCCACTATGTACCACCCCTGACCAAGTCTATCGCTTTGCCAAATATGCAGAAGCAATAGTACAACCAAACTGTACAGGGCCAAATCACCAATAGCGGCAAGGACAGCCAGACAACCTGCCCCCAAAAGAGCATGTATGATTCGGTTAACAGCAAAGTGAGAGCGAGCAATCGCGACTAAACTTAGACTCATTACTGTGCCTGCAAAGAACGCATTCATGAGCCCAGGTTGCCAAGCATCGGCAAGCGATAACTTTGACAAAGCGGTACTGGCACATACCGGTAAAATCATACACGCCATACTTAACGCACAGATCCACTTTGCAGACATCACTCTTGCCATTACTCAATCACTTTTTACTTCATTATTATTGAATAAGTCTACCCGATATCCACAGATTTAACAGATCGTTTACGCCAAATTGGTAACTTAATTCAGCAGGGTGTTGTATTTGCCACATCGCAATGTCTGCTTTGCAGCCCACTTTCAGCACACCGCGGTCCTGAAGTCCAAGTGCTTGAGCTGCATGCCTTGTTGCACCAAGCAGAGCTTCTTCAGGTGTCATTTTAAATAAAGTACACGCCATATTAAGCATCAAACGCAATGAACATAGTGGCGCAGTGCCTGGGTTAAAGTCACTGGCGATAGCAATCGGCACACCATGTTTACGCAATAATTCAATTGGTGGATATTGTGTTTCTCTCAAGAAATAAAATGCACCAGGCAAAATAACGGCAACAGTGCCAGATTTTGCCATTGCCATTACACCGCGCTCATCTAAATATTCAATATGATCGGCAGAGAGGCCATTAAATTCAGCAACTAGCTCACTGCCATGCTGATTTGATAATTGCTCGGCATGGCACTTTACTTTTAATCCAAGCTCAGTCGCGCGTTCAAATACTCGTTTGGTCTGCGCATGACTAAAGCCTACATTTTCACAGAATACATCCACTGCATCCGCTAAATTACGCTCAGCAACCAAAGGCAGCATTTCGTCACACACTAAATCGATGTAGCCATCACTATCACCTTTATATTCGGGTGGTAAGGCATGCGCACCGAGAAATGTACTTTGGACTTGAACAGGATGATGTTCATCCAGTATTTGGTTTACTTCTAGTAATTTAAGTTCAGTTTCCGTATCTAATCCATACCCTGATTTACTTTCAACGGTAGTCACTCCCTCACGTAACAATGCGTTTAAGCGCTCTTTAGCAGCAACAAACAACATTTCTTTAGATGCTTGGCGTGTCGCTTTTACGGTTGTAGCAATCCCCCCGCCCTGCTCTGCTATTTCTTGGTATGACACTCCATTTAAGCGCTTTTCAAATTCCTCAGCACGAGAGCCCGCAAATAAGATATGTGTATGGCAATCGATTAAGCCGGGTGTTAACCACGCACCTTTAGCTGAAATCACAGGGGTAGACAGCGCGTCAAACTCAGGCAAATCAGATTCTTTCCCAAGCCAAACTATGGTGTCGCCCTCAATCATAACTGCACCATTTTCAATCACACCATATGCACCTTCGATTTGCGCATCCATTGTCGCAATATTTGCATTAGTTATCACTAAATCTACATTGATCACTGTCTATACTCAGTTGGATAAAATTAATACGAGTTTAGCAAGAATACTTGTATATACAAGATAAGTGTGCCACCTTTATGAGTAACCTTTGAATTAGTGGCTGCGAAGCGTGACCGAACAACCTAAATTTGCACAGATAAAACAATATATTATCGAGAATATTCGCGCTGGTGCTTGGCAAGAGCATCAACGGGTTCCCTCTGAAAATGAGTTATCTGAGCAGTTTCAGGTTAGTAGAATGACAGCTAGGCGTGCGCTAAGTGAACTGACAGAAAGTGGTGTGCTCACTCGCAGTCAGGGACTGGGTACATTTGTTGCTAGTTTCAAATCTCAGTCTTCACTACTGGAGATCCGCAATATCGCAGATGAAGTGAAAGAACGAGGCGGCGATTATACCTGTATTGTGCTGTCGTTGGAGTCAATTGCCGCAATTGCGCCGATTGCCATTGCGCTAGGCGTTGAAATGGACAGCTTAATTTACCGCAGCGTTATCGTTCACAATGAGAATGACGCCCCACTGCAAGTAGAAGAACGCTTCGTCAACCCTGCACTCGCGCATCAATATCTACAACAAGACTATAGCAACACAACTCCCCATGAATATCTCACACAAGTTGCACCACTGACAGAAGCAAGGCACACCGTCGAGGCCATTATGCCAAACGAAGAGATCTGCCAATGGCTGGGTATGTTCAATGAAGAGCCATGCCTTCAAGTGATCCGAAGAACATGGTCATCACAGGGGATCGTAAGCTTTGCTCGATTGATTTCACCGGGTAGTAAATATCGCTTAGGCGGCCACTTAACCTTTAAAAAGTAGCCATATGGGAAACGTAAAGTTTACGGCCAATTCAATCACCTAAATATCATTGTTATAACTGAAGCCAAGCTGACACACCGCAGAGCCATCAATTATGCGCTTAGACTTAACCTCACTATTATACGTCGGTGGTATACTGCCATAGTCCTCGCAATGCTTTTGATAGTAGTCCTGCTTAGTAGGATGGGCGGGGTGGCATAAGTTGTAGATATCTTGCGCGTTTGACCAATTTTCTAAGATGCACAATAGACCATTCACCGCATCTTGTTGATGCAGCATATTAACGCTGGCTTGAGATGAGCTAGATAACTGTTTGCCAGATATAAACCGCCCTGGTTCTCTTTGTGGCCCGACTAATCCAGCTAAACGCACAATTTTACCACTTGCACTACGTACCAAATCTTCAGCGCATTGCAAAACTTGTTGGCGCGTCGAATCGCGCTCAGCTAATGTGGCATGCTCTGTGTATACGCCATCAGCGGTACCATAAACGGCAGTCGAAGAACACAGGATAAAACCTTTACACTCCATGTTTCGAGCCGTCGTAAGCGCATGTTGTAAAGTATCCAAATAATTACTGTCTGCTTGGCGCATACGTGGGGGGATCGCACAAACCCAATATGCATCTGTCAAAGTTAGTGTATGGTGGAGCCCAGAATCGGTTAGACAAAATGCGCTTACCTGCGCTTGGCTATCAGCGGTTCTGCGTGTCGCTTCCACTTGCCACCCGGCTAATTTCGCCTCTTGTGAGAGTGCGTTTCCCAGCCAACCGGCTCCTAAAACGACCAACTTATTACTCATAATATTTTCTTATATTTACCTAAAGTAGGTCACAATGTTAGTACAGAAGTTATTAAATTTCTATCCGCGCTTTCTCAGCTTTAGGTTATAAATATGATGTAGTAATTTGATGATTCTGTACTATTTTTTTATTCAACAAGTGAAGATATGATGATTGTACATGATCTCACACTGGCTGAACCTTAACCATTTATGGTAGCCAATTAAGATGAGATATGGTTTTATTATGCTAGTTGCTGTCCCAATAAAAAGAATATGTCATGTTTGAAAACTTATCTCTTCGTAAAAAAATTCTCATTTTAATCGGTGGTACAATATCGGTACTTCTGACCCTTGCTTCAACTTACTTTGTTAATCATATAGCAACAATCTCTCGCCAAGGTATTGAGCGCGAAGCTCAGAGCTATTTGTATTCAGAAAAACTCTCAATGGAGTCATTTTTTGCTCAATACGGTAAGGTTGTAGAAACCTTTGTTACGAATCCACACAACATCAACTGGTTCGATAATTACAGTGAACGTGAAAGAGATTTGACCAACGACAAGGGTTATGACGAGGTCAATGAAGACTTCATTCGTATCAGTAAAAGTGATGAAAATATTCTTTCAGCCTTTATGGCATCAGCACGCACGGGCGAATATTTTAAAGAGAATGAGCGTACTTCAAACTTCACTGATGGCCGTCCTTATCATGCCTATAAACGTCCTTGGTGGCAGGATGCATTAAGCCATGGGAAACTCTATGTTGGAGCATTATCTGTTGATATCACTACCGGTGATGTATCTGCCGTTGTGCAGCAACCAATTTATAATAAACAAGGCGAACTGGTTGCGGTCGGCGGAGTCGATTTACAGATTAACCGGATCAGTGCCATGGTCGAAGAAATTCAGTTTGATGGCGAAGGTTATGGATTCTTACTCGACCATGACCTGAAAGTAGTGCACCTTTCAAAGCGCACTGGTCACTCTTTATCAACGACAGACTCAGAACCAAAGGGTAAAGAAGGGTTAGCTGGCTTAGAACAACAGTTTCAGGACACTTCAGGCTTTAGCGAATTAACCCGCTCCATCAGCAACCAAGATTCAGGCACCGCAGTTGTCACGCTAAAAGGGCAGGATTACTACGTTGTATTCAATAGTGTCAAATTGGATACACCAGTTCTTGATTGGCATGTGGGTATTTTAATCCCTGTAAGCTTAATTGATGAGCCCGTGGACAATGCTGTGACCAGCACGGTGACTGCCGTGATCATTATCTTGACTATCATTGTTGCCATGATTCTTATTGCAGCGCAGATGATCACACGCCCTATCATTACACTAACTGACGCAATGCGTGACATTGCCACCGGTGAAGGGGATCTTACGCGACGTATCAACATCAATAGTACAGATGAAGTCGGTCAGCTCGCTATGCACATGAATACCTTTATTGATAAGTTGCGTGCCATGATGATAGACACAGCTGCACAGGCTGAACAATTGAGTGGCGCATCAGCGCAACTGCGCGACGTTTCGAACAATACCAATACTGAGATCCAGCAAGAGAAAGAGCAAGTTGATAGCGTCTCTGCTGCAGTTACAGAGATGGCCGCGACCGTCACCGAAATATCACGTAATGCACACGAGACTAACCGCGCGTCAGACTTAGTACAAAGCATGACAAACGATGGAGCTGAACGCTCTAGTCAAGCGCAAGAAGTGATGACTGAACTTGCATGTCACATTGGTGAAGCAGCTAGGGTTGTTGAAGGCTTAGAACAAGAAACCAGTAACATTGGCGCAGTTATAGACGTCATCAATGGCATTGCTGAGCAGACAAACCTACTTGCGCTTAACGCCGCTATTGAAGCAGCTAGAGCAGGTGAACAAGGCCGAGGCTTTGCAGTTGTAGCCGATGAAGTGAGAAGTCTAGCCAGTCGTACGCAAGAGTCGACCGATGATATTCGCAATATGATTTCTAAGTTACAGCAAATTGCACAACAAGCTTCAACTATGATGCAACAGGGTCAAGAAAGAGCACAAAGCTCTGTTGAGCAAACACAAGAAGTACTCGACGCGCTTCGTAATATCACTGAGTCCGTCAATACAGTGCAAGATCAAAGTCATCAAATCGCGACGTCAACCGAAGAGCAAACAGTTGTCGCGGAAGACATCAATAACAGCTTAAATGCGATTAACGACTTAGTGAATAGCACAGCCAATCATGCCCACCTCCTAGCAGATGAGGCACGAGATCTAAACGATCTGGCTAAGGCACTGAACGCGACCGTTAATCAATTTAAACTTTAAAAAATTAGGCGTGCAGGTTAGCACTGCACGCCCTCACTCTCGTTCTTGAATTAACCACCAATCAAATAAACTTCAACTCAGCCCCAAACAAAGCGCACAATAATCCATCACTGAAGTAGATTTACTTTCCAACTTCAATCAAAAACACCATTACTATCAAATACTAACAGAAAAGTAAAAACTATTGATTGGAGTCAAATAATTTCACCTTGATTTCACCAATTGGGTATTTTTTTTCACCCGATAAATAATATGATCCTATTGCAATATTTACACTAAACTATTCATAGGGAAGTCTATCTTTCCACTCATTTTTCATCAACAGCTTAACTTAAACATAAGGCTTTTAAATGGTTAAAAACTGGCGGCTAAACCAACAGCTTAATAGCGCTTTCGGCGTGATGATTTTTATG
The DNA here is from genome assembly GCF_001625595.1 of Pseudoalteromonas luteoviolacea NCIMB 1942. Classification (GTDB taxonomy): domain Bacteria; phylum Pseudomonadota; class Gammaproteobacteria; order Enterobacterales; family Alteromonadaceae; genus Pseudoalteromonas; species Pseudoalteromonas luteoviolacea_A. The sequence continues at coordinate 46,457 of NZ_AUXT01000147.1, forward strand.
ATGTTAATCCTCTCTATTGTTGCATATTGGGGTTTAAGTTCTGGGTACACAAACTTTGTCGAATACCGTACAAAGGCAAGAGACAGCACCCTAGCTGGGCGTATTCAAGCAAACTTGCTGGAAGTGAGGTTACAAGCGGGTAAATATTTAAAGCAACAAAGCCCAGCAGCTATCAATCAGTTTAATCAACGCTTAGCATTGCTAGAGCAATTAATGGCTGAAGCGAAAACCCAATTTAAAGACCCTGCACAATTACAAGTGATTGAGCGTAGTCAACAACAGGTGGAACGTTACAAAAAAAGCTTTGATAACATTGAGACATTATTCGAGCGTCGTCATCAAGTCGTCAATGACGTCTTAAATGTCCGTGGTCCACAACTAGATAATTTGCTGAGAGACATGATCCGCGACTCGCAATCACTGTCAGACGTAAGAAACTTCAGTACACTGCGTGGACTACTACAACAAGGCCGCTTATCGACAAATAAATTTTTGGTTACCAACGCACAAAAAGATTATCAGGTAGCAAAACAAAGTTTCGATACATTAAAAGCCCAGTTTCAAAAAACCTTAGGGCTGAGCTCGGCACGAGCTAGTGTAGAATTTGGACAAGCACTCAAAGCCTATCAAGATGGACAGGAAGCGGTTTACCAAGTGATAACTGAGCGCAACCAACAGATCTCACAAGTGTTAGACACCATAGGTCCAAAGGTCGCTACCCAATTGGAGAACATAAAACTGGACATCAAAGCAGTACAAGATCAATTAGGCCCCGTTGTGCAATCAGCCAGTGCTAATTCTAAATTTACCATTGTCGCCTTTGCGAGTTTAATTATCCTGCTTGGCATATTTTTTAGTTGGTACATCAGCAAAATTATTAAGCTACCAATTGGAGGCGAGCCACGAGAAATAGAGGCCATAGCCAGAAAGATTGCCGCTGGCGATTTAACAGTGCAGTTCAACCATCAAGCTAACAGCACTGGAATTTATCAAGCAATGGCCAGCATGGTGCAAAATCTACGAGAGTTTATTGAGCAAATCCACCAATCGACCGGCACCCTTGCCGACACATCTCAAACGATGAGTACGATTACAACACAGGCTAAGCATGGTGCAGAGCAACAAATGGCACAGCTTGAGTACACTGACAGAGCAATGGATGAAATGACAGAAACCGTTTCAGAAATTACGCGTAGTACCCAGTCAGCAGCTGATACTGCCACCTCAACAGAACAGACTTCAAAACAGGGATTGCAGGCAGTTTCAGAAACGCGCAGCGCGATTTCAACACTTAAAGAAGACATTAATAATGTTAGTCTGACCATTTCTAGTTTGGCTGATGAGACTCAGTCTGTGGGGTCAATTTTAGATGTCATTAGAGGCATTGCCGATCAAACTAACTTGCTTGCTCTTAACGCCGCAATTGAGGCTGCTCGAGCTGGTGAGCAAGGCCGTGGTTTTGCAGTTGTTGCAGATGAAGTACGCAGCCTAGCAAGTCGCACGCAACAAAGCACCGAAGAAATTCAGGCCATGATTTCGCGCTTACAGCAGGAAGCCCAGCGCTCTGTTGAATTAATGAGTAATAACGTTAATAACGCCGAGATCACGGCTCAGCGTGTACATGAAACAGGTCAAGCACTGGAGCACGTATCTGATTCAGTCGTCTCTATTCGCGATATGAGCATTCAAATAGCCAGCGCGACTGAACAACAAAATGCCGTTACTCAACAAATATCTGAGGGTGTCAGGGAAGTTACCAATACGGCCAAAGAAACAGCCCAAGGTGCGGAGAAGTCGTCCAGAGATGCAGAGCAACTTGCAAAATTAGCGGAAGAGCTAGCGACAACAGCGAAGCGCTATCAACTTTAAAATATACAACAAATGTAAGGCTACTGGCCTTACATTTGTCTACTAATCGCCCACTTGAGTCAGATCAAACTTTACTTTAGCCCACGCAATTATAATTCATAATGTGTCATTTAATTTGAGTGCGATCGTGATTAAACTACCTTTTTGGGAAGACTCCCTTATCAAGAAATATAATATTTCTGGCCCTAGATATACATCTTATCCAACTGCCCTATCATTAACATCTGGGTATGATCAACAAGCATTATCCGAAGCTGTCAAAAGCTCTACAAGTCGGGCATTGTCTCTTTATATACACATTCCATTTTGTCATCAGCTTTGTTATTACTGTGGTTGCAACAAGATCATCACCCGCCACCAATCTAAAGCAGATGTGTATTTAGATCACTTGTGCGCAGAAATTGAAACCCAAGCAGCTCTTTTCAAGACATATCGCGTTGAGCAGATCCACCTTGGAGGCGGCACACCAACATTTCTTACAGAAGCGCAAATGACGCGCTTAATCAATACCATAGAACAGCATTTCACGATTTCTAAACAGGCACAGCGCGGTATAGAAATTGACCCTAGATCGCTGGCAGAAAATATGCTGGTTACGCTGAGAGATTTACGCTTCAACAGGGTTTCATTTGGCGTACAAGATTTTAATGATCAAGTTCAAGCTGCTGTGAATCGCCCACAGCAAATAGATGAAGTGCTCAATATATTGCATCAGGCTCGTGCCCTAGGGTTTAAATCCATCAATATGGATATGATATATGGCCTACCACACCAATCACCCAAGAGCTATCGAGAAACCATCACGCAACTTATCGAGCTATCTCCTGATAGAGTCTCTCTGTTCAATTACGCCCATTTACCAGACCGATTTGCGGCCCAGCGTAAACTAAAAGAGCAAGATATGCCCTCTGCCGAACAAAAGCTACAAATATTCAAAAACGCACTAGCACAAATGACAGAAGCTGGCTATCAGTACATTGGCATGGATCATTTTGCAAAACACGATGATGAACTTGCCATCGCGCAGCGTGAGAACCATCTACACCGTAACTTTCAGGGTTACACCACGCATGGAAATTGTGATTTATTAGGGCTCGGTGTTTCTTCTATCTCACAAATAGGCAATGCAATACTGCAAAATGAAAAAGATTTAAAAACCTATTACGCTGCTATCACCGACCAGCGGAGCGCTATATGTAAAGGTGTCACACTTACACGGGACGATGTGATAAGAGCGCACGTTATTAAGCAATTGATTTGTCATTTTGAGTTAGAAAAATCTGCCATTAGCAGTGCATTTAATATTGACTTTGATGCCTACTTCGCGGATTCACTACAGTCATTGCAGCCACTCATTGATGATGGGCTCGTGGTAAGTGAGAATAACACCATCACGATTACAGCTCGCGGGACTTTATTCATCCGCATTATATGTATGAGCTTTGACGCATACCTACAACAGCAGATCAAAAATACACGCTTCTCACGCGTTATTTAAATTGGTTACTGCAAATAGCCCAACCTATTTGCAGTAACACTCTCACACAATCGACATACTTATTTCCCATATCACGTACTTTGAAATCAAAGTACGTATGCTCTTGCGCCGCTCTATAAAATAATTTTCATTTACAAAATCGTTATGAACTCTATAGATTCGTTTTAATAAATCTAATAAACATCTTAAAGTCTTCAGTTTTATCTATTTAAAATACTGATATTAATAGATATATTATCGTCACCACAATATCTCGATGAGAAATTTATAATGATGCACAATATCATTATTAATAAGTTTAAAACAACATAAATTCACAAAAAATAAACAGCATTGACACATTAACTCTATTTAAAATAAAGTGCTTTTTGTTCAATTTCTGAACATAGGAATTACGTTCCTAATTTTGAAAATAACAAAAAGGATTTATTATGAAAAAACTAGCTGCTATTGCATTTGCACTCTGTACTCTTGGCAGTAATGTATCAAATGCAAACGAGGGTATAACAATTCAAAGTGAAAATTACGGAGTGAGTGGTCACTTCGAAACGACCCTCAATACAAGTTCACTCAAAAGTACGATATCTGATAAAGATAATACCGTTAGATTTAGTCTCTCAGATGATCTGAATAATCAAATAAACAGTTCCATTACATTTAATGGAAACACATTCAATTTAAAACTAGATAATGTAAATAAAACGGTCGACATTTCTGGTTTTGACATTAATAACAAAAAGTTGATTAATAGCGAAAAGTTGAAAAGTTCATTAACCAGTATTTTTCGTGATTCTCAAAATCATGTCGAAGATATTTTAAACGCACAAACCAAACTAGACACAGAATCAAAAATCGTTCTATTCAAGTTTTTTGAATTCCTTTCTACTTATCCAGTAGGTATGCCTCTAGAACAAACGATTGAGCAAGACTTCTCGGCTCAAGGGTGGACTGATCTTTGTCCGTATATGGGCAAGTACAAAACAGCAATTTGGGATGTCACCTATGTTGGTGTAAAAACCAAGCGTTATAAAGTAGGTGGTCACGGCTTCTGTGCCGCTCGTTGCGGAGCTGGCTGTCCTATGTTTGGCGATGGCCAATATACACAAGATTGTTTAAATCATGACGCTTGTGCAGACGTGGAAGGTGAGCAATTAGGTGTCTGTGGCGACGAGTGGACATCAGCATCTGATGATTTCTGGTTCTCACCAGACTGTACGACGCCACCTTCAAGCTAAGTGGATAATTACAGGGGAGTGATCACTCCCTTTTTCTTTCCCATTCAGCCTTGCATACTCCGCAGGTTGACTTGATCTATTTTTATCCCTATCAGACAATGGCCGTATAAAACGAACAAGGATGAAATATATGTTTAGCCAAAGACGGCTTTTAGCCTTATCTATTATTATGGCATGTATTGCCATCGCTCCATTGGTCGCCCTTTTATTAGCTGAAATTATTTCTAGCCAGTTAAACTGCATAGTCAATGAGCGTAGCGATATACGCTGTGAGTTGTTAGGCACTGACATTACCATGTTACTCGTCAGCTTTTATGTGAGTGGATGGGCAAGCTTTATCACACTGCCTCTAGCCGGTGGCATCGCGGCATTGCTGTACTTAAAGTATTTAGATCTGAAACTAATAAATCGTGAGCCATAACCACAGCGATTTCTGCCAATTGTTCCTCAGGTATAGACCTATAAAGGGCCTAATAACGAATACATAACCCCTGTATTTAAAATATACATTTAAGGTACACTGATAGTGTATAACAACTATTCAGGGACAAAGAATGAGTATCGAAAATGCGTGGCAGCAATGGGGTGAAATACTGGGTGCTGACAATATCTGCTGTGAAGGAGAGCGGTTGTCATCGTATGAAACAGCCACTTTTGAAACCAATATCAAGGTAGGAGGCGTGCTCAAAGTAAAAACGAGACAACAGCTGCAGCAAGTTTTACAAACTGCCAATGCAGAGCGTGTTGCAGTGTACCCCATCAGCGCAGGAAAAAATTACGGTTATGGGTCTAAAGTACCTACGCAAAGCGGGTCCGTGGTCATTGATCTATCGTCCATGACGCGTATCATCGACTTTGACGAAAAACATGGCACGCTAACCGTTGAGCCCGGTGTTACATTCGAACAAGTGCATCAATTTCTTGTAGCACAAAATTCCGCATTCTCTATCGCAGGGACAGGCGCGGCTCCCAGTTCGAGTTTGATAGGCAATGCCGTGGAGCGGGGAATTGGCAAAGGGTTGGCTAGTAACCGCATTGACAATATTTGTAATTTAGAAGTGGTGTTACCTGATGGTAAATGCATTCACACCGGCCTAGGGCGTTTCGAAAATGCCAAAGGCAAGACCATCACGAAGCTAGGCCCAGGTCCATTTCTAGATGGATTATTTACACAGTCTAATATGGGCGTAGTTACGGCAATGACTTTTTGGCTCACCCCCATTCCTGAAGCATTCACAACCTTTATTTATTGCGTAAAAGATGAATCTAAGCTGCCCCAAATAATCGATAAGCTGAGAGAGTTGAAGCAGAGAGATATTTTACGGTCCTCTACAACACTTTTTAACGGCCACCGTATCTTGGGCTATACAGGTAAATACCCTTGGGACTTAACCGATGGTGGACGAAGCCTCACCGAACAAGAAATCGCAACAGCACTGAAACGCAGCCTGCCCGTCGTTGCCAAATGGTATGGCGATGGTGCCTTATTTTGCCATACTCGAGCTCAGGCAAAAGCCGAAATTAAAATTGTAAAACAAGCACTCAGCGGTTTAGTCACCAATCTAACATTTTTCAGAGAGCCTTATGTTTCCCTTGCAGAAAGGGCCCTTAAAATTGTTGGTAAATTTTCAAAGAAGTCTTTTATCAACCCCTTAGAAACTTATTTTAGAAAGTCCATGTACCTTGGCCACCCTCTCCCAATCACACAAACATTAGGTAGTACCTACATACGCAAAAAAATGGAGCTCCCGAATGCAGATAAAATCGATCCAGACAGAGACGGCTGCGGCACCTATTGGATGGGCCCTATTATTCCCTTTGAAGGTGGTGAAGTTGAAGCGGCAATACAGATTGTTAAAGAGGTTATGACTGAGTATGGCTACGAGCCCGCCATGACGTTGCAATGCGTTTCAGCAAGACAAATAGATATCATCATATCAATATCATTTGACAGGGACCTTCCCGGTGAAGACCAAAATGCCAAAGCATGCCATGACGCCTTACTCGAAAAGCTCTATCTTGCGGGGTATTACCCGTATCGGCTAGGTAATCAATCTCAAACTCTACTGCCCACACCTGATGACGACTATCTGGACTTCCTTAATTCAGTAAAAAGTGCTTTAGACCCAAATGGGGTGCTATCACCTGGAAGATATGATTTTAAACAATCGATTTAAAATTAGCGTAATTGGGCTCTTGTTTCATATTGAGCCCAGCTAATCATACGTTCTTTACAGCTTCGAAAATAAACGGTTCGTGAAAATATTCTAAAGGAGGTTGGTGACCCTGCGACTTACAAAGTAACAAAAAGTAAAGCCCCGATAATAAACCGAGGCTTTACGCCAATCTTGCCGACTTCTCAGCTCAATTACCGCGCTGTGACTATTTTACGTAATAATGCAGCGTATCTTGCTCTGCTCCACTATACGCGCCGTTGCTATAAGGCCACTGATCAAATTTGACGCTATGTTGATATAACGCAGCGCCAATTCGGGTATATCCATCACCCCGGCTGGTCGATTTTATACTCAAACTGACAAACGAATAATCTAACCCAGATGCACTGCAACCTGCACCTTCATGCTGCCATATCACACCAATATCATACGGTACTGGCGGTTGAGTCAAATTAACTGACTCATCAAGTGCAACACAGTTTGCGTGGGCTAACTTATCTTTATTGAGTAAGGCAACTTTGCCATATTCATCAACAAACATCATGCCTGTTGTCATGTTTGAACGTGTAGCATGCCACTGTGAGTTAGCTAACACTCCCAGACGTTCTGGCGTTTGCGGCAGGTTAACGGTCAAACGGTCGAGTCCATCTTTATGATGTGCAACGAGCGTCCAGCCTCCGCCGTTAAGCGTCATCTCACAATGTGCATAAAACGGATAAACACCGCCGGCGCCATCGGGGTCAATCTCATACATACCTGAACTCGCATTAGGATTATGTTGCTTAATTGATTCACATGTCACGCCAACAGTGGGGTCTGGGTTTACCGGCGGAGGGGTTGGCTCACTCACTCCCGATGTAACAAACCCCCCATAATACTCTAATTCACCAATGGCACGATATGCATGCCCTTGAGTAGTATCGATTTTAAGCCTCACATATTGACCAACGGCAGGCTCAGTCAGCTCAATGGTTTGATCTAGGCTCTTAGTCAAAGCAAAGGATTCATGATCGATGAAATTCACATTATCATTAGACACCTGCAAAGTGACATCCTTAACGCCCATACCTGGGTTGGATGCACCAGGATACAGCGTTACCCTGAATGAGGTAATGTAAGCTGGTGTATTGAATGCTACCTGCAGCCAATGCCCTTGATCTAGTGTAGTTAACCAAATACCACGCTTAATTTGACTGCTAGCAATGTCATTAATTTTGGTACTTGAATTAAAGCCATCAAATGCACCAGGAGCACTATCTAGAGAATAACTATCACTTGCGGTATAAGAAGTTTCGGTCAGTCCATTTGTGCCGATTAAAGCGATATTACCAAATTGACCTGAGGTCTCCCCGGGCACCACAGTGAAGGTACTCGACGTCTCTAAACGCAATGCAACCGGATCTTTACCATAGTGAGTATTATCCTGAGCAAAAAGTTTATTTTTAATTGAGAGAATGCTTGCGATCTCCAATAAGTGACTGGTTTCCTCATCTTTTGATTGCTCTTCTTCGACAAATAGCTTGCCTTGTAATGTCTGAAAACCGACCTCATTAATGGCTTCTTGCGTTAAATGATACGACACACCATCATTTGTCATTCCACTATTAACATCCTTGTAAACGGCTAGATAAGCGATAGACTCATCGACCAATGTGCTCCCTAACTCTTGTCCATTGCGACTGACACCAAATGTTTGCTGAGAGGTGCTCGACGCACGTAAAGAAAACGCATCAGGACCGCTTTGTGTTTGCGCATTCAAAAAAACATAAGGCGCGTGCGCAAAACTTTCTGTAAAAAACTGATGCGACGTATCACTGGCGAGTGTAAATTCTCCCGCTTCCCAAATGCTACCGTCCTCTAATTGATGCCGTCCTTTTTCAACCACCAAAAATGACACGTGTTCTTCGCCATGAATACCATCTAAATAAGGCCATTCTTTAAACTGCACATCAAAACTCGACGGCGTGACATTTGATATAGAGACCACACCTGGCGCTTTATCTTTAAAAGTCGGTACCGATGCAATGACAATAGGGTCATGATAGCCATTTATTGGGATTGTTACCTTTTGATCTGTAATAGATACATTTTCGATTAACGTAACGGCTTGCACGGCAGGTGCAATGGCTGCGATGAAGGATGCAAATCCAATTGTTTTTAGCATAACTAGTTCCTTTAACTATATGATTTGAATGGAAGGCACAGCAATATCAATCACATATTGCTATTTGCTTCCGCTGTGTTAACTAAAAACCAAGACCTGCACAAGCACACTTTTCATTCAAAAATAAATTCACTTTAATTAAATTTTTACTAACAAAAAAGCGTAAAAGCGAGAGATTACCTAGGCTGCATAGCCATATAAAATAATTTAAATAAATTAAAATTAATGGGATTTCAAACTGTAATTTTATTGAGAGTTATCGGCGAGAGTCGGAAGGAAAAGAGATAAATTGACTTTAATACCTAGCGAACGATGGTTGTTCTTGAAGCTTAAAAAACAAAAACCCCAGCCGAAGCAGGGGTTTTTATAAGTAAACTTAATTAAAAATTAAGCTTTCTTAGGACGTTCAATCACGTCAACTAGCATCCAAGATTTTTTCTTAGAGATTGGCGCACATTCGCGAATAGTCACGACGTCACCTGCTAGTGCTGTGTTGTTTTCATCATGTGCGTGCAACTTAGTTGTACGCTTGATGAATTTACCGTAGATCGGGTGTTTAACCTGACGCTCGATAGCAACAACGATTGACTTATCCATTTTGTCGCTAACTACACGACCTTGAAGAGTACGGATCTGATCGCTCATTATGCACCTGCCTTCTGGTTGATAACCGTTTTAACACGCGCAATACTGCGACGTACTTTTCTCAGCTCGTGAGTCTGAGCTAGCTGACCAGTGCTCGCTTGCATGCGCAGGTTGAACTGCTCACGAAGAAGCTCTAGAAGTTCAGCTTTAAGCTCTTCTACGCTTTTGTCTTTCAATTCGCTAGCTTTCATTACATTACCGTCCGAGTTACAAATGTTGTTTTGAAAGGTAATTTACGAGCAGCTAGGTCGAATGCTTCACGAGCAAGCTCTTCAGGAACACCTTCCATTTCATAAAGTACTTTGCCAGGCTGGATTTCAGCAACCCAGTACTCAACAGAGCCTTTACCTTTACCCATACGAACTTCAAGCGGTTTCTCTGTAATTGGCTTATCTGGGAATACACGGATCCAGATTTTACCTTGACGCTTTACGTGACGTGTCATAGCACGACGAGCTGCTTCGATTTGACGAGCAGTCATACGGCCACGGCCAGTCGCTTTCAAGCCGAAAGAACCGAAGCTAACTTTGTTACCGCTAGTAGCAAGACCACGGTTGCGGCCTTTGTGTACCTTGCGGAATTTTGTACGTTTTGGCTGTAACATTAGTCGCTACCTCTTACTTAGCACTTTTTTTAGCTTTCTTCGGTGCACGTTTAGCTGGCTTCTCTTGCTCTTGTTTCAGTGGAAGACCACCGATAACTTCGCCTTTGAAGATCCAAACTTTAACACCGATGATGCCGTAAGTAGTCAAAGCTTCTGAAGTTGCGTAATCGATATCAGCACGAAGAGTGTGTAGAGGTACACGACCTTCACGGTACCACTCAGAACGTGCGATTTCAGCGCCGCCTAGACGACCGCTAACTTCAACTTTGATACCTTTAGCACCTAGACGCATTGCATTTTGAACTGCGCGCTTCATAGCACGACGGAACATAACACGACGCTCTAGCTGTGAAGAGATACCGTCAGCAACCAATTTTGCATCTAGCTCAGGCTTACGTACTTCTGCAATGTTAATTTGTGCAGGTACACCAGCAAGCTTAGTTACAGCTTGGCGAAGCTTTTCAACGTCTTCACCTTTTTTACCGATAACAACACCAGGACGAGCTGTGTGAATTGTTACACGGATAGATTTAGCTGGACGCTCAATAACGATTTTAGACACAGAGGCGTTTTTCAATTCCTTAGTAAGGTATTGACGCACTTTGTGATCGCCAAAAAGCTGCTCAGAGAAATCTTTTGTATTCGCGTACCAAGTAGATACCCAAGGCTTTGAGATACCTAGGCGAATACCAGTAGGATGAACTTTTTGTCCCATTACTTATATCTCCTAGCTATCTGAAACCACAACAGTGATGTGGCTTGAACGCTTAAGGATGCGGTCTGCGCGTCCTTTAGCACGTGGCATAATACGTTTCATTGTAGGACCTTCGTCTACAAAAACTTTAGCCACTTTAAGCTCATCAATGTCAGCACCTTCGTTGTGCTCCGCGTTAGCGATAGCAGACTCAAGTACTTTTTTAACCAATACAGCCGCTTTCTTTGGGCTATACGCTAGGATTTCTAGCGCGCGATCAACCGGAAGTCCGCGGATCTGATCAGCAACTAGACGTGCTTTTTGCGCCGAACCAGAGGCGAATTTGTGTTTAGCTAATGCTTCCATCATACCCTCCGATTAACGCTTCTTAGCTTTCTTATCCGCAGCGTGACCGCGGTAAGTACGTGTAGGTGCAAATTCACCTAGTTTGTGACCGATCATTTCGTCTGTAACGAATACAGGTACGTGCTGACGACCATTATGGACAGCGATGGTCAATCCGATCATGTTAGGGATGATCATTGAACGACGGCTCCAAGTCTTTATAGGCTTCTTGTCACCGCTTTCCAACGCCTTCTCTACCTTCTTCAGCAAGTGTAGGTCAATGAATGGACCCTTCTTGAGAGAACGTGGCATGGCAATTCCTCAACTATTACTTAGTACGACGACGTACGATAAATTTATCAGTACGCTTGTTCTTACGTGTCTTAGCACCTTTAGTAGGCTTACCCCATGGAGACACAGGGTGACGACCACCAGATGTACGACCTTCACCACCACCGTGTGGGTGGTCAATCGGGTTCATGGCAACACCACGAACTGTAGGACGGATACCACGCCAACGATTAGCACCAGCTTTACCTAGTGAACGTAGCATGTGTTCAGCGTTACCTACTTCACCGATAGTTGCGCGGCAATCCGCTTCAACTTTACGCATTTCACCTGAACGTAGACGTAGAGTCACGTACTGGCCTTCACGCGCTAGGATCTGTACATATGCACCAGCAGAACGTGCAATCTGAGCACCTTTACCAGGCTTAAGCTCAACATTGTGTACTGTAGTACCTACTGGGATGTTACGCATTGGTAATGTGTTACCAGCTTTGATTGGTGCATCAACACCAGACTGGATTGCATCACCTGCTTTAACACCTTTAGGTGCGATGATGTAACGACGTTCACCGTCTGCATATAATACAAGAGCGATGTTTGCGCTACGGTTTGGATCGTACTCTAGACGCTCAACTACAGCTGGAATGCCGTCTTTAGTGCGTTTAAAGTCAATTATACGATAGTGATGCTTGTGACCACCACCGATATGACGAACCGTGATACGACCGTTGTTGTTACGACCACCTGATTTAGAGTTCTTCTCTAGTAGCGGAGCGTATGGCTTACCCTTGTGTAGATCAGGGTTAACCACTTTAACGACGTGACGACGACCCGCAGAAGTTGGTTTACACTTTTGAAGTGCCATAATTCTAACTCCCCTTATTACTCGGCGCCGCCGACAAAGTCTAGCTCGCTGCCTTCTTTAAGAGTAACGTAGGCTTTCTTCCAGTCTGAACGACGGCCGAAACGCATGCCTGTACGCTTTGTTTTACCCTTAACATTTAGAGTGCGAACACCAGTTACTTCTACTTCAAAAAGCTTTTCAACAGCTGCTTTAACTTCAGCTTTGTTTGCATCTTTTGCTACTTTGAACACAATAGTGTTGTTCGCTTCAGCAGAGACTGTGCTTTTCTCAGAGATGTGTGGAGCAAGAATTACTTTTAAAAGACGTTCTTCACTGATCATGCTAATGACTCCTCAAGTTGCTTCACAGCACCAGCAGTAATTAGAACCTTATCGAAAGCGATTAGGCTTACTGGATCGATGCCAGCTACGTCACGAGTATCAACCTTGTACAGGTTACGAGATGAAAGGAATAGATTCTCATCTACTTCTTCAGTCACGATTAATACGTCTTTTAGCTCAAGCTCTTTAAGCTTAGCTACTAGTTCTTTAGTCTTAGGTGCTTCTAAACCGAAGTTTTCAACAACAATAAGACGCTCTTGACGAACTAGTTCAGATAAGATGCTCTTGATCGCACCGCGATACATCTTACGGTTAACTTTTTGGCTGTGATCTTGCGGCTTAGCTGCAAAGCTCACACCACCGCTGCGCCAGATTGGGCTGCGGATTGTACCAGCACGTGCACGGCCAGTACCTTTTTGGCGGAATGGTTTCTTACCACCACCACGTACTTCAGAACGCGTCTTCTGAGCTTTAGTACCTTGACGAGCACCTGCTGCGTAAGCAACAACTACTTGGTGTACTAATGCTTCGTTAAACTCACGTCCAAAAGTAGCTTCGGAAACTTCAAGCGCACCAGCGCCTTTAATTGCTAATTCCATCACTAAATCTCCAGGACTTATGCTTTAACAGCAGGTTTAACGACAACGTCGCCGCCGATAGCGCCAGGTACTGCACCTTTAACTAAAAGCAGGTTACGTTCAGCGTCAACACGAACTAGTTCAAGGTTCTGTGTCGTAGAACGAACATTACCCATTTGACCGGCCATTTTCTTACCTTTGAAAACTTTACCAGGAGACTGGTTTTGACCGATTGAACCAGGAGCACGGTGAGATAGAGAGTTACCGTGTGTAGCGTCTTGCATGCTGAAGTTCCAGCGCTTAACACCACCTTGGAAACCTTTACCTTTTGAAGTACCAGTAACGTCTACTTTTTTCACTTCAGTGAAAAGTTCAACAGTTAGTTCTGAACCTACTTCAAACTCACCTTCTCCGCCGTTAAGACGGAATTCCCACAGGCCACGACCCGCTTCAACGCCAGCTTTAGCGAAGTGACCCGCTGCTGGTTTGTTTACACGGCTTGCTTTTTTCTCGCCTGCAGTAACTTGAAGCGCGTTATAACCGTCTGTTGCGTCAGATTTAATCTGAGTAACACGGTTAGGCGTCGCTTCGATAACTGTCACAGGGATAGATACACCATCTTCAGTGAAGATACGTGTCATACCCACTTTACGACCGACTAGACCTAATGCCATTTTCCTAAAACCTCTCTAATCTTTCGATTAACCCAGGCTGATTTGAACATCAACACCAGCAGCAAGGTCTAGGCGCATTAGAGCGTCTACAGTCTTGTCAGTTGGTTCTACGATGTCGATCAGACGTTTGTGGGTGCGGATTTCATATTGATCACGCGCGTCTTTGTTTACGTGCGGAGAGATCAATACAGTGAAACGCTCAAAACGCGTAGGTAGTGGAATTGGACCACGTACCTGAGCACCAGTGCGCTTCGCAGTTTCCACGATTTCCGCCGTTGATTGGTCAATCAAACGGTGGTCAAAAGCTTTTAGGCGAATACGAATGCGTTGATTAGACATTCTTAAACCTCAATTAAAAGAGCATTTAAAAAGAGCATAAAAAAACCTCCGAAACTATCTTAAAATACTTAAGAAGTCGGTTGTTCTTTTATTTCTACCATTGAACTCCAAATCGGAGTTCCTGTTTAATAGTCTGAAATCCAGACTTTTCATTTAACTTTCAGCGGCCAGAAGCCGAGAAAGTTTGCACATTATAAGGATACTGGTGATAAATGCAACAACTAAATGCAATAATTTTGTCGCATCGCCACTGTCCAACCAGCAAAGGTAAAAACACCGCAGACAAAATAAATTATCTGCACATTTTAGCGTCATATTTATCAGCGTGTTCATCCTCGTACTATACTTATCGACAGAGTTTAAGATGAAACACCAACACAAATGACATAAACGCGGGGCCTCAGCGTATTACCAAGGTTCTGCAAGAACCCTCTGGACAATGGTCAGTCCAGTTAATCCCTGATATTCTATTGCAAAAATTAATACTTGGTACTGCGTATGCGCTTATTATCACAAAGCTTCAATGTGCTCGCTCGGTGGACAAATTGGCTCCTGGTTAAAAGTAAACTGTTACCGGAAGACCCCGTTTCACAGTTTGATCTCGACCCTAGCCTGCCTACTTTTTATGTGACTCGATTAAATTCTCATGCAGATCTCGCAGCGTTGGACCGTATGTGCAAACAGCTTGGCCTACCAAGCCCCATGCAAAAGCAAAAAATCGGCAGTACTGAAGTGCCTCGTTTTATTGCAATGCAAAACCCAACGCCATTGTTTTCTAAAACCGCTAAAACCAGCAATGCTTTACAGCTGAGCAAAGAAATCTTTCACGCATTGAAAGCAAATCCAACTATCAAAGCACAGATCCTTCCTGTTTCGGTTTTTTGGGGCAGAGATCCCGGTAAAGAAAAACCTGGTCTCGCTACCTTGTTAGGCCACTCACTCACTCCGAGCTGGCTTAGAAAAAGTTTTGTACTCTTATTTTCTGGACGCGATAATTTAGTGCGTTTCTCGGCTCCAATTGCTGTGGAGCAATTAATGAATGACAAAGCCGACGTTGAAGAACTACCTCAAAAATTATTGCGTGTAGCCCGTGTGCACTTTCGTCGCCAACAGCTTGCTGCCACGGGGCCAAAGTTGCCTTCTCGGGAAGCATTGTTTAATTCTATCTTAGCCGCACCAAGCATCAAGAAAGCCATCGCAGAGGAAGCCAAAGCAAAAGGTTTGAACCACCACGAAGCACGACTCAATGCCCAAGAGTTACTAGATGAAATTGCCGCCAATTATTCAGATGCCATGGTCAGAGTAGCCGACCGCATTTTAACTTGGTTATGGAATAAACTTTACAATGGTATTGAAGTCAAAAATGCTGATGAAGTGCGCGCTTTAGCAGACAAAGGCCATGAAATAATCTATGTACCATGTCATCGCAGTCACATGGATTACTTACTTTTGACCTACGTGATTTACCATCAAGGGCTGGTGCCACCTCATATCGCGGCGGGAGTTAATCTTAACTTCTTCCCTGCGGGTGGCATTTTTAGGCGCTCGGGTGCATTCTTTATACGCCGCTCTTTTGCAGGTAATAAACTTTATTCAACGGTATTCAAAGAGTACCTCAGCCAGCTGTTTATTAAAGGTTACTCAGTGAAATTCTATACTGAGGGAGGTCGTAGCCGCACAGGTAGACTGCTACCACCAAAAACCGGCATGCTCGCCATGACAATGCAATCAATGCTGCGCGGCATCGATCGCCCTATCTCAATCGTGCCTGTCTACATCGGCTATGAGCACGTGATGGAAATAAATACCTACCTCAAAGAGCTCGCAGGTAATAGTAAGAAAAATGAGTCCGTACTTGGCGTATTTAAGGCGATAAAGAACCTCAGAAACTACGGACGTGGCTACTTAAACTTTGGCCAGCCCATACACCTTAATCAATACTTAAATGAGCATCAACCGGACTGGCGCCAGTCGATTTCAGCTGACGACGCCTCCAAGCCACAATGGCTCAATAGTCAAGTAGCCAATGTCGCAGATCAAATAATGACGAATATCAATGCCAGTGCCGCGTTGAATGTCATCAATTTGGTAGCAACGATATTGCTCAGCAATGAACAATTTGCCCTTAGTAGACAGAAACTCATTGAGCAGTTGCGTTTTTACATGGCTTTGCAAAAGCGAGCTAAGTACAGTGATTACGTCACACAGCCTAGTGAAGATGCAGAAGCATTGCTTGAGCATGCGCTTAAACTTGAAAAGCTCGAAGTACTACAAGATGGTTTAGGTGACATCATTACGATAAAAGAGCAGGAACGTACACTATTCAATTACTATCGTAATAACATTTTGCATTTATTCGCAGTCCCAAGCGTGATCGCGCAAATGCTCTTTAATCGCTACGAGGTGACACTTGAAGCGTGCGAAGAAAAGCTAACAGCACTGTACCCACTTTTTGCGAAAGAGTGGTTTTTAACGCCAATGCGCGAAAGTTATATTCAAGACATACTCAATAGTTTTGCTGAGCACAATTTGATTACTTTTGATGGGTCGCAAGCCGTCACCAACAAAGACAACAGTGCACTTACTAAGCTAGAAATGTTAGGAAAGGTGTGTCATCTGACGCTAGAGCGCTACGCCATCACCAGTAGTTTGATCTTAAAACATCAAGATATAAAGCGGACGGAGTTAGAAAGTGAAAGCGAAATTTTGGCTAATCGATTGGGGACACTACACGGCATTAAAAGCCCTGAGTTCTTCGATAAAAAGGTACTGAGCAACTTTATCAACACCTTGAAGGAGCAAGAGTATATTGCTATCTCTGAACAACAAACTATCAGCGCAGCAGCACCATTGAACTTGTTGCAGCAACATCTAAATGATTTATTGCCAGCACGGATCTGGCAATCCATTCACGATACACTTTAATAATAATGCGTCAGTGCCTAGCGCAGGCGCATTACGCCTTCTTGAATGGTCGAAGCAACCAATTCACCCTGACGGTTAAAAAACTGCCCGCGAACCAAGCCTCTACCGTTGCTGGCACTTGGACTGTCCACACTATAAAGCATCCAATCATCTAACCTAAATGGACGATGGAACCACATAGCATGATCTATGGTTGCCACTTGCATATTTGGCTGCATAAAAGAGAGCCCATGTGGCTGTAATGCCGTTGGCAAAAACTCAAAGTCAGATGCATACGCCAAAAGATAATTATGAATACGTCTTTCATCTGGCATCTTTCCATTGGCTTTGAACCACACATGGCGTTTAGCTGGTGCTTTTTGCGGCTGAAATGGGTTTTGGAAATTGACCGGTCGCATATCTAATGGCATTTCCTGCGTAAACTTAGGTCTAAGAGATTCAGGGATCAGCTCTGCGTTATCTTGGTAAAACTGCAATGCAGATTTGAGCGTTTCTGGCTCAGGCACTACCGGCATCTCACTCTGATGAGACATCCCAGGCTCATCACCTTGGAAGGAGGCCGTCATATAAAAAATTGGTTTGCCGTACTGAATTGCACTCACTCTGCGAGTGCTGAAGCTGCGGCCATCTCGGATATTTTCAACATCATAAACAATAGGCTTACTCGCATCGCCAGGGCGTAAGAAATAAGAATGCAATGAATTAACGTAGCGTCCTTCTGGAAGTGTATATTTTGCCGCAGATAGCGCTTGCCCCATTACTTGACCACCAAATACTTGAGGAAAACCAAGGTCTTGACTCTGACCGCGATAGATACCCTGCTCTATTTCTTCCAAACTTAATAAATCAAGTAAGTCCTGTAACACTTGACTCATTGCCCACCTCATCATTGTAGTTACTGCAATTACTGATAATAATACACTAAATCTACTTTTAAATGAGTATTGATAATGGCTTATTGGTTATTCAAAACAGAACCGGACGCATATTCTCTCGACGATTTAAAAAATGCGCCGCAACAAAGTACATTTTGGGAAGGAATAAGAAACTACCAAGCTCGCAATTTTATGCGTGACAATATGCAGGTGGACGACCTCGTCTTTATTTATCACTCTAGTTGCAAAGTGCCTTGCGTTGTCGGTATAGCTAAAGTCACTAAAGCAGCTGAAGTTGACCCATACCAGTTTGATGCCTCAAGTGATTACTATGATCCCAAGTCCAATCCAGACAATCCGCGCTGGATTGGTGTTACGGTGCAATATGTTGAACGGCTCGACAACCCGGTGACACTTAAAGCGATTAAAGCCAATGATGACATTATCGATCTGGCTTTGAAGAAAGCGGGACGCCTATCGATCATGCCCGTCACCGATGTGGAATGGCAACACATCATCACAATGTCACAACCGTGATCAACTGTGTTTTTTGCTGCGGCGAGTTTTGACTCGCCCTTCTTTTGGAATAATAGTGATGTAAAGCAGCAGCGCAATCCAAGAAAAAAACAGCGTGCCTATTAGCCAACCATTTTTTTCGTGGCCTTTAGAGCGCTTGCTGCCTGCGACTAGACCGATTGGCGCGATATATAAGCATACTGCAAATACCAGTAACATCAGCTCATTCATATCTGCTCCCAAACTACCTCGTTTACTAACACCCGTTGCGGTGCGATATAGTGAACAATGTCCCCTGCCTTGATGCCATAATCTAACGGGGGGTTTAAGTCCATGTTTTGACCACTTCGATCATGAGCGACGCCCAACAAAGTAGCATTATGATGCTCTTTAAAGAACATAAAAAGCTGTCCAAACTGACATGCTTTCACTGACGAAGGCAGTTGCAAGCTAAACTGGGTATCGCCATGCAGTGTAGAAAGTAACTCTTCCTGTATTCTACTTGAGCCAGGATCTTGCATAGAACGCACCAAAATTTCAGCAGACATGGCCGAAGAACACTCCACGTTTAAACAATGCAAGCGTAATAACCGTGCTTTCGTCTCATCTGTAAAATGCGCACTGATATGCGCGCCAGCTTTTACCATGGGGCTAAGTTTCAATGCAGTAGTAAATGTATGGTCATCATCTTTGCCATCTACAATTACTTTATCCGCACACTCTACCGCCGCGCGTTTCAATTGCTCGTCATCGGTAAAACTAACTAATCGCACAAAATCAACCTGTGCAAAACGCAGTAGAGGGTGCTCCATATCTTCTTGCACAGCCAGTACAATGCGCCTATCCACCCGTTTGTTATCCGCGAGGATAAATTCAATCATCTTCTCTGTGTGAGTGGGGTGCCAACCAAAAATAATGATGTGATCTTTGAGGTGTGAGAAATTCTTTTCGCCTTTCATAGCCCTTTTTACCCATAATGTAATCTCTTGCCCGACTTTACCTAGCAACACGCCAAAAAGCGCCAAGCCAAAAGGTATTTGAAATAAAGCGACAACCCATCGCCCTAGCTCTGTTGAAGCACTGAAGTCACCATACCCAACTGTTGATGTTGTTACGACGTAGTAATAGACGTATGTATCGAGGGGCAATAATGCCTGCTCTTTTGACGTCCAAAGTAGTATCCAAGTTAGCAACATATGGCAAAACGTTGCCAATAATAGAATTTCCCAGCTCGCTCTATTTATATGCGTTTGAATTTGTACCAGTATACGCTTCAATACGATTGGCATTAATTACCTTAGTTTTGTGTATTGCTCCTTGATTGACATCATCTTACAGTGGCAGAGCAAGTCAATGCTTTAACGTTAAAAAGTTGCTTTTTTCAGCATATTTCTATGAGCCTTACTATCACCCTAATCTAGTAAAGAACTCGTAATTTTTGTATTTATATGTGTATACTTTGGAAAGAAGCAATAGTATGAGGTGAATATATGGCGGGCGTATTAGCTTCAGTCGACCAACGCACACAGTTGGTGGGTGAAAATCGATTAGAATTGTTGCTATTTCATTTACACAGTAGACACTTATTTGCACTCAACGTATTTAAAGTCAAAGAAGTCGTTAAGCTACCACATCTCAATAAGATGCCTAACGCCCACCCAAAAATCGCGGGGGTTACTAATATTCGAGGCGAATCGATCCCTGTTATCGATCTTAGACAAGCTATTTGCATGCCTGATACTGAATACGACAGCGACAGCAACTTAGTGATCACCGAATACAACCGTACCGTTCAAGCATTTTTAGTAGGTAAAGTCGATCACATCGTCAATACAACGTGGTCAGATATTATGCCCACGCCAAAATCCGTCGGGCGCAATCACTACTTAACAGCTTTAACAAAAATCCAGCGTGATGGCACTGAACATATCGTTGAGATCATTGATGTTGAAAAAGTACTGGCTGAGATTATCGATTATGACGTGGAGATCCCTGACGGCGTACTAGACGAAAGCATCTTAGCACAGTTTCAAGGGCGCAAAATCCTCCATGCTGATGACTCGGCTACGGCCCGTCGCCAAGTCTCAGATACCCTTGCTCAAATTGGCATTGAAATCATACCTGCTACAGATGGTCAAGAAGCACTCAATCTACTTAAACATTGGGTTGATGAAGGCATAGACGTGAACAATGAGTTGATGGCCGTGATCACAGACGCTGAAATGCCTGTGATGGATGGCTATAGACTCACATATGAAATTCGCAATGATGAGCGTCTCAAAGACCTATACGTCATATTGAATACTTCCTTAAGTGGCAGCTTTAACCAAGCGATGGTTGAAAAAGTCGGCTGTAATGCATTTTTATCTAAGTTTCAGCCAGATTTGCTAGTACAAGAAATGCAAAAGCGACTCAAACAGATTCTGGGCTAATGGACTGTATAAAAAGACAGTAACCAAGAAAATAAATATACTTTACTTTCAATATACTAACTTTTTAACATGTTGAAACTCTCTCCAAAAACTGGGCTTTAAATGCTACGCTAGGTATACTTTGCCCTCACTTTTCGAAATAGGCGCAAAGATGGACGTATCTGAATTACTTGACGGCTTGAATGACAAGCAGAGAGAAGCGGTTGCTGCACCGCTTAGTAACATGCTCATTCTCGCGGGCGCGGGCTCTGGTAAAACTCGAGTGTTAGTACACCGTATCGCTTGGTTGATGCAAGTTGAGCACGCTTCCCCCTATAGTATCTTTGCTGTGACTTTTACCAATAAAGCCGCCAAAGAGATGCGTACACGTGTCGAAGAAACATTACAAAGTCCCGTTGGAGGCATGTGGATAGGCACCTTCCATGGGTTATCGCACCGCATATTACGCGCCCATCACAGAGAAGCAAATTTGCCAGAATCTTTCCAGATCCTAGATTCTGATGATCAACAGCGCATGATCAGACGCCTACTCAAAGCGATGAACATTGATGAAAAGAAGTGGCCTGCCAAGCAACTCAGCTGGTATATCAGCGCGCGTAAGGACGAAGGGTTACGCCCTAAAGATATCCAAGCCTATGACGCCACTGAGCAACTCATGCTCAACGTCTATACTGCATATCAAGAAGCCTGTGACAGGGCCGGCCTAGTCGACTTCGCCGAAATATTACTTCGTTGCTACGAATTATTGCAGCAGCAGCCTACTTTGCTCCGTCATTATCAACAGCGCTTTAGACACATGTTGGTAGACGAATTTCAGGATACTAACAGCATCCAATATCTGTGGTTGCGCTTGCTCGCTGGCGGCGAAAATAACATCATGATTGTCGGCGATGATGACCAAAGTATTTACGGCTGGCGCGGCGCAAAAATTGAAAATATTAAACGTTTCTTGCAAGACTTTGATGCCGATACAATTCGTCTAGAACAAAACTACCGTTCAACCGCGACTATTTTGAAAGCGTCTAACGCCTTAATCCAAAACAACTCTGAACGCATGGGTAAGAGCCTTTGGACCGAAGGTAACCAGGGTGAATCTATTTCCATCTACGCGGCTTTCAATGAGTTGGATGAGGCACGCTTTACCGTTGGTAAAATTAAATCTTGGTTGCAAGATGGCAATGCACTGACCGACTGTGCGATCTTATATCGTAATAATGCGCAATCTCGTGTTTTGGAAGAGGCTTTGCTACAAGAAGGGCTTAAGTACCGCATCTATGGCGGCATGCGCTTCTTCGAGCGTCAAGAAATTAAAGACGCTCTCTCTTACTTGCGTCTCATAAGTAACCGCAATGATGACGCCGCATTTGAGCGAGTGATTAATACCCCTGCGCGCGGTATTGGTGACAAAACGCTCAGCCATATCCGTGACTGTGCACGTAACGAGTCTTTGCCACTGTGGTATGCTGCAAAAGCAGTCATCGAACAGCAGCACCTAGCTGGTCGCGCAGCGACAGCTGTTACACGCTTTATTGAATTAATCGAACAACTTGATGAGAAGCTCGTAGAGCTGGTACTCGCTGAACAAGCAAAAACAACCATTGAATACTCAGGGCTGTTGGCCATGTATCAAGCTGAAAAAGGTGAAAAAGGTCGCGCCCGCGTAGAAAACTTAGAAGAATTGATCAATGCCTGTGGACAGTTCGAGTTACCGGTGGAAGAAGAGTTTACCTCGCCGCTGCAAGGCTTCTTAGCCTATACCTCTTTAGAGGCAGGTGAAGGACAAGCTGACGAGCACGAAGATGCAGTGCAAATGATGACATTACACTCGGCAAAAGGTTTGGAATTTCCATTAGTGTTTATGGTTGGTGTAGAGGAAGGTATGTTCCCATCTCAGCAGAGCCATGAAGAGTCTGGCCGATTAGAAGAAGAACGTCGCCTTTGTTATGTTGGCATGACACGCGCGATGCAAAAATTATATATCAGCCATGCTGAAAGTCGCCGCTTATATGGCCAAGAAAAGTACCACAGCCCTTCACGCTTTTTGCGAGAATTGCCAGAAGAGTGCACTGAAGAGATCCGCATCAAAACGCAAGTATCTCGACCAGCTAGCACAAACCGTTTCAGCGCATCAGTGAGCCATGCCGCGTTTGAGGACAGCGGTTTCAATTTGGGCCAACGCGTCTTACACGCTAAGTTTGGCGCGGGCACGGTACTGAACTATGAAGGCAATGGTGCTCAATCTCGTATTCAAGTAAACTTTGATGATGTCGGCACTAAGTGGCTAGTCACGGCTTATGCAAGACTCCAAGCTATCTAATTTACCTACGCTGCTTGGCGAACTAAAACAAGCGAGACATCGTCAGATATTGCTACTGTGCGGTAGCCGCAAATGGGGTATCGCACAATATAAAGCAATCATACGTGACAATAATGCACTCGCATTGAGTAATGATGCTCAATTTGAGCAAGCAATTTGGCCTCAACATTTACATCAAATACTCGGCCAAGAATTCCAATTTGTCTGCTACGACGGCTACAGTGGTATTGTTCCCAATAAACTTACTGCCGCAGCAGGGACTGTGCAAGCTGGCGGATTGCTCATCTTGCTTCTCCCAGTACTAGACACGCTAAAGCAATGGTGCGACCCTGCCCTAGAAAAGTGGCTCTCGGAAGGAGAAACACCGTCTTCTAGCCCTTTCTTGGTACGATTGGCTAAATTAATTACACAGCACCAGGTTTGGCTCATCAGTGAACAGGCAAACAATGACTTGCCTGAACACTATATCGCGCCACCTACTTCTCTAAACTTGGCACCACAAGCACACTCACTGGCAAGCATTATCAAGTGGCTCTCACATAAAACAGCTGCACCAGTATTACTCAGTGCCGACCGAGGTCGTGGGAAATCAACCGTACTTGGACTTATTGCGGCCCATTATAAAAAGCAAAACATTGTGATCTGCGCGCAACAGCGACGCGCCGTACAAAATAGCTTTAAACACTTGGCCATTGAGCTTGGTATACCGGAGCCCAGCATGCAACAAAATAGTCTGCACAACCTGACCTATATACCACCAGATACATTGCTGGCTGCTCAACCTGACATAGACATACTGCTGATTGATGAGGCTGCTGCCATCCCAGTACCGATGTTAAAGCAGCTGTTGACGTGCAGCCCTAAAGTGGTCTTTGCCAGCACCTTGGTGGGTTATGAGGGCAATGGTCGAGGCTATACGTTACGCTTTCAAAACCACTTACAAAAGCATTACCCTAACTATTTATCGCTTCATTTAGAGGAACCGATTCGTTATGCGAATAATGACCCTCTAGAAAACCAAATGCGCTTGTTGTTTGCACTTGATAGCGAATATGACGCGCCATCTAAAATACTGCCTACTTCTATTCAATATCAGTCTGTAGCGCGTGCTGATTTACTCAACGATGAAACACTGTTAAGACAGGTTTTCGCACTGCTAGTGTTAGCCCACTATCAAACCTCCGTGAATGATTTAAGACAACTATTAGATAGCCCAAGTAATCGTCTGTTTATTGCCACACAAGCAGATCACTTAGTTGGCGTGTGCTTAGTGAACATTGAAGGCAACTTAGATGAAGCACTGGCTACGCAAATAGCCTTAGGCACACGCCGTCCAGCCGGCCACATGATGGCGCAACAGCTGGCTCAATTACAGGGTGATACCGCTTTTATAACCCATAAAGGTGCTCGTATTGTGCGTATTGCAGTTGCCCCAACAGCCCAACAACAAGGGGTCGGCCAAGCACTTATTGGTTTTACTATGCAGCAACTGCGCGATCAGGTGAGCTACTTTGGCAGCAGTTTTGGTGCCCAAGCAAAGCTGCTGCGCTTTTGGCAAAAGCTAGGCTTTGAGGCGGTAAAGTTGGGTTACAAGCAAGATAAATCTAGTGGGGAGTTTGCCGTTCTGGTGGTACATCAAGACACCCCTCTCAATATACCTGCTATCCGGACGCAGTTTAAAAGCCAATTATTTTTTGACCTACCAGATCTATACCTAGATCTGCCATGGAAACTAGTGTACGAGCTGTGTCGTACATTGCCATCTTGTAAATTCAAGCAAACTACGCTGAGGCAATTGACGTACCTAGCTAACAAACCCTCAACACAGCAACAAATTGCGCCATTACTGTACGACGCGATCATGACACAACCAAACTTACTTTCGGCACTTATAAACATTTCCCAAATGCGTTTGATTCTACTATTATTACAGCGCCATCAGCCAAAAGAATTAGCCTCAGAACTAAAAATAGAGTCAAAGAAACAATTACAGCTTGTTTTTCAACAGTTGTTATCGGAAGTTTATGCTGAAATCACTAGTACAAAGCGCCCTATTTAGCGGATTATTTTTATTAAGCTCAGTAACATATGCGCAAACACCTGAACGTATAAAGCTCGGAATGAGTGTGGCTTTAAGTGGGCCAGCCAGCCACATTGGCATGCAGCTTAAGGGAGGTCATCAACTCTACTTTGAGTATGCGAATGAGCATGTACTTGATGAAAAGACTAAATTGGACCTCGTGGTACTTGATGATGGCTACGAGCCCAATCGTACCGTCGACAATACCCATTACTTGATACAGCACCACAAAATTCACGCCCTCATTGGCAACATGGGAACACCAACGGCCCACTCGATCAAAGACATTTTAAAGCGCCACCAGCTTCCTTTTCTTATGCCTTACACTGGTGCCAATTTTTTATACAATAACCCACAATTTCCGACCTACACGCTAAGACCAAGCTACTTAGAAGAGGCTGAAGAGCAAATCAAATACCTTATCGATGAGTTGGGACATAAAAAAATAGCGTTGTTTATTCAAGCCGATGAATTTGGCCTCACATTAGAACAAAGCCACAGGCAGGCGTTGCGAGATAAAAATATCGAACCCGTTGTGACTGCACGGTTTCGCCGTAATACTAACGACGTGGCCCGCGCCCTAACCCAAATATTATTAACTGACACAACTGCCATCGCCATGATAGGCACATATGAACCGTTAGCAGCATTTATTAATCAAGCATATCGCGCTGGATTCAGAGGCACGTATACGAGCGTGTCATTTGTCTCATCTGCCGCCCTATTTGAAAATATCATTGCACCTGCTCAAGTCATGGTCACAGAAATACTGCCAGACCCTAAAACTTGCAAAGGTCGAGTATGTGTATTGTATCGCAAGCTCTCCGAAGGCAAAAAAAGGACGGTTAGCTATCAAACCTTTGAAGGATTTGTAAACGCCTATGTCTTTGTTGAAGCATTAAAGCATTGTGATGTCGAGACATTATCGAAGTGTATTGTGCCAGCAATAAAAAAAGAGCGCAGTACCAACCCAGCAATTCAAGCGCTATTTAAACAACAAAAAAGCAGTGCAGAGCACCCCGTCTATAGGTCTTATTTGAAATATTGATCTATGCTTAGTACAAGCAAATAATGTTTGAGGCTAGCATGGATCTGATCAACTTTAGAGTAGGAAAAAAAACAATATCACTCAAAATTTTAGATATTTTGCTCACGGAGCGGTATGAAGGAAATTTAACCTCTTTGCCCAATGAAAACCCAAGCTTTCTCGGCGTCAAAGACTACATGGGTACACCGACCCCAATATTTGATTTAGGACTGATTTTAAACAACCAGTCTTCATACGAAACCAATCAATCTCTCGTTGAGTTGTTACAGCTCAGAGAGCAAGATCACAAAGCATGGCTTGCTGAACTTGAATTAAGCGTACACAACGATGTGCCTTTCACCAAATCGAGAGATCCCAAGCAGACAGATTTTGGTAAATGGTTTTACAACTTTAAAACCGATAATGAAGACCTAAAAGCCATTTTGAGTCGCTTTGAAGGGCCTCATGATAGATTGCATAGCATTGCCGATGAAGTATTCAACCTTTGTAGTAAAGGTAAAAAAGATCAGGCATTGGAGACGCTAGAAAAAGAAAAACTCACCACTTTTACTAAACTTATTCGACTGTTCGAGTCTGCCCGAGATCAAATCATTTTAGACCATAAACCTATCATTGTGTTCACCACAGAAGATGGACAACAGCCACATATTGGGCTGTTGGTAGACAGAGTAGAAGACAATATCCACTGTAATGAATCGGATATTAAGCCACTCCACGAGATGACTAATGTCGGTTTCGATATTGATCCACAAACAAAAAAAATGATGAAGGGGCTAATTAAACAAGGAGATAATCACAGCCTTGTGCTAGATCCTAGTGCCATATTTAGACCTGAACATTTAAAGGGCTATGAACCCGTCGAAACTGAAGAGTATGGATTATTCTAGACAAACAAAAACGCCGCGATAAACGCGGCGCTTTTCAATGGTATTGGTAATTAACCTTTAGCTTGACGGCTTGCGCGCTTGCGCTCACTCTCAGTCAATAGCTTCTTACGAATACGGATGCTCTCAGGCGTTACTTCTACTAGCTCATCATCATCGATGAACTCAAGTGCTTGCTCAAGCGTCATTACGATAGGTGGCACAAGGTTTTGCGCTTCATCTGTACCAGATGCACGAACGTTCGTTAACTGCTTACCTTTAAGCGCGTTAACTGTTAAGTCATTATCACGAGCATGAATACCGATGATCATACCTTCGTATACTTCAACACCGTGACCGATGAATAACTTACCACGGTCCTGTAGGTTGAATAGTGCGTTAGTCAACGCTTTACCTGCCGCGTTCGCGATTAGTACACCGTTCTTACGTTGACCAATGTTACCGCCCTTGTGTGGACCGTAGTGATCAAACGTGTGGTACATTAGACCAGAACCAGACGTCAGCGTCATGAAATCAGTCTGGAAACCAATTAAGCCACGAGAAGGCATCATGAAGTCCATACGAATACGGCCTTTACCATCTGGTGCCATATCAGTCATTTCTGCTTTACGAAGGCCAAGTTGTTCCATGATAGAACCTTGGTTCTCTTCTTCAACGTCAACGGTAACTGTTTCGTATGGTTCTTCTAACTGACCATCTACCTCACGAAGAATTACTTCAGGGCGAGATACAGCAAGCTCATAGCCTTCACGACGCATGTTTTCGATTAGGATACCTAAGTGAAGTTCACCACGACCAGATACGCGGAAGCTATCTGGGTTATCCGTTTCTTCAACACGTAGTGCTACGTTGTGTACAAGTTCTGCTTGAAGACGTTCAAGGATGTTACGTGATGTCACGAACTTACCTTCTTGGCCAGAGAATGGCGACGTGTTAACAGAGAATGTCATTGTTACTGTTGGCTCATCAACAGAAAGTGCAGGTAGTGCTTCAACCGCATTTACATCACATACCGTATCTGAGATTTTCAGCTCGCCAAGACCTGTGATTGCGATGATGTCACCCGCTTGCGCTTCTTGCGCTTCATGACGATCAAGACCTAAATAAGTCAGTACCTGACCAACTTTACCGTTACGCGAGCTTCCATCAGCACCTACAATTGTAACCTGCTGATTGATCTTAACAGTACCACGCTTGATACGACCAACACCGATTACACCGATGTAAGAGTTGTAGTCCAGCTGAGAGATCTGCATTTGGAAGTCGCCAGCTGGATCAGCGTCTGGCTGTTCTACCTGCTCAACAATCGCTTCAAACATTGGCTGCATGTTGTCTGAAGGCTCGTCTAGATCTAGCGTTGCCCAACCGTTGATTGCTGACGCGTAGATAACTTGGAAATCAAGCTGCTCGTCTGTTGCACCTAAGTTGTCGAATAGGTCGAATACTTGATCCATTACCCAATCAGGGCGTGCGCCTGGTTTATCGATCTTGTTGATAACAACGATAGGCTTCAGGCCAAGTGCGAATGCTTTTTGCGTTACGAAACGCGTTTGTGGCATAGGGCCTTCTTGTGCATCAACCAGTAGTAGTACAGAGTCAACCATTGATAGTACACGTTCTACTTCACCACCAAAGTCGGCGTGTCCCGGGGTGTCTACGATATTGATGTGGTAGTCGTTCCACTCAATGGCGGTGTTTTTCGCCAAGATTGTGATGCCACGCTCTTTTTCAATATCATTTGAATCCATTACACGCTCTTCGTTGCCACCGCGTGTCTCTAATGTGCCAGATTGTTCTAGCAACTTATCGACTAGGGTAGTTTTACCATGGTCAACGTGTGCGATAATCGCAATATTTCTTAACTTTTCAATGCTCATTACTGTTACTCAGAGAAGTTGGCCTTCAGTGATCCTAGTCGATCCACGCAATTTTGCGCGCCTAAGATACCGTTCCACTATTAAAGGTCGCGTATTATCCCCTAATAATGTGACAGATGAAAGTTTATCCAGTGATTTTTTGTCGATTTGCCCGTTTTTCTCTCCATTTGACATCGAAAAAGAGGCGCTTAAACTAATATTTTATGTTCCTTTTATAAATACTAAACTCAACATAAACCGGTGGCACAATCGGTAAGCAAATAAACAAAGGATAGATAATGACGACACAGTCGCTGATTTTGATTGTTGAAGACAATTGAGAAGTCCGCTTAGCTGCACGCTTTGTATTGGAGGACTTTGGCTAGCAAATCCAAGAAGTAGAAAACCCCGTACAAGCCGTTGAATTTCTAGCCCATACCCAACCGGCGCTGATCCTACTCGATATCAACTTTGATCTCGCCTCAACATCTGGTGAAGAAGGAGTACGCTTTCTTAGGCAGCTCAATAAGCGTAATTTAAATATTCCAGTCATCGCCATGACCGCGTGGTCAAACACCGATCTTATTATTCAAGCTATGCAGTTGGGTGCCTCTGACTTTATCGAAAAGCCATGGCAAAATCAGCGCCTTGAACAAATTGTTCAACAACAACTTAGAATCACAGGGCTTGCCAAAAGCAATTCAGCTTTGAAACAAGCATTGACCCCTGCGAGCGAGCTGCCTGTGTGGCAAAGTGCTGTCATGCAGCAGTTTATGACACAATTAAAATCAAAAACTTAAATTTTGGTATGTGACTTGCTCCAACTCATACATCATCAGCACGAAACTAAGATTCATATGGACGTAGTTATATAAAAGCCTATCAAGAAAATCCTATTTAAGAGCAAAATAGCCTAGTTATAGTAAAGGGCAACTGTTATTGGATGGTCAGGTCAAGCGCGCAAAATTCGTACCATTTTGGGTTCATTGAAGCGTACAAAGCGCAGCATCAAGGCATCGAAACAATGGCATTACACAATATCAATATTGATGTTGAGCAAAGCTTGCCAAACAGTCCGACATTCAACATGGGTGCAATTACACCCGAGTTTATGCAAATAATCGACGTGCCACTAGCACTTGGCCATCACATCAACGAGCACGAAGGCATGAATAGCAACCAACCTATTGCTGTAATTTCTTATGATATTTGGCCAAAGTATTTTAATGGCAGCCCTATGTACTCAACAAATCAGTTGCTTTTAAAGGGGTAAATTTTGCCATCATCGGTGTGACCGCAGAGCACTTTGCCGAGCCGATACTGGCAACACCCACTTGACATACCGATGTATGGTTGCCCTATGATTGCCGTGATACGCCAGAAGCCCGCAGGTCAATGTCGTCAAATCAAGTGCACCTTGTTGCTAAATTAGAAGCTAATACAGATGTACAGCGCAGTGATGTAGCCAGAGCCGGCGTGGGCAGCTACCCAACAGTGTCTTATTGGCTGGAAGAGTTTGCTACGCGCCATATGCAGTTAGAACCGGGTAGGGATAAGCCTATTATTGCCAATAAACGGGTGTGGGGAACACGCCTGTATTTCGAAACATTTGGCCTCACCCTAAAGCAAGGCCGGCATTTTACGGATGCTGAAGCAAGAGAGTCGACGCCCGTTGTCATCATCAATGAATTTATGGCTGATCTCCTTAAAGATCGGGGTCAAAACCCAATAGATGCAAAGCTCTATGCAAGAAGCTCAAGTGATCCAATTACGGTTATTGGCGTCGTGGGTAACCTAAATCTTCCCAATCAAGCGCCCATTGCACACGTTTATCGCCCTAGGATTAATACTTTTTACCCAATGATAATTGCTCAAACAAAGCCGAGCGCACAAATATCTAGACCAGAAATAAACACATTACTGACACAGGTTCACCCACAGATCCGAGTATACGATATGCAAACTACGGAACAAATATTGTCTGCGCACCTCAAGTCTCAGCGTGTAGCAAGTATGTTTACCATTGTGTTATCGCTGGTCGCTATCGCATTGGCCACCTATTTAGTTATTCCATTGCTTTTAGGCGTTATGAATTGGGGATCAGAATGTCCATTGGCGGCCCCCAAACAATACTCAAATTGGTCCTAAAAGAAAACATGCAGCCATTTATGAGTGCTTCAGTTGCTGCATCGAGTTTGTTATTTGCAGGTTACCTCGGTGCTATTTCATTACCCATTATGAATATACTCAGCTTGTGGGGCTGGCTCATACCTATGCTGGTCATCGTGAGCTTAATCATCGGCATCACTTTGCTATCTGCATGGGGCGTCATTCGCCAAGCTGATTATAACGCCTCCTTGCCAATACGTTGTTTTCAGGTATTTATGGTGGCTGGTTTACCCAACACATGCTCTTTTAGCTCTAAAATTCGCTTATTTGGTGATAGAGACTAAGTTTGATATGGCCCTTAACGCGACGCACCAACATGGTGCACCACTCACAAAATTGGTGCACTATTTTAGTTCAATATCACAGTCCAATACGTTTATAAATACAATAAACCAATTATAACAACAACTTAAAAAATTGGCATGGATCACGCTACATAGGGCGCAGACAGCAAATTATTGCAGCAAAAATAACCCATCGAGTCGGAGGACACATGTCACAATCGGTTTTAGATTTTATTAAAGAGAATGAAGTAAAGTTTGTAGATTTACGCTTCACGGACACTAAAGGTAAAGAGCAACACGTTTCCATTCCACATCATCAAGCCGATGAAGACTTCTTTGAAGATGGTAAAATGTTCGATGGCTCATCAATCGCTGGTTGGAAAGGCATTAACGAATCTGACATGGTATTAATGCCAGATGCAAGCACCGTTAAGCTTGACCCGTTTGCAGAAGAAACAACTATGATCGTACGTTGTGACGTACTTGAGCCTTCTACAATGCAAGGCTATGAGCGTGACCCGCGTTCTGTTGCAAAGCGCGCTGAAGATTACATGCGCTCTACTGGAATCGCTGACACAGTACTATTCGGTCCAGAGCCAGAGTTCTTCCTTTTTGACGACGTTAAGTACAAAACTGACATGTCGGGCTCTATGTACTCAATAGATGCAGAAGAAGCATCTTGGAACTCTGACAAGAGCTACGACGAAGGCAATGCGGGGCACCGTCCTGGCGTAAAAGGTGGTTACTTCCCAGTAGCACCTGTTGATTCTTCACAAGACTGGAGAAGTGCAACGTGCCTAGTCCTTGAAGAGTTTGGTCAAGTTGTTGAAGCGCATCACCACGAAGTTGCAACTGCAGGTCAAAACGAGATCGCTACACGCTTCAATACTATGGTTATTAAAGCGGACGAAATCCAAGAGATGAAGTACGTTATCCACAATATGGCGCACCATTATGGTAAAACAGCAACATTCATGCCTAAGCCTGTTGTAGGTGATAACGGTTCTGGTATGCACTGTCACCAATCACTAGGTAAAGATGGTCAAAATATCTTTGCAGGTGACAAGTATGGCGGTCTATCTGAAGATGCACTTTACTACATCGGTGGTATCATCAAGCACGCTAAAGCAATCAATGCTTTCGCAAATGCTTCAACAAACTCATACAAGCGCCTAGTACCTGGTTTCGAAGCGCCAGTTATGCTTGCATATTCTGCGCGTAATCGTTCTGCTTCAATCCGTATTCCTGTAGTACCGTCAGAAAAAGCGCGTCGTATCGAAGTACGCTTCCCTGACCCTACAGCTAACCCTTACCTTGCTTTCTCTGCAATGCTAATGGCTGGCCTTGACGGTATCAAAAACAAAATTCACCCTGGCGATGCAATGGATAAAGATCTTTACGATCTACCTGCTGAAGAAGCAGCTGAAATCCCAACTGTAGCAGCATCACTGGAAGAAGCATTGTCATCACTTGATGGTGACCGTGAATTCTTAACTCAGGGCGGTGTATTTACTGATGACTTAATAGATGCATACATTGCACTTAAGTCTCAAGAAGTTGAGAAATTAAACATGACAACTCACCCAGTTGAGTTTGAAATGTACTACAGCGTTTAATCGCTCAAACATACCAGCAGTTAGCAGTGGTAGGCAGCTACCAAGCGCAGTGTTTACTGCTATTTAAGTGTATTCTGCGCTCTTAAATCATATGTGTTCTCAAGCCCGCTTAATGCGGGCTTTTTTATGGCAAAACAGTACTAAACACACTACAGTTAGTGAGTGGACGTTAGTGGTTGCACTATTGTAAAAATTACACAATGATAGTGCTCTTTAACACTTTTAAAATTTACTCAGTGAGGTTGCCGTGGCTCGCCTTTGGTTATTGATAGCTTTGTGTTTGGTCTGCCCAGATGTGTATGCAGATAAAAAGGTTTATCGTTGGAAAGATCAAAACGGTAATTGGGTCTATTCTGACACGCCAAGAAAAGGGGCCAAAGAAGTCAAAATTAACACCAACTTTTTAACCATGCCTGCAACCGACACGTCGGTTTTAACCACCTCACAACCTCCATCTGGACAATCTTATAAAGCGGCGATTATAGCCCCTAATCATAAGCAAACTTTGCGGGATAACACCGGCAGCGTATATGTCAGTGGTCAAATTACGCCGAGATTTGCCAAAGACTTTACCGTACAACTGTATTTGGATGGTAAACCAACAGGTCCCAAACAACATACCGTCACCTTCGCATTACGAAACGTGCCTCGCGGCGAGCATTCACTACAACTTATGGTGTTCAATGGTAAGAGTGAAGTAGTCACAAAAAGTGATGAAACTATTTTTTACTTGCACAAAACTTCTGTAAATAATTAGTCCACCCAAACGTTTTGTTGTATCAATTACACAACACAACGCACAAAAGAACGACTTTATAAACAAAATAAACATTCACACAGGATTGTGTTACATTAATATGCACCAACTTGGTGCAAGGCGACCCATTATGGAACAAGCATCTCCCTCTATACTGCAAGAACTTTGGCAAAACTTATCAACATCCGTCATTTTGCTAGATGAAGGTTTACGGATCCATTATGCCAATAATAGCGCCAGTGAACTGCTGGGCCTTGGCCAGAAGCGGTTGATTGCTCAACCGTTTGAAAGTATTTTTCACCACCACTTAATCGACCTTAAACGTCTTAAACGCTATGTGTTGGATGATGGTATAGATTGCCAGCAACACAAGGTAGACGTGGTGTTTATTGATAATAGGGCCAGCACAATTAGCCTATTTGCGCGTAAGCTCAGTTTTGACAATCAAAACTATATTCAGCTGGAGTGCAGGCGCATTGATGAAGAGTTGCGCTTTGATAAAGCCTTCAACCAAGCTCACCAATATCAAGCCGCTCGTAATCTTATTCGCGGATTAGCCCACGAAATTAAAAACCCTTTGGGGGGGATCAGAGGAGCGGCGCAATTATTGCAGTATGAGGTTGATCAGCAAGAGCGCGATGAATGTGCACAGCTCATTATTGCTCAAGCCGATCGCCTTAGGGAGCTCGTGGATAGGCTTTTAGGTCCCAATGAATTACCTAAAAAAACGCACTGTAATATTCACAAAGTACTGGAGTCGATCTTAAAGCTCAGTGCATTGGAGTCTGATCAATCCGTATTACTGAGAAAAGACTATGATCCGAGCATCCCTGATATTTGCCTTGATGAAGCAAAGATACAACAAGTCGTACTCAATATAGTGCGCAACGCGCAACAAGCGCTAAATGGGCAAGGTGAAATCCGTGTAACAACACGAATATGTCATCGTGTAAGACGTGGCAAGCTAATGTTACGAAAAGCCTTGCTCATAAAAATTGCAGACAACGGACCTGGGATAGACGAGTCACTCAAGGCGACTCTTTTTTATCCTATGGTCACAAACAAAGAGGGAGGTTCAGGCCTCGGACTATCTATTGCACAAACTTTGGTGGAGCAACATCGAGGCTTTATTGAATGTGATAGTTGGCCTGGACACACAGAGTTTTGTATTTACTTACCCTTTGAAGACGAACTAGGGAGCAAATAATGAAGAGTGTTTGGTTAGTTGATGATGATGCGTCAATTCGCTTTGTACTAGAAAAAGCGTTATCTAGATCTGGATTTACAACAGAAAGCTTTGCAAATGGCCAAGACGTATTGACGGCGCTCGAATACGACCAACCCTCAGTATTAATGTCGGACGTCCGTATGCCAGGCATTGATGGCATGGCATTGCTTGAAGAAGTGAATGAACTCTACCCTGCTTTACCAGTAATTATCATGACAGCACATTCCGATTTAGACTCAGCTGTTAATGCTTTTCAAAAAGGGGCATTTGAGTACCTTGCCAAACCTTTTGACTTGGACGAAGCGACTTCGCTAGCCGACAGAGCCTACCGCGCCGCGCAGCAAAATGTCAAAGCCAAGCAGGTCGATTCAGTCTCTAACAGCCCAGATATCATTGGCGAAGCGCCGGCAATGCAAGAAGTGTTCAGAGCCATAGGTAAGCTGTCGGCTTCAAGCATGAGCGTATTAATCAATGGTGAGTCTGGAACAGGTAAAGAACTGGTTGCTGGTGCCTTGCATAATCACAGCCCCCGTAAAGACAATACTTTTATTGCCTTAAATATGGCTGCTATCCCTAAAGATCTAGTTGAATCTGAATTGTTTGGCCACGAGAAAGGGGCATTTACAGGCGCTGATAGTGTAAGACGAGGCCGCTTTGAACAAGCCAATAGTGGCACATTATTCCTAGATGAAATTGGTGACATGCCCCTCGATGTGCAAACTCGTTTGCTACGGGTATTAGCCGATGGTGAGTTTTATCGCGTCGGTGGCCACCAAAGTATCAAAGTAGATGTGCGGATCTTAGCGGCCACCCACCAAGATTTAGAGCAACTGGTCAGCGAAGGAAAATTTCGTGAAGACTTGTTTCATCGCCTTAATGTTGTCCGATTGCGCATTCCCCCGCTCAGGGAACGCAGTGTTGATATTGGCAAACTGGCACAATACTTTTTAGCTAAAAGCGCCAAAGAACTCAAAGTTCCGAGTAAAGTGCTCACCGAAGCCGCGCTCACTCAACTGTGTGCATTTGGCTGGCCTGGCAATGTAAGACAGCTAGAGAATACCTGTCGTTGGTTAACAGTCATGGCGCCGGGTGACATGGTTGGCCCACAAGATCTTCCACCAGAGCTCTCCCAACCTCCTGAGATAGCCGATACTGCGACTAGCCATGATTGGCTTGACGCATTTCAACAATGGCTTGACCAACAATTGCGCCAAGGTGAAGAACACATTTGGCCCCAGATACAAGCAAAACTCGAAACACGCTTAATCAAATCTGCACTTGCAGCGTGTCATGGACATAAACAAGATGCTGCACTAAAAATAGGTTGGGGGCGTAATACATTGACCCGCAAACTGAAAGAGCGCAATATGCTAGAAAAAGACTAAATATTTGGCTGACCATGAAGCTGTTAGAAAATATTACCACCATTAAACAATTGGAAATCATTAATCGGCTTGATTTTTTTAAAGAGTTCTCTCTTGCCGAACGGCAAGTTTTATTAGAATCTTTTAGTCACCTTTATTTGATTGGCCAAGGTAAGTATGCATTTAAAAGATTTGAGCAAGATAATCGCCTATATATCATATTAAGTGGTGAGTTACGCATCTTTTCTGAAAAAAGTCATGTTGATATCGGCCATGTTGGGCCAGGTGAGTTTGTTGGTGAAGGCGCATTTATATGTCATCGTGAACGCAGCACCAGTGCGCAAGCTGTGTCAGATACCATCGTATTAGCAATTACCTCTGAAGCCTTGACTAAATTACCTGCTATTATTAGAGAAAAAATCAAAGATAAAATCATTGCAGGTATGAGTGAACGTATTCACAAACTCAATCATTATATCGAAGAGCAGTTTTAGACAACTTAAAGGCTACAGAGCACCTAGTTACTCTGTAGTCTACCAAACGCTTAGCAGTTATACATAGACATACACGTGATGCCATTGTAAGAGATACAACCAGGTACGTGAGGAGAGCTCGCATACATACCACCAGCAACTTGTGGGGTTTGGTCATGATTTAGCGTTTTATTGTTAGTGGTTAATTGCTTAACTGAATGTTTCTTAAGTGCGACTTTCATCGTTATTTCCTTTTTATGTTGATCTATTTCACACAGGCTGGCTATTGCAACCTGCTTAATAATTAACCATCAACACGTTTGAAAATCAACGCTTTGTGTCTGTACATTATTTCATTACAAACACACATAGTTCTATGAGATAGTAAAATGTTTTGCTGTACAAAAATCAGGCAGAAGAGGTGGATTTAAAAGGGTGCGAACGCACCCTTTTTGCTAGTTTAGCAATTCGCTAAATAAGTCGAAAAGCCTATCGAGTTCTTCGATGGTGTTATAGTGCATACAGCCAATGCGAACGACACCGCCTTTATCCATAACGCCCAGCTGTTCACATAGACCTTGCGCATAAAAGTTGCCGTCCCAAACACACACATGTTGCTGGCCTAAAAACTCAGATACTTTACGCGGCTCAAGGCCATCAAAAGTCAACGCAAACGTCGGCGTACGCTCAGAAACTCTTGCCACATCATCGATGCCATAGAGTTTAATTTGGGGAAACTGAGCCAACTTAGTCAAAAAGTGCTGACTTAGCGCCATTTCATGCGCCTTTGAGTTTGCAAATGCTTGTTCAAGGCGGGCTCTCAGAAGCTCCGATTTTGGTAATTCACTCAAAGAGGCAATGTAATCAATCGCAGCGATGACACCTGCAAGCCCTTCAAAGCTTTGAGTGCCAGTTTCCCAACGTCCTGGGATCACATCTTTCGCGGGCTCTACTTTGTATGGAGTGAAACCTTCTAGGTGTGCACGCTTACCATAAACAATACCCACATGCGGGCCAAAGAACTTATATGCTGAGCAAGCTAAAAAGTCGCAATCTAAAGCTTGTACATCAATCAACTCATGAGGGGCAAAGTGAACTGCATCTACATAGACGAGCGCACCAACTTGATGTGCCATCTCGACGATTTTCTTAATGTTATTGATAGACCCTGTGGTATTGGATGCGTAGGTTACAGCAACTAACTTTGTATTGCTGTTTAGTAACTCAGTATAGTGATCTAAATCTAAAGTGCAGTCAGCTTCATTGATACGCACAGCATGCACACTGGCACCTTTATCTTCAGCAGCTTGACGCCATGATGAAACGTTTGAGTAATGATCGGCATTGGTCACGATCACTTCATCTGTAGGCTGCCAACCTCTAGATATTGCACGGCTAAAGCTAAAAGTTAGGCTCGTCATGTTAGCACCAAATACGATTTGATCGCTGCTTGGCGCATTTAGTAACTGTGCCACCGATTCTCTAGCTTGACCCATTAACTCTACGGTTTTATCGCTAGAGAAGAATGCACCGCCTAAGTTGGAATTAAAGTAACCTAGGTAAGTTGACATTGCACTCAACACTGACTGAGGTACTTGTGAACCACCAGGGCCATCTAAAAACATCGGTGCTTGTCCGGAGATTTCCTGCATCAATGCAGGAAATTGGCGGCGAATTTGAGATAAGTTCATAGAGACCTCATTAAGCCGTAAATACAAAACAGTCTAAGTAGCCCACTTTGTCAGAGTCTAGCTTATTCATCGGTGTTGCGTTGTGCCAAACTTCACGGTCATTTACAAGTGCAAACAAGCCGTCTTTAATTTCCATTTTGAAACAAGGCTCAGCTTCTTTATGTTCATACACAAGTAACTCGCCACCAGCAATATTCTCGTGTGAAACACCACATACACAAACGTGATCAAAGCCATCTTGATGCACCCCTTCAGGAGCCGGTGGCGTATCGCTTTCAATAGCCAACATACGGAACTGATGCACTTCGATATCACTGTCGTCTGCGATACCTGTCATTGCTTTGAATTCAGACAGCAAGTGTTTGAAACCATCGCTTTGCAACAACTCGATTTCTAGATTTTCGTACACACGCTCTATATTGCCCTGAAAGTTGTTGATGGAATCATCTTGCACAAATGCTTTTGTTGGCTGAATAGACACCGTATTTTCTTGAAACTTTAATACTGAATAACGACGCTTACGAAAAGCACCATCGGCATACGGATTGTCGGGTAAACGTGAAAAAAATGGCTTTACCGAATCAATATGAGATTGTTGAATAAAACGAAGTTGAAGCAAATTCTGGTTGTTTACTGCTGTCATTTTTGCTCTCGCCTTTTGATGAGAAATTGGCAGAGATCTTAATCTATTTCGTAGGAAATTTTGATTTTGAATAACTTGTTTTTAGCAAAAAACAAGAATAAATATACCCATTAAGAACATAAGTTAGATTAAAAATACCATTTATTTTAACTTTGGTAACTTAGCGTGATAGCGCCAGAAATAATCACCATAAAGGCTCATAAGTCATATCAGCGCTATTCCGAGCACTCCATAAGTGCAATTACTAAGATAAACACCTCGCCATTGCACTATTCAAAAATAACTATTCATTAAAGTGCTATATCACAACGTGTCTTTGATCGCTTTCAATTGGTTGCTAAAACTAAGGTGGCGTATATCACCCAACCCGGCTTTTTCTGTCAATTCCAGTAGTTGATTTTCTAAAGTCAGTAACTGAGCTTCTACTTGCTTGTCATCTAGTGCTTGTTTACGCGCTAAATGTTCTGCAAACAAGTGCTCTAGTCTGAATATCTGCAATTGTGCCGAGTGGACTTTGTCTTCAATGTTCGTGTAATCGCGCACATTTAGATTTATAAATTGCTGCGCATAATCCGCAGTATTCCTGGCATCAGCGTAGACACTCGGCAGTACCTGAGCCTTCGTTGATGCACTTATCATCTTTAGTTCAGCATTGACTTGACCTAGGTAATATAAACTCACCGCATCCTTTTCCAAACGCGTTAACTGTGCTTGATAGCTTGGTAACTGCGCCTCTACGTCAGGCTGCTTGCCATCCACTAACATGACTTTGAGCTTGTTATGATGCTTATGTAGCTTGTCGTAGCGAGTTGGGAACTGTTGCTGACTATCAAATTTGTCTAATACTGCAAAGTGCGATCGAACAGGTTCTAATACTGATAAAATCAATTTTTTTGCCGCTTGTGCACCGCCAACCAATGC
The DNA here is from genome assembly GCF_001625595.1 of Pseudoalteromonas luteoviolacea NCIMB 1942. Lineage (GTDB taxonomy): Bacteria > Pseudomonadota > Gammaproteobacteria > Enterobacterales > Alteromonadaceae > Pseudoalteromonas > Pseudoalteromonas luteoviolacea_A. The sequence continues at coordinate 86,831 of NZ_AUXT01000147.1, forward strand.
CAAAATTTTTTGGCTCATTTCGATAATTTCAGCGCTGACTGTTTGAGATGAAAAAAAAGAAGCACTGTCTAAAGCTTCGTGTGGCTTAGCTTTTAATTCCGAAAACTGGTGTTTTAGGTCTTGCCACTCTTTTTGCGCCTTATCTATTCTGTTTAAATCATACTCAGCGAGCAACTCCACATTTGCCAAATGCATTGCTTGCTGAGCTTCAGAATAAGCAGTTTCTGCTCTGTTATAAGCAGCTTGTATTTGCTCGGCTGAGGGCGACGTGCCGCCCAAAGTGTTTTGTACCGAGTCCAGAGTCTTACATCCTGTAGTACCAATAAGCATTGCACCAAAAACAATGCCAAACTTCATCTGCATCAATAACTCCATTGTAATCCAGCGGTCAGAGAAACATTAGTATACTCTATTTCAGGTACGCGCAAACGACGATCATTCACTTCTTCTGTTACCGTATCCCGCTCTTTGTAAGAAGCATCGACACCAAGCATCACAGCAATATGCTCAACGAGTTGATACCTAACGCCCGCTCTAGCCATCACACCCCACCCATTAAAGCTCTCGGTTAACGTTGTTGTCTCAAATTGAGTATTTTGAATACGGCTATAAACCGGAGTGCTCAGCTCTCCCTCAACATACCAACTTACTTTTTCATTCGGCTGCATAAGCTTGCTATCGTAGCGCGCTCCTACTGTTGCCAATAGCCCCATCTGATCTTCGGTCACTGAGATAACAGGCACCAAAGACGCAGGGTTATCTTGCAGCACATCATCGCCACTCTTTGCTTGCCCGGGTAAATCAAAGCGTGGAACAGGATCCCCTTCATCTCTGGGTAGTGCTTTTAACGCGTTATCAAACTCTGTTGCGCCTGGGTTCACAAATTGGAAGTTAGAGCGCGTGAAGCTCGAAGTAAAGATCTTCATACCAAAGGTCAGCTGTATGGCTCTTTGATAATTGTAAGCGGCTGTAAAGGCCAATTCATTAGCTTTGACCTTAAAGTCATTCTGCTGAATGGCACCAAAATTTCTGAGTGACCACGTTTCTGTGTCTATTTCAGTTGAAATAGTTGCAGCACTGCCGATGTAGAAACCCCAATCCTCATCCACTCCGGTATAAGAGATCTGCCTCACCGCAGGGTTAGTCACAGATATTGACTGTGACAACTGGCCAAAGCCGGCAACATCTTGCAAAGATTCATTGTAATCTATGGTCTCAAAGCCAAGACGTATTTCACTAAAAGACGGTAATGGCGCAGCCGACGTACTAAAACTACCCATAATCCCTAACAAAGCGAGCGTGTATTTCATTGCCTTTCCCCGATAACATGGTAATTGTGTATCGCAAGGCACCACATACTACCCCTTGCTTAAAAGCCTAATTGGTTACTTTGATAAGTCCTATGTAAGCGGTACTTGGAGTAAGCACAACCATCCCATGTAATAAGATCAGCAGATAGCGCCATACAAGCCTTACAAAGCAGTCCACGCAACTCATTTGGCTGTTTTATAAACACTAGTACAGACCTCTTTATAGTCAAGGACATAGAATAGGGCAAGGGGAGTGATATATGGTGGCTTTCTTTCTACATAGAATGAAATTAGAAGGCCAATACGATTAAAAAGCCAGTACAAGACTGGCTCTACACTTTAACAGGCTAGACGGCTTGCTGAATAATGACACTTTCTGCCTTTTTCGTATATTGAGGCATGTGATGGAAATTCACATAACGGTAAGTGTCAGTCGCTGTCGCATTGATCTTGGTGGCATATTCTTGGTATCCATCTGGTGAAGGTAGACGCCCAGGATTGCAGCAAGTTCAGCGGATGCTAAAAACACGTTTGCGCCCGTACCTAGACGATTAGGGAAGTTTCGTACGACTGTGGCTAGATCCGCGACACGGGCTTGGTTACCCATACAGAGCGAACACCCCGGTGTTTCAATGCGCGCACCTACACGACCATAAATACCGTAATACCCTTCATCGGTTAATTGGTCTCGGTCCATTTTTGTTGGTGGTGCTATCCACATACGCGTGAGTAATTGTCCTTTAAATCCATCTAACAGCTTGCCTGCGGCTCTAAAGTGCCCAATATTGGTCATACAAGAACCGATAAATACCTCATTGATCGCTTCGCCCTGTACCGTTGAAAGTAGTCAAGCATCATCAGGATCGCTTGGCGCACATAGAATGGGTTCCTTGATTTCACTTAGATCAATATCAATGATATGTGCATACTCTGCATTTTTGTCCGCTACTATCAATTCTGGAGTTACTAGCCAGCTTCCATTTTAGAAATTCGACGTTCTATTGTACGTACATCACCATACCCCTCGGAAATCATCCACTTGAGCATCATAATGTTTGAGTTTAAATATTCCTCTATTGAAGACCGTGATAACTTCACTGTGCAGCCTGGTGCCGAGCGCTCTGCCGATGCATCTAAGGGTTCAAAAGCTTGTTCTACCGTTAAATGCTCAACACCTTCTATCTCTAAGATACGGCCAGAAAATTCATTTACTTTACCTTTTTTTCAACTGTTAGAAGGCCCTGCTGAATGGCATAATAAGGGAATGCATGTACCAAATCTCGTAATGTGATCCCTGGCTGCATATCACCCTTAAAGCGAACCATAATGGACTCAAGCGTATCAAGCGGCATCACCCCCGTTGCCGCAGCAAAAGCCACGGTCCCAGAGCCTGCTGGAAATGAAGCCCCCAAAGGGAAATGCGTATGTGAGTCCCCACCAGTGCCAACAATGTCCAGTAACAGCATTCGGTTTAACTAAGAGTGGATCACACCATCTCCTGGGCGTAAAGATACGCCACCGCGATTCATCATAAAATCAGGGAGTGTGTGATGTGTATTAACTTCGTTTGGCTTTGGATAAGCTGACGTACTGCAGAATGGCTGCATGGTCAAATCAGCAGAAAAGCCTAAACATGCCAGATCTTTAAGTTCGTCTCGAGTCATCGGGCCGGTTGTATCTTGCGAGCCCACAGTTGTCATCTTGGGCTCACAGTACGGGTCTGGGCGTACGCCTTCTACTCCACATGCTTTACCGACCATCTTCTGCGCAAGTGTAAAGCCTTTCCCTGTATCGTTTGCCTGAACAGGCTTACGGAAAATCGTCTCCTGGTCAAAACCTAAAGAGGCACGCGCCTTATCCGTTAATCAGCGACCTATAATCAGCTAGATCCGTCCTCCCGCTTGTACCTCATCTAAAATCACTTCAGACTTAACTGTAAACTCAGAAACCACCACTTCTGTGTCATGGCGTTTAATCACTCCTTCATAGGGATAAATATCGATTTGGTCACCCATTACCAAATTCTCGACTGGCAATTCGATGGGTAATGCACCAGAGTCTTCCATTGTATTAAAGAAAATTGGTGCAATTTCCCCACCTAAACACACCCCACCAACACGCTTATTTGGTACATGAGGAATATCATTCCCCGTAAACCAAAGCACTGAGTTCGTTGCTGATTTTCGAGATGAACCGGTACCAACGACATCACCCACATAAGCTAGCGGCAGGCCTTTCTTTTTTAAGGCTTCTAGTTGATATATTGGGCCTATCTCGCCATGCTTCTCTGGAATAATACCCTCTCTTTCATTCTTCAACATCACCAAGGCATGCAACGGAATATCAGGACGTGACCAAGCATCAGGAGCAGGAGAGAGGTCGTCGGTATTGGTTTTACCAGTTACTTTAAATACAGCGACTGAAATTTTTTCAGGTACTGCAGGTTTTTCGGTGAACCACTCAGCGTTTGCCCAAGAAGTTATAACTTGCTTCACAAATTGATTGCCATTCTACGCTTTTTCTTCAACGTCATAAAAAGCGTCGAACATTAATAGTGTATGCGACAACCCTTTGGCCACAATAGGTGCTAACTGTTCGTCGCCTAGTAATTCGATCATTGGTGCAATGTTGTAGCCACCTAACATGGTGCGTAACAACTCTGCTGCATACACTTTTGAGATAAGTGGCTAAGTGGTATCCTCTTTCGCCACAGATGCTAGGAAACTAGCTTTGACGTAGGCTGCATCATCACCCCCTGGAGGTACCCTGTTGACCAGCAGATCTAGTATAAACTCTCCTGCTCGGGGCGTCTTTACAAGCTCAACTAACTCCGCAGTTTTCTGTGTGTCCAGCGGCTGGGGACTATTCTTGAGCCGCACGTTCTTCTACATGGTTACGATACTCTTGAAGCACAATAAAATCCTCTTGGTGACGTATTTTAATAAGCATTTTAGTATTTAGATTTATAATTGCTTATCTTTTAATCTGGCAATTTGATTAAAAGGGCTTTATTTTTAGGTGAAGATCTTGCAAGTTGGATTGGAGGGAATATCCACTATAAGCTGTATGAATACAAAAAATAGATATTTTAAAGACTTATGAATGTTTGTTGTTATTTATGTAGTTGTTGCCGAGCCCACTGCGCGAGCTCGGCCTGCAATCAAGGATTAGCGTTTAACTTTAACTCGTTCAGCTGAAATCACTTTTGCCTCAACTCGGCGATTCACTGTATGTGCTTCTTGTGTATTACTGCTATCCAGTAAGCGCTCTTCACCATAACCCACTGTCGAAATACGTGATACATCAATTCCCTTTTTAATCAATTGCTTAGAAACAGCATCTGCACGCTTTTTCGAAAGCCACATGTTGTAATCAGCTTTACCCAAGCTAGATGTGTGACCTTCTAACACTACAGTCGTTTCTGGGTGCGCATTTAAGAATTCGACAACCGCACTAATATCATTTAGGTATTGCTGAGATACTTGTGAATTGTTATTAGGGAACCTAACCAACAAACTAACAGTTATCTCTATGTCTTCATATAAACTGCAGCCCATTGAATCAACCGCATCACTCATTGGGGTATTAGCACAACTGTCATTTTTATCTAAAACACCATCTTTATCACTGTCTTTAGGTGCTGCAACTACAGCTGGCTGCGGCGCAGGTTGTGGCGCTGGCTCGACTTTTTTAGCGCTACTTTTAGAGCCACCAAACATGTAATTAATACCTAATTTGGCACCCACATCCGTATAGCCTCGCTCAAGGCCTTGGTAGATAGCAGTTTCAAAGTTAGCAGCAAAATTTTCTGTGAAATGATGGCGATAACCAACACCTGCGTTGGCAAATAAATTGCTGTCAAATACGTCAATCGATTTTAGACCTGCTAGCGCATAAAATGGACCACCATCAAAATGGTATAGACCATCAATACCTAGACGATCACCATCTACAGAGCCACTTCCAGCGCCTTCAAGGTCAAAGTCGAGATCTGCATACTCAATACGCGCACTCCAATACTTATTGAAACGATAGCCCAGCTCTGCACCCCAGCCAGTGGAGTTATCGATGCCAACACCGCCATTTCCAACACCTCTGATGTTTTCCCAGCTTGCATCGTAGTAATCACCGAATACGCCTAAGTAAACACCTTCTTCAATTTCACTCGCTTGTAATGAAGATACCGTAGCCATCGCTACAACTATGCTTAGCATCTTAAGTTTCATGTTTATTCCCTCTAAAATTTAGACTTTTCTAATTTGATGCCCACATAATAGTAGTCGATGACTTAATAATTACTTAACACAAGATAGGTATTTTTAATTATATTTCTACCCTTGGTGGCCGAATAATACTTGATACAAACCGTCTTCTTCTACTAAAGTCCTATGATCTCCTGATTGAGTGACCCTGCCATCATCTAATACATAGATAATATCTGCCTGTCGAATCGCACTGAGGCGATGTGCAATTATCAAAGTAGTTCGACCCTGTAGAAACTGATTGAGGTTCTTATGTATGCGCGCTTCAGTCTCTACATCTAATGCTGACGTAGCTTCGTCTAAGATCACCACTTTAGGGTTCGCAGCAACCATTCTCGCAATTGCTAGACGTTGTTTTTGACCTCCTGACAACCTTACCCCATTGCGTCCAACCACTGCCTCTAGCTGCCCCACCATATCTTTCACGCTACTCGCGAGTTCTGCAATTTCTAATGCATGCCATAGCTGCTCGTCAGTGCAATCACGGCCAAGGCTTAAGTTTTCTCGTATCGTGGCATTAAAAAGTATAGGTTGCTGTAATACGGTCACCACATGCTCACGAATATGGTCATAGCCAATTTCATCAACTGACACTCCATTTACCAAAATATTGCCTTGCGACTTCTGATATAAGCCCAATAGCAGCTGCACTAGTGTAGACTTTCCACCACCCGATACAGCGACTAATGCAACTTTTTTACCCTGAGGAATAGACATGCTGACATTACTCAGTATCTGTTGACCATCGTTGTAGGCAAAGCTCACATTTTCAAATTCAATACCAACTTGAGGGGCCTCAAATGCTTGAGTTTTTGATTGTTGGCTATGGGGCTCAGTTTCATAATCCAAAACTTGATTGAGGCGTTGTAGTGCGCCGGATGCACTGTAGTAAGAATATTGAATACTTAAAATCTCTTGTACAGGTCCCATCATAAACCAGAGGTAGCCAAAAACCGCAAAGATTTGCCCTACGGTCAATCCAGAAAATACCACCATTAACATAGCTATGGCCCGAAATATTTCAAACCCCAGCAGAAATACGGTAAAGCTCAATCTATTTACAGCATCGGTTTTCCATTGAGATTGCACGGAATAATAGCGAAGATCTTTGGCTGCCCCCATTACATTTTCGAAATAACCTTGCTCTCTACGCATCGCTTTCAATTGCGCGATTGCATCAAGGGTCTCAACAAGCGCTGCTTGAAACGCCTCAAATGCGCTATTTTTCTTTTTAGTTAGATGCTTGACTTGGTTACCAAATTGTCGCGAAAAGTAGATAACTGCAGGATTAAGCGTAAGAATAATTAGACCGAGTGTTAAATCAATCCACAGTAGCACAATAGCGGTGCCAATAATGGTCAACAGTCCAATCAAGAATCGCGACATTGTTTGACTAATAAAACCATCCAAAGTCTCAATATCAGTGACACACCTAGAACTAATTGCTGCACCACCTTGGGTTTCAAATTCCCTCAACTGAACACGAGACAAGTGATTGAGCAGTCGCTCTCTTATCTGTAGTGAGACATCCTTACCGATAATCGTAAATTGCCGAGACTGTGCCACCCCCAACAACAGTGCCCCAATACGCATTAGCATTACTGCAATTAAGATTGCAAGGATATATCCAGTTGGACCGTGCCAATCAGATGGCAGCAATCGATTCATGAAGTCTACAGCAATGCCAGGTTTATTTAGCAACACCTCATCGACCAGCAAAGGCATCATTAAAGGGATCGGCACACTGACTAGCGCAGCCAGAAGCGCTATGATATGCGCTAGAATCAATGGCTTCCTATGCGCTAGTACCTGTCTCTGTATTTCCTTCCAAGTTAATGGTCCCGTCATATATTCTCTCAAAAATTAAGTACCACAGAATGTTTGATATTGTGTCGTGCTGGATTGAGGGGTTAGCCACTTGTGTGGGAAACTCCGATATTCATAAGGTGATTTCAGTGCAATAAGCCAATCCTCCAACTGCTCACTTTTACCGTCACGGTAGTAGTCACCGATGATTTCTTCCACTAACTCATTTCGTGGGATCAACGCCGGATTCACCGTTTTCATTATATTAATCATGGTATCTGTAGAATATTGCTCTGTGCGCGCTGACCATTTGCTTAACCAAGCATCTAGTTCGTCGGCCAATGGATATTGCTCCTGCAGTGTATTCATTGTGTGGGCTGTAAGCCCAGCAAACGTATTTGTATAATCTAGTTGGTGCTTCGTCATTAATTCTAGCAACTCATTAATCAAACTTTGATCTTCATCATGCCAGTCCAGTAGACCAAGCTTGTTTTGCCATAATTGACGATAGCCTTGGTTAAATGCTTCTGAAAAGTCTGCCAAGCTTTTTGAAAAGCGGTCAATCGCATCTTCTTCGTTTTCGCAAAGCAGTAATAGAGACTCAGCTAATCGCGCGCAATTCCAACTCGCTATATTTGGCTGTTGACCAAACGCGTATCGTCCTTGCGAGTCAATAGAGCTAAAGACCCGAGCAAAAGAAAAGCCTTCCATCATTGCACATGGTCCATAATCAATTGTCTCACCATTAACTAAAGTGTTGTCTGTATTCATGACACCATGTATAAAACCAACTTGTAGCCATTTCAGCATCAGCGCACATTGTGCTTGGCAAACTCGATTTAAAAAGGCAAATACGCGCTCTTCGCCCTGCTCGGTAATATCTTCAAAACTATCATTGATACATAACTCAAGAAGCTCAGACATACCTTCAGAATCTTGTCTAAGTGCCAATAGTTGAAAAGAACCGACTCGCACATGACTGCGAGCAATTCGCGCCACAACTGCTCCTGGTACATGTCCTTGTCGATATACTGTTTGGCCAGTCGATAAAACAGCTAAACAGTGGGTCGTAGGGACACCCAAGCTATGCATAGCTTGGCTCATTATAAACTCTCGAACGGCAGGCCCTAATACACATAGGCCATCTCCTCCACGAGAAAAGGAGGTAGCTCCAGAGCCTTTTAACTGGATATCGTAAGCGACCCCGTCTTTTCCTGTAAATGCGCCTATCAAGTGAGCGCGTCCGTCACCTAGTAAAGGGTTAAAATGGCCAAATTGATGACCTGAATAGGCTAAACTCACACTCTCACTATCGGGTAAAGAAGCTTGGCCTGACAAATATTCCAATATTTCTGCAGTTTGCCATTTGAGCCCAGTGCCTTCATTAAGCTGCTCGTTGAGTAACAGCAACTCTGATTGCTTAAATATATTTGGATCTGTCGGAACAGCGAACTCTTCACCTAATTTTTTATAACGAGAATAAAACATACTTTAGATACTCTGAATTGCATTATCACCAAAGCTAAATGCGATTATCTGGCTAATGGCTGCCAATGACAGCCCGCTTGATTCTTGTAATTCATTGAAGTGCCCTTGAGCAGCCTTCAATGACTTTAAACTTTGTAAACCACCATCGATCAGCTTATTGGCGCGTAGATAAGCTTCAACATCTTTGGTCAATAAGAAAGTGTCTTTGCCCAATGCCCTTAATGCAAATGGTCCAGTATTACCCCCCAACCGATTGCCTTTCTTTTTAAGCATAAGCCATAAATCAATGATATTGCTACTTGGCCAGCGCGCAACTAACTCACTGAATGATCCATGTTCTTGCTGGATTTCATAAATCATATGACAATTTATCGCAATACTTTGTACTTTCTTGAAATTACGAATGATACGTTCATCTTGTGATCTTTGCTCATACATATCGGGGGACATATAAAGCAGCTTTTCTATGGAGAAGTCCCAAAATACTTCTCTAAATCCTTCCCATTTAGAATTGACGACAGACCAATAAAAACCAGACTGAAAAATTTTCCGAGTGAACTCTTCTAGCCAAGCATCATCGCCATAGCTCGACAATACCCCCTCACTTTGAGGTTTATTTAACAAAATGCGTAGATTAGATTCACCACCTTTGCGCTCACATGCTCTCTCGTATATTTCGTTAAATCGATTCACCTAGCCCCCTAAGATTGTTTGCGAATACACCTTCCACTCATGATAGTCTCATATAAATTGCCCATAGAATACATAATGATAGTAAGGGTATTGTTTCTAATTAAATAGTCGCCTCTAGATGATTGCATATCTTAAATAGGAGTTGTAAATGGCTATAGGCCAACCGAATCTACTACCTACACGTATGGTGTAGAAGGTTAATGACAACGAACGGAGTGAGCGTATGGATGCGCGAAGGGACCCAGCTTTTCAGTGCCAAGTGTTAATGACCGTGAGCGAAGCGAGTTCATTTGCTTTGCGCAAGGTGAAATGATACCAATTTTATTAAATATTAAGTCACTTCA
>NZ_AUXT01000148.1 GCF_001625595.1 Pseudoalteromonas luteoviolacea NCIMB 1942
TTCTTAGCAGGGATTTGTGTATAAGAGACAGCTCAATTAGAGGCTTTTTTGTATTTTGTATTCGCTTAAGCTTTTGCCATTAAAGTACGTGCAACAGTTCGCATACCTAGCGTTGTAGCACCCGATGCCCACTGAGCACCAGCGCTATTTTGGAATGACGCAGCAAGGTCAATGTGAACCCAACCTTGACCATCATTTGGCACAAAGCGTGATAAGAAGCCTGCAGCATTTGAAGCCCCACCAAATCCACCACCTTTTTGTGCTCGGCTATTAGCAGTATCAGCATATGGAGAAGGACAATTGTTTTGGTGCCATTTCTCCAGAGGAAGTGGCCACGCGGCTTCAAATTCTTCACTCGCAAAATGCTGTACTTCACTTACTAGCTCTTTGTCTAAACCAAATAGAGCATTGTACTCTTGACCAACAGCAACCAAAGCAGCTCCTGTTAGCGTTGCAGCATCAATGATAAGTGGCGCACCTGTCTCACCCGCAGCCATTAGGCCATCAGCCAGTACTAGGCGACCTTCTGCGTCTGTATTCACAATTTCAACGGTCGTACCGTTTTTATAAGTTAAAATATCGCCTAACTTATATGCATGACCAGAAATCAGGTTTTCAGCACAACATAAGAACAACTTAATACGCTTATCAATACCACGTTGAATAGCCAATGACAGACCTGCTGTGACCGTTGCTGCCCCCCCCATATCACACTTCATTGACAGCATGCCTTCACTAGGCTTGATTGAGTAACCACCTGAGTCAAAAGTAATGCCTTTACCTACTAGCGCAGCACTCACCGGTGCGTCTTCATCACCTGTTGGATTGAAGTCAAGCTCTAGCAAAACTGGCGGCCTTTCACTACCTCTACCTACTTCGTGGATACCGATCCACTGATGCTCTAGTAATGCATCGCCCTTAATAATTTGGTAGCTCACATGCTCAGGTGCTAAAGATTGAATAAACTCAGCTGCTTTTCCTGCTAAACTTTCAGGATAGATGTCTTCTGCTGTGCCGTTGATCATCTGACGAGTCCAAATTGCAGCACGCTGCAAAGCGACTAGCTCTTTAAGATCTGATTGCGCGTTATCAACAAAAGTGACAAGGTCAAGTTGCTTTGGACTTACAAAGCCTTGATAAAAGGCCCACTGGGACTCTGTGCACCAAGCTTCACCACTTAGTTCTATCGCAGGGATGCCTTGCTGTGCTAGGCTACGAGCCGCTTTTTGAATATGCTTTAGTGTTTCTTGCTCGGCTAAATGAATTGTTGCACCTTGCTCATCAAATGAAAGCGATGCATTGCTGCCCCAATGTGCAGCAGGAGCTTGTTCACTTAGGCGAACAATAAATTTTTCAGACATATAGGTTTTCACTCTTACGCTTGTAGATTATGGTCAGTGTACACCACCATCACAGCAGTCCCAAAACGAATGCGATTAAACTATGAAATTTTCATCTGAGCTGAAAAGCGCAACCCTGTTAAAACGTTATAAACGATTCTTAGTTGATTTACGTAAAGATAATGGAGACGAATTTACCGTGCACTGTGCAAACACCGGAAAAATGACAGGATGTGCAGATGCTGGATTTAGAGCCTATTACTCAACAAGCGCCAATGCAAAGCGAAAATATCCACACTCGCTGGAAGTGACAGAGGATCAGCAAGGCAATTTAATTTGCGTAAATACAGCAATGGCAAACAAAGTGGCGATTGAAGCCATTGAGCAAAATTTGATACCCGAGTTGTCGGGATATCAAAACATTGCCAGTGAAGTAAAATATGGTCATGAGAACAGTCGAATCGACATTTTATTGAGTTCGGAAGATCAGGTTGATTGCTATGTAGAAATAAAATCAGTCACATTACTAGAAACCAACGGACAAGGCTTTTTCCCAGATGCAGAAACACTTAGAGGACAAAAGCACCTGAGAGAACTTATGCACATTACACAAAGCGGCCAACGTGCGGTTTTGCTTTTTATTGTGATGCATAACGGCATTGAGAAAGTAAAAACCGCAAAGCATATAGATAAAAAATATGCCCAATTATTTACTGAAGCACGACACCAAGGGGTTGAAATATATGCATATAAAGCGCAAGTTACACCTCAAGAAGTGAGCGTGGTTGAGAAACTATCTGTTTTAGACACTTGAAAAAAATAAGTTCACCCTTATATCACTGCCGTTAAAAACTTCATGCCAACGGCTTGTCTTAGAACAGTAAATGAGTCAAAAGTGTTTGCTAAGGGGTGAAGATTTTGCTATTTATAGCCGCCGGCGTTAGCTGGGGTTGTTTATTAAGGATTTAGGAGAATGCTATGCCAGACCAGAAAAAACTAGGGTTATTGGCTCAGGCCGGTTTAGAACCTTACCAAGAAAAGCCGGGCGAAGAATACATGAGCGAGGAGCAGCTAGCTCATTTTAAAAAAATACTAGAAGCGTGGCGTAATGACCTTCGTAACGAAGTTGATCGCACCATGAACCACATGCAAGATGAAGCGGCAAATTTCCCTGATCCTGTAGACCGTGCAGCACAAGAAGAAGAGTTCTCTCTTGAGCTTCGTACTCGTGACCGTGAGCGTAAGCTGATCAAGAAAATAGAAAAAACGTTGCAGCTAATTGAAGAAGACGATTTCGGATTCTGTAACTCTTGCGGTATCGAGATTGGTATTCGTCGCTTAGAAGCGCGACCGACAGCTGACCTTTGTGTTGACTGTAAAACGCTTGCAGAAATTAAAGAAAAGCAGCAGGGTCGAGGTTAATCTGACGCTAAAACCAATTAGCGAAGGTTAAACTTTACCGACGATGCACAGATCGCAAGATAGACTCCCGGAGCATAAACAATCACATGCTCTGGGTTCTTCACTTACCACTTATCGTGGTCGTTTTGCCCCTTCCCCCTCTGGACCGCTTCACTTTGGCTCTCTAGTTGCGGCACTGGCAAGTTACTTAGATGCCAAAGCAAATCAAGGGCAATGGCTAGTGAGGATGGAAGACATTGATACACCAAGAGTCATCTCTGGCGCCGCTGATGCGATTCTTACCACACTGGATTCATATGGCTTACATTGGGATGGTGAGGTAGTTTATCAAAGCCAACGACACAATCTTTATCAAGACATACTTGCCTCACTCATTGGTAAGCAGCATGTATACGCATGTACCTGCACAAGAAAGCAAATTAAAGCGCGTGGTGGGAGTTATGACAATCACTGCCGAGTTGCGAACCATCAATTTGATAGCAATGCGCTACGTCTAAAGCAAAATTATCCAATTTTTGAATTTCAAGATGACTTGCAAGGTCAAGTGCATATCCCCAAGGACATCGCTTGTGAAGATTACATTGTTAAGCGCAGAGATGGGCTTTTCGCCTATCAACTTGTCGTTGTCGTTGATGATCACCAGCAGGGGATCACACATGTTGTGCGCGGCGCCGACTTGTTGGAACCGACGGCAAGGCAACTAAGTTTATTTAAGCAGCTAAACTATACTGCTCCTCATTTTATGCACGTCCCTTTGGCGGTTGCAACGGCAGGTTTTAAATTGTCTAAACAAAACCACGCCCCGGCAATCGACAATAACAAGCCGCTCCCAGCTCTTGTTGCAGCATTAAAATTTTTGGGCTTCAACCTCTCTCATGTGCACTTTGATAATGTGGGCACATTACTCGAATGGGCTGTTTCGCAGTATCACATCTCTTTGCTCCCCAATAACAAGGAAATTCAGGTTATTCAGCAAGACAGCGAACATTATGAATTTACACCACTCTAATTCGACTAAGAAATCACCTTTATTGTGTGCATCTACTGCTCAATGAAGCTAAAAATACGCTCTGAGATCATTGCTTTCTTAAAAATAAACCCAGCCATTTTTTTTTGAAATACCTTATACATAACTTGGATGAAATTTTAATCGCTAATTCACATGGGAAACTTCAATTTAGCCGCATTTGCGTATATTATAGCGAGCCTTATGAATTAGCCTACACTTTACAAAAATAAAGCGATATGTGGCGTTCAATAGTTACAACAAATGGTGCTACGGGTGGGGACTCAGAGTAGTTAGGAGAGTGGTTATTATTTCTAAAATTTTTAAACTGTGCCGACAAATCGTTGGGTCAAAGCAGGACAAGGGAAACGTAGAGGCAAAATTACAGCCTCAAGTTATCCCTCGTAGTGAGCATAATATCTCACGTAAACAATTTAGCCCCAATGCAATCAAAGTATTGTATAGACTCAAAGATGGTGGATATGACGCTTATCTTGTAGGTGGTTGTATTCGGGATATTTTGTTAGGCATTGAGCCAAAAGACTTTGACGTTGTAACGAATGCAACACCTGAAGAAATTAAGCGCCTATTTAGAAACTGTCGTCTTATCGGCCGCCGTTTCAGGCTAGCCCATATCGTGTTTGGCCGAGAGGTCATTGAAGTTGCGACTATGCGTGGGCACCACCTTTCTACTGGCGATGGCGATCCAACCAGCAAAGCAAGCGACCAAGGCCAGTTATTACGTGATAATGTTTACGGTACCATCGAAGAAGATGCACAACGCAGAGATTTTTCAATCAATGCCCTATATTACTCAATCAATGATTTTGGAGTAACGGACTTTGCCGGCGGTATTAATGCAATTAAAGCAAGAAAAATTGAGCTGATAGGTGACCCTGAAACACGCTACAGAGAAGATCCAGTACGGATGCTTCGTGCCGTGCGTTTTGCAACTAAGCTTGATATGGACATTGCGCCTGCGACACTTGCCCCGATTACTGAGCTTTCTCCACTGCTTGGAAATATTCCACCAGCACGGCTTTTTGAAGAAACATTGAAACTGTTTTTAAGTGGAAAAGCTGAAGCAAACTTTTTAATGCTCAGGGAGCTTGGTTTATTTAAAGAGCTGTTTCCGAGTCTTGAAGAGATTTTGTCACAAGAAAGCAGCGAATTTGAACGTCGCTTTGTTCAACAAATGTTTGCCAATACGGATGCGCGAATCAACGGCAATAAAAAAGTGACGCCAGCCTTTATCTACGCAGCATTACTATGGTTCCCATTACGCAATCGCGCATCTCTATTGCAACAACAAGGTATTGCTGAATATGATGCCTTTATGCAAGCAATCAGCCAAGTTCTGAGCGAAAATGCTCAGCGTGTCGCTGTGCCAAAACGTTTCACACTCGGCGCACGAGATATTTGGCATATTCAACAGAGATTGGACAGGCGCAGTGGTCAGCGTGCTTATCGATTAAGCTTACAGCCTAAGTTTAAAGCGTCTTATGACTTTTTATTATTGCGTGTTGAAAGTGGTGAAACAGAGCAGAAAGCGCTTGCTGATTGGTGGACTGAGTATTTGAAACAAGATGTCACAGGTCAGAAGGATATGGTAAAAAATCTCGGTCAAAAAGATCGCCCAAAGCGCCGCCACCGTAGTAAGCCAAGAAGAAAACCTAAACAAGATACATGAATACAGTTTACATAGGGCTTGGGGCAAACTTATATGAGCCTCAAGCACAGTTACAAAAAGCGGTTGAAGCACTGCACAACCACTCTGATATAAAGCACATGGTCGTCTCAAGCCTCTACGCGTCTAAACCGATGGGGCCACAAGACCAGCCAGATTATGTCAATGCGGTTGCTAAGTTCTCAACCATATTAGAGCCAGAACCATTACTAGACCAACTTCAATTGATTGAACAGCAGCATGGTAGAGTAAGAAAAGAAGAAAGGTGGGGCCCTCGTACATTAGACCTGGACATACTGTTGTTTAACAACGCAACAATTACCACCCCAAGGCTAACGGTTCCTCATTATGGCTTATGCGACAGAGAGTTTGTTGTATTTCCAATGTTAGAGCTCACTCCCGAGCTGTGTTTGCCAAATGGCACAGCACTTAAAGACATTGCAACTAACCTTCCACGCAATGGCTTAACAACGCTGCCTATGACACAAAATAAGGAGACATAAAAATGGCAAAAGTTTCGGTATCCACCCTCGCAAAGAAAAAACAACAGGGTGAAAAGATCACAGCTTTGACTGCATACGATGCAAGTTTTGCTAAACTTTTTCATGAAAATGGCGTTGATGTTGTCCTTGTGGGTGACTCTCTTGGAATGGTACTGCAAGGCGGTGACGATACACTTGCTGTAACTACTGACGACATCGCATATCACACACGCAGTGTTCGAGCCGGCAGCAAAGAACTATTTGTCATTGCTGATATGCCATTCATGACTTACTCCACCCCTGCGCAAGCATGTGAAAATGCGGCCCAGTTAATGCGCAATGGCGCAAACATGGTTAAGTTGGAAGGCGGTACATGGCTTGTTGATTCGATTAAACTGCTTACTCAGCAGGGTATTCCGGTATGTGGCCACTTAGGCCTTACACCACAATCTGTACATGTATTCGGCGGCTTTAAAATACAGGGCCGTGAAGAACAACAAGCACAGGAAATGATTGCTGATGCACAAGCACTAGAAGCCGCAGGTGCACAAATGCTAGTCATTGAATGTGTACCTCCTAGCCTAGCAAAACGTATCACAGATGCTGTCGGTATTCCTGTTATCGGCATAGGAGCCGGGAAAGAGGTCGATGGCCAAATTTTAGTAATGCACGATTTAGTCGGTATTTCAGCAGGTTATATTCCCAAGTTTTCAAAGAACTTCTTGGCAGAAACGGGTAATATGCAGGACGCGGTGAAAAAATTCTGTGATGATGTTAAATCAGGTGCATTCCCAGGTAGCGAACACGAGTTTAACTAATGCAATCAATTACTGAAATAAAGTCTCTGCGTAGCCAAATTAAAGCATGGCGGCAACAAGGGCACAGCATCGCATTCGTGCCCACAATGGGAAACCTCCATCAAGGACACTTTTCACTTGTTGAAAAAGCCAAGACGCTCGCTGATAAAGTCGTAGTAAGTATTTTCGTTAATCCAATGCAGTTTGGTCAGAACGAAGATTTAGATAACTATCCGCGAACCTTAGCACAAGATAAACAGGGTCTTGCCGAGCTTGAAACCGACATTGTCTTTACTCCAAGTGTTGAAACTATCTACCCGAATGGATTGGATACACAAAGCTTTGTTGACGTCCCAGATGTATCTGAAGGTTACTGCGGAGGCAGTAGAACAGGCCACTTCAGAGGGGTGGCAACGGTTGTCACTAAGCTATTTAATCTAGTACAGCCTGACTTCGCTTGCTTTGGTGAAAAAGACTATCAGCAACTACAAGTCATCAAGACCATGGTACATGACTTATCAATGCCAATTGAAATCATTGGCGTACCAATACAAAGGGAAGTATCTGGGCTTGCTATGAGCTCTAGAAATGGTTACCTATCTGAACAAGAAAAAGACGTTGCTAAAATACTGTATAAAGTATTAAGTAGTGCTGCGAGCGAACTAAAAGCAGGCATACGTGAATTCAATCAGATTGAACAAGATGCTAAGTCACAGCTGGAAAACGCTGGGCTTAAAACTGATTATTTCTCAATCGCACACCGCAGTACGCTTAAACCAGCATCCAAAGAAGATGACGAATTTGTTATCTTGGCAGCCGCTTTCTTAGGCACTGTCAGGCTCATCGATAACATTCAAGTGACTTAATAAAGTTACCAAAAGTATTGATATGAAGCGCCTTTACTAGGCGCTTTTTTATGCCCTTCCAAGGTTTAATACCTCTGAAATTAAGCGAGTTTTTGATTCGTTGGTACGCTTGTAAATATAAAGTGTGCTAAATTAAATAAAGTATTAAAAATAATTATTAATAAAATTCTCTGAAATCACGCCATAATAGGAACTACTATGAGAACTGCGCTTCCGTTTATATTTGTCACGCTTGCAGCCTGTAGCAATCAAAATAACTCTCCTGAGCTGAATCAGTGCGCCCAACAAAATTACCAATGTGAACAGAATTGTAATTTAAGTTCGACAGAGCAAACGATGACTCGACAGATATGTAGCGGTGAATGCGTAGAAAAATATAACAACTGCAAAGCGCAAGCTGAAGAGCTTTCAAAAATTAGAACGGGCCAGTATTGATATTGTTTGCAGAAAATTAGCTACATAAAAAAGCCGCCCGGTTGGGCGGCTGTATTTATTCATCCTGAGATTATAGAAGACCTAGCTTCTTAAGCTCACGGCTAGCCATTTTGTTTGTCAGTGGCACATAACCGTCTTTTTCTACAATCTTTTGGCCCTCTTTAGATAAAACCATCTTCAAGAATTCAGCTTCGATTGGTGAAAGTGGTTTGTTTGGATGTTTGTTCACATAAACATACAAGAAACGAGACAGCGGGTATTTACCAGTTGCTACATTCTCAAGCGTTGCATCTACGAAGTTGCTACCTTTCTTAGCAAGTGGAACCGTACGTACACCAGATGTCTTGTAACCGATACCTGAGTAGCCAATAGCGTTCACAGAAGAAGAAATTGACTGTACTACAGATGCAGAACCTGGTTGCTCGTTTACGTTGTTTCTGAAGTCACCTTTACAAAGTGCCTTCTTTTTGAAGTAACCGTAAGTACCAGATACTGAGTTACGACCATAAAGCTGGATATCTTTTGCAGCCCAAGGACCGTTAAGACCTACATCACTCCAACGTTCAACTTGCTTATCGCCACCACACTTACGTGTCGAAGAGAAAATAGAGTCAACTTGGTCGATACGAAGGCCTTTAATTGGGTTGTCTTTATGTACGAAAACCGCCAATGCATCAATAGCAACACGTACCTCAGTAGGTTTGTAACCATAACGCTTTTCAAATGCTTCAACTTCTTTCGACTTCATCTTACGGCTCATAGGGCCGAAGTTTGCAGTTGCTTCAGTTAACGCAGGAGGCGCAGTTGAAGAACCAGCAGCTTGAATTTGAATATTTACGTTAGGGTAAATGCGTTTGTACTCTTCAGCCCAAAACGTCATCATGTTTGCAAGTGTATCTGAACCCACAGATGAAAAGTTACCCGAGATTCCGCTGGTTTTGTTGTACTCAGGTAAGTTTTTATCAAGTGCAGAAACTTGTGCAGATACCAATGTTGTTACAGCCACACCCATTGCGGCAACTAAGCTTTTAAATTTCATTGGGGTCACTCCGATTGTTCGTCCCATTTGTTTAACTGGTGCTCATTGTGCGCTCAGTTAATTACAATAAAATTACTCTTAAATGACACTTTTATGACTTTCATTGTATGTCATAAAAATGCGCTTTTCTTTGGGGAAAGAGAACGAAAAACACGAGCCCTCTCCCAATGTGCTTTCAATATCTAAATGAGAGTCATGTCTGCTCAGCACATGCTTTGTAATTGCCAAGCCCAAGCCCGATCCCCCTGTTTTACGACTACGCGCCTTATCTACGCGGTAAAAGCGCTCAGTCAAGCGGTTAATATGTTCAGGTGCAATGCCGTCCCCGTTGTCCTCAACAGAAAACGCAGGACGTTCACCATCTAAATACCATTTAACGATAATTTTGCCATTGGGTTTGGTGTAGTGGATTGCGTTGAACACCAAGTTAGAAAATGCACTTCTCAGTTCATCAATACACCCTTTAATGTCCAATGTTTCATCCACTTCGAAAACTATTTCATGATGCTTGTCTTGATTTAGAGATAACCCCTCTGTACGAATAAGTTTTAGCATATTTGATACATTTACGGCTTTGTCATTTGCTTGATCTCTATCTCCTTCAATGCGCGATAAAGACAACAATTGATTCACCAAACTATCCATACGCTTGCACTGCTCTATCATCGTATTGTGGGCTTTTTGCCACATTGCAGGCGGCGGCATCTGATCGCCTTCCATCATCTCTAAGTAACCTGTCACTACGGTCAGCGGCGTGCGTAGCTCATGAGATACATTGGCAACAAAGTCCTTGCGCATTTGCTCAAGTTTTTTCAGCCTAGAAATATCACGGACTACCATCATTAACTGCTCAGCATAGGGCATGACACGAAACTCAAGTACGCGCTCTCCATTATGGCCACTTTCTAATTCCAGTGGATCCGTAAAATCATGCTCCTGCATATATTTTACAAACTTTGGATCGCGGATCAGGTTATCTAAGCGCTGCCCATGATCCGTAGGCCACTGCAAGCCTAAGATCTTAAGTGCCAATTGATTACACCAAATAATACTCAGATCTTGCTCCATCACGATCACCGCATCAGGCACTGCTTCAGCGCCCTCACGAAAGCGCCTAATCAAAGCGGCTAACTCATTACGTTTTTTACGATTACGATGTTGAAGATGATAGATCCCTTCAAAAATTTGTTCCCAAGCACCAGATCCTTCAGGTGGATTAAAACTACGTTGATTGATCAACCAGTCACTTAACTTGTACAGTTGTTTAAAATGCCAGAACAGCAAAACTGATGCACCCAAAAACAGTAAAACAAAGGGTGCCCCTAGTAATATGCCGATAAGGGTCAAAGGGAGAAAATACAAAAACAGGCGCTTTAATAACGCCTGTTTATCAATCACTCTATACATATAAAATGATCCTAAATATTAAGCGCTAGGATAACGCTACCACAGCGCGTACATTATTGTTTTATACCTTACTTGAGAAACGATAACCAGCACCACGTACTGTTTGTACCAGTCGGTCATGACCTAACGGTGCAATCGCTTTTCTCAAACGTCTAATATGTACGTCTACCGTACGATCTTCAACATACACATTTGTGCCCCACACGTGGTCTAGTAACTGCTCGCGGCTATAAACACGCTCTGGGTGGGTCATGAAGAAGTGTAGTAGTCTAAATTCTGTAGGACCCATTTCTAATTCATTACCCGCTGAAGTTACACGGTGTGAAATAGGGTCAAGTCTTAGGCCATGTACTTCAATCGCTTCTTCCAAAGATGTTGGAGAGACGCGGCGCATTACCGCTTTAATACGAGCCATTAACTCTTTAGGTGAAAAAGGTTTAGTCACATAGTCATCTGCGCCTACTTCTAATCCTTTAACTTTGTCTTCTTCTTCACCACGTGCTGTTAACATGATGATTGGAATTTGACGTGTATATTCGCTTTGTTTGAACTTTTTAGCTATTTGGATACCGCTACCTCCTGGTAACATCCAATCCAGCAGTACCATATCAGGGTATGGTTCTACCATGGCTGCAATTGCCGAATCATAGTCTTCAGCTTCAATTGCTTGAAAGCCATTTTGTTCCAACACAAAGACCAGCATCTCTCTGATCGGTGCTTCGTCATCAACTACTAGTACTCTACGTGACATTCCCATTTATCTCTTACGTTACCGAAGTCGGTTTCATTATTATGACTAAGTATGACAGTTTTATGAAAGACTGCCTGATAAATATCAGGTAAATTAATTTCCCAAGGACACAGTTTCAATAAGTTAGGTTCCTCTTGTCCCTAAACTGTCTTCAATTTGATGCAATTAGCGTCGAATACCTTAGTATTCACAATTCCTTTTTTAGGACAAAAAAATATTCGAATAGTAGAGATCACTATTTTTCTAACTAGGTAAAAGTGGGATCAAATTATTACCTAGTGGATCACTTAGGGATCAGATTTATACTTACTACTCATATAGACTTTGCAGATCAATAGGCTCTAATTCATTGATATGTATGTAGAGGAAAATATTTCTTCCCTTTGAACGTTAGTTGAGCCAGACTTTTTATCTAGATCAGTTGGTATAAAACAGATCCTTTCGAACTAAAGTTAGTAAAAGTACGATCCGTAAGAGTGCAGTAAGTATAATTGCGATCTGATAACTAGATCAGTTAGTAAGATATCGATCCCAACTCGCTTACTTAGTCAAATAGTGATCTCATTCAATTCATCAACGATCTTATCTCGCCTAAAAACTGAAAAGAGGGTCACACATTATCACTCTGTCAGGTAAGTACCGCGCTTAAAATCAATTTTACTTATGCATACAAAAAAGCCCCTTTATAGGGGCTCTTGATATCATTAAGGTGTCAAAAGTCTATTACTTTACTTTTGGTGCCAATTCACCTGAAAGGTATTTCACGTGCATATCATCTAAAGAAATAGGCTTAATATTCGCAGCTTGACCAGCTGTACCAAATGCTTCATAGCGAGCGATACAGATTTCACTCATCGCTTTTGTTGCTTCAGCTAAGTATTTACGTGGATCAAAGTTAGCAGGGTTGTGTGCAAGATGGCGACGAATAGCACCTGTTGCAGCTAATCGCAGATCCGTATCAATGTTTACCTTACGAACACCGTACTTGATCCCTTCTACGATTTGCTCAACCGGCACACCGTAAGTTTCAGGGATCTCACCACCAAACTCATTGATCACTGAAAGCCATTCTTGAGGTACAGATGAAGATCCGTGCATTACTAAGTGCGTATCAGGGATACGTGCATGGATTTCTTTAATACGGTTGATCGCTAAGATGTCACCTGTAGGAGGACGAGTGAACTTATATGCACCATGTGAAGTACCACATGCAATTGCTAGCGCATCTACACCAGTTTTCTTAACAAAGTCAGCAGCTTCTTCAGGGTCTGTCAGTAGCTGATCTTGAGTTAGCTTACCTACAGCACCGATGCCATCTTCTTCACCCGCTTCGCCAGTCTCAAGTGAACCTAAAACACCAAGCTCGCCCTCTACAGAAACACCACACGCATGCGCCATTTCTACAGTGCGACGTGTTACATCAACGTTGTAGTCATATGTCGATGGTGTTTTACCATCATCAAGAAGTGAACCATCCATCATTACTGATGAAAAACCAAGTTGAATTGAACGCTGACATACCGCCGGTGACGTACCATGGTCTTGGTGCATTACAACAGGAATGTGTGGCCATTCTTCAACAGCAGCAAGGATCATATGGCGAATAAAAGGCGCGCCCGCATACTTTCGAGCTCCTGCAGAGCCCTGTACGATCACAGGGCTGTTAGTTCTATCAGCCGCTTCCATGATTGCACGCATTTGCTCTTGGTTATTCACGTTAAAGGCAGGAACGCCGTATCCATTCTCAGCCGCATGATCGAGAAGTTGACGCATACTGATTAAAGCCATATTGCTTTTCTCCAATTTTTGATGGTTTTTCACCATCTATTTGAACGGGATAGATATTTTATGGTTGTTTCCAACCGCTATTTACTAAACAAATGAGTGAGAGTGTGTTTAATAAATAGTTTGAGGCGCAAGCGCCTCATTAAAATTATGCTTTTGCTCTTTGCTCTAGCATGTCAACTGCTGGTAGTTTTTTACCTTCTAAAAACTCTAAGAAAGCACCACCACCCGTTGAAATATATGAAATTTCATCACCGACACCATATTTGTCTATAGCCGCCAGTGTGTCACCACCACCAGCAATTGAAAACGCTTTTGATTTTGCAATTGCATGTGCGATAGCTTCAGTGCCATTGCCAAATTGGTCAAACTCGAATACGCCTACAGGGCCATTCCAAACAACGGTACCTGCTTTTTCAATTATTTTAGCTAGTTCATTTGCCGTATTAGGACCAATGTCAAAAATCATGTCGTCGCTGTGCACTTCGGCAACGTCTTTAATTACAGCAACCGCAGTCTCTGAGAATTCTTTACCTACAACTACATCTGTTGGTACAGGAATGTCGCCGTTGTTAGCTTTCGCAGCAGCACCTAGCTTTTGTGCTTCTGGGATAAGCGCCTCTTCATAAAGAGATTTGCCAACAGGGCTGCCGGAAGCTGCTATGAATGTATTTGCGATGCCACCGCCTGTCACTAGTTGATCAACAACTGTCGACAGAGAGTCCAATACTGTCAGTTTAGTCGAAACTTTAGAACCACCAACAATTGCCACTAATGGACGTGCTGGGTTATCTAACGCTTTGCCAAGTGCATCTAATTCAGCAGCAAGAAGTGGACCTGCACAAGCTACCTCTGCAAATAAACCAACACCATGTGTGGAAGCTTGTGCGCGGTGTGCCGTACCAAATGCATCCATTACGTAAACATCACACAGTGCAGCCAGTTGCTTAGACAGTACTTCGTCGTTTTTCTTCTCACCTTTATTAAAGCGCACATTTTCAAAAACAACCACTTCACCGTCAGCAACTTCTACGCCATCTAGGTAGTCAGTTACTAAGCGTACACTTTGCTCTAGTGCTTCGTTAAGGTAGTCAACAACGGGTTGCAATGAATACTGAGCATCATATTCCCCTTCCGTTGGGCGACCAAGGTGAGACATAACCATTACTTTTGCACCTTTTTCAAGTGCTAACTTAATGGTTGGCAACGATGCTTTAATACGTGCGTCAGACGTTACTTTGCCGTCTTTCACTGGTACGTTTAAATCTTCACGAATAAGCACGCGTTTGCCGTTTAAATCTAAATCCGCCATCTTGATGACTGACATGGACATCTCCTTAAAAGAACGATACTAAAATTATTTGGCATTCATCATTGCCATTGCGGTGTCGAGCATACGGTTTGCAAAACCCCACTCGTTATCACACCAAACTAGAACTTTTACTAAACGCTTGTGGCTCACCCTGGTCTGAGTCCCATCAATAATACTTGAATGAGGATCATGGTTAAAATCCACCGAAACCAGAGGCTCTTTTGTATAATCAAGAATACCTTGAAGCCGCCCTTCAGCGGCCTTTTCTAAAACTTGATTCACCTGCTCTAGCGTTACATCCGAATCCAAAGATACACTTAAGTCCATCGCGGTTACGTTAATCGTCGGAACTCTGACCGCAATTGCTTCAAACCGACCATGAAACTTAGGCAAGATCCGCTCTATACCTCTCGCCAGCTTGGTATCTACTGGGATAATAGATTGGCTCGCAGCTCGAGTACGTCGTAAGTCTTTATGGTAGGCATCGATCACTTGTTGGTCGTGCATAGAAGCATGGATCGTAGTGATTGCACCTGATTCTATCCCAAATGCATCATCCAGTACTTTTATGACAGGAACAATACAGTTAGTTGTACAAGAACCATTTGATACAACGGTGTGTTCAGCAGTTAATTTATCATCGTTAATGCCGTAGACAATTGTTTCATCTACATCAGCATCTGCTGGGTGAGAAAATAAAACTTTTTTTGCACCCGCAGATATGTGTGCAGCGGCATGCTGACGCGAGTGATAAACACCTGTACATTCCAGTACAACGTCCACTTCTAATGCATGCCAAGGTAAATGACTCGGGTCGGGTTCGTTAAAAATCTGGATCTGCTGCCCGGCAACTTCTAAGTATGGTTTATTTAGTTTTACAGGAAAGGCAAAACGCCCATGAGAGGTATCGTATTTCATCAAGTGCGCAATCCCTTCGGGATCAGCGAGCTCATTGATTGCTACGATTTGAATTTCATTGTGACGCCCTGATTCATAAAGGGCTCGGACAATATTGCGACCTATGCGACCAAAACCATTGATTGCCAGTTTGATTGTCATTAATTAGAAGACCCGTTTCTAAATGCAAAAAGGAGTTGTTGACGCTCCCTTATATAAGATGGCGCTATTGTAATCGACCTTGAACAAATGTGTAAGGGATATGCAAAAATTTTTCTCTGATATAAGGTGAGCGACTATAAATCTCGTACCAACTGCATACCTACATCAACGCACTCAATTTAATGTGCTTCTCTGCGTCTAAATGGTTTACTTGGGCGAGCAATAACTCGGCAGTCGCAAGCGAGTCACTTAACGCATTGTGGTTTTGGTAATCTGGTAATCCATATCGACGCCGACAAGCAGGTAATCGCAATTGGTCCTGCCCGACTTCTTGACGCTGCCTGAGCAATCTCGATTTTTCAATTTTTAGTGTATCTAGCATATGGACGGGGCGTATTTCTAAGCCAAAGTTGTGAAAGTACTTGTGTATAAATGACCAATCGAGTTGGGTATTGTGACAAACTAATACTTTGCCTTTTAATACCACAGCTAGAGTGTTCATAATCACTTCAAGGCTAGCCCCTCGTTTTAGCTGCTCCTCATCTATTCCATGATACACTGGGCTTTGTGCTAAACTTTGTACATCGGCATTGAACATATATCGTGATTCAGATAAGACTATTTTGCCACGCTTGATAATCACCCAAGCAGCTGAAACAATCTCATGTAGCATTGGGTTTAAACCAGTAAGCTCTAAATCCAAAACCACTAACTCACTTTCCAGCCAACGTTGTCCAGCGGCCCGGTGACCAAAGAACCATGGTAATTTCCATTTCATAAAACTATAAACTTCCTCTTGCGAACTTAAAAACACACGCCTGCTGCGCTTGTTTAATGAGATGAAAAGCCTCTTTTAGCTGATGTCGTTCTAGAGAACTTAGTGTCTCAGGGTTGATACAGTTAGCAGGCAATTTCTGCTCTGTAATCTGACTTTTCAGGCGTAACTGAGTTAAAAACCGCCAACAGTCGCGAAGATTATAAATATCACTGGTACTCAAAATAGTATGATTTTTCAAGGCTTTTAAACGCATCTGAGTATTAGCATGCTTGATACCGCACTTTAAAGCGTACACTCTTACTAAATCGTTAATGATGGCGATACCGCGGGTCTTTAAATCTAGATACTTGCTCTTATCTTTACTACGTTGCAACTTAAACTGCTGAAATAAACCAATGGGTACACTATTGGTACTAATGTCCGTTGCCATAGCTGCAAAAAACAGCTCTTGCTTGCTTATCTCGTTCATTTGAGCATTAAAGCTTTGATACAGTGCGTGGTCACCACTAATATAACGGCGGTCAAAGAATATTTTACAATTCAGCATCGCTTGAGGTGTGGGTGAAGTGATCCAGTGATGAAACCGCGCTGTCCACTCATCAACCGTGCCTCTGCATTGCTCGTTACTTGCCATGATATTGCCAGGGCACGCTCGTATGCCGCATTCGACTAAGTGGCTTGTTACAAACTCTCCCAAAGAAGCAAAGTAAACGCGTTCGGCAGGCTTTATTTCATTGGAAAAAATGAGCCCATTGTCCTGATCAGAGTCTAGAGTTTGCTCTTCTCGTGCTTGCGAGCCAAAGCATATCCAACTAAATGGACAAGGTGCTTTGCCATGTTGTTTTACAAATAATTCCGTGAGTCTGCTCATCAGTGCATCAGTTAAGCCACTCAATAAGGTACCGACAAAAGAGAAGTCTTCCACTGTATTTGAAAAGCTGCGCAGAAGCACCGGTATTTCTTTAGCTAAAAGCTTTAACTCTTGAGTGCTACTCGCCTTATATAATTGACCGATTAACTGCACTGGGTCGCTATTTTGCAGTCTCAGCAGATCTGTACTGGTTACCATTCCCAGCGGTATTCGTGCCTCATTCAATACTGGGAGGTGATGAATATTGTGTTTTAACATTAGATGTAGAGCAGAAAACACTCGATTGTTTTCAAAAATGAACTTCGGCTCCGGCGTCATGATGGATGACACAGGCATCAAAGGGTCAAGCCCACTAGCTAATACCCGATTGCGCAGATCTCTATCCGTCACAACCCCCTTTAAGCGCCCATCTTCTGTGACCATCACAGATGATACACCTTCAACTTGCATGACTTTTGCGGCTTCTACAATCGTAGCCAAGGGCTCTATTACAACAGCCGATTTAGTCATCAACTTTGAGATTTTTCGCTCTGACCATCCTTTACTACGTTCTTGATAATGGCTGGATAGCAAACGCTTTTTATGCGCCCTTACAAAGTGTTGTTCAAGTACTTTGTATTCATGTCTTAAAAAATCGAAGCCAGCTTGGGGCAGCATGAGTATGAGACCGGGACTTTGTACTTCAAGTCGGTTTTGAATTTCCTCTCCGGTAAGTAGAGAGGGATAGCCAAAATAGTCGCCTTTAGATAGACGTGTCACCACCTCTTTAGACGCATCCACTAAATCAAAAATACCTGTCCTTACAAGATACAAGTACCTTTCTTCACCCTGCAACGCATCACTTTGATTATGCACGGTGAGATATACTACTTCCGTATGATTTACAAAATAGTGCGCGCAGGCACTGGGTAACTCATTAAAGGGCGACTGCTTTGAAACAAAGCTCAAAACATCTTGAAGTTCTGCGGTCATTCCTGTTTCGGTCATTTTTCCATCGCCTTAAAGCACAATAGCCCAGCTATAAAACTGGGCTATTTATTGTCGTTTGAGTATTAATGTGCGTGAGCTGCGCTAGACCCTTTAGGATTACGGATCCCATCAACCATACGCTTCACTTCTTCTGGTGTTTCAGCGGTTAACTTCATCACCACTGCCGCCACAACAAAGTTAACGACCATACCAACAATACCAATGCCTTCAGGCGAAATACCAAACAACCAGTTAGCAGGCCCATTAAGCTCAGGGCTGATAAACTTGAAGTAAATAATGTACGCCGCCGTAAAGCCGATACCTGAAATCATACCTGATATCGCGCCTTCCTTATTCATGCGTTTGGAGAAGATCCCCATAATAATCGCAGGAAAGAAGCTTGCCGCAGCCAAACCAAACGCAAAGGCGACTACTGATGCGACAAACCCGGGAGGATTTATACCAAAGTAGGCAGAGATACCAATCGCTACCATCGCCGCTAACCTCGCAGCCATTAGCTCTTGTTTATCACTGATGTCAGGTTTGAGTGTACGTTTAAGCAGATCATGAGAAATGGAGGTAGAAATTACCAGCAGTAACCCGGCCGTTGTTGATAACGCCGCCGCAATGCCACCAGCAGCAACCAATGCGATAACCCATGCAGGTAAATCCGCAATTTCTGGGTTTGCTAATACCATAATGTCACGGTCAATCTTCACTTCGTTGGCACTCGCTGGGTCATCAACTTTACCGGCAGAGTAAAACATTTTGCCATCGCCATTTTTATCGTTGAAGGTAATTAGCCCTGTTCTCTCCCAATTTTTCACCCATTGAGGCGCTTCAGTATACGCGGTTCCGCTACCGTCTTTGCCATTGATTGTATCTATCATATTTACCCGTGCGAAAGACGCAACTGCTGGAGCTGTCGTATATACAATGGCGATAAACACCAATGTCCAAGCCGCTGAAATACGAGTATCTTTCACTTTTGGAACAGTAAAGAAACGTACAATCACATGAGGCAGACCCGCTGTACCGACCATCAATGCAGCGGTGATAGCGAACACATCGATCATACTTTTGGAGCCCTCTGTGTATTGGGCAAATCCAAGTTCGGCACTGAGGCCATCGAGCTTGTCGAGCACGTACGTTCCCGAGCCATCAGCCAGTGTTGCGCCAAACCCAGTTTGCGGCAGCAAATGGCCAGTCATCATCATAGAGATAAAAATAGCAGGTACGAGATAAGCAAATACCAACACACAATACTGTGCTACTTGGGTATATGTAATCCCTTTCATTCCACCAAGTACAGCATAGAAGAATACAATCACCATACCAATGTATACACCGGTTTCGATGTCTACTTCCAAGAAGCGTGAAAATACCACGCCAACACCACGCATTTGACCAGCAATATAAGTAAAGCAGATGAAAATTGCGCACAGAATAGCCACAACGCGAGCAACCTGAGAATAGTAACGATCGCCGATAAAATCTGGTACGGTAAACTTACCAAATTTACGAAGGTACGGTGCTAAGCACAAAGCGAGTAGCACGTAACCACCAGTCCACCCCAACAGGTAAACACCACCATCGTAACCAGCAAATGAAATAATCCCCGCCATCGAAATAAAAGATGCAGCACTCATCCAATCAGCTGCGGTTGCCATACCATTGGCAAGTGGCGGAACACCGCCACCTGCAACATAGAATTCATTAGTTGAACCTGCACGCGCCCAAATTGCGATGCCGATATAAAGGGCAAAACTCAACCCTACGATTAAAAATGTAAACGATTGAACATCCATCATGTCGCTCCTTATTCATCTACGCCATATTTTTTATCAAGCGCATCCATTTTTGATACGTAGACAAAAATCAAAGCAACAAACGTGTAAATTGCACCTTGTTGGGAAAACCAAAAGCCCAACTTAAATCCAAAAAAACGTATTTCGTTTAAAATATCTACCAGTAAAATGCCAAAACCAAATGACACTACAAACCAAACTGTCAGCAATTTAAACATCAAGGCTAGATTTTCTGACCAATATGCTTTTGCTTGTTCTTCACTTTTAAAGGCCATTATTGACTCCCCCTTTAACTCATTCGAATCGAATGTGTTGGTATTAATTGACCTTTTGACTGTAGCAACGGCTTTGAATTATTGAATTGAGACCTTAGTCGTAAGCACATGTTTACGTTTACGTAAACTGACAAACCTGCGAACTTGAATAACTTTAATAGATAATAAAATCAACAAGTTAAAAAAATCAACATGGTTAATTACGCACTTAGTTAACAATCCATACGGTATAAGACATTAGTCTAAATAGCACAACAAACTGATAATAGTGCTTATAAATCAGTTTATTATATTCTCACTTCGAGTTAACTGGCTTATCGAAACTAAGCCAGATATGATTAACCTGCGTCAACGTGACAGATTTAATAATGTAATCAAAAACATCGATTAGGATATAAGATGACTGCCGCCCTCATATTCGTTGCTCTAAGCTATATTGGATTGCTATTTTGGCTCGCAAACTGGGGCGATAAACACACTCCTTTGGCGCAAAAAATCAGTCATCACCCATTTGTCTACGCACTAGCACTGGGGATTTATTGTACTTCTTGGACTTACTATGGCTCAGTCGGCACTGCCGCTGCCAGCAGTTGGCATTTCTTTCCCATTTTATTAGGTCCAGCACTGCTGTTTATATTCGGTCATGGCTTTTTACGTAAGTTGATCCTCGTTAGTAAAAAACAAAACATCACTACTATCTCTGACTTTATTAGCGCCCGTTATGGTAAGCGCCAAACCACAGCTATTATGGTGACATTAATTGCCTTATTAGCAACAATCCCTTACATCGCCCTACAATTAAAAGCACTAGCCAATAGTTTCGAATTGCTGCGTAACAATGATGATATCTCGGGTTCGACTTTGGCACTCACTGGGACGCTAATGATGGCGTTATTCGCCATTTTCTTTGGCGCTAGAAAAGTAGATGTAACCGAATATAGATCTGGGTTAATGCTAGCCGTGGCTTTTGAGTCATTAATCAAGTTATTGGCCTTAGTTGCCGTTGCTTATATATCTTTGCAAGCATTATTATCACAGCCAAGTACAGAAGTAATCTGGTCACATTGGCAAGGATTCGACTTTTCTGACTTCAACTTTATCGGTCAAACTTTGATGGCCGCCGCGGCCATTATCTGTTTGCCCAGACAATTCCACGTTACTGTCGTCGACAACCAAAATAGCACTCACTTAAATACAGCAAGGTGGGCTTTCCCACTTTATTTAATGCTGATTGCACTGATGATCATCCCAATTGCCAGTGCCGCTATTCACCCTCAAATAGGTCAACAAATTGCAGCAGACAGCTTTGTCCTTGCTTTGCCGCTAAATCTCGAATATCCCGTGATTTCAACCTTTGTCTTTATCGGTGGCTTATCAGCTGCTACAGCCATGATAGTTGTCGCTACACTTACACTCAGTACCATGTTGTCCAACGATATTGTTTTGCCATTACTACTGAAAAGGCGCTTCAAAAAGAGCTTAATAACCAACAATTACAAATCACAAATACTGTTAGTGCGACGTTTTATTATCGCGGCAATTCTACTGCTAGCCTACTTGTACCAACAATGGGCGGGACACGGTACCGCACTGGCGAGTATGGGCTTAGTCGCTTTCTCCTTGGTAACTCAATTGCTTCCAGCGATAGTTGGCGGCCTGTACTGGCGAAAAGGCCATGCTTATGGTGTGTATGCTGGACTAACCGCGGGGCTCATTTGTTGGGCGTTGTTTTTACTACAGCCAATCATCACTACACCTGAGCTGCTAGATTATCAGACTCAGCAATCGATTGTGACACGCGGTACCTTATTGGCGCTTCTGGCAAACATAAGCTGTTACATCAGCTTTTCACTGGGAGCATACGAGCGTTTAATTGATAAGTTACAGGCCACAGCGTTCGTCAAACCAAAGGAGCAGGCTGCTCTTGCGAAAAAGCTCAATAAAGAAGTAAAAGCGACGGTTTATGATTTTAAAGTCTTGCTACAGACCTTCCTTGGTATCCAACGCAGTCAACAGCTGCTCGGGCACTATGCGCTCAATGAAGACATTGATGACAATAACGCCTCTCCCACTGCCGATTTTATTAATTTTTGTGAACGGGCACTTACAGGTGTACTAGGCGCATCCTCCGCACAGGCATTAATTCATGCGGTATCATCGGGAAAGCAAATGGCATTCGAAGAGGTCGTTACTTTTTTTGATGAAACAACCCAAGCATTACAATTCAACCAAAACCTTTTGTTCACCTCTTTAGAAAACTTGAGTCACGGAATTTCTGTAGTCGACAAAGACTTAAAACTTGTCGCTTGGAACAAGCGATATCATGAAATGTTTGAATATCCCAAGGGCTACTTGCAAGTTGGTCAAGACATTGAAGAAATCATCCGCTACAACGCGCAGCGTGGTGAATGTGGCCCAGGTACGCTTGAAAAGTTAGTAGAGAAGCGCGTGCAGCACCTCAAAAACGGGACACCACACCACTATATTCGTCATAGGGAAAATGGGCAGGTATTTGAAATGACAGGAAACCCCCTACCTGGCGGTGGGTTTGTCACGAGTTTTTCGGATATCACGATGCATATGGCTACACAAAATGCATTGGAAGAAATTAACATGGACTTAGAGAATCGTATTGAGGCCAGAATGCTAGAGATCAGAGCAATAAATCAGGATCTTAAAGCTCAGATAGCAACCAGAGAACAAATCGAGCAGGACCTAGTCGCGGCCAAAAAAGAAGCGGAGCGAGCCAATGAAAGTAAAACACGATTTTTGGCACTCGCCAGCCATGATATTTTACAGCCGCTGAATGCTGCAAGACTTTATCTCGGCGCAATCGAAGAAAAGAATTTACCAGAAACCGAACAAAGCAATCTACACAAGCTTGGCGATAGTTTAGACTCCACCGTCCATTTAATGTCATCATTGTTAGATATTGCTAAATTAGAACAAGGGGCAATGAAGCCTACTCCTCGCCATTTTAAAATCAGCGATATTCTGGCACCACTTGAAAATGAATACGCAATCATCTGCCAAGAGAAAGGCTTAAAACTCAGAGTGAGAAACTGTGCGTTCACAGTACATAGCGACATCACTTACCTGCGCCGAGTAGTGCAAAACCTGGTCTCGAATGCGGTGAAATACACCGATTATGGCAGCGTATTAATTGCCTGTAGAAAACGCGCTCACAGTTTACGCATTGAAGTATGGGATACCGGACCGGGGATCACCGTTCACGAGCAACAAAAAATCTTTAATGACTTTTACCGCATTGAGGCGGGTGATAATAGAGGAGTCGGTTTAGGGCTTGGCGTGGTTAAGCGGTTGTGCGATTTAATGAGTATTCCACTGACTATGAAATCAATTCCTAAAAAGGGTAGCCGCTTTTGCATTGACGTGCCGCTGGGTGATCACAGCCAAATTGTTGCACCAACCAAAGTGAATCATACTGACAGCAAACGTAAACTTAAAATTATAGCCATTGATGATGACCCTAATAACTTATCGGCCATGTCTAGTCTATTAAATAAGTGGCAATTACAGCATGAGTTGTTTAGCCAAGTAGATGCAACGATTCAATATGCAAAGGACAATAAAGCCCCTGATTTGCTGCTTGTTGACTATCAACTAGACTCGCACTGTGACGGCATTACCTTAATTAAAACATTGCGAGAAATATGGCAAAGCGACATCTCAGCGGTATTGATCACAGCCGTACGAGATCAATCTCTCAAAGCTGAAACCAAAGATAATCACATACACTATTTAACTAAGCCGCTTAAGCCCGCTAAGCTGAAAGCCATTTTGAATCACTCTAGATAAAAGAAGTTACAACGCCAACTTAATTTGGTCTCGACCGGCAGCCTTAGCTTGATAAACTGCTTGATCAGCAGCTTTGAGCGACTTGCTAAACGGCATATTTAAATTGACATCTGCAACACCAATACTCACTGTAAAGGTGATGTCTTGCCCTTCGTAAGGTACTTTAAGCGCAGCCGCTTCTTCTTTCAGGCGCTGCGCAACATTCATTGCCAATGTCACTTCCGTTTCGGGGAGTAAAATAATAAACTCTTCACCACCTAACCTACACACACAATCTTCCGCTCGCACAAGGTTAGTACAACAGTTTGAAAAGCGCTTAAGCACTTCATCACCACCATCGTGGCCATATTTATCATTGATCCCTTTAAATCTATCTAAATCGATCATTAACAAGCTTAATGGTCTATCCGCTCGTTGATGACGGCTCATTTCACTTTTGGCGTAATCCATTAAATAACGGCGATTCTTCAAGCCCGTTAATACGTCTTGAAAAGCCATTTCGGTTAGTTGCTGTTGCATTTGCCACAGCTCATGAACCAACAAACGACGGCTACAACAATCTGCAATAAGCTCCGCTGCTACAACCTCCCAAGAGAGCCAATCACGTGGTTCAAAACAACCTTCACAACATACTACACCAATTGCTAAGCCATTTTGGAAAATTGCTGTATCAAGTAACGCCGCGATTTGTTGCGGCTTTAAATAACCTTCAGTGAATTCGCTTGTACGTGATTCGGTTAACGCATCTCTTGCAGAAATGGTCTCACCACTTACAATAGTACGGAAATAGGTTGGATAGTCAGTAATTTGAAGTTCAGGGAGTGGTCCTGAAACTAAACCGTCCCAATCGGTATTTGCATAATTTATTAACCTAGTAGGGTTTGTTGCATCATCAAACAGCCATACAGAAACACGGCTAACATCTAATAAAGCTTTACCTTCTAAAATAATATCAGCAAGAAACTGTTGGTGACCAACGGACACGTCAACTTCTTTGGATAATACCCGTCGAAGCCTCTGCGTTACATGCGTTAATTCATTATGTCTATGGTTAGACAAACCATCATTTTCTCTACTGTCTACAGCCAATTTTCTCACCCAAATACGTCAAGTATTGCACTTGTTTCCAAGTTAGATCATAACTTACCAGCTACAGTCGGTGTTGAGCGCGGCTTCGCTCTACTTCACCCACTCGACTCTTTCCATACTTGGATATAACAACTAAGCTACTGCTTTGAATAATAATACGCCGATAAGATAAAAAATCACCATTTTTATCCTATTAGAGGAACTTATTCCTAGAATAATTACCACAGGTCAACCTTTGCTATAGATAGTGGTAATTAAATTGTATGCATATCAAAACTAGGTAGTTGATTTATGAATTGAAAAAACACTTAAAAGGGGAAAATAGTAACGAAGTAGTGTTTAAAAAGAAGTCGTTAAAGCCACAAATCATTTATAAAATAGCATTAAAAAAGGAGTGAAGTACTCCTTTTTTAGACTTATAGATATTTGCTTAGATACTTTTTCATAATGGGGTCATGCTGCGCCATTTCTCGTTGCTCCTCCAATATCTCTGCCAGCATTTGATATGAAGTTAATGGGTTAGCTAACACAACCCTAAATACCACCGTTGGTTGCCCTTCATATTGCTCTGGTGTCAATCGGGTCCTAGATACGAAAGAGCGCCCCGTTTCACGCTGTCTTTTTTGCATACTTGCGGTCAGGCGATTTAACGCAGCATATATATCTAACTTTTCTTGTTCATTAGCCTGCGCAAGTGCTGTTCTAATTGCTTTCGGTACATAGCGATAAGTTAGCAAACACAGTTCAGGATGAGAAATAAGTTCAAAGTCATCTTGCTCTGAAATTAGCTTTGCAAAGTAGTGCGCTTTTTCAATGCTGTGATCTATCAGCATTTCATACCCTTTACGGCCAATGACTTGTAAACAGGCATGTACCAGCATTGCCATTCCTGGACGACTCCCTTCTAGCGTGTGGCTACCCAAGTCTTTTGAACCTTTACGTAGAATATATTCGGCATGGTGCTCAATCACATCTGTAGCAGCAGGATCTTTAAATAATACGATACCAGCCCCCATCGGCACGTACATCTGCTTATGAGCATCAATCGTGACTGAGTCCGCCTTTTCAATCCCAGATAAAAGGTGTCTATAAGTATTGGACAGTAAAGTTGCCCCACCCCAAGCAGCATCCACATGGAAGTGACAATTCAGCTCTTCACATAATTGCGCCATTTCATTGAGTGGATCGATACTACCTGTTTCCGTTGTGCCGGCTACCCCTACGATGGCCATCACTTTAATCCCTTGCGCTTCTAGTTCACGTGCTTTTTCACGCATCGCAAGCATGTCGACTTTATTGTCTTTATTGGTACGAATGGCTATGAAGTTTTCACGTCCAATCCCTAAAACATCAGCAGCTTTTCCTAATGAATAGTGCCCACGTTCAGATACCAATACGGCTAACCCTTTGTAGCCATAATGCATCATAGCGGCGAACATACCTTGAGAGGATATACCTTTAAAATCACCATCGGGTTTTAATAAACGGTTTCTGGCGATCCACAAAGCTGTAATGTTAGCAATGGTGCCACCGGAGCAAAACGCACCAAGTGCATTTTTAGCACTGTGCATCCACTTTTGATAAAACTCATCACTTTGGCCATAGGTCAAGTGATGCATCATTCCGAGCACCTGCCTCTCAAGCGGAGTGAAAGCTTTAGAAGTTTCAATTTTTACGAGGTTTTGGTTTAACCCCACCATTAACTTTGACAAAGGCAGTAAAAAGTGTGGCAATGCAGAAGTCATGTGACCAATAAAGCTGGGAGACGCGGTATGTACCGAGTGCGCAACTAATTGCTCCATGATATCTTGAGCATAATCCGATACAAAAGTCGGCTCTTCAGAGATAGCAGCAGTTTGAAAATCTTTCTCTATCTCGTGTAAAGGCTTCTCAACAGCAGCAATGTTCTCATTCAAAAACCCAGCAAGGTTATGTGAGATTTCTTGTTCTATTTTACTGAGTGTAGAGCCTGGCGCTTCTGGTACGGTAAAGATTCGCATTAAGCTTTCTTCAGAAGCGACTGCACAACGCTTTGGACCCATTCTAATTCCCAATCACAAAAGAGTAAGTAGATGTGTGCGCCTCGAGGCTGCGTCTGATAGGCACATCTACCTTGCTAATTTATTACGAAATGACTAACTCTACTTTAAAGTTGCAGAAATGTCTGCAAATGCGACGTAAAAAAGTAACCTTAATGGCTATTTTCCGTATAAATAAACAAAATAGCGCTTTTTAAGAACATAAAGTCCCGACATTTTATGAAATACTTTGTAAAATACCCTCCAAGGCTATAAAATTTGCAATATTGTTAATGCTCAGGCAACCGGAATTGCAATGAATAAATGGAACTTTGCTCATCGTACCCTATCTTTCACATGGGTCTTAGTGGGTTTTCTCACCTTCGTAGTATCTCTGGCAGGCTACGTTTACTACACCTACCACAATACAAAAACCGTGATCATGGAAGATATCGATAAGAGGCTGCGTACTGCTGCACAAAGTGCCAACTTATTTGTCGGTGCACAATATCACGATGACCTTAATGAGGTAAGCCTAGCTGAATTTAAACAGGTTAGCGAACAGCTTACCAAACTGGCACGAGCTGTGGGGGTCGAGTACGTTTATACAATGGTATATGACTCTCCACACGTGCGCTTTACAGCCTCTAGTTACACCGTTGATGACATCACCAATGGTGATGTCACGCAATTTAGAGATATCTACCCCGAAGCAACAACAATAAATAAAGGAGCGTTTCGCTCAACAAAAGAAGTTTTTGAAATATCACAGGATAAATGGGGGCACTTTAAGACGATATTTGTGCCACATATCACGCCACAAGGACAAATTTACCTGACGGGGGCTGATATCACCATTTCTCATATAGAAGAACAACTTCAAGACAATGTGACCCAAGCAGCGCTCTCTGCTAGTTTTTTCTTTTGTATAGCACTGTTAGTGGCTGGAATGTACTTGTTGGTCTACCGACGCACGTTAACTACAGATGCAAGAACAGGTTTTGCCAATCGCCTCGCTTTAGAGCAAGATTTACAGCGTTCAAAACGCCAACATTTGAGCCTTGCTATCATTTCAATTTGCGAACTTGAGGAGATTATTAGCTTCTATGGTGCCGCCGTCGGCGATAAGGTCATTCAAAACGTGATGAACCATTTTCAGGGTTTTACCAAACCATTTAAAGTTTATCGACTTGCCACATCCAAGCTTGTTTTAATGTGCGATACACCAAATGGAGAGCACTACTTAAACAATTTGATATCAGAATTTCCTTTTTCACGCTCTATTTTGGAAGACCCTCTTTTATATATACAAATCAAAGCAGGCATAGCCAAAGGCAATAAAAACCTGCTTCTAGAAAACGCGTTTATCGCTTGTAGACAAGCACAACAACTGCACCAAACAACTTATATCTATGGTCAGCAAACGCAAAAAACAAAGTTACTACAAGAATCCAACCTAGCAATTGCAAAAACAGTTCAAAGTGCCTTTGATCAACATCGCATCATTCCATATTTTACGCCTCGAGCTCGTATTCAAGACGGTAAAATTGTGCAATACCACTGCACACCGCGGGTACTGACCGAGCAAGGTGTCATACTCAAGTCCCAAGCGTTTGGAGAGGTAATAAAACACTCACGCTTAAACTCTCAGCTAACACGACAGATGCTTGAGTTGTGCGTTACTCAATTCAGAAAAACCAATGTTGCTTGGAGCCTTGCCCTCACTCCTCAGGACTTGAGCGACCCACAAATGATGGAATATATTAGCCAAGCTATAAACCGCTACCCACAGCCCAGCCTGATCACTTTTGAACTAGATGAGCAGGCGCTCATCAGCCAGTTCAACGATATGTCGGCAATTATTAGTATTTTGCGCAGTAAAGGTGTCAATATATTAGTCAACTCACGAAACAGTGGCTTACTTACTATCAGCCGTATGCTGAAAATGTCTATCAATGCGGTAAAGTTAGAAGAAACTTTAATTGAGCAATTAGCTGACAACCAACAAGTAAAAGGGCTAGTTAAACATATTGGGGAGCAGTGTAAGAATAGTGAAATTTCGTTAATTGTATCCGGGATCACCAATAAAGCGCAGCTACAACAGCTCAAAGAAACTCATATCACTATGTTTGAAGGCACCTATATTGGCGCTGCTGCACCGCATATAAAAGAGCAACAAGAAGCTGCGGCCTTTCATAACTAAAATAGGCACCTAAGGTGCCTATTTTATGACGGCTTGATATCTACGATGAGGCGCGTACTCGACTGACCACTGGCCCAATACTTTCTTTCAAAAGGCGTAATCGCATCGTCACTATGATAAGTCTCTACTT
Source organism: Pseudoalteromonas luteoviolacea NCIMB 1942 (assembly GCF_001625595.1). GTDB lineage: Bacteria > Pseudomonadota > Gammaproteobacteria > Enterobacterales > Alteromonadaceae > Pseudoalteromonas > Pseudoalteromonas luteoviolacea_A. The sequence continues at coordinate 29,349 of NZ_AUXT01000148.1, forward strand.
GTGTATGAATACCTGCCAAATGTAGTGCTCGCGAGAACTCTTTTACATAAATATCCCAATTACTACGCACCTCTAGGCAACCGCCTAGCTTGACGATAAATGGAAATACAGCAGCTCCGTGCCACCTGCGTTGAATATGTTTAGACTTTGGCCAAGGGTTTGGGTAGAACAAATAGTGATGTGTAGGCTGCCACTTAGCTTCACAAGCCAAACGCCAAAAATCATTCAAATCAGCTTGCACTAAAATATACTGTCCGTGTTCGCCTTGCTTGTATTCTACATCATGCTTATCGAGCCTATGAGAAGATTTATCGATACCGATGACAAGCGCTTCAGGGTGCTTTTTTGCGAGATTTGCTGTGCTCTCACCTACGCCACAACATGAGTCCAAAATAATTGGACCTGCAAAAGCTTGTACCTTTTCATTTACTTCATTAAATGCGTTTAATGTATGCTCAGCAATAGGCTTTTTGAACTCTGCATTGAGATGTTTTTGGACGATTTCATCCAGCTTTTCATGCAGCCCAGTCTGGTTTGTTGTGATACTTCGAGAGTTTGCGTCAGCCATGATACTCGTATTTTTATCTGTAAATGGGCCAATTTTAGAAGCTTGGAGAGCAAAGTAAATAGTACCCAAGTAAATTTGTTCGAAGATAACACAAACTCACGTTTGGGCACCTGAAAACGATGACTTGTATAAGGTTAAGTATTTAGAATGTACTTGCAATCGGGCGAGGGTAAAAGACTGTCAGTTGACCAAGACTTACCAATGACTTGGCTCTTTTAAATTGAACGCATGTTAAAGCTTTATTGAGCCTTTCATTGACTCAATAAAGTATCTCTGTTTTACATAAGAAACAACACTGCAATTAAGGCAGCTGTATGAGATTCTTTTCTATTGATTTCATAATGCAGAGAGTCTGCATGGTAAGAAAAGTCATCATGCCTTAAATTTTTGCCATTGACAGCGTATACCTTGTCAAAAGGCGTATTGGCATTTGATATGTCAAAGCCCCTGTCTAACTCTGATGTGTTCATATCTAAAGCACTCACTGTCGGAATAAAAGTAGGCGTTAGGTTTTTCTCTCTTAAGTTACTTTTTATAATTGAGAAAGCGCTATTACTACTCGCTTCCTTTCGAAACTCATAATCAAGCTCAATACCTGACATAGCGTAAGAGCCTGGCGCATTGTCAAAAACATGCGTTGTATAGTAATGCGGCACTTTATAATCTTGGTAGATATTCATTGATCTTACAGAGTATTGCGTATCCCCCCAAGTTTCATAATCAACCTTAAATTCTATTAACTCTGTACCTGCTGGGATATTCATAGAATTACCCGTGTAGCTACCATTGGAAAACGCCACATTACGAGTCGATGAAGGGTAAGTCGTTTGTTCAAGGTACGTGTCTGCTTGATTACCAGTAACCAATAACTTTGCAGCAACACCAGCAGTTAATTGTTCCAAAAGTCGAGAAATATGAGATTCACCATCCCTACAAAAGCTAATCCACTGACAACCCAGAATATCTGATAGTCTATCCTGAACGCGTTTAAAGTTGATAGTTAATGAGTGAGGTACATTCGCCCCTTTGTGCGGTGCATCGAAAGAAATATAATTATAAATATTGTGTACTACCCCTTGCTCTTCTAGATGACTAATCATCTGCTTACCGATTAAGCCTCCATAACTAAACCCTATGACACTGGAATGATAATCGCCTTGTTGAAAATTATCTTTTATATATTCAAATAACTTAGAGGTAATGAGATAGTCACCATCAAGAGGAGCTAAGACAACAATATCTTTGCCGTTGTCTAGTAAGCGCTTAAAAATTGGAGAGAGTGTCTTATTATTCCAGTATCTAGTCAGTTTATCTTGCCCGCTGCCTAGGTTCTGAGAGCCAAATGCGATATCGGCGCCAGCAATAAAATAAACAGGCTTATCAAACTTGTTATCTTTTGAAGTAATAATGTCAGCATCCACGCCCCCCAAAACCCTACATCCATTGATATAAGACGCCCAATCTTTATCATGTTCAATACTACACATACCGGTAATTTTGCTTGGATCTCCAGCTAACTGGATAAAGTGTGGCGTTCTCACATCTAAGTCGACGATTTGGAATCTATCCGAATCCGCGCTGTAAATAATTGTTCTGTAGTTGTCCCATAAATCGACATCAATCTCTTCCTCAAAAAATGAATACTTCTTAAGTGGATAACCGTCAATGGTTGCAGAGTATGCTTGGAAACTGAGTGCACCTAATGCTAGTGCAGATAAAATACTTTTTTTCAAAGAAATCCCTTATTCAATCCCGAATTCAAGTTCCAAGT
>NZ_AUXT01000149.1 GCF_001625595.1 Pseudoalteromonas luteoviolacea NCIMB 1942
AACTATCCTGACACAGGGGGAACCAAACACCCAAATGTAGAAGAGTGCTACCCAACCAACAAAGAAGAACATACTGTACGGTAGCATTGTCGCAACTAGGGTACCGATACCCATGTCTTTTTTATACTTGGTGGCAACTGCCAATATCAAGCCGAAGTAACTCATCATTGGTGTGATTAGGTTTGTAACAGAATCACCAATACGATAAGCAGCTTGTATCGTTTCAGGTGCATAGCCCACAAGCATTAACATCGGAACAAAGATTGGCGCAGTTACGGCCCATTGCGCTGATGATGAGCCAAGGCTCAAGTTAACTAGCGCACACATAAGGATAAACAGTACAAAGACCTCGGGTCCTGTTAGGTTTAATGCTTGTAACAGTGCTGCACCATTAATTGCCAAAATAGTTCCCAAGTTTGTCCACTTGAAAAATGCTACGAATTGGGCTGCAAAGAATACCAATACAATGTACATACCCATGGAGCTCATGCTTTTACTCATCGCATCAATAACATCACGGTCATTTTTCATGGTGCCTACAACGCGGCCATAGACAAAGCCTGGAATGGCGAAAGTTACGAAGATAAATACAACGATGCCTTTTAAGAAAGGAGAACCTGCTACAGCGCCTGTTTCTGGGTGACGTAAAATACCGTCTTCTGGTACGATTGTTAAGGCAAGTAATACAGAAACAACAAGTAAGGAAACGCCGGCCCATTTCAAACCTGACTTTTCTTTCTCTGTTAGGTGTTCAATGTTGTTTTCAGAAAGGTCGATACTGGCTTCATTTGGATCGTATTTTCCAAGTCTTGGCTCGACAATCTTTTCAGTGACCAATGTACCTACAATAGCAATCAAGAATACTGAGATCATCATGAAATACCAGTTTGCCTCTGGACCAACCTGATAAGTCGGGTCAATCATTTGTGCAGCAGGCGTCGTAATACCAGCAAGAAGTGGGTCAATAGTTCCTAGTAATAGGTTCGCACTGTAACCACCAGATACACCAGCAAATGCTGCGGCTAAACCTGCTAGAGGGTGTCTTCCAAGACTATGGAAAATCATTGCAGCAAGCGGGATCAACACAACATAACCTAACTCAGATGCCGTGTTTGAAAGGATGGCTGCAAACACAACCATGAAGGTAACAAGACGTTTAGAAGCACCCATCACCATGCCACGCATTGCCGCAGACAACATACCAGAATGCTCAGCAACACTTACACCTAACAATGCAACAAGCACAGTACCAAGCGGTGCAAATCCAGTGAAATTAGTTACCAAGCCAGTAACAATTTTCTGGAGGCCTTCTGCGCTTAATAAGCTAACAACTTCGATAACACCATCTGCATCTCGACCTTTCGCGCCTTCTGGGCGTGGGTCAATTGCACTGAGTCCCATCCAGTCAGCGATACCACTGAAAATTACGATTGCAATACAGAACATCGCAAAAAGAGTAATAGGGTGAGGAAGCATATTTCCTAAAAATTCAACCGTCGCTAAAAAGCGGTTAAACAAACCACCTTGTTGTTCAGGAGATTGGGGATCTTGCTTAGCTTTAGTCTCTACTGCATTCGACATAGCAATTTTTCTCGGTTCTAAAAAATGCGGCATACCTTATCACTTTTTCATTCAGTGGTCATTTATTAAAGTTAACTAAAAGTGAAAATGAGATAAAGTTACAAGTTATGCTGATAAAGGGCTCTGTGATACTACAGTATGCTCATGATCTAACTCTTTTTAGAGTGAAAAGTGAACTAGTATATTTTTAGAGTAAGTAAGTCTATGAAATATTATATTGCTAAGTAATTAGATGCCAACTAGAAAGAGGTGTTGATAACAGCGGCTCTAAAACTCAGCAACTGCATTTTACAGAGATTATGTTTTTGGGTTTGCAGCTCCATAGGTCACCACTTTTTTTACGAATTAGAAAAGTAGTAGAACGGTTAGGTGCCTATGTGATTTGTGCACTAGAGGCATTCTGTCGTTCGAATCACTATTCAGACTTAGAAGGGTTTGTAAATTCTTGCTCACTATTATGGACACCTCGTTACACAATAGGCAGTTCCTTGCACATTGACTCGATACCGAAATGCTCACGGTAAGCGTCAATAAATGCCACGGCTATTTCTGTTTGGGGTCGAGTTCCGCTTGGGCGAAAAAAGCGGCAGCTTGCCTCAAAATGTCATTTGTTCGTTTTAATTCTTTATTTTCGCGCTCTAACTCAGCCAAGCGCTCCTCAGCGGATTGAGAGTTAGAAGATGGATCAAAAGGCTGAGTCTAAGACTTTTTAACCCATGCAATAATATTTCTAGCGTACACCCCAGTTTATCTGAAATCGATACTAGCACAGCCTAAAGAGACGGGTACTCATGCTGTTGCGTGGTAACCAGCCTAACTGCACTTTCACGAAATTCAGGTGTATAGCGATTTGACTTTTTCATTGTTCCAGTTTCTCAAGAATTTGAGTCTCTGGCAAACCCGGGGAGATTAATTATCTGGATTATGCGACAGTTTAAGAGTAAATAATTTATTTAAATATAATTTTTGATCTTTTTCTGATGAGTCCATTTAAGGCCGCATTCTAAGTTCTAATGGGCATGATAAAATTTTGAGCTGAACTTCTAACTTAATTACAGTGTTGATTTGATTTGTCTGTTTTTTGGTCGTTTAATTGGCTTATCTCAATTTTTGTTTTGTATTATTCCTTTGAATAACAAAGGGTACTTCCTGAGTCGTATACCTATATAATCATCAGCCATTATTTGGGTGCAAATGCGATTTACATCTTTGTCAATCGCAAGCACCCATTGCATGTGTTCAATGGCACGTTGGAACCCTTTTTTTAAAAACTGCTGTTGTTGGTAAAACTCGCAGTTATCATGCAAGGTAACTAATTTTTTTGGGTGTTTTTGCAGTTCTGCAAGCACCCGATAAATGTAATCTTCGGATGTTTTGTTATCGCGCTTTGGGCGCCGTTTTGTATTACGCATCGACTGCCTCAGCTATTTGTTGAAGCTTACGCATAAAGTCATGCTTTTGAGACTCTTTGTCATATTCGAAGTGGTAAGTATTATGAAAGCCAAAACGAAGCAATACACCACTACCTTTGAGGTATATAGTGTAACCATCAGGGTCAGAAAAGGCGTTAACGCCGTCGAGCTGTTTACCAATGTCATACTCTTGCCCGTGCTGTATTATATGTTCGTATACTTTCAGCACTAAATTCGTGCTCAATTCATTTTTCATGACAAAGCCATTTCTTTACAGTTCTATTGATTCATACTTAAATGGTAGTTTACTGGATCAATTTAGATACTTGTTTAAACTGAGGATGTTTAGCATCGGCAAGTGCTTCAAACAAAAATGCTTCTAAACATATGACCTTTGCACCGTCATAGCGAAGTTGTTCTAGCGCCCAGTTTTTATGCTGTAAGTTTCTGGAACATACACCATCAGCCAAAATGTAGACGGTGTGGCCTTGTTTAAGCAAGTCTTGTGCAGTTTGATAAACACATATATGTGTTTCTAATCCGACGATTACTTTGATGCTCGGAGGTTTACAATCATCTTTTACCGCCAAATTACTTGTTTTGAATGCACTAAAAGTTGTTTTTTCAATAACGTTAGATGGGAATGAAGTTAGGCGTTCATCTGTATGACCCAACCCTTTTGGATATTGTTCAAACACAAGCGTGGGTATATCTAATAGTTGAGCCGCAGTGAGTAGCTTGTGTGTGACCTCAATCACATTTTCGTATTCATCTATGTGCTTTTGGAAGTTTTTTTGAATGTCTACGACAAGAATTTGATACTGAACTGTGCGCTCATCCATTTGGTAATCCTTTAGTTATGTTAAGAGTTAAATTAAACTCACTGTGAGTTATAACATACACATTGTCTAGTCTATTTATGCAATTAGAATTTTTAGGGACATCATCTGGTAGTCCCACTATTTATCGCAATATGTCTGCCACGGCGGTAAAATTTGAGAAGAGCAAGCAGTGGCTATTAGTCGATTGTGGCGAGGGTACCCAACATCAAATATTGAGTTCTAAGCTCACGTTATATCAGTTAAGTGTCATTTGTATCAGTCATATTCATGGGGATCATTGTTACGGCTTACCTGGGCTTATTGCGTCGATGGCGATGTCTGGGAGGCAGGAGCCCGTATTTATCATTGCGCCTGAAAAAGTGCTTGCGTATTTGAACGCTACATTTTCACTTACTGATGTCACGTTGCCCTTTGACTTAAAAATGATAGCAATTGAACATGTAAAAAGCGCGCTAGAATTTAACTTTTGTACAGTAGAAGTTTTGGCGCTAAAGCACCGCGTCCCAAGTTTTGGATTTAAAGTAACAGAAAAACTGATCCCTAATAAGTTGCGCATAAGTTTGCTCACTGATGACTGCATACCTACGGGTGCACATTTCAATCAGCTTCAAAAAGGGCTCGATGTAGAGTTTGCCGGTAAGGTGCTTCACTCTAAGAGGTATGCTTTCCCAAGTTGGCAGCCACGCAAAGTTATTGTTTGTGGTGACAACGAAAAGCCTAGTTTATTAAAGCCGCATATAGTAGATGTGGATTTAGTGGTGCACGAGGCAACATTTACGCACAGTGACCTGAAAAAGGTGGGCCATCATACGGGACATAGTGATGCAAAGCGTATCGCTCAATTCGCAGAGTCTATGTCAGTGCCTATTCTGGTTTTGACCCACTTCAGTGTTCGCTACCATGGGCCTGGACTCTTAGATAACTTAGAAGCCGAGGCCCAATCGAATTACAGCGGAAAACTCATATTAGCCGATGATGGCACCACAATCGATATTCCCAAAACGTTACTTTCTGAGTGATTTGAATAGTGCCCAATCAGACTTTACCTGCTGGGCATAGTTATTCGCTAATTCGATGAGCGTGTCGCAAAGTGGTGGTAGTGTCTCTATGCAAGCTTGCTGGAACGACATAGAGCGTCTGTCGCCACGCATGTGGGCATAACCAAGCACTTCTGCGCAACTCTGTGCGTATTGACTGAAGCCTTGCTTTTGGGCCGCTCGCTTGCCCAGCACAATGTGTTCTGGGTCAATGCCTACGCGGGCATGGTGGCGAGACCTTACTAACCAATGTACCCCTTGCCAGAGCGCATCATCGATAATGAGATCAGGCCTCCTCTGCATCTTTCGTTGACAGTTAACCGTTAAGTGGGCTGGGTTTAACCTGTTTACAGGGCTCATTTCGGTGAAATAGTGAAGAGGGGCTGCAATCGTTTGCTGTTTTACTTCAACAATGTGATAAAGCTCTATTGGTGCTTGTGTCCGTGGGCCTACCAATAAATAATAGCGTTTTAGGTTGTTACTGCCGGTACCTGCATCTAGCCTCTCGACACAGTCAATGATGTCATCATCTACATAGGACCTGAATTGAGATATCAAATTCGCTTTTATATCATTGTGAATTGGTTCAAATTTTAGAGGATCTGATTTAAAGCGTAACGGGTAAGCCGTCAAATCTACACTTTTGGCTAGACTGCTTTTAAGATTAAAAGCGGAACCTCCGACCAAACGCTGCAAGCCTTTTTGCCATCGTTTATGCAGAATGTGATCTTGTTTGAATTTAGTTAAGGCACTTTGACTGTTATTTTCACCACGTAAAGAGGCCTCGCAAGTGAGTATGTATTGTTGAACAAAGCTGCTTTGTGCGGCTCGAACATCTTCAGCATGTACAAGAGGCTTTTGCCGCATGGTCAAATCATCAGTAGTTTCTTGTAGTTGTTGACCTGCGTGCTGTGCTAGTGCCATGCTAACTAAGTAACGAAATAGGTCCCAAGTGGCATGGCCGACGCATGCATCATCAAAGTCATTGGGTGAAAAAACAAGAGTTTCACCGTGAGAGCCTTCTTCACTTAAAAATCCGAAATTACTTGTATGGCAGTCGCCTATGATTGTGGTGACCGGTATATCGTAAGTGGTGTCAGGAAATGCGATAAGTCCATCGAAGATATCTCGGTACATTAATGGTGCAGCCCCTCGGAAAAAGTGGAAAGGACTCGACGCCATTTTCACATGCTTTCCTAACGACAGTGACGGCTCGCAGCCATCGTGGCGGTTAAAATAAGTACTTAATAACTTTTCACGACTCATGCTTACATCCTCTTTTGTTTTATACCTAATTGCTGCTCTGCTAATTCTACAACTTTGGGGTCTATGGATGGTGGTTCAATCACCATACCCTCACGTAACGTGAGTGTTAGATATTTCATAACCTCTACACGTGCGTACCATTTATGGTCGGCTAAAATAACAGACCAAGGTGCTCGAGTTGTATGGGTTTTTACTAGCATCTCATTGATTGCCACTTCGTACTCATTGCGCTTGTTTCTATTTCTAATGTCTTCTTGGGTTAGCTTCCAACGCTTATAAGGATTATTCAGACGCTCTGAAAACCTCTTGAGTTGCTCGTCACTACTAATATGTAAAAACAGTTTTATGACTTTAATGTTATCGTCAGTCAAAAGTTGCTCAAATTCATTTATTTCTCGATATGCACGCTGCCAAGCCGAATCGCTGGCAAACCCCTCGACTCTTTCTACCAACACTCTGCCATAGTAAGAGCGATCAAATATTGTCAATGTACCTGCCTTGGGCAGCTTATTAAAAAACCGATAAAGGTAGTGTTTACCTTGCTCATCTTCGGTTGGCGCACTAATAGGAAATACCTGATAGCCACGAGGATCTAACCGCTCGGTAATGCGACGAATTGCGCCTCCTTTTCCGGCTGCATCCCAACCCTCAAAAACGATTACCGCGCGTTGACCTTGATGGAAATAAGCTTGTTGTACATGGAGTAATTCGTTTTGCCAGTATTTTAGAGCTTGTTTGTATACTTTTTTGGTGTCGATTGCTGGGTGTGTATCAATCCCTGCAACTGAGAGGGGATCGTTGTGTATACGGGGTGGAACAATCTGGTTAGTCACCTTGCTAGCCTCGCTCTGTATTGTTTTGGTGTAATTTGCATCACCTTTTTAAATTGCCTAATGAAATGAGACTGGTCTACATATTCCAAGTCATAAGCAATATCCGTGAGTGGTTTATTGGGGTTATGCTTGATGACGTTTCTAGAGTTAAAAACTTCCACCAATGTTGCATATTCTTTAGCACTGATCCCGATTGACTCAATAAACGCTCTTTCAACACGCCTGCTGTTTAAGCCAAGTTTGTCATACATATTTGCGAGCTTTATTGACCTAGGTTGGGTATCTATCTGCATTAAAATGGAAGAAAAAGCAGTAGGGAGCTGGTAATTGGCTTTATTAAAGTGGTTTTCTAACCAACTGCACAATGCATAGACTCTTTGCAAAGGGTCCAATTTAGGCGTAATTACTTTTGTTCTTAAAGTGCTAAAATTTACAACTTCTTGCAATTCGATACATTGATTTTTTATATATTTCAGCGGTATGTTTGTGAGGTGTTTTGCGCCCAGCGGAGTAAGCCGTGCGCCAACCATACTCAGTGTACTTGTTTTAAAGTGCCACAAGTGAGACGTCGTTTGAGGGCCTATGAGGAAACCGCCAGCATGAATTGAGACGCCATTGATAACTGACTCTCCGGATATCACTAGTAATATCGAAATGCACCCATCACTATGAATCGCTTGTTCTTGATTCAAAAGTGTGTCGGTGGTATGCCAAAAGTTTAAAATGTAAGGGGCGAGCGCGGTTGGTGGAGTGATAGTTGTATACACGTATGCCTCTTTTGTCCTTGGTGAATAAACAACTTGAGTTAAATTAACATTCGTCCTTATCGTTTCAATCTACATGGTCAGTATATTTAGGGCAAGAAAAAAGCAGCAAATGGCTGCTTTGCGTGTTTAAGTTAGTTTTACTTCAATTAATATTAACGCAAGAAGAGTTATCTAGCGTTAGTACTTTCGAAGATCTTATCTGCTGATGCGGCTACAAAGCCTGTGTATAGCTCACCGTCAGGTTTGTTATAACGAAGTGCAAATTCATAGAAGCAGCTAGGGATTTCAAATTCACCATCAGAGAACATAACAGGTTGGTGATCCGCAAGTGTCGAAGATTGCTCTAATAACACTTCAGGAGAACCTTTGATTTCACCGCCTGATGTGTTTAGAGCAAACCCTGCATCTTTAAGTGCTGAGTTAACGGCTTCGATAGTCTCAAAGTTTGCTAAGTAGTTGATGCTAACTGTGAAGTGATTTGCACGATAACCCCAAGCCGACATCCAAGCGGCATACTCACTCTCTTCTAGTAGTTTTTTGTATGTTTCATTGCTCACTTGCCAGTGGGTACCAGAATATAAGAAGTTCTCAGCTGTTACAGCACTTTCATCGATGCTGTCGATCATAGTTGCTACGATAGACTGAAGTTCTTCAGAGCATTTCTCAAGTAAAAGTTCAGAAATGAATACTTTTGGCTTACTCGGATCACTATGCTCGTAGTGTTTAGCGTATAGTTTCTTAGCTTCAAAGTGGTACTCACCACACTCTGTGTAACCAACAGCTTTGAAGTGTGCTGCAAGCTTTTCTAGCCCCACTTTTTCGTGGTTAAAGGTACGCAATGCAATGTGATCGTTGATGACATCATCTTGCTGTGTTGAACCTAATAGCTCATGAACTTTTACCGCTGATGGAGTGACCTCTAAATAGTTGCTCCATAAGTTATTGAATAAGCTATCTACATTGTTGTGCATAATGACAATTCCTTAAAATAGCGGCTTGGCCGCGAGTTAATGTTACGACAAAGCACGACGTATTTGATTGTTATAAAACGAACCCACTGATTTTGTCGCCAGCACTTAACTTTAGTGCCTGCGCTGTTTCATGGTTAACCGTAAATGTTTTTGTTGCTTCATCCCACATAGCTTCTGTTGTGAACGTCGCTCGAAACTCAGTGAGCTGCCCATTTGATAAAGCCCAAGTATCCTCTATATGAGGTACTTGCTCCGCAATTATTAGGGTACCGACTTTAGTTTCTCTAACTGTGCGGATGTTTTCTAATCTTGCTTCGATCGTTGGTCCCGCATCGAATAAGTCTATATAGCCCCTATGTTCGAAGCCTTCTTTTTGCAATAGCTTTAATGCAGGTTTGGTTTTTTCATGTACGCGACCAATAACCGCTTGTGCTTTGGGGCTAAGTAAGTTGGCATAAATAGGGTATTTCGGCATCAGCTCAGAAATAAAGACTTTGTCACCTAGGCCAACTAGGTGGTCAGCTTGTGGGAACTCAATACTAAAAAAGTGCTCCTCAAGCCATTGCCAAAAAGGACTATGCCCATTTTCATCGCTCACACCACGCATTTCGGCAATAACTTTATCACTAAACCTTTGGTTGTGTTCAGCCATAAATAAAAAGCGAGCTCGTGACAAGAATCTACCAGCTAAGCCGCGACGAAACTGCTCTCTTAAAAAAAGAGTACAGATTTCAGAGCTGCCCGTATAATCATTACAAATTGACAGTATATCAACGGTATTATAGACGTTTAATGTACTTGAATGATGGACGGTTTTTCCCTGATGGTAGTGGTATAACGGAACCTGCATTCCGACAGCCGCTTCTATCGCAGTGGTGCCTAAAATGTCACCTGTTTGTGAATCTTCAAGAACAAACAAGTAGCCTTCATTCATCGGCGCGTTAAGCACCTTTGCAAAGCTTTCTTGAGAGCGTTGTATCTTGTTCTTTAAAAGTTCATCATCAACAGGCAATGAAGTAAATCCATGGCCTGATTCTACCGCGATGGTTTTTAATGCAGCGAAGTCTTCACTGCTGATAGGTCTAAGTACTTGCATAAGAATATCAACAAGGGCGGAAATCCGCCCAAAATTATTAAGCGTTTACAACGTCTGCCACAGCAAGCTCGAAACGAGCTAAGCCAGCTTTGATTTCTTCTTCAGTGATAACCAAAGAAGGCGTGAAGCGAACAACATTCGTACCCGCCACTAGAGCCATTAGGCCGTGTTTTGCACTTGCCACTAAAAAGTCACGAGCTTTACCTTCGTAGTCACCTTTGAGCACGCCACCAAGTAATAGACCTTTACCACGTACTTCACTAAATATATTGTACTTTTCATTGATAGCATTAAGTCCATCACGGAACACCTGTTCTTTCTCTTTAACACCATTTAAAACTTCAGGTGTGTTAACTGTGTCGAAAGCCGCTTCTGCTACTGCACATGCCAGTGCGTTACCACCGTATGTTGAACCGTGCGTGCCAATTTTTAGGTGCTTAGCAATCACTGTTGTTGTGATCATCGCGCCAATTGGGAAACCACCGCCTAGTGCCTTTGCTGTTGTTAAAATATCAGGAGTGACATTTAAGCCTTGGTAAGCGTACAAATCACCTGTACGCCCAACTCCTGTTTGAACTTCATCAAAAATAAGCAGTGCGTTGTGCTTATCGCAAAGTTCTCTTACGCCTTGAACAAACTCAATATCAGGCGAAATAATACCACCTTCACCTTGTAGAGGCTCCATCATAACAGCACAAGTTTTATCAGAAATAACTTTAGAAAATGCTTCTAAATCATTGTAATCTATATGAATGATGTCTTGTGGCTTTGGGCCGAAGCCGTCGGAATAAGCCTCTTGGCCGCCGACCGTTACAGTGAAGAATGTACGACCGTGGAAGCCTTTGTTGAACGCGATGATTTGTGTTTTTTCTTCATTGAAATTATCGATTGCGAAACGGCGTGCCAATTTAAGTGCTGCTTCGTTTGCCTCTGCGCCAGAATTCGCAAAGTACACTTTGTCTGCGAATGTGGCATCGGTTAGCTTTTTAGCTAGGCGCAGTGCAGGCTCGTTTGTCATAACGTTTGAAAGGTGCCAAATTTTTTCACCTTGTTCTTTAAGTGCATTAACTAGTGCAGGGTGACTATGGCCAAGGCAGTTAACAGCAATACCGCCAGCGAAGTCGATATACTCATCACCTTTTTGATCCCAAACACGAGCACCTTTGCCTTTAACAGGAATAACTGCCGAAGGGTTATAGTTAGGTACCATTACTTCATCAAATAGTTCGCGATTCACTTGCATGACTTCGTCCTCAATAATTACTTCAACTTAAATTACACATTGTGTCTTGTGTATATTCTTATTCGGTCATTATTGCGTGAAGCGATGGAAATTTGCAGTGTAATTTTGGATAAAGTGAGTAGAATGTTCGTCATAATGACGATGGAATTTATCAAAATGATAAGCAAACAAGATGAAAGATTGATTTCTGTACTGCGTAGCAATGCTAGGGCGAGTATTTCAGAACTTGCTAGGTTACTTGATATGTCACGTACAACGGTTCAATCAAGGTTACAAAAATTAGAGCAAAACGGGGTGATACAGGGCTATAAAATTGATTTTGGTCAGGACTATTTGGATAACCTAGTGTCAGCGCATGTGTCCATAAAGGTAAAGCAAAAGCTAACTGCTAAGACGAACAACGCCCTTAAACAGCTTGCACATATTTCGGCTTTATACGCGATCAGCGGTGAATATGACATGATAGCAATAGTGGAAGCGCAGAGTTTAGAGCAGTTGAGCCAACTACTCGATGAAATTGGCAATCTCGATGGTGTGGAGCGAACGAATTCTTCAGTTATCCTTGAGACCAAATTTCAGCGCTAATCACGCGCTGAAATTAGTTGGCTTTTGGTAACCAAACACTTGTGCCTGTAGATGCGATGTGATTGACGTTACCTTTGAGCACTTTATCCCCCACATTTCTTGAAGTCTCTGGGCGGCTTACAAGATACCCTTGTACGCAGCAGATCCCCATGTCTTTTACGAGCTCAAATTGATCTAGTTGCTCAACACCTTCAGCAACAATTTTTAGCCCTAGTTGCGCACCAAGCTCACTGATAGAGTTCAAAATCTTATAGTATTTTGGATTATCTTTAGCTTGTGAAATAAACAATTTATCAATTTTAATTACGTCAATTGGTAAATCAGCAAGCGTACTTAAAGAGCTAAATCCAGTACCAAAGTCATCTATTGCAATGGTTACACCGGCACTTCGACAGCGTTCTAACTGTGCGATAATTTCATCGCTGGCTGTAATAAGAGTTGACTCTGTGATCTCTATCATCAGAGATGTCGCTGGTAAACCTGATTTGTCTAGAGCAGCTAACACCCAGTCGTAGATGGGGCGGTGCTTCAATTGGATCCCTGAAACGTTCACTGAAATTTTTACTTTTTTCATACCGGCATTGTGCCAAGCTGACATTTGACGACAAGATTCCAGTAAAATCCAGTCGCCCAGTTCAAGAATCAAATTGGACTCTTCAGCAATTGGTATGAATTCTGACGGCGGAATAAGCCCCTCAATAGGATGATGCCAACGTGTGAGCGCTTCAAAGTAATCAATAGAGCAATCTTCGACATGTACAATTGGTTGAAATGACAGCTGAAAGTTCTGAGAGGCTATGGCTAAGCGCAGCTCTTCGAGTAAATAATGATAACGACGTATCTTATTACCCATCTCGGGTGAGTACACTCTAAATATGCCTCTGCCATCGGTTTTAGCACGGTACATGGCTACATCGGACATTTGCAGTAACGCATTAGGTGTTGAAGCGCTATCTGGGAATACGGCAATACCGATACTAGCACTTATCTTTACAAGCTTATTGCCAAGTACAAAGTCTCGCTCGACTTCACTTAATATGGTTTGTGCCACTTCAGTACAGAAGCTTGTATCTCTCAAATTGGGGATGAAGACAGAAAATTCATCTCCGCCAAGGCGGGACAAATTTTGGTCCAAACCATGTACTGGGTGTGCATCATTAAGTTGGAATTGTCTAACTACCTGCTCTAATCTACCTGACACTTGTATCAGGATCTCATCTCCGAAGCTGTGCCCAAACGAATCATTTACTTGTTTGAATCCGTCTAAGTCGATAAAAAGTAGCCCACATTTGGTTTTGCTTTTGTCAGCTTCAGTCAGTTGCTCACCAATATGTTCAATATAGGCATGGCGGTCGATGAGTTTCGTGAGCTTATCTTGATACACATGACTATCTGATTGTATTTTAATGCGCTGTAAGTTATCACTCAGAGCTTGGACAGAATGACAGATTTGAGCCATTGTACCACCGGAGTGCAGCTCCTTGTGTTGTATATCCAGTCCGTTTAACAGGGTAGTTAAGTCTTTATTGATTGCATGTAAGGCGTCTAGTTGCGCCGACTCGTGAGATTGACTTTTAAGTCTAGAAAAAATGAACAGGACAATGAGCAAACAAAGCATAAGCAATGCAGGAGAGGACCACACGAGCGTGAACACTTCATTGGTAGTAGCCAGTAGATAGCTTGTATTCTCTTTACCTACAACGACATAATATTTCGACTTGAGCTCTACAAAATCTTGGTCATAAAGAACAAACTGAAACCAAGGCGAAGTGTCATTCACTTCAGAAAAATTTGCAGTTTGTGTATCTAGTGTCAACAAGCCTGATTGTGCGTTTAAAACGTGTTTTGCAAACGTTAAGTTTGCAGCAATCCCAATCACTATGACACTGACTAAGCTGTAAGCTAAATTTTTAAATACATTTTGCATGATTGAGACAATCCAAAATTAACCGATAAACGGATCCTTCTTAACTCTGTAGTATACATCATATTAGTCACAGAGATTACAACCTTTTACACGCTTTTTCTAACAAGTGCAATTACCAAAATAAATTCAACTTTATATAAACAAAATAATTTAAAATTCACTGAGTAAGATCAATTATCAAATTAATTCACTTTACATGATAATAATTCTTATCTACTTTTTTATGTCGTTGGCTTGATATTTGCTGG
This sequence comes from Pseudoalteromonas luteoviolacea NCIMB 1942, assembly GCF_001625595.1. Classification (GTDB taxonomy): domain Bacteria; phylum Pseudomonadota; class Gammaproteobacteria; order Enterobacterales; family Alteromonadaceae; genus Pseudoalteromonas; species Pseudoalteromonas luteoviolacea_A. The sequence goes on from NZ_AUXT01000149.1 coordinate 13,809, forward strand.
TACTAAGCTAGGTATCAAGTTGACTGTCCAAAAATGTACTTTTCTGGTGCAAATTAGAGCTGTATTGCACTGTTGTGAGGCGTACAAGTTTATTTGATGAACTAATTTATTCTCACAAAATGTGTGTGTATAGGTAGTAATTATACGGCATTCTTTTGTGGCAAGGAACACCAACCAGGTTAGGTTTTTGGAGCCCGAAATGTTAACAAAACGTTTTTTTAAAACAAAAGACGAAGCAGAAATTACGTTTGAATTTTCTCACCCTGAAGCTAGTAAGGTGGAATTGGTCGCTGAATTTAATGATTGGCAACCTATCACTATGAAGTTTATTAAAAAAGATAAGCGCTTTAGGTTGAAGCACAGACTCCCTACCGAAAAAAAGTTTCATTTCCGCTATTTAATTGATGGGAAGCAATGGGACAACGACCATAAGGCTGATGGATATGCCGCCAATGGGTTTGGCAGTGAAAATAGTATTGTTGACACTCAAAGATTGGCATAGTTGCCAATGGATGGTTTACAGCAGCTGTATTACCTACACGGCATAGGGTATGACTACACTAAATATGACGGTGAATACGTTGTTTTTGACGAGATTACGCGAAAGCGAGCGATAGCATGTTGCGGCATTGATACAAGCGACGATAATTGCATAAACGCGCTGAACTTTGAGTTGGATGTGGCACCTTGGATGCAAATGCTTGAAGAGGTGACATTGGCTTGCTCTAAAGAGGGTAAGTTTATACTTAGAGTACCTGAGTCTCATAGACATAACGTCGCTAGTGTTAATGTACCTGAGTGTGATTTACACCTAAATGTGGATCTTGCTCATTGCGTGGAAGTAGGAAATTACCAATACAACAATGAGACTTACATTGCGCTTGAAGTCACACTGGGCAATTTGCCTATTGGGTATTTTCAAATGGAGGTTGCATGTTCACTCGGTTCTTTTTGTACTGAGTTGTGGTCAACCCCAGAACAATGTTACAACCCATATTCTAAGCCAGGCACAGCAAAGTCTCTTGGGTTGTCACTTCAGCTCTATACCTTAAAAAGTAATCGTAACTATGGAATTGGGGACTTTACTGATCTCAAAACCCTTATTCGCCAATTTGCAAATTTGGGCGGTGACTTTGTCTTGTTGAACCCGTTACATATGTTGTTTCCAGATCAACCAGAAAAAGCCAGTCCCTATAGCCCTTCTCATCGCTGCCTCATAAACCCTTTGTATATCGCATTAGACGACCTAGAAGGCATAATTAGCAAGGCATGTTGGGAGCGGTTTTTAGCAGAGCCAAGCCTTATTGTGGGAATTGATTTTGAGGGTGAATACCTCGATTACATCTCCACCAGCCATACAAAGTATCAACTATTCGAAAAGTTGTATGAGACATGGTGCCTTGATGCATCTAACGATGTTGAGTTTCACAGCTTTGTTGCCGACCGAAAACATGAATTGGGCGAATTACCGCTGAGCCAGTTTGATTGGTTTTTGCAATGGCTGGCATATTCACAACTTGCCGCTTGTCAGAAACTTACAAAAGACTTGGGCATGTTAATTGGGTTGGTTAATGACCTTGCGGTGGGCTGCACACAAGAAGGCCTTGAGTACCAAACTTATCAATCCAGTTTTACTGAAGGCGCGAACGTTGGGGCTCCACCAGATCCGTGGGCCGAAGGTGGACAAAATTGGGGGTTACCAGCGCCCAATCCTCTTAAATTAAAGGAAAACAAGTTCAAGTATTTCAAATCACTTGTCAGAGCAAATATGCGCTCGGTTGGTGCTTTGAGAATTGATCATGTCATGGCGCTACGAAGATTATGGTGGTGCTTTTTGGAACAGGGTAAAGAGCTAGGCTGTTATGTTTATTATCCATTTGAACAATTGTTAGCGATACTAAAAATTGAATCGCATTTGAACTGTTGTGTTGTTATTGGTGAGGATTTGGGGGTTGTGCCACCAGAAGTAACGCATTCATTAGATGAATCTGCAATTTTTGGTAATACGCTGTTTTATTTTGAAAAAAATCATGATGGAGCGTTCAAATCTAGCGAGCAGCTTAGGGCTAGCGCATTGACTATGGTTGCAAATCATGATGTTCCGCCATTTCATGGCTGGTGGTTGGGTAAAGATATAGATATAAAACTAGCATATGGGATCCTTCAGAAAGATCAGAGTAAGCAGCTTATTCGTGAAAGAGCCATGGAAAAACAGCGATTACTCGATTGGTTGCGAAATCATGGCATTGAAGAGGTAATTTTGGAGAGCGCTAGTGAGGTAATTTATCAATCCGTGATGGAAATCTTAGCTGGATGCCCCAGTCAGCTTGTGGCTATTCAACTCGATGACTTAGATCAGCAGCACGTTCCAGTGAACATTCCTGGAACAAATACGGAATACCCCAACTGGCGCCGTAAACTAAACCATGAATTGACAGAGATATTTGCTCAGCAGCAGGATTTTATAAAGCTGCTTAATGAGATCAGGAAAAAATAATGAATTCTGTAAACAAAAAGCTAGGAAGTATTGACGATTATTCAGATCAAGTAAGTGCGCTGTCAGCAGGGCACTTTAGTGACCCATTTAGCTTTTTAGGATCTCATGAGGAGAGGTTCGAAGAACATACAGTCACCGCAGTGCGCGTTTATATCCCAAGCGCTACATCGATTGAGGTGCTGCATAAAGGTGTGAAAACTAAAATGACGCAGTACTCGAATTCAAACTTATTTGTTGCTCGGTTCGAGGCACCATTTGATAAATCAGGATACCGATTAAAAGTTAAGTTTAGTAACACAGAAGTCATTTTTGATGATGTATATCGATTTAATAGCGCGCTTGATGAGCATGCAATGTACTTGTTTAACGAAGGAACACTTGAACATGGATATAAGCACTTTGGCGCACGTTTTATAGTAAATCAGGGTGTTCGAGGTGTACAGTTTAGTATTTGGGCACCCAATGCCAAAAGTGTATCTGTTATAGGCGATTTCAACTTTTGGCAGCCAAACCAACACTTTATGAGATTGCATCCGGCAAGTGGTGTATGGGATTTGTTTGTGCCAGGCTTAACGCCAGACCAATGCTATAAATTTGCAATTACCACACTCGATGGCTGTGTAATTGAAAAAGCAGACCCCTATGCGCAAAAAATGCAGCAAGCACCTGGTACAGCCAGTATTTTGCAAGAAAATGTAGAGGTTGCAGAACTCAGTGCTGAGCAAATTAGTGTACGTTTAGCACGAAATAGTATTGATGCACCAGTTTCTATCTATGAGGTGCACTTAGGATCGTGGAAGCGCAGGCCTGACGAGGGTAATCGATATTTGACTTATCGTGAGTTAGCTGATGATTTAGTCAGCTATGTAAAAGAGCTTGGCTTTTCACATATTCAATTAATGCCTATCAGTGAATATCCTTTTGATGGCTCATGGGGGTATCAGCCAGTTGGTTTATTTTCTCCGACAAGTCGTTTCGGTTCAGTAGATGATTTTAAATACTTCAGCCAAAAATGTCATGAACAAGGCGTAGGGCTGCTTCTTGATTGGGTACCCGGTCATTTTCCTACGGACCCTCATGGATTACAAAAGTTTGATGGTACACATTTATACGAGCATGCAGACAAGCGACAAGGGTTTCATCCTGACTGGAATACATGTGTATTTAATTACGACAGGCCAGAAATTAAAAGTTATTTGTTATCCAACGCAAATTATTGGCTAAGTGAGTATAAACTAGATGGGCTCAGAGTGGACGCCGTGGCTTCTATGCTTTACCTCGACTATTCGAGAAGTGCAGGAGAGTGGGTTGCCAATCAGTATGGGGGTCGTGAAAATATTGGTGCAATTGACTGTCTTCAGTCAAGTAATGCTGCCTGTTACAAAAATAGTCCTCATGTGATGATGGTAGCAGAGGAGTCAACAGCATGGCCGGGGGTAACTCAAAGTGTTGAGCAAGGTGGTTTAGGATTCGGCTTTAAATGGAATATGGGATGGATGAATGACAGCCTCGGCTATATGCAGCGAGACCCAGTCCATAGAAAGTATCATCATCACGAAATGACTTTTTCGATGGCATATGCCTTTTCAGAAAACTATATTCTACCACTAAGTCATGACGAGGTTGTTCATGGTAAGGGATCATTACTCTGTAAAATGCCCGGTGATGATTGGCAAAAATTTGCAAATTTAAGAGCATATTATGGCTTTATGTATGCGCACCCAGGAAAAAAGCTACTGTTCATGGGCAGTGAAATAGCACCAAGAACAGAGTGGGATCACAACCAAAGCCTAGATTGGTCGCTATTGCAAAGTGAGGCACATCAGGGCATTTATAGAACGGTTAAATCTCTTAACGGCATATACAAAAATACACCTGCCCTTTACGAAGTTGACTCTTCTCCTGCAGGGTTTCAATGGATAGATTGTGATAACGCTGGGCAATCAATATTGAGCTTTGCTCGTTTTGGTAAACACTATTCAGATTTAACGGTTGTAGTAAGTCATTTCACGCCACAAGTTTTTCATCACTTTAAATTAGGAGTGCCTAAAGGCGGCGTTTATCAAGTTGTTTTTAACTCTGATGATGAAGACCTTTTCGGCAGTGGTGTTAAGGTGGTTGCTCACCAGCAACAATTGCTCGAGTCTAAACCAACTGCAAGCCACGGGTTTGAGCAAAGTGTAGAAATAACTATTCCACCTTTGTGTACAGTGTATTTAAAGTATATCTCGGCATAACATGTTAAAGACTAAACTTGGATGTACTTATCCTCTTGGTAACTCTGTTCATGCTGAGGGCGTAAATTTTGCAGTTTATGCACCCAGCGCATCAGAGGTCACTTTATGCTTGTTTGCAGGACAGGTTGCATCAGAATTTGCACAGATAAAGATGAACAAGCGGGAAGGCGGACTATGGACCCTATTTGTTGAGGCTGCTCGGGAAGGAGCTCTTTATGGGTACCGTGTTGATGGGGACTATGATCTCGCTGAAGGTTTGTTTTTTAACAAAAACAAGCTTTTGCTTGATCCTTACTGTATGGACTTTCAAGGTGAGTTCACTTGGAGTGAAAGGCACTACTGCCATTTACCTGTGGGTGAATTTAACGTCAATGACAACGCCATCGATATGCCCAAAAGTCGAGTTTTTAGCCCCAAACCATATAAGGGAAATCGACCAAATACTTCGTGGCAGGACACTTTTATTTACGAATGCCACGTAAAAGGCGCGACACAAACTCTTGATACTATTGCTGCTAAAAAGCGCGGTACTTTTTTAGGTCTTTGCGAACAAAGTTTTATTACTCACTTACAGCAATTGGGCGTAACAGCCATCGAACTGCTCCCCGTTCAAGCGTTTATTAGTGAGCAATTCTTGACAACAAAAGGGCTTCAAAATTACTGGGGCTATAATACTTTGAGCTTTTTTGTCCCTCATAAAGCGTATTGTGTGGAGGGGAACATCACAGATTTTCAGCAAATGGTGGCGACGCTTCACGAACATAACATAGAAGTGATCATAGATGTGGTTTACAACCACACTGCTGAAAGTGGTATTGATGGTCCCATGCTGTCCATGAGAGGTTTGCATAATTGGGGCTATTATCGAATGCTGCAAGCTCCAGAATCAGTTTATATTAATGATACAGGATGTGGGAACACGATTAACATTGACGACCCTATAACCTTAAGGCTAGTGATTGATAGCTTAAGATACTGGGTGCAGTACATGGGAGTCGATGGGTTCAGGTTTGATCTCGCCACTATTCTAGGGCGAAGCAATGAAGGATTTAATGCTCAGCACGCTTTCTTCCAAGCCGTGTCACAAGATCCAGTATTGACACAAGTTAAGCTAATTGCAGAACCTTGGGACGTTGGACCCGGTGGCTATCAGCTCGGCGCTTTTCCATCACCTTGGCGTGAGTGGAATGACAAGTACAGAGATGTTGTGAGACGTTTCTGGAGAGGTGATAGCAGCACACTACCTGAGTTGGCTAAAAGAATACATGGTTCAAATGACTTGTTTGAGCACAACCTGCGCGGGCCTCTTAATTCGATTAATTTTCTTACTAGTCATGATGGTTTCAGCCTTTCAGATTGGGTGAGTTACGAGCATAAGCATAACGACCCGAATGGAGAAAGTAACTGCGATGGCCACAGTGAGAACTATTCATTTAATTGTGGTGTAGAAGGTCCTACTGATGACCCTGACGTTATCAGTAAGCGAAGAAAGCTACAAATTAACGCGTTGGTCACGTTATTCATGTCTAAAGGTGTGCCAATGATTTGCGCAGGAACGGAACTAAATCACTCCCAGAATGGCAACAATAACGCGTATTGTCAGGACAACGAAACTAGTTGGTTAGACTGGCAAAATATGAGTGAAACGCAAAATTTGATTAACCCAATCTCATCACTGATGAAAATTCGTAGCCAATTGAGTACTTTCAAGCACCCGTTTTTTGTGCATGCTGAAGACGTGAGGTTTGCTGTACTTTGGTACAACAAATGCGGACAAATTATGAGTGATATGGACTGGCATGATGAAGGCAACAAGACGTTAATTTATGTATTAGCCGATTACGTCGAGTCTAGTTCTGTATTAGTTATATTGCATGCAGATGCTATGGAAATTGAAATTCAGTTGCCAGATCCCCCTTTTTCTAGTTGCTGGGAAGCCGTTTATTCTTCCGAAGATAATTTTCAGGAAGGACAATTCCCCAACTCTTTTGCCCTAACCGGACAGAGTGCATGGATACTCTTGTCGCACAATGAGGAAACCACCAATGGCTCAGAAAAAGTCTAATGTGTGTGTCGTTAAACACTGGCAGGATGCGCCAAAGCTCAATGAAAGCGATTTAGCTGATGATTTAAATCGACATTTTTACTATACACTTGGACGCGACAAAGTGGGTGAATCGAAGCACTATTTGTTTCAAGCTTTAGCACTAACAATCAGAGATAGATTGGTCGCTAGGTGCCGAGCGACCACACAGTATTTGGACCAAGAGAAAACAAAAAAAGCGGCATATTTGTCGCTAGAATTTTTAATGGGGCGTGCATTAGGTAATGCCATTTTGAATTTAGACCTTGAGGAACAAATTGGAACCGCATTGAGTGAATATGGTACAACCTTGGAGGAACTGGAGTCAGCTGAACATGATGCCGGCCTTGGTAATGGAGGCCTTGGTAGACTTGCTGCGTGTTTTTTAGATAGCTGTGCATCACTGGCATTACCTGTTATCGGGTATGGAATACGCTACGAATATGGCATGTTTAACCAATCCATAGAGCATGGTGCGCAAATTGAACACCCTGATAAATGGCTACGTGAGGGGCATCCTTGGGAACTCAGTGCGCCCGAGCAAGCTAAAGTTGTAAAGTTTTTTGGTAACGTCGAGACACATACAGATAAGTTTGGACGTGCACATCATCACTGGACGAACACCCAAGATGTACTAGCAGTACCTTTTGATGTGCCCATTCCCGGTTATCGTAATGGGGTTGTTAACACATTACGATTATGGAAATCAGAAGCAACTGATGAGTTTAACTTGAAGGAGTTTAATGAGGGCAGTTATTCAGAGGCTGTTGCTAAAAAGAACTTAGCAGAGCAGATCACTATGGTGCTGTACCCCAACGATGCCAGTGAAAATGGGAAGGAATTAAGGCTTCGGCAACAATATTTCTTATCAAGTGCAAGTTTGCAAGACATATTGCACCAGTGGACTCAGCAGCATGGAACTGATTTCAATGACTTTTCGGATTACCATGTCTTTCAATTGAATGATACACACCCAAGTGTTGCAGTTGCTGAGTTGATGCGTTTGTTGGTCGATGAATATGAGTTGGAGTGGGATAAAGCATGGCAAATAACCACGACTACCATGGCTTATACCAATCACACGCTGCTTCCGGAAGCGCTAGAAAAATGGTCAGTTTCTTTATTTAGTCGACTTTTGCCCCGTGTCTTAGAGATTATTTATGAAATAAATGCACGGTTTTTGGCAGAAGTCGCACTCAGGTGGCCTGGAGACGTTGAAAAGCAACGGGAGCTTTCACTAATTGAAGAGGGTCCTGAGCCGCAAATTAGAATGGCTTATTTGGCGATTGTGGGCAGCTTTTCAGTAAATGGCGTTGCTGCATTGCATACTGAGTTGCTTAAATCGGGCTTGTTTAATAGCTTTTATAACTTGTGGCCAGGCAAGTTCAATAACAAGACAAACGGTGTAACACCAAGACGGTGGCTTGCGCATTGCAACCCAAAATTGGCGCAATTGATTTCAGAAAAAATTGGTGATGGATGGCAAGCTGACTTTTCGGAAATCCAACGGCTAAGACGATATTATGATAAAGCTTCGTTTCATCAAGAGTGGCAAGCAGTTAAGGCTAACAACAAGCAAAAACTTGCCCAATTAGTTGAGTCAAAATGTGGCGTAACGTTTGATACCGAAATGTTGTTTGATGTGCATGTGAAGAGGATCCATGAGTACAAGCGTCAACTGTTAAACATACTCCACGTTATTGCTCTGTACGATCAAATTAGACGTGGTGAAGTAGAAAATATCGTGCCGAGATGTGTTTTGTTTGGAGGCAAAGCCGCCCCAGGTTATTACATGGCAAAACTCATTATCAAGCTGATAAATAATGTTGCCAATGTGGTCAATAAAGACGAAGCCGCCAAGCCCTATTTGAGAGTTGCATTTCTACCGAACTACAATGTCACTGCAATGGAAACGATTTGTGCAGCGACAGATCTCTCACAGCAAATTTCAACAGCAGGGAAAGAAGCCAGCGGCACAGGTAATATGAAATTTATGATGAACGGTGCCGTCACAATTGGCACTCTTGATGGAGCCAACATCGAAATTCGAGAGCAAGTCGGTGATGACAACTTCTTCTTGTTTGGTGTGACAGCTGAACAGGCCAATCAGGTCCGGCAGAATTATAATCCGACTAAAATTATAGAGTCTTTTGCACCTCTAAAAAACACAATGAAACTGCTATCTAGTGGCCATTTCAATCTATTTGAACCCAACATTTTTAATGACATTATCGGGTCAATCCAAAGTCCTCATGACCCTTGGTTGGTTGCGCAAGATTTTGAAAGTTACTTTGATGCACAGCAGCGCGCTGCGCAGAGTTACACGAACAAAACATTGTGGAATCGCATGAGTATTTTAAATACAGCTGCGAGCGGGACATTCTCTAGTGACCGCACTATTTCGCAATACAGTGAAGATATTTGGCGATTGAAACCCATGCAGTAACCGCCTTGAACATTAATATGGAGATAAGAAATGCCGAGTTATGCAAACCGTTATATCAGTAACCTGACAAGAGACACGTATGCATTGATCCTTGCGGGTGGGCGTGGCAGTCGGTTGCACGAATTAACCGATTGGCGAGCAAAGCCAGCGGTCTACTTTGGTGGTAAACACAGAATTATAGATTTCCCGTTGTCCAATTGTATAAACTCGGGCATCCGACGAGTAGGGATTGCAACGCAATATAAATCACACTCTTTAATACGCCACGTAAACAGAGCATGGGGCCACTTTAAGAAAGAGCTAGGCGAATCTGTAGAGATTTTACCAGCATCTCAACGCTATGGAGATGAATGGTATTGCGGTACTGCGGATGCTGTTTTTCAAAACATGGACATTATTCGCCATGAATTACCAAAGTATGTGATGATTCTATCCGGTGACCATGTTTATAGAATGGATTACGGTGCGTTGATTGCGAAGCATGTGGAGACCGGAGCGGATATGACCGTCTGCTGTATCGAAGTAGACTGCGATGAAGCGGCAAATACCTTTGGTGTTATGACGGTAGATCAAGATAAACGAGTTCGAAGGTTTGATGAAAAACCGGCAGAACCATCATCTATGCCTGACAAGCCTGGAATTTGCCTTGCTTCTATGGGGAATTATGTATTTAACACTGAGTTTTTATTTGAGCAGTTAAAGCGAGATGCGCAACGTGAAGGTTCGGGTCGTGATTTTGGGCACGATATCATTCCTTCAATCATAGAAGAGCACAATGTATTCGCATTTCCATTTCGAGATCCAAGTCACCCTGGCCAACCGTATTGGCGGGATGTTGGGGCTATTGATTCATTTTGGGAAGCGAATATGGAGTTGGTGTCCGTAGAGCCGCAATTAGATCTTTACGACCCTTCTTGGCCTATTTGGACCTACCAAGAGCAATTGCCGCCGGCCAAGTTTATCTTTGATGATGAAAACAGAAGAGGTATGGCGGTTGATTCGACTGTATCTGGTGGATGCATTATTTCTGGATCAGTAGTTAGGAAGTCTTTGTTGTTCTCCAATGTTCATGTGCATTCGTATTGTGAAATCGAAGGTGCGGTTGTATTGCCAGGGGTTAAAATCAATCGTCACTGCAGAATTAAAAATGCAATAATTGATCGCAGTTGTGAGATCCCCACAGGTATGCGTATTGGCTATGATCCAGAGGAAGACCGTAGCAATGGCTTTAGAGTATCTAACAAAGGCATTGTCCTAGTAACCAGAGATATGCTGACCGCATTGCAGGACAGCCAAAAACCTAAAGAATCAAGTTTAGAAAGTGCCTAAGGGTAATATATGCATGTAGTTATGGTGGCAGCTGAAAATGACAGGCTGCCTAATTGCAAAGTGGGAGGCGTTGCGGATGTGATCCGCGACATCCCTTACGCTTTGGCAGAAAACAATATTCAGACCTCGGTGATTGTGCCTGATTATGGTCAAACAAAAATGCGGCGTCAGTTTGTCGCTGATATCGCTGTACCGTTTAAACAGCATTTAGAAACCGCTGTATTGTGGCGCGTTGAACAGGATAATGGCGTCAGACAATATGTGATTTCACACTCTTTATTTTCCGAGCATGGTGGTGACATCTACTGTAATGATGGTGGTCGACCTTTTTATACGGATGCTAATAAATTTGCGTTTTTCAGTGCTGCTGTATGTGAGGTTATTGAACATGCTTTAATTGATGATATCGATGTGCTTCATTTGCACGATTGGCATGCTGCATGTGTTGCTGTGTTGAAGCAATTTAGTCCTAGGTTTGAAAGGTTGAAAAAACTAAAAACTGTTTTCACAGTTCATAACCTAGCTCTGCAAGGCATTCGACCATTTAATGGTGATGACTCTAGTTTGGAAGCTTGGTTTCCAACGCTGAGTTATGATGGCCAGCAGATCTGTGACCATTATTACCCTCATTGTTTTAATCCAATGAGGGCGGCGATAAATTTAGCAGATAAAGTGCATTTGGTATCTCCAAATTACTGCAATGAAGTACAGCAGGGTAGTGATCATCAAGTCGGCTTTTTTGGTGGAGAAGGCTTAGAGCATGATATGCAGTTGGCCGCTAAAAGCGGTAAACTCGTCGGTGTTTTAAACGGGTGCAAGTATGATTATGAAGTTCCTGAAGCCAGTTGGAAAATGATGCTAGAAAGTGCCGAGTCCAATATATTTAGATGGATGGCAAAGCACGCAGAATTACAAAGTTCTCACTACATAGCGCATCAGAGAGTTCTTAAGTGGATTAAATCACCGTGCGAAGGGCCTTTAGTTACGAGCGTTGGTAGGCTAACGGATCAAAAAGCGCTGCTATTAAAGCAGTCAATGGAAGGTGGCCTAGTGCTTGATATGCTGGCAAGTATCCTAACTGATTTTAATGGGAGAATGATTCTCCTCGGTTCAGGTGATGCGGAGTTGGAATATCTATTCTCTCAAGTTATGGCGCGAAATGATAACGTGCTATACCTAAAAGGGTACGGAGAGAGCATTGGAGATATGCTTTATCAACTAGGCGATTTGTTTTTGATGCCCAGCTCTTTTGAGCCTTGTGGCATTAGTCAAATGCTTGCCATGCGCTCGGGGCAGCCTTGTTTGGTAAACAATGTAGGTGGGCTGGCTGATACCGTTGAAGACAACGTGTCAGGGTTTGTCTTTTCGGGCGACAGCATCAATGAGCAATCAAATAACTTAGTAGGTCGATTTAGGCAAGCTTTGGCGTTGTTTGAAAGCGACGCAGATGGCTATCGGAAAATTTCAGAAAATGCGGCAGAAAAAAGGTTCACATGGGAACAAAGCGCTATACTATACAAGCAAAATTTATATGAGTAGTTAGGGCTAGCTCATCCTAGCAATACAAAACTAGTACTTTAATGTTTTAGTTTGATTTTATTTATCAGAAATTCGGGTTAAAATTATTAAATATAATTAAAAATCATAGAACAAAAGTACTGTTATTGAACAGTAAAGCTAGGAGCGATGATTTGAAAGTGTTTGTGGCTCGCCAAGCCATTTTTAATCGCAAAAAGCATGTGGTAGCTTATGAGCTGTTGTTTCGTGACGGAACGAAAAACAGCTTTCCCAATATCGCTGAAAATGCTGCTACAGCTAGGTTGATTATGGACAATCAACTTAATTTAGGGACAAGGTATTTAACATCAGGAAAGAAAGCACTAATCAATATCGGTGAGGAGTCTTTAAATCAAGAGTTAGCGCAATTCCTCCCAACGGACGACGTGATACTTGAACTATTAGAGACAATACCTCCAACTACTGAGAATTATGAAAAGGTCAGGCAGCTATTTCACAATAATTTCAGACTAGCGCTCGATGATTTCAATTACTCCGAAGAGTGGGAGCCATTTCTAAAGCTTGCTAGACTGGTTAAATTTGATTTAATTCAAAGCCCACTAAAAGAAATTGCCCCCTTGGTGAGCGAGCTTAAAAAGCGCAAAAACTTACAATTACTTGCTGAAAAAGTAGAAACAGAAGAGGAGTTTCTATTAGCGAAAGAGATGGGGTTTAACTTTTTCCAAGGTTACTTTTTTGCTAAGCCGACTATGATCGCGCAAAATGACATAGAAATTAATTATGCTGTGGTCATGCTTATATACTCCGAAGCACTCAAACCCAACATGAATATTCCCCGCATCGCCGAGCTCTTTGCGCAAGATACTGCACTGGCCTATAAGCTTTTGAGACTCATCAATTCTGGGGTCTTTCCAATTAAAAATCGTATAGAGTCTTTAAAGCAAGCGCTTGTGTATCTGGGTCACGAGCGCATAATCAAATTTGTAAACTTGATTATGACAGCGCATGTTGCGGAGCAAAAACCAACTGAACTGACTCGTTTAAGTATCGTGCGCTCTAGGTTTTGCGAATTAATCAGTAAACAAATCGCGCCTTCTTTTGCAAGTATGAGTTTTCTAACAGGCTTGTTTTCTCTTCTTGATGCCATACTGGATAAGCCTATGGAAGTTGTTGTTGAGAGATTACCGTTTCCAGACGTCTTACACGATGCTTTGTTAGGGGAGCCAAACACGTTGTTTTATATTCTCAACATTGTTAGGGCTTATGAGAGCGGAAGTTGGTGGGCGATGCAAGAGGCATGTACCATGTTGAATATGTCAGATGAGAGTTTACCCGAATTTCATGCTCAGGCTGTAAATTGGGCTGACATGTATCGTGAACATGTTTATTGATGCGTAGAATTGCGCTGGTCGATGCCTTGCGAGGATTTGCTTTGCTAGGGTTGCCATTAACGAACTTAGTCTACATGGCAGATTTTAATAATGGGTATGCTGCACAGAGCGGGAACGCAATCGACTCGTTTTTAACTGCATTTATTGACGTAGTAGCACAAGGCAGATTTCGGACCTTATTTAGTATACTTTTTGGGGTCTCGATGTGCCTGTATCTTGAAAAACACGGCTCTTCAATTTTTGTCCGTAAAGCGCAAACAAGGCTGTATGCGCTTGGGGTGATAGGCTTGATACACGGTTTCTTAATATGGCCAGGGGACATTCTGGTCAATTATGCGTTGTCAGGCCTGCTATTGATTTATGTGATAAATACGGACTCAAAAACACTTTTTAAGTTATCCATCAGTGCCATCACTTTGCCAATTTTACTACTAGTTTACTTGGCGATGGCATTTCCTGAGCCCCGTGTTGAAGACAGCATATCCACCTTTGGGAATGAAAACTCGCCGATGATGTTGTTTTCCTTTTTACGACAGAATGCAGAAAATTACCTTAATATGCTGGCGTTGCTGCCTTTTCTTACTCTTTGGTATACTTTTGGTTTAATGCTCATTGGTGTTCTCATACATAGAGCACAGTGGTTTCAAGGTAACGCTTTACCAAACTTTTTGTCTGTGTTCGTTTTGATCCCGCTGGCTGTGATCGGCTCGGTCTTTACACGATGGTTCCTTTTTCACGAAAATCGGATCGTATTTGAGGTGCTTAACTGGCTGTTTGCCATTCCATTTTGTGTCGCTGTTGTGAGCCTCGCAACTCAATTTTCGGCCATCATTGAACGTTATAGCAGACTTTTAGCGGCATTAGGTCAATACTCTTTGTCTCTATACCTATTGCAATCCATCATTGGTGTTGTGATACTTCAGTTCACTTTGCAAAATTCGCAATTATATTTTCATCAAATTCACTTTTTAACACTATTTGGTGTGCTCACTGTTCTACAATTAACCTTTGTGTGGTTTTTTTCTCGTTGCGAAGTGATAGGGCCTGCTGAAAAGCTATTAATGAATTTACAGGTATGGTTTCAAAAGAGAGTAGTTAAATGACCTTTTTAAAAGTATTGCTATTATTTATCTTTCTTGCTTTTTCGTCTGTAAGTTTTGCAAAATCGAGTTTCTCCGTGCTGTTTGTTAATCCTTCTTTAGCAGGAGAACCCTTTTGGGGCAAGGTGCAGCAAATTACTGAAGAAGCATGTAAACAATTAGGTGTCAATATCGATGTAATCTATGGTGATGGAAATCGCCATATTCAAATAGCAGAGCTAAAAAAATATCTGGACTATAGGGCAAGTCCTGATTATGTAATTTTAATGCTGTACCCCGGTGGCGCAGAGCAAACTTTAACGATGTTAAACAATTATGGAATAAAGTTTATTACTCTCGAGCAAACTATTACTGGAATGGAGAAAGATGAGATTGGTATTCCCAAACAGCGCTTTGAACATTGGTTAGGAGAAGTATATTTTGATAATTACCAAGCGGGGTTTGATTTAGCTAAAGCCTTGCACGAAAGTGTTATGTTCAGTGGCCATAAAGGCACAGTAAATGGGTTAGCGATTAACGGTCACTATGGAAGCGAGTCGGATAAGCGAAACCAAGGTGCAGCGGACTATTTTAAAAATGCAGATATTAAGCTTCAACAAACAGTTCACGCCAGTTGGTCAAAAGAACAAGCGTATACGAAAACCAAACGTTTATTTAAGCGCTACCCTGATACTCAGCTGATATGGAGTGCCTCTGATTTAATGGCGATGGGTGCTCAGACAGCGGTTCGACAACTTAAAAAAGGCGAAGGGCAAGTTGCGATTGGCGGGTTTGATTGGTTATCAGATAGCTTGTCGTTGATTAAAAAAGGGCGGTTAAGTGCTTCTGTAGGCGGACACTTCATGATGGGCGGGTGGGCACTCGTTTCTATATTCGACTTTCATCATGGTAACTCGTACTGGTTGCAAAATAGCCAAATTACTTTTGAATTGTCCGCAATCACTCGAGACAATATCGATGAATATATTTGGATTTCGAACAATCCGGACTGGTCAAAAATCGATTATAAAGGTTTTAGTATTCTAGATAAAAGCGTAAAGGGTTATTACTTTTCTCCAAAATATCTGAGACAAAACAATCAGGATGCTGTGGTCGTCGAATAGCATTAACACATTTATTGGTTCTAAAAGGTAATCGAGCCCATTTATTAGATTCAATTTAAGCTTAATTAGATATACAATTACGCTTTTTATGACATTGGGATTGGCGTGGATACACCTAAGCGATTAAATAAGTACATCAGTGAAACAGGCTTTTGTAGCCGAAGGGAAGCAGATACTTTCATAAGTGAAGGAAGGGTTTCAGTTAACGGTCAGGTAGCTGAAATGGGTCTAAAAGTGACAGGCAGTGATGAAGTTCTCATTGATAATAAGCCACTGAAAACCAAGCCTAAACGAGTTTACATCGCTTATAACAAGCCGGTAGGTGTGACCTGCACAACTGAGCGAAAAATCAAAAGTAATATCGTCAGTGCCATTAATTATCCAGAACGTATTTTCCCAATTGGTCGGTTAGATAGACCCTCAGAAGGCCTGATATTTCTTACTAATGAGGGAGATATCGTAAATAAAATCCTGCGAGCTGGTAATAATCATGAAAAAGAATATGTTGTTACAGTGGATAAACCGATTGATGATAACTTCATAAAGGGCATGCGCTCGGGGGTGCCAATACTTGGTACTGTGACTAAAAAGTGTTTTGTTAAGAAAAACGGACCCAAAAAGTTTACTATCGTACTTACGCAAGGTCTCAATAGACAGATTAGAAGGATGTGTGAGTACTTTGGCTATGAAGTCGATACGCTTAAACGTGTACGCATTATGAATGTTAACTTGAACGGCTTACGTCCCGGTCAGTGGCGACATTTAAGTGACAACGAAATGGCGGAGATCAATGCCTCTATTGAAGGTTCTTCAAAAACGGAAGAAGCGTCACTCGATGACAAAAAGCGTGCGCAACCCAACAACAATGCACATAAAAAACGCGATGAAGTGAAGCCACATAAGGGCAAATCACTAAAATCTAATCAATTTAAAAAGCCAAGTAAGGTTTCACAAAGGCTAAAGGGCACTTTGTCATTGGATAATAAAAATGGCCGCTAAGCGGCCATTTTTTTATCCTTATGCGTGTTTGGGCGCCTTAATCTTAAATGCCAAACAGTAAACCACAGGAATAACGATTAACGTTAAAATTGTGGCGAAGCCTAATCCAAACATAATTGTGACTGCCATTGATTTAAAGAATACGTCAAAGAGTAGTGGGATCATGCCCAGAATTGTTGTGATTGCGGCCATAGAAACTGGACGTACACGACTTACGCCCGAGTCAAAAACAGCTTGGTAAGGGTCTTTACCACTATCTACCTCTAAATTAATCTGATCCATCAATACGATGCCGTTTTTGATGAGCATACCTGAGAGGCTTAGTAACCCAAGTAGTGCCATGAAGCTAAATGGTGCTTGGAACACTACGAGTCCTGCGGTAACGCCAATGATTGCTAGTGGCACTGTACTCCAGATCACCAAAGGCTTGCGCACAGAGTTGAACAGTAATACGGTGATCATAAACATGCTGAGGTATCCAATTGGCAATGAACCAAAAATAGCCTTTTGTGCATCTGTAGAAGATTCATACTCGCCACCCCATTCCATCGTATAACCCTGTGGGAGTTCGATTGCTTCAATATTAGCTTTAACACGTGCGAATAATTTTGCGGGTGTTTCATTACCAATGACATCATGATCAGCCATCACTGTAATCGTGCGCTTTCTATCGCGACGCATTATTAAGCTGTCTTCCCATACGACCTCAAAGCTGTCAACGATTTGGCTTGCAGGCACATACACATTTAAAACTGGGCTAAAGACTTGTAAATCTTGTAAGTTCTCAACACTATATCGTTCAGCCTCTGGGGAACGCGCTACGATGGGAAGCATTTTAGTGCCATCGCGATATAAACCAACAGTTTTACCTGACACACTGGTCAACAATAACTGATCAAGGTCAGTTTTACTGATCCCTAATCGGCGCGCTTTTTGTTCATTAAAGACAGGTTGGAGTACCTTACTTCTTTCTCTCCAGTCATCGCGAATACTATGAGCACCGTCGTCTTTGGTTAAGATAGATTTGGCTTCCTGAGCTAGCTGCCTTAGGACAACTGGATCTGGGCCTGAAAATCTTGCTTCGATTTTCGCATCAGTTGATGGGCCAATTTCCATTCTCTTTATCTTAAGCTGACCATCGAGTTCATTTTGCGCTGCGAATTCTCTTATCTTGGATATGATGGTTATCACGTCTTCGCGGTTTTCAACTCGGATTATCATTTGGCCATATGCATCGTACTGCTTTTCTGGTCCATAGGTGAGCATGAATCTAGGCGCACCCTGACCAATGGTTGTTGTCACTTCTTTTACAATGTCGTACTGCTTTAAAAATCTCTCAAGCTTTTCAACATTGTCTGATGTGCTTCTGATATCATGTTGCGCTGGAAAGGGTAAATCATGGACTCTCAGATATCGGGATCGGGCCATGGTTTAACTTGTTCCATGCCACAGGAGATTTGGAGTCTATTGCCATTGGCGAGGTCAAATTAGGTCTTGTCGCAAAAGCTGGCCTAATGCCAAAGGAGCTTACATTTGAAGAACTAAATCAATACCCATGCCTTGCTATGAAAGAGAGTGGATTCGAATTTGACAGTGACCGCTTAGAGTATTCAAAGAGTATGAGTGTTATGAAGTTAGATGACATTTCGGCTATCAAAATGTTTGTTTTGCAAGGGCTAGGCTTTGCAATGATGGCTCTCAATCATTGTGAAAAAGAGTTGAATGAAGGGGGGCTTGAACAAATCCGAGTTTTAGATAGGCAAGACCAATTTAATATTGATATACATGCATTTAGACGAAAATTACCACATTATGGCTCAGTAGCAAACTATTTGTGGGGTGGCTTCAATCAGTTAGGAGAGCAGTACAATGGAAGAAGAATTTAAGCAAAGAGTGTATACGCTCATAGGGGCTATTCCTTGCGGGAATGTCGCAACATATGGGCAAATAGCAAAGCTATCTGGTTCGCCCAGACATGCTAGAGCGGTTGGTTACTTGCTAAAAAATTTACCCAAAAACAGTTCACTTCCTTGGTACCGGGTCATAAATGGGCAAGGGAAGATTTCGTTTCCAGAAGGATCGGAAAAGTTTTCAGAGCAACAAACACATCTGGCATCTGAGGGCGTAAAAATCGCTGCTGGTAAAGTTTCGTTAAAGAAATTCCAATGGAAATAGGGGGTAATATCTTTATACATCGTTTTGGCGCGGATGCGACTTTGTGATTGTTTTAAAAAATTGATCGGTTTTCATTTAGGGGGCGTACATAGAATTAATCTTAAATTTTACTAAATCAATATGAAACGAGCACTTTTTCCCTTACCTGTTTTTTTGCTGCCTCAAGGTTACACCCGGTTAAGGATATTCGAACCCAGATATTTACACATGGTAAAAGGTGCTATGAAGGAAGGGCACGGGTTTGTGATGTGCCATACAGATAAAACCAGAGAGTGTGACGTTTCTGAACAGGGCGTCTATGTAGAAATCGTCGACTTCTCACAGGATAAAAATGGCCAACTTTTGATTGATGTGTACGCGAAGCACCGAGTTTTGATTAGTAATGCCTATAGCGATGAAATGAATTTGCGTCATGGCGATTGTCAGATTGTACAAGAGCCGTTGTGGACATTAGGCGGTGAAGAGGAATTAACCTTTCATGAACGGCTCGCTGATTTATTAAGAGATTTATTCGTTGTGAACGCTGATCTTAATGATTTATATAAAAAGAAAAACTACGCCAACCCCTTGTGGGTCGCTGCGAGATGGTTAGAGCTTCTGCCTCTTACGCTAAAACAAAAGACTGAAATACAGAGCTGCCGAAGTTATGTTGGCGTGGCAAATGTATTAGCAGAAATTTTTGATGATCAAGAGTGATCGAAATGTGATATGTCTCCGTATAGTCTATTATATTACTGGCTGAGAGCGTTGAAATTATGGTTAGTTTGGAGCAGTCTATAGATTGCCGTATACAAAAAGGTAAAAACGTAGGGATGCAAGAAACCCCTTCAGAGCAGTTGACTCAAGCATTAATAAACGTCGCCACACATGCCGACAAAAAAGCGTACGCATATTTGTTTTCATACTTTGCCCCCAAAATAAAAAGATTTGGTATTAAGCAGTACGGGTCAGAGGCTATGGCGATGGAACTTGTTCAGGACACTATGACGTCTGTTTGGCGAAAGGCAAAGCTGTATCGTCCAGAGAAAGGGGCTGCAACGACGTGGGTGTACACGATTATGCGTAATGCGTCGTTTGACGCGCTTCGTAAAATCAAGAGCAACAGAGAAGATAATTTAAGTGAAGAGATTTGGCCACTATTCCACGATGAGCAAGTGTGTGAGAGAAGTTTTAAGGATCATTTACAGTCAAATCAGTTAAAAGAAAAGATAAAGAGCTTACCAGCACCACAGAGGGATGTTGTTGTTGGTGTCTATTTTGAAGATATGACACAAGAGCAACTCGCTCAACATTTGGACATTCCTGTAGGTACCGTCAAATCACGCTTACGTTTGGCATTAAAGAAGTTGAAAGTGGAGTTGGGAGAGCAGCATGATTAAATATCACCCATCAAAACAGCTGATGCAAAAACACATTATGGGAGAGCTGCCAGCCGGTCTTAGCGTCGCAATTGCTGCTCACATTGAATTGTGTGATACATGTAGCAAAGAGTTCGAATTACTTGAGGCGCAGCAAGCTAGTGTGACTTTTGAAGAGCCTTGTGAAGAAAACGACAGTTTCGAATTGGATTTTATGATTGATGACATTACTCAGCTGTCTATGTTCGACCAAGTAGTTTCGCATGAACCTGATATATTCGAATACGAAGACAAACGTGTTCAACTTCCTCGCGCAATCGCAGCTTTAAAGTTGGGGAGTTTTATGAACGCAGGGAAAGTTTCTAGGGCACGATTTGAATTGGATGAAGGCCCATTGCGAAGCAGCTTGCTTCACATTAAACCTGGTGGAGAAATTCCTGAACATACGCATACCGGTTTCGAGCTAACATTGTTACTCGACGGTACGTTTGAAGACGAAAGTGGGCAATACGTTCCCGGCGACTTTATCATGTTAGATGGACGACATAATCATAGCCCAAGAACAAAAGATGGCTGCTTGTGCTTTACGTTGGTGGATAATGCGTTACATTTCAATAAAGGCTTAAGCAAATTACTCAACCCTATTGGAAAGTTGATTTACTAATGACAAACACAGAAAAGCATTTTGAAACCGCGATTCAAATTGGACTTAGTGCATGTCTAGGTGGTGATCGCGTGCGTTTTGACAAAGGTCACAAGCGCTCTAACTTTTGTATGGACGAATTTGTCAACCACGTTGAATACGTGAAGTTTTGTCCCGAGGTGGCGATTGGCATGCCGATACCGCGAAATACTATTCGACAGGTTAGGTATGGAGATGTTATCAAAGTGTGTAGACCTGATGGGTCCGGAGATGTGGGCGCAAAATTAACAGAGTATGGCGAGCGAGTTGCTAAAACTAAGGTTAAGGCGTTGTCAGGATTTGTATTTTGCGCTAAAAGCCCAAGCTGCGGAATGGAGCGCGTCAAAGTATATAACGATACTGGAACTGGCGCGTCGGCAGAAGGCGTTGGCGCGTTTGCAGAGCAAATAATGAAGCATAATCCGCTACTTCCATGCGAAGAAAATGGGCGGCTTAACGATGTCCATTTGCGAGAAAACTTTGTTATGCGAGTGTATGTATTTAAATCTTGGCAGGAGTTAATTGAGCAACCGGTTAATAAAAAAGTACTTACTGACTTTCACGCAAAACACAAATATCTGCTCATGAGTCATAACTACAGCGCTTATAGAACACTTGGTCGTTTGCTGGCAGAAGGCGAGCCGAAAGAGTGTGATGTATTAGCACAGGATTATATTTCTGGCCTGATGGAGGCGCTGAAAAAGCCAGCCAGTAGAAAAGGTCAAGCGAACACACTTGCGCATCTTCAGGGTTATTTTAAGAATGATATCTCTCAGGTCGAAAAGGCTGAGATGGTCGAGGCGATTGACGAGTATCGTAAGGGCTTGGTCCCATTAAATGTGCCATTAACGTTACTTAAGCATCATTTGAGGGTTCATCCTAAAGCGTATCTTCAACAACAAGTGTATTTCGACCCTTACCCAAGTGATTTAAAACTAAGGTTCTCAATTTGAACAAGACGATATTTTGGTTTAGGCGTGATTTACGGCTTCACGGTAATGAAGCGCTTATTCAAGCAATTAATAACGGCGCCAGAGAGGCGCTGTTTTTTATTTGTGAAAAACAGTGGCAAAAACATAACGCAAGCGACATTCAGCTGGATTTTCTCAAGCGACGGGTAGCGTACTTAGGTGAAGAACTTGCGCAGCTTGGTTTAAAGCTTACAGTACTTGACGGTGATAATTTTGACGTTTTGCCAAATAAACTCAAGCAGTATGCGGAACAAAATAATATATCTACCATCTATGCAAATAGAGAGTATGAAATAAACGAGCTCGACAGAGACAAAGCGTGTAGCGAGTTGGGCGTAGAACTTCGTTTATACGATGGAGATGTGTTATCACCACCTGGCAGTATTGTTACTAAAGGAGGTGAGATGTTTAAAGTGTTCACTCCTTTCAAAAAGGCGTGGCTATCGTTAAATAGTGAACGAATGTTTCCAGTGGGACGCAAATTGGAACCTATTGGAACAGCTATTGGTTGGGTGGCCCCTGAAGCGCTGGCGTCCAATGGTGCGTCCGATAAGTGGCCGATTGAAGATCATGTTATTGAAAAAGTAATCTCGCAGTTCATTTTTGAAAAAGTTCATAAATACGACGCACAACGTGATATACCCAGTATAAAAGGGACATCTGGATTAAGCCCATATTTAGCGCTTGGTATCGTTGCGGTCACTGAATTAATAGGCCGAATCCAGTACGAGACACCAGATGTTTTAATCCGCACTAAGTCAGCAGAATTCTCTTACGTGAATGAATTAATATGGAGAGAGTTTTATAGGCATTTAATGTTTGTTTACCCAAAACTCTGTAAAGGGTACAATTTCAACGAGAAATACAACTCTGTTGCATGGTTAAATCAAGAAAGTCAGTTTAACGCATGGTGTGAAGGAAAAACTGGATACCCTATTGTCGATGCAGCAATGCGGCAATTAAATCAAACTGGATGGATGCACAATCGGCTGAGAATGATTGTAGCCAGCTTTTTGACTAAGCACCTATTGATCGATTGGAGATGGGGTGAGTCTTATTTCATGAGTAAGTTAATAGATGGAGACTTGGCATCAAATAATGGCGGATGGCAATGGGCTGCAAGCACAGGTTGTGACGCTCAGCCTTACTTTAGAATATTTAATCCAATTACACAAAGCGAAAAATTTGATCCTGATGGCACTTTTATCCGTAAATACGTACATGAATTAGAGTCAGTGCCAGCTAAACATATTCACTTTCCGCACGATTTTCTCAGCGCGTTTGGTGATAAAAAGTATTCGGCACCTATTGTTGAGCACAAGGCTGCAAGGGAAAGAGCGCTTGCCGCATTTAAGGTATAAAGAATGGAACAGCACCTTATCAATTTTGTTGATATATACAACAAGCTATCAGATAAAAATCTCAATCTACTTAAAAATATATATGATGAGGAAATTGTATTTACGGATCCTCTTCATGAGGTAGAAGGCTTAGAGGCTTTGACAAAGTACTTTGAAAATATGTACGCAAACGTCAATTCCATCTCGTTCGATATTAAAGAGCATTTCGTTTTAAATAACATGGGGTTTCTTTACTGGGATATGAAGTTTTCCCACAGTAGATTAAATGGTAAAAAAACAATCACCGTAGCAGGGCACAGTAAGCTGACTTTTAAAGGTTCGAAAGTGGTTAACCATTTTGATTATTTTGATGTTGGAGCGCTGTTGTATCGCAATATTCCCTTGTTAGGTAACGTTATCAAAACAATAGAAAAGAGAGCAACTTCATGACTGATTCTGGGCTAAAAAGCGTGCTTATTACAGGCGCAACATCGGGAATTGGTGAAGGTCTAGTTAAACGTTACTCGAGGTCACATAACGTTGTTGCATGTGGCCGTAATGAAGAGAAACTCAAGAAACTTGAAGTGCGAAATGTTCAAACATTGAAGTTTGATATGACTGAAAAAGCTCAAGTTGCAAGCGCGTTTAATGACATTGAACAAGTAGATATCGTGATACTTAATGCTGGTGTGTGTGAATACATCGACGACGCTCAACGTTTTGACTCCGAATTGTTTGAAAGAGTCATACATGCCAATGTCATTGCAACTGGATATTGTATTGAGGCTTTGCTCCCGAAGATAAAGCCTAGTGGCCAATTAGTTATAGTCAGTTCTAGCGCGAGCTTTTTGCCGCTGCCCCGAGCGCAAGCTTATGGAGCATCCAAGGCGGCATTAAGCTATTTAACGCGTGTTATGCAAGTCGAATTAGAAGGTATTGATGTGACTTTGGTTCACCCGGGGTTTGTAGAGACTCCGCTGACTGATAAAAATGACTTCCCGATGCCGTTTTTAGTCACTGTAGAAAAAGCATGTGAAGAAATATATGAAGGGGTTGAGCGCCGCAAAAAAGAAATACAATTTCCAAAGCGCTTCACTCTGTTACTTAAGTTATTCTCATTACTCCCTTTCCGTTTATGGCTGCCCCTAGCAAAAAGGATAAAACGTTGAAAAAAATAGCAATCATTGGCTCCGGTATTTCTGGAATGACAGCAGCTTATTTACTGAATAAAAAGCATGAAATTACTCTTTTCGAGAAGGATAGTAGGCTTGGGGGTCACACCGCTACGATTGACGTTGAGACGTCAGAAGGCAATATTGCTATTGATACTGGCTTTATCGTTTTTAATGATAGAACTTACCCTCTTTTTGAAAAGTTACTCGACGAAATAAACGTTGGTCGCAACCCAACGCAAATGAGTTTTAGTGTAAAAACTGCGGAACGTGACTTTGAGTACAACGGTCATACGTTTGCATCGTTGTTTGCGCAAAAACGCAATATTTTTTCGTTCAAATTTTGGCGTTTTTTGTATAATATCGTCAAGTTTAACCGCATCGCAAAAGAGCTTTATCACAGCGGTGACTACTCTGATCACAAGAATCTAGGTGAGTTTTTAGATGCTCACGGTTTTGACGACTTTTTCAAAAGCCACTATATCTTACCGATGGGCGCTGCGATTTGGTCAACCAGCTTAAAAGGGATGTTGGATTTTGAAATCCAATTTTTTATTCGATTTTTTTACAATCATGGATTGTTAGACGTTGCCGGTAGACCTCAATGGTACGTTATTCCAGGTGGTTCAAAACAATATATTGCACCCTTAACACAATCCTATAAAAACAAAATCAGACTGAATGCCAATATAAAAAGTGTTACACGAGACAACGAAGGTGTTGAGGTTATTTTTGAAGATGGCTCAGTTGAGGGGTTTGACGAGGTGGTATTTGCTTGTCATTCAGATCAAGCATTAGCGCTATTAGCTGATGCGACCGATCTAGAGCGGGAGGTACTTGGTGCAATTGAGTACACGCCAAATAGCGTCGTGCTGCATACCGATACCAACTTATTACCAAAAAGAATAGCCGCCTGGGCAAGCTGGAATTACTTACTTGATGAAGGGCAAGCCAGACCTGCTACGGTGACTTACCAAATGAACATTCTGCAAAATTTAGAGTGTAATCAGCAGTTTTGTGTGACTTTAAATAATGACGAGCAAATTGCACCTGACAAAATTATCCAAAAGTTTGAATATTTTCATCCTGTCTTTAACACTCGGAGTATTTCGGCTCAAAAGCGCAAAAACGAAGTAGACGGCGTAAATAAAACCTATTTTTGTGGTGCATATTGGTTTAATGGATTTCATGAAGATGGAGTAAGAAGTGCGGTCGATGTAGCCAAAAAGCTGGGGGTAGAATTTTGAGAAGCGCCATCTATGTGGGGGATGTGAGGCATAGGCGTTACTCTGTATCATCTCATCACTTTAAGTACCCCATGTATATGATGTGTATCGACCTAGATGAACTTCAGTATCTAGATGATATACACCCTATGTTTGGGACCAAAGGTCGAAAAATTTTGAAATTTTGCCAACAGGATTACTTAGATGGCGAGAGTAATGATTTAAAGCAGCGTGCGCTGGACAAAAGTAGAGAGCTTGGCGTTGATGCGTCTAATAGCCAAGTTTATTTAATGGGGCAAGGTCGATGTTTAGGATATTATTTTAGCCCAGTTAATTTTTATTTCTTTTCCAAAGACGCTGATACCTACACACATATGATTGCCGAAGTAAGCAATACGCCTTGGAATGAGCGACATTATTATCTGGTTCCGCTCGGAAAGAAAGTGAACTTTAAGAAGACCTTCCACGTATCACCTTTCATGAATTTAGATATGGAATATCATTGGCATATAAAAGCGCCAGCGCAACATGCCTTTGTTCATATTGAAAACAAAAACCAACGCGAACTTCTTTTTGACGCGACTTTGAGGTTACAGAGAGTGCCACTTGAACGGCAGGCGATTACCTCACTGTTAAAACGTTTCCCAGCGATGACCTTTACAATATTAAAAGGTATCTACTGGCAGGCTTTGAAGCTGTTCATGAAAAAAGTTCCTTTTATTAGTCACCCCGGAAGTTTGTAAGATGGAAAAAACGACACAACCCTATAGTGATATAAGCGACAGCTGGACCAGTAAAGCCTGTAAAAAACTTGTATTGACAGCGCTTGATCAGATCACATGGGGGCATATTAAACTTATTGACAGCTCACAAGAATACAGTTTTGGCGTGCAAAGCTGTGACCAATCAGTAACCATTAATGTGCTCTCTCAGCAAATGTATTCTAAATTTGCGCTTGGAGGAAGTGTGGGCGCAGGAGAGTCCTATATATTAGGGTTCTGGGAGTGTTCAGACCTAACCAAACTGATAGAAATATTTGTTGTCAATCAAGATGTTTTAGATAAGTTCGAAAAGAAGTTTGCACTATTATCCGGCTTGATGAACAAAGTTACGCATTTTAAAAACCGCAATACTAAAGCTGGATCGAAGAAAAACATTGTGGCTCATTACGACTTAGGTAACGATCTCTACGGTGCTTTTTTAAGCGATGAGATGCTCTACTCCAGCGCTGTTTATCCTACTCATGATGCATCACTAGAAGATGCGCAAATTCATAAGCTTAAGCAGATTTGCGAGCAAGTTGACCTACAAGCCGAAGATCATGTTATCGAGATTGGCACTGGGTGGGGAGCATTCGCAATTTATGCGGCGCAAAATTATGGCTGCAAGGTTACGACGACAACGATTTCCGAAGAGCAATATGCTTTTGTAAAAGAAAAAATTGATACACTCGGGCTGCAAAGCCAAATCACTTTATTAAAAGATGATTATAGAGAGTTAACAGGTCGATTTGATAAACTTGTCTCGATTGAGATGATTGAGGCTGTGGGGCATGATTATCTTAGCGGCTTCTTTGAAAAGTGCAGCACTTTGTTAAAGCCCAATGGCGTGATGTTAATACAAGCAATTACAATTGCCTGTCAGAGATACCAGCACTATTTGAAAAACTCTGACTTTATTCAGCAATATATATTCCCAGGCGGGTGTCTTCCTTCGGTGACAGAAATGAGTAAGCAAATTTGTAATAACACGGATATGGTAGTGCACTCCATTAAAGATATCGGTTTACACTACGCGAAAACCTTATACGACTGGCGGGTACGTTTTAACAGGGCATGGCCATCCATTAACAATCAAAAGTTCGACCAGCGCTTTTATAGGCTGTGGGAGTTTTATTTATGCTACTGCGAAGGTGGGTTTAAACAAAGAGCAACCAGTGCGGTACATTTAGTCGCTAGAAAGCCAAGGCATTTGAACAATGATGAAACGGTATTCTGTAATTATTAACTTTATAGTGTTTCAAGTCGCTTGGTTCGCGGTTTTTTTCCTCAACCACCAAGCTGTACCGGTATTGCTGCTCGTGATAGGCATCATGGCTATGATGAGCCCAGACAGAAAAAGTGACTGCATGTTTGTTGTATGTGGGCTGGGTGTTGGTTTGATGATAGAGCTTATTGCAGCTGGGACGAATGTGATTAAATATGTAGGTGGCCCCATACCTGTATGGCTTGTTTTACTGTGGTGTACGCTACTTTTTAGTTTCAGAGAGTCAATGGGTAAATTGTTTACTTTACCACTCAAGATCCGTGTTCCACTTGTATGGTTGGGAGCCCCTGGAAGTTATTATGCGGGGCAACAAGCAGACCTTTTGATTACCGCAAACCCCACATTATTCTTCTGGCTAGTATACGGAGGTATTTGGTATTGTGGATTTGAATCATTAAGGTGGCTTAACAGTCATCCAAAATTAAAGCGAAAAATAGGTACGGATGGGGTTTTAGGTACCTGATTTAGCTAAATCCGTGCAATATAAGGACAAACAGAGCGAAATAATTGGCGTATACGTGAATTTGCACTTGCACAAAGGGCAAAAATGGATAAACATAGAATTCGCTCCGGCAGAAAATAAAAATATAGGAATTTTATAATGAACAAAGCTCAACTAGTTGAAAAGATAGCGAACGACGCTGATATCTCTAAAACGGCAGCTGGCCGTGCATTAGATGCTTTAACTAGTGCTGTAACTGAAGCTCTAAAAGAAGGTGATTCAGTAGCACTAGTTGGTTTTGGTACTTTCTCTGTAAAAGAGCGTGCTGCTCGTACTGGTCGTAACCCGCAAACAGGTGATGAGATCCAAATCCCTGCAGCAAATATCCCAACATTTAAAGCGGGTAAAGGTCTTAAAGATCAAGTAAACCTTTAATAGGGTATTACACAGACTTCACAGAAAATCGAGATGTCTACTAATAACGAAAAGAGATCTTGATGCTCTAATGCCTATCAGTGTAGGCATTAATTGTTCGAACAATCGAACGATATTTTGAGTATGTAAGAATCCGATAAACATAGTTTATCGGATTTTTTTATGCTCGTATCTCAGGCCTTAGATGTTATGAATAGTTGGAAACCTAATCAGGTAGAAACGCTTGCTGATTTACTCCCTTTAGAATTCATTGAAGAAGCTTACTCTCCCGATACTGTCACGCTTAGAAAGCGAAAGTTGACGTTGGAGTCTATTGCTTGGCTGTTGATAGGCATGGCAATCTACAGATGAAAACAACCAATCGTTCATGAAGCCAAAGAGTAAGGGTTAGAAACGCAGTACCCCCAAGTTCGAATGGTTTGCCAAATGGAATTAATCGCTCATCTCATTACATGGAGTGCGTTTGACTCATATGCTGTAAATTGCGTAATAACATGATGCCGA
>NZ_AUXT01000150.1 GCF_001625595.1 Pseudoalteromonas luteoviolacea NCIMB 1942
GTGGGTGCGCATTATAGGGAGATTTGAGATTGGCGCAAGCGTTTTTTAACTATTTATTGTATGGCGTTTGAAAAATAACTGTTGGACAACATTTTTCTTATACAAAGTGAGATAAAATCCGGTTTCAGAATATGTAATTAAGACTTGGTTTAGGCAATGCCAATATGTCACCTAGGCTTGTTGGAGGATCAACCCAATTTATAGATGTGCCACTTGAAAGCGAGTTGCCATATAAGAGCACCACTTGCTTAGCAAAATGACTCACCATAGAAGTAGTGCTTCCTTTTCAATTTAGTTTCACCATTGGTAATAATTTCCATGGCTCCACTGCTATCTAATGCAACATTAAAGTCGGTGATCCCACGCTTTATCTCTAATTGCATCTCTAAGTCAGCGCGAGACCAAGATTGACCAAACCCAACGGATAGATTTTCCAAGTTCATTACCTCTTCATTTAAACGGTATGCTGAGCCAGGAAAAATTTGGGTTAAAGTAAGCGCAACAATCTGCTTTTCATGCAATAAAAAAGCGAACATTGGCTTATCCGTTTTATTGATAAATGTCACAGTAACTTTTGCAGACATTGCGATTCCCTCGTTCTGAATAATCTATGTGCAACTATAGGGATATTCAGATTAAAAGCAATTACGGGGCATTACAGTTAGTTGTGTAATAACCCACAATTAAATTACGCCGAGTTTTAATTGATAGGCCTAGTTCAAAATAAACCTATTTAAGTGATGTAAAATTAACTTCAACCAAAGTGACAAAGTTTGTACAATCGACACAGGCCTATTCTGTCATACACATTCAACATAAAGCGAAAACAGCTAATAAAGTGCCTTCACATCTAACCTTACTTATAAATACATTCCAAAAAAGGGAAAAAATGACAGCGACCACCGTAGCAGCTTCATCAAGGGAAACATCTATCATTATTGCACTAATCAGCGCGATGCTAGTTTGGGGGTCGAGTTGGATATCTGGAAAGATTATTGCTGATATGGCTCCTTCGCAGGTTACCGTATTTTACCGTATTGCACTTGCAGTAATTAGTATGCTGCCCACCCTGTATCTGATGCACAAATTTAGGTTAATCTCGCTACGATGTACTTACCAAGCCATAATTTGGTCTCTGCCCGCTGGTGCTTTGATGGCAATGTATAATCAATTCTTTTTTATGGGATTATTAGACGGACTACCTGGTAAAGGGGGGATGTTAGTAACCACAACAAACCCAGTTTTTACCTTTATACTAAGTTTTATTTTGTTTCGTATGGCCCTATCTTCTAAACAAATCCTAGGCCTAGTATTTGGTTTAGTAGGCGGACTGTTGATGATTGAGGTGTGGCGATTCGACTATGCCGAGATTTTTGCCTCTGGAAATGCGCTTTTCCTCTTCGCATCAATTACTTGGGCAGCATTAACCTTAATAAGCAAGCAAGGAACTAAATTCTCAGACTTCCTTACTTTCAGCACGCTTATGTATTTGTGGGCTACTATCATCAGTTATGTATTTGCGTATGACTACGAGCCTCTAGCTAATATTACGAGCTATTCAAGTACATATTGGTATCACATGCTTTATCTATCTACAGTCGTGGTCAGTATTGCTACAAGTATTTTCTTCCTTGCCACACAAAAATTAGGGGCAAACCGCTCTAGCTCATTTATTTTCATTGTGCCAGTGACTGCAATGGGTCTATCTGTTTGGTATTTTGGGGAACAGCTCAGCCTAGCCGTTTCTTTGGGGGGGGCATTTGCTTTGTGCGCAGTATATTTACTCAATCAACCAGTAAAACCCAAATCTGAATAGAAGACTATATAGACACTTTTCGGGTGATTATATCCTTAATCATCACCCAGTCCGCCATCAAACTATACAATGGGTAGGTAAAGGTGGCGGGTTTATTTCCCTCATATATAAAATGCCCCAGCCACGCAAACCCATAGCCGAGTAATGGCAACAAAATTAATAGCCACCAACACTGGGTTATTAAACTCATAAATAACACCGCTACCACTAATGAAGACCCTATAAAATGCATTCTTCTACAGTACTTATTGCTATGTTCTTCAAGGTAGAACTGATAAAACTCTTCAAAATTCTTAAACTCTTGCTTCATAACCGTTACCTACCGAAGTAAATGTAAAGCCCAATTTTTGGGCTTTACTAAAAGCCTAGATTAACTAGGGATTGCTACGAACTACATTTTTCGAAAAAAATGGGTAAAAGCTTGGCAGTACAAATAAGGTGAGTACTGTTGAGCTTATCAAACCGCTGGCCACAACAATCGCAATGGGCTTTTGCAACTCTGATCCGACACCTTCAGACAACAACATTGGTAATAGACCTAGTGTGGATGTCAACGCAGTCATTAAAACGGGCCTTAATCGAGAAGCTGCCCCGTCAAGTACCGCTTCATGGATGCTATTTCGGCCATTGCGAGCGTTAATACTCTCAATCATTACTACACCATTTAATATGGCTACACCAAACAACGTTATAAACCCAACTGCACTCGCAACAGATAAGTACATACCTGACAAGTACAAGCCGATTACTCCCCCCACTACCGCAAGCGGAATATTTATCAATATTAAAATAGACTGCCTGACAGACTTAAATGCCAAAAAAAGTAATAATCCGATAAGTAAAACTGACACAGGAACGATGATTGCGAGACGCTGCTGTGCTCGCTGTTGACTTTCATACTGACCACCAACAACAACCGTATACCCTGCTGGCAAGTCAACTTGGGAATATACTTGCTCTTGTATCCTCGCAACCACGCGTCCCATATCTTGGCCCATAACATTTGCTTGAATGACGACCCGCCTTTGCACATCATCCCTTCTGATCTGTGGCGCACCTAGACTCAATGTAATATCTGCCACATCGCCTAACCTGACCCACTCACCACTGGGAGAGAGTATGGTTAACTCTTCAATAACAGCAGGACTGCTACGAAATCTCGGCTCAATACGAACGTTGATGTCATAGCGCTCGTTGCCACTAACGACTTGCCCACTGTTTTGTCCACCTATCCCGTCAGCGACTAGAGACATTACGTCTGCGACTGATAGTCCATATCTCGATAACGCTTGCCTATCAGGGGTAACGAGCAGCTGTGCTTCTCCTGCTATTTGCTCCATTGCCACATCGGAAGTACCCTGTATCGCTCGAATGAGCTGCTCAATCTCCGCGCCCTTTGTTGCCAGCACACCAAGATCCGGACCAAATAACTTGATAGCCAGTTGCGCTTTTACACCTGATAATAACTCATCTACACGCGTTGCTATTGGCTGAGAAAAATTGAGCAGAACACCAGGAAACGCACTAAGCCGTTCTTTCATCAGCGTTTGTAATTCTTTGCGATTCTGCGCTGTTTGCCATTGCTCTATAGGCTTCAGGCCAATGTAGATCTCGATATTATTCACCGGCTCTGGGTCGCCTCCAACTTCCGCGCGCCCTATTCTACTTAGCGCATAGGTGACTTCAGGAAATTCAAGGAGCTTTTTCTCTAACTTCGGAGCTACTTCCAAAGCGGTATTTAAACTGGCAGATGATGCTAGAGTCACCCGTAAGTTGATAGTGCCCTCTTCAAGCTCTGGGATAAACTCCGTTCCAATTTCAGATGCTAGATAACTACTGCATGTAATGAGCGCAGCTAGGCTAAAGATTAATATTTTTTTGTGGTTAATTACCCGTGACAGAGCAGCCCGATATAGCTTTTCCAGATGATTTAAGGCTTTATTTTCTTTAGGTAGAAGACCTTTTTGGTACAATATGCCCGCTAACGCAGGTACCACAGTCACCGCCACAATTAACGCAAATATGATAGCCAACATAATACTCATCGCCATTGGCTCAAACATTTTGGCTTCTACACCCTCAAAACTAAACAATGGCATGAAGACGATTAATATAATCAGTGAAGCGAAAAATATCGATCGAGCAACCTCGTGTGCAGCTTCAATAATTACCTTAGCCATTGGAGTTTCCTCTGCTTGCATGTTATGCGTACGTTGGTTAAGTTTTTTGACAATGTTTTCGGTCATCACAACCGAACTATCTACCAGCATACCTATTGCAATGGCAACGCCACCAAGGGACATCAGATTTGCCGAAATACCCAGCCAAACCATAGTCATCATGGCCAGTCCGATTGACAGAGGAATAGAAATAAGTACCAGTATTGTTGCTCTAATGTTCAGTAAGAACAACGTCAACACCACCGTTATGAAAATAAATGCCAACCCCAATGCTTTGACAACCGTATTCACAGCTTTATTGACCAGTTCTGCTTGATTGTAAAACGGCACCAAAGTCACACCTGCCGGTAAAGCTTGCTCTATGTATTGCAACCGTTTTTGTATTTCATCAATTGTTTCCTTCGTGTTTGCCCCCAACCTTTTTAAAACGATGCCCGATACGACTTCACCCATCGTATAGACTTCCTCATTTTCGCCACGTGTTGTCATCGTTACTGCACCTTGGCGAACCTCCGCGCCAAACTGAACATTTGCCACGTCAGAAATTTTTATAACGATACCATTTACAACTTTAACTGGTACCTGTGCAATCTGTTCCAACCCTTGGCTGCCACTGGCATACCAACCGGCCCCCCTAATTATCAACTGCTCTTGCCCTCTGTCTAGGTACCACCCACCAGCATTCATATTGTTGTTTGCCAATGCCGTATGAATATCTGTTTGGTGTAATCCATACGCTAATAATTTTCTTGGGTTTAAGTTCACTTGGTACTGACGTACTTCACCACCGAAGGACAAAACATCAGTCACGCCATCAATTGGCATCAATAATAGCTTCACTAACCAGTCATTTAAGCTTCTCAAGGCCATTTGGTCATATCCTGACTCAGGCTCAGAGACCAATAAATATTGAAAAACCTGTCCAAGCCCTGACGTGTTTGGCCCCATTGTTGGGGAGCCCATCCCTGATGGGATCTGTGCTTTAGCCTCTTGTAAACGCTCAAAAACTAACTGCCTAGCAAAGTAAATGTCGATACCGTCCTTAAACGCCACTGTTACCCCTGATAAGCCTGTTTTCGATATTGATCTGACTTCTTCAACATCAGGCAACGCATACATGGCAGCTTCAACCGGGTATGTGATCAGTTGTTCAACTTCTTCCGCCGCCAGCCCCGGCGCCTCAGTATTGACGACCACTTGAACATTCGTAACATCAGGAAAAGCGTCTAAGTTTAGTTTTTGAATAGCAGTTGCACTGGCAATCATCATCAGCGCAGTCATAATCAGAACTAAGAACCTATTTTGCACTGCCCACGAAACCACATTGTTTAACATTTATCTACTCCTAGTGATTATGCGGATCAAAGCCACTTTTAGCGGACTCAGAAGCAATAAAGAAAGCACCTTTTATAGCAACACGACTTCCAACAGGAAGACCAAAAACAATGCGCTTATCCCCTAACTGCTTCCCTAGTTTTACCTGTACAGGTAAAAATGCTTTGCTTGGCTGCTCTGCAAAAACGACCCAGTTTTGCTCCGAGTCTCGCATCACCGCAGATTCTGGCACTATCATCTCTTTGCGTGCTGATATTACGAAAAAGCTCACTTCCACAAACATACCAGCGTGCAACGAGTCCTTTGGATTCTCTACAGACAGTCGCATTACTTTGGTTCGAGTTTGTTTATCAATGGTGTGCGTTTGCTGAATAACTTGGGCGACATATTCTCGGTTATCAATTGAAACGACAGCTTTGACAATTTTCTCAGGTTCAAGATCTGTGCTCGCTGACAACTTGGCCTCAACCCAAAGTGTGCGCTCGTCTGCTAATAACATTAACTCGCTGCCCGCGGAAATGCGCTGCCCTTGAGAGAAATCATCTTTCAACACAACACCCGCCTGTTCCGCGACTAATGTATATTGGCCTAGAGTTTCACGTGTAAAAGAGTGCAATTTTTGAATTGCCAAACCATTCAAACCCAGCGCCACTAGCCGCCCATAAGCAGCATCAAACCTCGTTTTGGCTGCCACTCGTTCGCTATCGCTGACAGCCTCTCGAGCTAGCAATTCTGTTCTTTCCCAATCGCTTTTAGCTAGCAAATAGTCTGCTTGTGCCTGCGCCATTTCATGACTGAATAATGTGACTAGCTTGCGACCCTCACTCACCTTTTCTCCCAACACTACATGGCGGCTCATTACAACAGACTCAGCTCTAGGAGCAACTATGTAACTGGTGTAACCATTTGCTTTGACTTCTGCTGGCGCGTAGTAAACTTGTTCATAGCTTCTCGGCTTAATCTGCTCAACTTCAATACCCACCATGGAGCGCTGCGTTTGGCTTAACACAATTATTTGCGGCTCATCATGTGTATGGTTATGTACTTCACTTTCTAGATGTGGCCTATAAGACGGCTTGATTTCATGTATATGATCATCACTATCAGCCATCACATTTGTACTGTGTAAATTGATAGCAAAGATAAAGACTGCGAACGTTCGCATAAATTTGATATTCATTATTTATAACTCCAGTTCCCCCAAAAAAACGCAAATACATAAAATCGTTGTCGCATCTATGGGGGATAAATCATGCATCAATAAAATGTACGCCTCGTTTTATGAGCGTGTTTAAAAGCATGACAAATCGGCACGACCATACGACCGCGCTATACCTTATTTAGTCGGCATGCGTAACCAGTTCAGATCTGGATCTAATCCCAAACTAAATCATTCTATGCAGTTACTCTAAAAGGGCTAATCGGATTGAACCGCCCAAAATTGAGTAACCAATTTTGTGGGAATTAAGAGTAAATTGGAGGTCTAAATGTTGATTCAATGCGTTTGCGCACCTGCCTGTCTAGCACGCAAAAAATCGGATTCGAAGTGTTAAAGGCGGTATTGCTCACACCGTTTGTATTGACCCACGAAGTGTGGCTGCCAGTACAGTGCCCACAATGATGGCAATCTTGTATAGCGTGACCATGTTCATCCAATTTCACGGTTGTTGTGACTTGCTCATCGTGTTGATGTGCGTGATTGGATTGCAGATGCTTTGCATCAACTAAGTGTAATTCGGAGAGCGACGCAACAGAAGACACTGACTGCAATGCAATCACCATCATGAGTATCGCGTAAACTACTACCCTGAATATCAACCTAACACCTTAGTATTAAAAATAATGCGTCGACAATATAAACAGCACCGCGAGAAAAGTCAATTTAATGAGGCATAAATAATTGCATAAGCCTTTGTTATAAAATAACATTACCCAATTAAATTGCAAAAATATTAATAACTAAAAATGGCTTTTTAGACTCTCTATTTATCAGGGTACCAAGTTAACCCTTTATAGGGGTTCGCTTTTAAACTTTCAAGTCGGCTTTGCAGTGACCCAACATGTATCTCTAACTTGTGCCTATTTGGGTCAAGAATATACATCGAGTCACCCTCGCTGGTGTTTTGCTGCCAATATTGAATATTCAACGCCTCTACTTTAGTTCGGAAACCCCCAAAGTCCTTCGCATCAATGTTCAATGCAAAATGAGTGTAATCACTTTCAGTATTGAAACTACTATTTGGGTTATGGTGCAAGTTCAGACATAACCATAAATCTCCAAATGATAAATAAGCGCCATTTTGCCAACTCACATGTAATGTTGCTCCCAAGCTTTTATAAAACCCAATAGAGCACGATAAGTCCGTTATCGAGAGTGTTATATGGTTGAGACCAGTGATCATTTACCTATACTCATATTTCTTTTTTCATAACGAGTACCCGAACACCTTTTGAATCCGCTTCAAAAAGCGGTTCAAACTCTAGTTTGCTATATAAACCGCCACCTAAAGATTCTGTTTGCAAATAAAGCGCTTTAATGTCTAAGCGCTTAGCTTGGTCAATAAGGTACAATACTAAATGTTTCGCAATGTTTGCACCTCTGGCTGAAGGCGACACAAAAACCCCGCCAAGCCAGTGCTCATATTCTAAATATGCGTCCATTTCATGAAACTTCAGCTCTGCAACACCCACTAATTCATCGCCTCGCAGAGCAACAATACTCAATGGCAAACTGTGTTGATTAAGTGCTTTTTCAAGCTTTTGCTTCACTTCTAGCAAAGAGTAGCGCCCACTTTGCTCGCACCACTCTTTAAAATACCAAGATGCAATTGTTTCGAGATATTGTGGTTTGTCTGCTAAATAATAAAATGCCAAATCCTTGTTCATTTAACCGCTTCCTAAATAGGTTACTGCAACCATTTATACATAATATAGCTATCTACTAATCCAAGTTTTGGGTGCCTGTATGCTTTTGGAATTGTGCCGATAATATCGTACCCCAGTTTTTTCCATAGGGACACGGCAACTTCATTACTCGATACCACTGAATTGAATTGCATCGCACGAAAGCCAAGCTCCAATGCTTGTTTTTGAGAATGTTCACATAACTCTCTCGCCAGTCCCTTGCCTCTCGCTTGAGGGGATATTATATACCCGCAATTGCTTATGTGATCGCTCGGCCCCATTGCATTCGCTTTAAGATAATAGCTGCCAAGCACCTTATCATCTTCTACGTACACAAAGCTCTTAAGCGGCTGCTCACACCAAAGTTGATAGGCGTACTCTTCATCCATTTGCGGGTCAAATGCATATGTCTCTTGTTGTAAGATTACTTCTTTAAATACAGGCCAAAAAGCAACAAAATCTTGCCTTGTCATAGCTCTGATCATATCAACTTACTCCATATAAAAGACGTTCATTGGTGATGTAACCAATGCTTTTGTGATAAATATAATGTTCATAAGATCAATGAAATAGCAAGATCGAGACGACAGAAGAACGAAAATGACAGTAATACAACCTGCACCGCTATACAGGTTGGTCGAAAAGTGATGGTTTTATTTGGATTTATGTTGTTGTAACCACCTATCAAGGCAGTTGGCAAATTGCTGTTTCTCACTTTGGCTTAGTGGAGGTGGCCCACCTGTTTGTATACCACTACTTCTCAGTGTATCCATAAAATCACGCATGTTTAAGCGCGCTCGTATATTCTCAGATGTGTACATTTCTCCGCGGCTGCTAAGCGCTAAACCACCTTTATCTATGACCTCAGCAGCAAGCGGAATGTCACTTGTGATGACTAAATCACCTGCATTCACGCGCTTAACAATTTCATTGTCAGCGACATCAAAGCCAGCACTGACTTGTAATTTACAAATATAGGGGGATGCAGGAGTTTTTAAGTATTGATTAGCAACAAGGGTCACGGTCACTTGCGTTCTTACCGCGGCACGAAACAAAATCTCTCTGATCACAACAGGGCACGCATCAGCATCAACCCAAATAGCCATTCCTCTCTCCTCTTTCTCGCTAGGGCAGTTGACTACGGGGCATAATACGCACATTTGTCGCATCTGCATATAGCAGATCAGTACATCATAAAGTGAATTTCGATAACAATGTTTCTTGTTGATGTGACTGCTCAGCCAGCTCTTGACTCGCTTGATACTGCTGACTGGAGAAGTTGTCTACTTCAACACTTATATCATTTATATTTGCAGTGTTTTTATTGATCTCCTCAATGACCACACTTTGCTCTTCAATCGCAGTCGCAATCTGAATATTGCGATCCATGATGTCTTTTACCGATTCTGATATTTCATTGAGCATTTGCGTTGCCTGCTCAGTTTGCTCAACACATAGTAGAGTTTTATCCCGACTGGCTCCCATCGCGTTTTGAACTTGATTTGAAGAAACTTGAATTTGTTCAATCATGCTTTTAATCTCAGTCGTCGACTCTTGGGTTTTGGTTGCCAACGATCTGACTTCATCGGCCACTACCGCAAACCCACGACCTTGCTCCCCCGCCCTTGCGGCTTCAATAGCAGCATTTAAAGCCAATAAGTTTGTTTGCTCCGCGATGCCATTAATCACAGACAAAATATTTTCGATGCTATGGCTATATTCAGCTAGCTGTGTGCTCATTGCATGTGATTCATTGATTTCTTCAGATAAAGTCGAAATTTCGTTTTTAGTCTGTAAAAATACTTGCTGTCCGTCTCTAGTTTTATTGTTCACGGTAGTTATAGAGCTTGCCGCATTTTGGGCACTGCCTGCAATTTCGCTAGAAGTAGTACTCATTTCATGCATCGCTGTCGCCAAGCTTTCAACAAGTCCAACTTGCTCTTGCAATCTAGAGCTTGATTGAGTCGAAAGTTCTCTAGCCGCTTCACTGCTTGAAACAACAATATCTGTGCCTTGCTTAACTTGTGTGACCAACTGATTCAAAGAAGCCAGAAATACATTGAACTGTCTCGCGACTTTACCGCATTCATCGTCGTTTTTGATTGTAAGCCTTTGCGTTAAGTCCCCACTTCCCGAAGCGATATTTGTTATCGCTGCCTCCAGCTCTTTAAGCGGTTTCAAAAGGTGAATTGCCAGTGCTCTAATACTCAAAGAGCCTAATACAATCGCCATGATAGCAATGATAAAGGTATTCAGGGTCAAGCTATTGAGTGCATCATACACCTTGGCTTTATCGAGCATCACGGCTAAGTACCAAGCATTTCCGTACTGATCATCCAATGGGAAGTAGTACATGATTTTATCATCGCCGCCTACCTCCACTTCTAGGATCGTTTTAGTTTGGGATAACGAAAGGTTTGGAGAAATGTCTTTGAGTGTTTTGCCATTGAGTTCGGTCTGCTGGTGAGAAATGATTTTACCTTCTCTATCAACCAAAAAAGCAAACCCTGTATGGTCAAAATCGACTGCATTAATGCTACTCGCGATAGTATCCAAGCTTAAATCACCCCCTATCACGCCTCTAAATGTCCCTTTGTAGTTAATTGGAGATACCACAGAGAGTAAAAGCTCTCCTGTTGCTGCATCAATATAGGGGCTGGTAAAAACCGTTTTACCTTGCTGACGGGCAAGTGAATACCAAGGGCGCTGGCGAAAGTCTACGCCGGGCGGATTTTGCCTGTTGGGATTGTTTGACCTCAACCCTGTTTCGTCTTCAACAGTGCCAAAAGCCAATAAAAACGAGTCTTTGAAAAACGGTGTGTTTAACGCCGTTTGAAATCTCTCTGTACTAAAGTCTGCATCCAGTTGCGTTTTGACCACATGAACTTGCGAAGCTTTTTTTGATAGCCAATTATCAATGCCAATTGCTAAGAGCTTTGTTGTATCAGCTACATAAGCAGCTGTTTTCTGTTTCATGGAATCGTTGATAAACCAATAGGTAGTGCCGCTGATCACTAGGATAATGAGAAATACCACCAGCGCAGAAGCGACTGAAAACTTGGTTCTAATCTTCATAGTTATTCGCCAGAAAAAAATCAGTCAACACCGCAAAGTGTTGTCTATAATTCGCTTTATCGCAACTAA
Source organism: Pseudoalteromonas luteoviolacea NCIMB 1942 (assembly GCF_001625595.1). Lineage (GTDB taxonomy): Bacteria > Pseudomonadota > Gammaproteobacteria > Enterobacterales > Alteromonadaceae > Pseudoalteromonas > Pseudoalteromonas luteoviolacea_A. The sequence goes on from NZ_AUXT01000150.1 coordinate 11,380, forward strand.
TTGGTTTAAAGACTATGAAAACAGCGACTCGCTCTCTCCTTGCCGTTTTACTCTCATCTTCTTTGGCATCCCCCTGTATAGCTGCCTCAGAAAATAATCCCGTCACCATGGAAGATATCAAAGCGCTAGAGGCGCAACTTGCAGATCTTAAGCGGCGATTTTTACAGCAATCTCCACCAAAAGATAAACCAAAAGCCCGAAAGAAAGACAAGAAAATGGAGGGTTCAGAGGCGCACACTCACACAGTTGATGTATACGCAACGATGCGCCCTACTTTTGGTCGGATCGAGGACAGAGGCGAGGATCAATATGACGTTAGGGATGCGCTGTCTCATGCTGGTGTGAAGGCGACTCATAGGTTCAATGAAGATTGGGCCGCTGAGTTACATGGCGAATGGAGTATAGACGTACAGAATACCGGTGAATTTGGTCGCTCTAGGCGAGCTTATACGGCATTAGTGACACCAATCGGTCGCTTTGGCATAGGTAAACAACGCCCTGCGCAATACTTATTTATTGCCGAATACGTCGACATTTTTAATCATGCAAATAGCCCTTACGCTTATGACCCTGAGAGTATCTTTTTTGTGGATAATTTAATTAGCTATCGTGTTGACAGCGGCCCACTCACGTTTGTCGCCGTTGGCCAATTTGACGGTGCCAATAATGATAACAATAACGACTTGTTTAACATGGGCCTGAGCTACGACAAAGACGGTTTACACGCTGCGGTCACATACCAAATGAACGAAGTGTACGACCAACAGACCCACTTAGGTGAAAACTCTATTTGGGCAGCCGCTTTTGCCTATGACTTTACCGACAAGTTATATGCAGCAGTTGCATACCAAGATAAAACCTATGAGCGACACAATATTGTTGATAGAGACGGCTCCACTTTTGACTTATCGTTTGCGTATAAGCTCGGGAAGCACTACAAACTAAAAACGGGTTACTTTGACTTTGATGACGGATTTGACGATAGCGATCCCAACAATCAAAGCTTTGATGGTTTTAATATCACTTTTGAGTGGCTGCCTGCACCTCCACTGCGTGTACACCTTGAGTACTTAACTAAATCCTACGCCAATGATCAGGATTTCGATTCTCTGTCAGTTGGCTTTAGGTATGATTTTAGAACATCCATAAAATATTAGATGTGTTTGGTGCCTGGACGACGAAGCTGGTAACTGCAAGCTTCGCCCAAGCACTCTATTTAAATATCAGTCTGCAAACTCATGCCATCAAAACTTTTCTTTTTCATCACACCACTTGAGATATAAGCTCTGCCCCAAATAGATTACTCATGTAAGTACTCTGAGTTGTCAAAATAAAATGCAATATATTCAACCTCAAACATCAGAGCAAATCATTACAACCGATGATTTTGAATCAGTAAACTACATCGCGGATGTCGATGTCGCCTACGATGAAGCAAAAAACAAAGTTGTTGGTGCTGTTGTGGTGCTAGACGCTACCACATTTGAAGTGGTGGAATCACAAATAGCTATAGAGCCGATTAGCTTCCCGTATGTTCTCAGGCTATTTTCTTTTCGTGAAGTACCGCCACTACTCGGCGCGATAGAAAAGCTCACTACCGTACCAGATCTCATCGTGTGTAATGGTCAAGGGGTCGCTCACCCAAAAAGATGTGGCATGGCTTCTCATTTGGGCGTACTTCTAGATATACCGACCATAGGCTGTGGAAAATCAAAACTGCTTGGCGAATATACGCCTCCGCCAGAGTCCAAAGGAGCCAACAGTGACTTAATTGATAATCAGCAGTGCATAGGAAAAGTATTGAGAACTCAGAATGGAATTAAGCCCGTGTTTGTGTCTATTGGCCATAAAATCAATCTTACAACAGCCGTTGAATGGATTACTAATTTAACACCCAAATATCGTTTACCAGAAACTACCAGACAAGCAGATCAAATCGTCAACCGATGTTTGAAGGCGCTTTAACTACGCTTGTCTATGACAAAAGAGGCGTCCTAGCTAATTATTTTCAGTCTCGCAGCTTCGACGCCAAGCCGCTGGCGTCTGGCCTAGATGTTTTTTAAATTGGCGAATGAAGTGGGTGGTATCACTCCACCCCAACTGCTCAGCTAATTGACTTATTGGCAGGGAAGTATGAAGTAATTGCAAGCATGCTTGAGATAAACGTTTCTGCGTAATCCACTGCCCCACTGTAAACTCCGTTTCTTTTTTAAATAGGGCTGCTAAATAAGGCGCACTGACATGCACAGCTTCACTCACTTCTTTAAGCCCAATAGGCTGTAAATAGTTGGCCTGGATATAGGTCATAGCTTTGATGACTTTGTCGTTATAGTGCGTGTGATGAAGGTCGCTTTGACCGGCTCTGTTCAACTCATTGAGCAACAGCACAACAAAGCTGCGCTGCACTTCCAAGCTAAAGCCTTGCTTATTTGCTGCCATTAACTCGTAAAACAAGACCCTAATAAATTCGCGCCTACTTGGCTCAGTATTGAAAGCTGGCAACGCCCCCTGTTTAACACTTTCAAAGGAGGCCATTAATTCGCTGTTTGTCAGATCCAAGCAATCAGGGCAGAAGCTTAACCACAATACATGTAAATCCAGCCCTTTAATTAATGAGTGCGGAACACCAGGCGGCACAACACTAAACATGCCTTTTGACACCTTGAAAGCTCGTCGATGCGCTATATCCAACGAACCTGAAGCTAAAAAAGTCAGTACACATTCACTGTGGGTACCATGCTTTTTCTCCTTAAGAGCACTTATATACTCCTCTCCAACAGCTAAAGTATGCATTGATTTCTCACAATCTTAAAATAAGCCGATTTTAAATAAAAAACGTCAATTATTAGCTTGTAAATACTAGTATAGAATAAATCCATATTAAAAAAAGCTGATTTGAGGATAAAGCGATGGTAGATACAACGCTGAATGTTAACTTTTCCATTGTACTAATGGGGCTATCACTACACATCTTAATTTGGGAAAAGTTGCCAGACTGGGGGACTTGGTTTAATACATTGATTGCAAACCTGCCTAAGCCCTTGGCTTACTTGTACGATGCTTGGCATTGTCCTTACTGCTTTGGATTTTGGGTTGCACTTATGCTTCACTTACTCACTGGGCAATATACACTCCTCTCATCCGAGGTGATGCCAGCCTATTTGGGCGCTGCAGCCTTGCCAATAGCGTGGTTTTTAGATGCTCTAGTTGGTGCTTTACTCATTTTGTTTGGGAGCTTGTTACTTAAAGCTATTTCAGGACCTGCCCTAACAGGGCATCAAAAGGTGATGGCATTTAAACAAGCTCAGATGGAAAAAAGTAACTAAGGTTAATAACAGTTCACCTAATTTAGGGCGGCCTATATTTGTCGCCCAAAAGAGTAATAAACAATGAAACCACTCCTTCAAACAGCGCGCTTAGACTTGTACAACTGTAAGTCACTTATCACCAGTCGAAATAGCGCCGCCATCATTACTGGGATATTGACCCCCGATACCGCAGCCTTTTTGCCCGAGGATTGGCAAACACGTCCTGACGCAAATCACGCTTTTGATTGGCTCAATAACAAACTTATTGAGAGCGAGATATATTTGGCTCTGCCAAAAGGGACAATAAACCAAGCCTCACTCAAATTGCAAAATGTGCCGCTCGGATTATTTATTTTTCACATAGAACAATCAATTGCCCATATTGGCTATTTGATCAATGAGCAATACTGGCATCAAGGGTATGGCACGGAGCTGCTCTTTGGGTGCTTGGCATATCTTCGCACCCAATCATTAGCAAAGACCGTTTATGCTGGAGTTGATCCGAATAATTTAGGGTCAGTTCGAACGTTAGAAAAGTGCAACTTTCAAATAGTTAGTAATGATGCTCAAAAAAATACTTTTTATACACTACACCTTTAAAACGCATACGATACTTGTGACGAGCCAGTGCATTTGGTAATTTGCCAGCGTCAAATTGCAGACCTAGGAACAATCTTGCACTCTATTAATCGCCCCCTTACGCTCACAACGCATACCCACAGTAACATAGAAACTCTCTATGCTGACTATTTGACCCTAGACCCCGATTACCAGGCCTTAGTTCAAGTACTGGCGGTAATATTCAAGTCCACCTCTACGATTAAAATTAAACAAATATTAAAAAAGCTCACTGAGCAAGGGGTAATAGAACCCGGTCGACCAATGTCAGCTTTGAGTTCTGAGCTCGCGATCGCAGTAGAACAAAGCCACTTGGCGCATTGTGATCAACTGAATATACAAATCAACCCGTTGGTCGCAAACCTTGTAACACAGCACGCGCAAAAGCTTGGGCGTTTACTGCCCATATTAAAATGTGCAGAAGAGTATATTCCAGTTCTTAACGCCTACGAATGGGAAAGAGATCCCGAAGACGAAAACCGTCTTACACGGGACTTTTTGTGGTTAGGGCAGTTTCCCAAAGCAAAAGCAAGAATGGGGTTTAATAAAAACCCGCAGATACTCGATTTGCAAAATAACTACGCTTTGGTGCAATTTGCTTTTTTCCCATTTCAGTTAGAAACCTTTGCAGAGCTGCCTGATGACATGCAATATCAGGCCTTTGCAACATTAACTGCGACACAAGTGCAATTAGGCGCAGATCTCAGCGTAGTTACCGACCTACTACAACTTGCTTGCAAGGAAAAACCCAAAAACCAAAACCTTAGACTCTTGCTAGCTGAACACCTGTTATTACAAGGTCAGCTTGAGCTCGTCACAAACGGTGTAAAGCCAAGCGATATTTCAAGTTATGCATTGCAACTCAAAGCTGCTGCTTTGCTGTTTAATGCACAATTGACCGCTGCAAATACTCAGTTCAATGCGGCGCTTCAAGCACAACAAAAGTACTCAAAAAAGAAACACCCATATTTAAATGGGTTATTTGGATGGTTACACATGGTTACTCTGCTCGCTACCGCAAATGGTCAAAATGACCATTGTGACCAAGCAATGCAGCTCGCCAGCAATCAACTATCTGATAAAAAGGGTACTAAAACCAATTATCATATCGGCCACATTTTTGAATGCCTTGCCGAATCATTGTCCAACAGTGCACCATTTATTCCCCAACTGAAAGAGCACGAAAGAGACTTACAAAATAGGCCTTTTGACTACTACAGCAGCCAGCTACTCACAGTACTTTCATTACATTGGTGTAAGCACACACTTACAGATGAGCACTTATCTATCTTAGAGCGGTGTACTACCTTCTATCGAACATCAAAACTGCACTTGTTAGAAAAAATCGCCTTGCAACTGCTCGCAAACGTTCAGTCATTTCAACTTGAGCAAAGCTTGCAGGTAGACTTTTCTAGACTGATCCAGCAACAATCTGAGTGGGATTTGGCATTAGACAAGTTGCTCGCCTTGGCACCGACAAACCAAGTTGATAGCAAAGAGCACGAACAATCCAACTCTCATCAACTCATCTGGGTTTTAGAAGAACACCAAGGACTCGCCTTATTTGGTGCGAAAGTACAAAAACGTATGTCTTCAGGGTGGAGTAAAGGAAAAGCAATTACCCTTGAGGAACTCCATACAAGCCACGCGAAATTGGGCTACCTGTCCAATACCGACTTGGCAATAATAGACGTGATAGAGCTTCAAAGACATTGGGAAGGTACAGATTACAAATTAGAGGGTGTACAAGCACTAAAAGCAGCAATGCAGGCCCCCAATGTGTATCACGCTAATGATATGTTGGAACCACTTGAAATTATTGAGCTTCCAGCGCAATTGGCGATATCTGAACGCGGCGAGCAGTTATATTTGACACTTCTAGACTTACCTGATGATTTTAGGAGCCGCCAGTCTGTATATGCCTTTAAATTTGAACCAGGATGTAAGTGTGTATTTACTCATTTTGACAAATCACAGCTAAAGGTCGCCAATATCATCGGAGAAAATGGGATACTCATTCCTGTAAGTGCAAAGGCAAAGTTAATGACCAGCATTCAAGCTATTGCACCATTGATGAACATCCAGTCAGAGGTGAGCGATATTGAGATTGGCTTAGAAAATGTAGACGCACAAGCACAACTTGTTATCAATGTTAGCCCCTACCAGCAGGGCTTGTCTTTTCACTGCATAAGCATGCCATTTGGAGATAAAGGTCCTGCTTTTCATCCCGCAGTTGGTAATGCCAGCATCAGCGCGGAAATTGGTGGTAAACGTATTGCCACTAAACGAGATTTAGCGGCAGAGCAAGAGCTACTAGACAAACTGGATGAACAGTGCCCAGCCTTTTTGGCAATGGCAGATAATCAATTGAGTATCGCAGATTTACAAGACGCGCTGAATGCTTTGGAACAGCTGGAGCAGGCTATCAAAACAGAGCCGCCATTGGCGTTTAAGCTACGTTGGCCTAAGGGTCAGAAAATACAATTGACTCAACCTCTCCAAGCACACAACTTACAGCTTGCTATCGCTAAGAAAAACCAATGGTTCGATATTAATGGCGAGTTGAAGATAAACGATCAACAAGTTATCGAGTTGAAAGAGCTGCTTGAGCTTGTCGAGCAAAGTCATGGGCGCTTTATTGAGCTGGACTCACAGCAGGTTGTTGCACTGTCCCAATCGCTACATGATAAGCTCATCAAATTAAACCAAGGCACTGAGCAAGGCACTGAGCAAGGCAAGTTTCATCCTTTGGCGAGCCCACTTGTAAAAGAGGCCGTAACCGGTATGAGAATGAAAACATTACATGCTTGGGAACAGCAATCGCAATTAATGCAAGAAGCAAATGCATTGCAAATCAACTTACCGCAAGACTTGCAAGCCACATTACGAGATTACCAACAAGCTGGCTATGACTGGGCTACCCGCTTGGCACATTGGGGGGCAGGGGCCTGCCTTGCTGATGATATGGGGCTGGGTAAAACCTTGCAATCTTTGGCTGTGTTATTGGCAAGAGCAACTAAAGGCCCGAGTTTGATTATTGCTCCCACCTCCGTTTGTTTTAACTGGCAGCAAGAGGCCACTAAGTTTGCCCCTACCCTGCGACTGCACACCTTGGCGCACTTTAAAGCTGGTGAACACAGAGAAACTTTACTAAACGAACTGGACGCTCATGATGTGTTGGTTATTAGCTATGGATTATTAGTTCAAGACCTCGAAATTTTAAAATCCATTGATTGGCAAACTATCATTGCTGACGAAGCACAGGCCATCAAAAACCCATTGTCCAAGCGGGCGCAAGCGGCGTGTGCCTTGAGAGGGGGGTTTAAAATGATCACCACGGGTACACCTATTGAGAACAATTTGACGGAGCTGTGGTCTCTGTTTCGTTTTGTTAACCCGGGATTGTTTGGTAATTTGAAACGATTTACAGAACGCTTTATTCAACCAATTGAAAATAGAGAAGAGAAGCCAATAGCAGCACGGTATGCGCAGCAAAATCTTAAGACACTTTTACAACCGTTCATTCTACGAAGAATGAAGCATCAAGTTTTGACAGAGCTTCCTCCACGTACCGAAATCAATATCAATATTGAATTGAGTGATGAAGAACAAACTCTGTATGAGGCACTGCGACAAAATGCCATAGCCAACATCGCAACAGCAAATGAACAAGAAGACGCTGGTTCCCAGCACCTTGCAATGCTGGCTGAGCTTACTAAGCTCAGACAAGCATGTTGTAACCCAAACCTTGTTGCCCCTGAACTTTCACTTTCGAGTACAAAACTTGCAAAACTCAATGAACTATTGATTGAACTTCGCAACAATGGTCATAAAGCCCTGATATTTAGCCAGTTTGTAGGTCACTTACAATTACTTAAACAACATTTAGACGAGTTCGGGATCTCCTACCAATATCTCGATGGCTCTACCCCAACCAAACAAAGGCAGCACAGTGTCAATGCTTTTTCAAAAGGTGAAGGAGAAGTCTTTTTGATCAGCCTTAAAGCCGGTGGATCGGGCCTAAACTTGACTGCCGCTGACTATGTTATACACATGGATCCGTGGTGGAATCCAGCAGTAGAGGCACAGGCCTCAGATCGTGCGCATCGTATTGGGCAATCTCGACCAGTGACCGTTTATCGCATGATTGCTTCTAATACCATCGAAGAAAAAATTCTAGCCATGCACAACCAGAAGCGAGACCTTGCACAACAAGTGTTGTCTGGTAGTGACACAACACAAAAGCTGTCTGTGAAAGAGGTGTTAGAGTTACTGAAAGATACGCTCTAAATCCGCATACTGTGTCGCGTTGTAATAAAGCAAGGTGAGTAAAGTAGTTATAAAACATTGAGTTGGCCATCATTTAACGTAATGGCCATTCAAATAATGATTAAGCGTATGTTACTGTTAACGGTGCCTGATTAAATGCGCCTGTTTTCACTTCTGATAAACCCTTGTTGCATCTGCTTCGCGTATTCCGCCTTGCTATAGCCTTGGGTAGTAGTGTCATGTGCACTCCCCAAGCTATTTACCTCAAATGCAAAGTTCATCATCAGGTAAGTTTCATAATCTCGAGCATAACTCGCATGGGCTAAAAACTCACCATGCTGCATAAGAATATTCCATGCGATATTGGTTGGTATCTTTCCAGTTAGAGGATCACGTACATAAATCAATGTAAAGAATTGCGACAAAAATGCTTTTGCATTACCGCGAAGCGCACCTAGGTCAAAAGCTTTTCCATAACGATTCCACAACCCAAACTCGGTAGGCGAAAAGTTTGCGATTGGCGTAAGATTTTCTTTAAATAGTAAACGCGTAATATAACCGACTACAACAAACTGGCCTTTAAATGGAATGGCAATTCCAAGGTCGCTTGTACTGGTATGATACCTAGGATGATCTTCAATTGAGTAGTCAGAGTCGACCCAATTGCTATTCAAACAATACACAATACATTTGTCATGAATATTATGGGACATATCACTTGGGTGTTCGACTTTTAAGTTATAAGGCAAACCAATCGATATCTCTTTCTTTAATAACCTTAGCAGTACTGGTTGATGATATTTTAGTTTTGAATAAGAACGCTTCTTTTCACCGTTTATATGATGAAAGGCATACAACAATATTACCACCTCATTGCCCTGCTCAATGTGAGTCAAAACTTTATCGACTGGAATATGGACGACCCATGAGGACCTTTTACTCTCACCTAAACCGAAGTGACGACCAAATAACAATGCTAGGTTACCCGCTTTTACATTTGCATAACGCCAATGCAGGTCCTGAGCAGCAAATAGTGCACTCAAATTTTTGACACCATCTACATCAACAATATCAAACCCAAAAAACGTACACGACTTTCGATAAATTGCTCAGTCCCTTATTCATCAAGCACACCGACTGTTTCTACCTCTGTGGAAAGATCGCCGCTCACTAACCTTGAACAAGCATTGTCAATAACCGTCAGTTTGGCATGTCCTAATTTAGAAAAGTAGAATAGAAAATATTAAAATACCCTGTATAAATTTCATTGTCAGATCCTTGTAAATAGCACAATTAAAATTTCCATGAGTGAATTTTAACTCCGTACACTCACTGGTAGATTACAGAATACAAATACCAAAACACACTTCAAATAAACACCAGGTTAACTTTTTATTAATAAACATCGCTATGAGAATGGCATATTGTGTTGTGATTTGTTTATTAAATCGGGACATGAACAGTGAGACACCTTCAGAATTGAACAATATAACAAAAAAAAGCATGAGGATATTTTTCAATGAATCTGTCGTATTACAGCGAGAACATATGGTTAACTCCAAATAGCCAACTGCTAAACATCACAAAAACTATCGACCCATCGCAAAACAAGGCTGCGATGAACAGTACGCTTATCGATTTGAAACCTTGAGTTGCTTCGTTAGCCTAGCTTGAAAAAATGAAAAGATTGAAAAAATTGTAATTCGCGCAGACCAATTTAGACTCAGGTGTTGAATTTTGATTCACTTATTGAAACAATAAAGAACAAAATAACAATTATTCCTATTCTCATGAGCCTTCTCGCTATTATCCCTATATGGGTCGCGTCACTGCTGTTATATCTGGCCAGCCCAAAGCAATACTTGCTCAGCAAGCCAGTTCCTAAATGGCTAAGCTACCTCTTAGCACTGTGTTTATATGCTTTTGCAAACGTTTTATTCGCACAGAGCTACCCTATGGTATCCGCATTACTTGCTAGTTTTGTTGTACTGATGATGGGGCTTGTTGGTGTCACCGTATTGGCTGGTAAATCAAAGCGCTTATTTATGACAACTTCCATTTTATTACTCACAATATGCTCAACCGTTGGAGGTATCATTCATGTGGCCTAAAACAATACTGGGGTTTATATTTGGCTTGTTGATTTCAGTCTCCATTGCACTGAATACGAACCTCATTTTACCCTTTGCTGAAGATACTCGATTACTCATCGGCCTTATCTTGGGGTTTCCAATTTGGGCCAGCATTATGGTGTGGGTCTACGCCTTTGAAACAACGCTTAAAGCTTCCAAGTACATGCTGTTAGTACTCTTGCCCTCAGCTCTACTCAACGTTTTTTTGATGGTGTAATACAATGAAAAGCCAAACACTTAAGTCACTTACAAATGCACACGCTTGGATAGGTCTGATTATTTCTTTTGTCTTATTTATTGTGTTTATAGCGGGTTCTATCAGCTTATTCAGAGAAAATATAGAAACATGGGAAAAGGTATCACTGATAGGTGAGCATTCACCGCATGCAAGTCAGGTATCATATGATACCGTCGTGGCAAAGTTAGATGAAAAGTATGAAATAGATACTCACCACATCTTTTATCTCTACCAGCCCACCGAAAGAAATCCATTTTTGCAGGTGTATTTTGCTGCTGAGCTAAATGAACCTCATCCGGAGACAGGCGAAGACCATCAGGATATGTACCTGTTACTCGATCCTGTCAACGGCGACATTATTGCCGATGCCAATAACTTTCAATTTGCCAACTTTGTTTACCATTTACATTATGACCTGGGTGCAGGACGAATTGGCTTATATTTCGTAGGCATCATAACATTGTTCTTTTTTGTTGCGCTAATCAGTGGCGTGGTCATTCACTGGCGCAAATTGTTTAAAAACTTTTATCAGTTCCGTCTCGGTGCCAACAAGGATAAATGGCTCGATGCGCATAACTTAATTGGCACCATGGGCTTACCTTTTCACATCATGTATGCCTTTACTGGCTTGGTTTTTAATCTAGTGATTATTTATCAAATCTCGTATGCGGTAATACTGTATCAAGGCGATCAAGGTAAAGTTCTGCAAGCCGCAGGTTTCAATGAACCTCACATAGAAGAAGTGGACATTCGTATGCCTATGCAAGGTATCGATGAGCTCTATACTAAGGCTATGAATGAGTTAGGCAATGTTACGCTTCGCCGCATGATGATCGAGCATTTTGGCGACGAAAGCGCTGTGCTGGTTTTTATGGCTAAAAGTAATGATGAATTTTCAAATGATGTAGAAGTGCGCTACGCCTTAAAAGACCACCAGCAGGTTTATATTACTCAAGATAATTACGACAATAATCTACGTGGAGGTTTGGCCACGATTGCAAGTTTGCATTTTGGTGATTTTGCAGGATATGGTATGCGGATTGCTTTCTTTATTCTTGGCTTAGCCACAGCTTATATCATCATTACGGGTAACTTAATGTGGATAAGCAAACGCGCAAAGCAGAAAAAACAAAGTAAACGCAGCCTAGCATTTGTGACCCGCTTAACTTCTGGTGCCTTCATTGGCTGTATGTTGGCCATCGCTCTTGGTGCCATCGCGTCGAAGTTAATTCCACTCGAAGCGATAGGGCGAATGACGACCATACACAGTATTGTATATGTAAGCTTCTTCGTATGTACTTTGATATCTCTATTTATCAAGCAGCAAGATGTCTTTTGTAATTATTTACTCAAATTTTCAGGTTTAGCATATGCATTTGCTGCATTGTTGAATGTGCCAAACTATCTGCATTACGCTGATATACTATCTAGTCACGTGCTTTTAGATCTCGTGATAGTTGATATTATGTTCATTACTATTGCATCACTGTGCTGGTACAGCGCGAAAAAATTTGAAAAGCGTGCGGAACAGTTGCAACAAGAGTTACACGCCATGGGCTCAGAGTCGGCTTTGAACTCATAATAATTATTCAGATACAGATGAGGTAAGGGAGCCATCAGGCTCCCTTACTTGTTTTATTTATAGTGTATTGCCCTCTTCGTCGATAGCATCAAACTGATGTCCATCTGGCCCACCATCTCTTTTTGGGATCAAGGCGTTAACCTCGTTACTGCCCGCTAATGCTTTCGGATCAGTTAAAGCACGTAAAAATGCCGCTAAGTAACTGACTTGTTGTAATGTAAAGCCTCGGATAATTGCTTCATCACTTCTGTCAGATGCAGCTCGATTTTGTGCATTGAGCGCTAAAACATAGTCATCTGCATCACCAACAACAGCCTCGCATTGCACGGCACTCAAATGCTGAAACTGCGGCAATCCACAAGTTTCATTCTCGCCATAAAAACGCTCCAAAGAACCGGTGACATCAGAGTAGTGTTCAATCACGCGCTCTAAGGTCGCGAATACACCTTTGTCACCATACGGCGCGGTAATACCGACATTTAATAAGCTGGGCATTCTAAATTGATTTTTAAAGTTACCATTTGCAATACCATGCGCGCCTATTTGCGGATACAAGGGCCCTCTCGTTCTCTCAGGAGTAAACATCACACCATCATGACAATTGGCACAACCGGCTCCTGTGTAAAAGAACAAAGCGCCGCGCTTTTCATCTGCGGTCAACTTATCTTGTCGACCCTCGATATAGTTGAAGAATGGATTATCAATAAACAAAAAAGATGCCTGATAAGCCGACATGGCTCTGGCAATGCGTATGAAACTTATTTGGTCGTCGCCAAAGGCCGCGCTAAAGTGGGGCTTCCACTGTTCACTCAATCTTTGCGCAATAAACTCACGATATGCCTGTGGTGAGTCAAAGCCGCTAGGGTCGCCCATTTCCGCTGATGCAGTAATAGGAAAGTGAGCTTGTGCCATGAGCAAGCGAAGTGGATCTGTATTTTCCACTTCAGCATTCATTAACCTAGTTACTTCAATCTCAGGTGTCTGAATATCAGCAGTAGATACACTACCTACTTCACTATCGCGATTTGCCTCTCGTAAACGAACTCGCTGATCCCAAAACATGCTATCGACCCACAACGCTGAATTACAAATTTGTGGCGAGTTTCGTCCAACACTCGGTACCACAGCGCCGTCACTACGACCCAAGCCCATCAAATCTGTATTTTCAGCATTAACCCCAATAGACAGTGACAATCCATCACTGCCGCACCCTTGTGCCGGATGGTGACAGGAAGCACACGACGTATCAAAGTTTTGACTCAATGCTTTGCTAAAAAATAGCCGTTTGCCTAACGCAATAAGCTTTGCATCTTCATGGCGACGGTAGCGGGCGACATAGGCTTGCATATCTTCCAGCCCTTGTCGCAGAGTGTAATGATCAATCAGCTTATCCATACAGCTATCAAGTGCTTCATCTGATATCTCGTTCAGATCGTTTGTACCACAATGATCTACCAGTCGCGCAATACCAACTCGAATGATAGAACCATTGCGCATTCCATCGTTTTCATCAGAGCTTAAGGTTTTAATGGTATCTGAATTTGAAGGCAAACTTGAGACTCTATTTTTACCTCTTGTAAACGCGGTAACATAGTAAGTGTGCTCAGCATCTGGTATTGCATTGGTATCCACAAAAAACGTAACTTTTGTCCGGCCTATTCGCTTGCCATCACGAAATACCCGATAACCAGTAATGTCTTCAACACCAGCCGGTGCCTGCCAACTTAAACCGACTTCTGTCGCAGAATGGACTTTCGCAATTAACTGTTCTGGTGATAACGACTCTATTGTCGTGACCGCAGACACATAAGTCGGCACTACAAATAAAGCAGCCAACATCAATCGCCTTATTAAGGGCCGATAGTAACTTCCAAACATCGCATTTCCTCCGTAACGATTTATCCCACTTCCCAAGAGTGGCGTAATGGCCTACCAGTCCCAAGCGCCCGTCACGCTATAAGACTAAAATCACACCTCACTAATAGGTACAAAATGTAATTAAAATCAAATAATTAGACTGGCAGACACAATAAATCGAAGCATGAAGATGAAATAAGTAAAAAATATGTAGAAACTCCAAATTGAAAATACAAAAGAACCAAAAAAACATCATTTTTAAATAAAAAATCACGAAAAAAAGGTGATGAGATACTACCATTGGACTGGTTAAAGGTCGCACGGAGAACGCTCGAAATAATGACCTAGACTAGAAAGTTCGGCCCAAATCATGAAATAATGGACCTATATGGGAAACTATTATACACCTCTGAATAAATGGATTTGATTTATCATAAGGATTCAACGCTGGCGCTGGCGTCATTACTGTTTATCATTACGCTTATTCCAACCAAAATGACCGTACGATTTATTGGTGCAGACTATGAAAGTATAGTTCGCTGTGCTGTCGTCGTATTAATCGCGACCATCACCATTTTGTTTTCTCTTCAAGCAATCGAATCACTTGTTAGTATGGCCTTTGTCTTTATTTGGATGATGTTCGTGTTTAATCGGACGCTGGGCTTGTCAAAATCTTGGAGCGGGATTATCACTGTGTGGGTGGGGTTAATACAACTTGCTGCCCTCCAAGGGCTACAAAGATTGGGCTTCCACTGGTAAAACTGACGATGACGCCCAGACCTATCGTTCTGGGCGTATGGCGGTCTTATTTATTAGGTGTAAATAGATAACTAATGGAAGTGTAGGATTGGTATTCTGGTAAAGAAAATCTAAAGGCGCCCTCTTTACTCGCTAAAAACGACCGGTAATCGTTCAATCCCTGAGGTGCATGAGGGTGCGCCCATAGTAATATTGAGAACTCTTTAAGGACTGAAAAATCGGCATTCCCGAAGTCTAATGCGTCACCAAACTGAAAATCTGGCAGCGTTCCTGCGACATTACCTTGAACTTCCCACTTTACTGACTGTCCGTCTGTGGTAGTAAAATCAAAATTCAACCGCAACATGTGTAGCCTTTTATCTACATGGCTAAAGTCATAGCTAAAATTAAAGTTGTTATTGACATTACCTGCAAAAAAAGCAGAACCGAAATCATTATTGACATTGACCGGTAACTCCACATCAACGGTACCATCATCTGCAATCACTGTCCGAGATGCTATATATGCACTAGCATTAAAATCACTGCTCCCTGTGTACAAGTCTTCATGTCGGGATATTCGATAATTAAAGGTCGATTCTAAACTTGGGAATACAAATGGCATGTAATCTTCTGGTATGAAAAAGCCCATATCATAGGCGCCATTGGTGCCTTCTGGCTCCAAAGACATAATTCTCGCAGAGCCATCGCTGATATATGATTTTGTAGAAACCTTTATTCCCCCATGTGTAAAGGCTTCACTTTTTAAACTATCAACGCTCACGTTTTTGACAGGTATTCTTGCAGCGACGGCTTCATCACCTGACGGGGATACGAGCGCAAAATGATGAGTGCCATTACTTTCACAATTGTACACGTCTATCGTTTGACTGCTGTTACTCAATTCGTGTTCAAGCACCCAATTCTTATCGACCAATTTATAACCAGGGTACACAGCCGCCAGTTCACTTAGATCTACATCAACCCTGTCACAGAAGTAGTCACTTTCAATTGGACATGCAGGCAGTGGACTTGGCCTTGAAAAATATATTTTGCCAAGGTTTACACCTTCACCTATTTCCATATATGTATGTACTTGATTGGTTTCCGCCTCAGAGTCAATGGCGGACACATGCATTGCAGCTTCCGGTACTTTGCCCGCATACTTGCCCTCAGCATCAGTTTTCGCTGTTGCAACTACCTCTCCATTGGCGTTATGAAAAACAATGTCAATATTCGGCTTTGCTTCGTCGTTCTCACAACCTCTAAAAACAGTCTCCAGCTGGATCGTTTTTTCTACCACTTTTTCAACTGTGGGCGTTAACGGGTTATTCGCTGAACTGTTATCTGACGAAGAACCACCGCAACCACCCAGAGATAAAATTATCGCAGCGCTGAGTAGAGAGCGAGTTAGCGTTATTTTTTTCATTTTAATTCCCTATTGAAACAACCCTGCGATTTTATCATGTGAACTTTTGTAATTAACTCTTCAAAATGAGTATGCTCATGAATTATAAGCCTTTATTGTAAACGGATGTAATAAAGCACCTAGTGAGTAGAATAAGTCCCGATAAGTTCGTGACAAATTAGTTCATCTACTTACCTTTAAAGTCACTTAAAAATTTCACTTTATTTATTAGCTTTTTCATTGGATTGATGCACAACACACCGTCCGTTGTCCGGCCACTTTTACTGTCCGCGTACTGTCCGGTGTCCGTCCGATTGTCTTCTTCACTATAAACCAAATACTTATAAATACTTAAATTTCAATAACTTAAAAATTGGCATAACAGTTGATATAAAGAAAAAGTGATATTAATTTAGTTCAAGGAATCAGATACCATGATCCGGAGTACATCTCATCAAGATAAGGTGATTGCCCACAGCTCGGCCTCTAAAAAATGGTTAATAACAGGCATTGCGACCATGGGCATGTTAAGTGCCATCACCCTGTCACTAGACAGCTTTTCACAGCTACTATCTGCTGAGCAAGTAGTTTCAAGTCAACAATTGAAAACCGCGAAGGTCGTACGTGGTGATATTCTTCAAGATATTCGCGTTGAGGGCCGCACCCTTGCGGCTGTCAGCCCGTCACTTTATGCCATAGCGCCTGGCACCGTCACCTTACATGTGAAAGCGGGTGATGCAATTAGCGCAGGGCAAATGCTCGTCAGCTTGGAGAGTCCAGAATTACGCAATCAGCTACTGCAAGAAGAAGCTACATTACAGCGATTAGAAATGGATATTAAACGCCAGCAAATTGCCATAAAACAGCAACAACTAGACAATACACAAGCCATGGAGCTCGCAAAAGTTGAGCTTGAAGCTGCACAAAGTGAAATGGCACGCGCGCAAGCAAGCATTGAAAAACAAATTATCTCAAAGCTTGAATTGGAACAAACTATGGTCGAGCTTAAACGCGCCGAATTAAAAGAACGCCATGCAATTGATAGCTTAAAATTATCTCAGGAACAACTAAGTTTTGAATTACAAAGTACCCAACTTGATTTAGACCGACAGCGCCACTTAGTCGCTGACCTGCAACGTAAAGTGGATGCGCTCAAACTGACATCACCACTCAATGGTATTGTCGGTAATATCAATGTTCAACAAAAGCAACATGTACAGCGCGATGCTGAGCTAATGTCTCTGGTCGATCTCCGTGAATTAGAAGTCGAAGCATATATCCCCGAAAACCTCGCTGATGATCTGGGCATTGGCTTAACAGCGAAAGTTCAAATCAACAATCAATACTTCCCAGCCACACTGATGGCCATTTCTCCAGAAGTAGAAAATGGCAGAGTGTCTGGTCGTATCCGTTTTGAGCAACAACCCCAAAACCTCAGACAAAACCAACGAGTTAATGCCCAAATAATTATTTCACAAAAGCAAGATGTGCTGAAAGTAGAGCGTGGTGCCTTTGTAGAAACAGGATCTGCCCGCACAGCTTATCGTGTGGCGGACGGAAACGCATATCGAACCCCCATACAATTGGGTGTGAAAAGTATTAAAGAAGTTGAAGTCAAAGATGGCTTACAGGTAGGTGATACCATAGTAATATCTAGCCTATCGGCGTTTGGGCAAGCGCAACAAGTCATCTTAAGCGAATAAAATAAAAAGGAACAACCATGCTAAAAATGAAAAACATCAGCAAAATATATCGTACTGACTTGGTAGAAACTCACGCGCTCAGTGGCGTTAACCTTACTATAGAAGAAGGAGAGTTTATCGCTGTAACAGGTCCTTCAGGGTCTGGCAAAACGACCTTCTTAAACATTACCGGATTACTAGAGACCTTTGAAGAAGGCCAGTACATGCTGGATGGTGAAGATGTTAGCCGGTTGTCGGATAAGCACTTATCTCGCCTTCGCAACGAAAAAATCGGATTCATATTCCAAGGATTTAACCTTATTTCTGATCTTAACCTGTACGACAATATTGAAGTACCACTCATATTTAGAGGGCTTAGCCAGCAAGCTCGAAAGCAGCGTATCGAAGAGAGCTTGGAGTTGGTCGGCCTAGGTAGCCGAGCACAACACTACCCTGCCCAACTGAGTGGCGGACAACAACAACGCGTTGCTATTGCTCGCGCCCTTGCTGGAAAGCCACGGTTCTTACTTGCAGATGAACCAACCGGTAATTTGGACACTTTGATGGCACGCCAAGTCATGGAACTATTACAAGAAATCAATCGACAAGGCACCACTTTAATTATGGTGACCCATGACAATGAGCTAGCACAGCGCGCCCATCGAAATATTCAAATATTAGATGGTCAACTGAGCGATATTGCAAAAAGCCAGTTAACTGATTTAGCGGTTTAAGGAGGTGTTATGAACGACCTGATACACCTTGCTTGGCAGGGGTTTAAACAAAAATCAAAACTGACAACTTTAATGGTCGCAAACCTCGTGATAGGTATCACTCTGCTACTGACTATGAGCACAATCATTGCACAAAGTGGCCACTCTGCACTTTCACATAAACTAGAACAATTACATCATGTCAGTTTAAATTTCATGGATGCAGACTTTGATAGAAGGAATGCGCTCAGAACACCTCCCATGACTTATCAGGACGCACAGGCGCTGACACTTGCATATAAACAAGGGGACATTGACCTTGAAGGATTGAGTTTTAGTTATACCACATCATTTGTATTAGATGTTGTAGACAAAAGTGCACGACCTCTGGACGCCACCAGCTCAGCTGTAGACCATGCGTTTTTTTCAATGATGCAAACCCCTTTTGTATACGGGCATGCTTGGGGCGAAAACATGCATGATGATGCTGTGATCGTGCTTGATAAAAAAGCAAATGACCACCTATTTGCAGGTCAAAATTCAGTGGGAAAGTTAGTCGTTATCAACAACCAGCAGCTAGAAGTTATTGGTGTTGTCGATTTATCAAACCACACCTATCGCTTTCAAAATATCAGCTTTAGTAATAGGGAGAATGACTTAGCGTTTGTTCCACTAGGATATGCGACAAATCACAATCTTCCACGGGTTGGGTATATGCCCTGTATGACCAAAGAAGAGTCGTCTCGCACTGGGTATCGTCAATACAATATGATTGGGCTAAAAACGGCGGAATGTGGTTACATTCATGCTTGGGCCGAAGTATCTCCATTACAGGCAGAGGAACAGCTGGGCAATTTCACACTATGGCTAAGAAATTATACGCAACAACAAACAACCCAAGGTCGCTTTACCCATGCTGAGCCATATTACTTACAGTCTTTAAAGCTGCTTCACGATACTATCTATGACTTTATGGATTGGGAGCGCGTCTACCTGAACTTCGCATATTTGTTATTCGCGATTACCTTAGTAAATACCGTCGGTATTTTATTGGCCAAAAATCAGCATCGTGCCAAGTTGGTTTCACTTTATCGTGCACTAGGTGCAAACAGGGCCTACATAATAAAAATTCAAGTACTCGAATTACTGATAGGCGCTACCCTTGCTATCCTTTTGGGGGTAATTGGCGCACAAGTTGGATTGTATGTCATGTACTTGCTAGCACTGTACCAAATGGACTATGTCGGAGTGTCCGAGCAAGTTCAAAAACTCTACTCGATGGACCTGTTTTTCGCACTTAAGGCGGCAGGCGCTATCTACTTAACAATTCTTATAGCTGGTTTGTTCCCCATTATAAAAGCCAGTCGTATCGCACCTGCATCACAATTAAGGGGGTAACACCATGGCTATCAAACATATTTTAAAGTTGATACTAAAGCACAAAAGTATTTCGCTTCTGATCACATTGCAAATTGCCATCGCAGTTACCATCGTGGGTAACACCAGTTTTATTAGCTATCGGACACTGCAAAACTGGCTTATTCCTTCTCATATCGCTGAAGAACAGATTATCAATGTTTATACACGTGTATTTGATAAGGAACTGGATCAAGGTGCTTTGATAGAAAGAGATCTTCGCAACCTGCGCGCATTACCTGAAGTCGAATTTGCCAGTTATGCGGCGAATGAACTTGTACTTGCAACCGTAAATGGTCGTAATTTTGCCCATAGTACACTAGATAGAGACAAGCAAGGAGAGCATGTTGCTCTATTTTCACAATCTCAGCAAGGTGTCGAAGCGTTAGGTATCAAAATCACGCAAGGGCGTAATTTTTATGATACTGAATACATTTTTTCTGACGGTGAGCAAGCAAGAAGAGCCAGCGTAATTCTTATCAGTGATGCACTCGCAACCGCTTTATTTGAAGAACAAAGTGCCCTAGGACAAACGATTTACTTGCACAATGAACGGCTACCCTATCAAGTAATCGGTACTTACACAGATATGATGCTGGGCGAAAGTGCAGTATACAATAACAACTGGTATCACTCCGCCGTTATACCAGAAGCACACTACGCACAAAATAGCCAAGTTAACTACATTATTAAAGTACATAAAGACACTACAGAACAAACCCTAGAGCGCATTGAAAACCTTTTATTCAACGAGCAAGGGCGGATTGTAAAGCAAGTTGAATATGCAGCCCGCGCTAAAAAGCGCCTATGGGACGGACGCAGTACGTTTGCTTTTATAATGATGGGGATTAGTGGGATCGCGATTTTAGTGACAGGAGTTGGTATAGTCGCACTGGTTTCTTTTTCAATTTCAGTGCGTACAAAAGAAATTGGTGTACTACGAGCCTTAGGAGCCAGTCAATCTAGAGTGATGAGATCCTTACTCGTTGAAAATAGCATATTGGCTTTTGGGGGTATCGCTATTGGTCTATGCGCAGCATTGTGGCTCAATCAGTACTTTGTCACAAATCTTAGAATACAAGGACTGATAGTGCCTTGGTTGGCAGCTATTGTCGCCATTGGGGTTTGGTTACTAAGCGCCTGTGCGGTCTATATACCGGCTAGAAAAGCAGCTAGAATAGCCCCTGCTCAAGTAACGAAAACCAATTAATAAAAATAACAAGCCAGCACTTTTGAGTGCTGGTATCTGAGTTTTAAAGTTATGCAACATAGAATACTTGTTATCGATGACAACCAAGATGTAATTAAAGCACTCAAACTGCTTTTTTTGCTCAATGACATTGATTGTGATGGTGCTACGTCGCCCGATAAAGGCTTGGCCATGCTCCAAAATTCAACTTATGACCTCGTCATTCAAGATATGAACTTTACCTCTGACACGACATCTGGGGTTGAAGGAAAAACGCTTTACAAAGATATCCGTCAACTCAACCCAGATTTACCAATTATCCTTCTAACTGCATGGGCCAATCTAGAGATGGCCGTAGAACTTATCAAAGACGGGGCAGCTAACTACTTAGAAAAACCCTGGCGAGAAGAGAAGCTACTCGCATCTGTTAACCAGCTTTTAGAAATGTACCGCTTAGAAAAAGCACAGTTTCAGCAGCAGCAACAATCCATTGCACGTGCAACCAAATTGACTGATAAGTTCAACCTAGCAGGGCTCGTTTGTGCAGATCCCGCCATGCTTAGTTTATTGGAAGTTGCCACCCAAGTCGCGCATTCAGATGCGCCTGTTTTAATTACCGGCCCCAATGGTGCCGGTAAAGAGAAGATTGCCGAAGTCATTGTCGCCAATAGTCCTTATCGTGACGCTCCATTTATCAAAATGAACGCTGGTGCATTACCTGCGGATTTAATAGAAGCTGAGTTATTTGGCGTAGTCGGTGGTGCCTATACTGGTGCAACTAAAAGTCGTATTGGCCGATTTGAAGCTGCGGATGGCGGCACACTATTTTTAGATGAAATAGGCAACCTTCCACTCTCTGGTCAGCAAAAATTACTGCGAGTATTACAAACAGGAGAATTCGAACCCGTTGGCAGTAGCCAAACTAAACGAGTCAAAGTACGCGTGCTAAGTGCCACAAATATAGATCTTGCCGCAGCAATTTCACAGGGCCAGTTTAGAGAGGACCTCTACTACCGCCTTAACATGATTGAGCTTAATCTTCCGTCTCTGGCGCAGCGACCCGAAGATATTATTCCTTTGGCTAATCACTTTATCGACCATACTAAGCGATTGAGTGCTGGCGCTCAGCATGCTTTAAAACGCTATCACTGGCCAGGTAATGTCAGGGAGTTACAAAATGTGATTGGTCGAGCAACACTGCTTGCGCAAGGTGAAGTCATCGAAGCACAAGATCTGGGGTTACAAATCAAGCAAACGAGTTCAGCCACTTCATCAGAGTTTTCAGCGCAAGATATTCGCACAGCCCTGCAGGCCAACGATGGTAATGTAACCCATGCAGCGAAGAGCTTAGGGCTCAGCCGCCAAGCAATGTATAGACGCATGGACAAGTTTGGAATCGCACGTTGATGAAATTTAAGTCGTACTCACTGGCTGGCAAAATGGCAATCTTTTGCATCGTGGCTCTTTTGATTTTGGTAGCAACTCAGTCTGGGTTACTCTTTTTAGGTGCATCATTTAACGCTGCTACAGTTGGGGCATTTTTGCTGGTGATCCCGTTAGTATTTATATATTGCGAGGTGGTGTTTAGGCAACATAAGCACGTAATAGATACGCTCACGAATGGACTAAAAAGCATTCGTGATGAAGACTTTTCAATCCGTATTGCCGAGTATCATAGCTATGAATTAAAAGATCTCCTGCGTATGTATAACATATTGACGAGCAGTTTAAGACAACAGCGCCAATCCTCCAATCAACGTGAAATTTTATTAGATAGTATCGTTCAAGCATCGCCCATGGGCATTATTTTGCTGGATACCTTCCATCACATTGTCTATTCCAACGGTGAAGCAGCCCAACTGTTAAAAAAACCGAAACTAGAGGGGATGGCGCTGCATCAAAGTATCAAAAAATTACACCCCAACTTACAAGTTGCAATTACCGAACAACAAACTGGCCTGATTAGCTTTGAACAACATGACCTAAAACAAAGTTACTATTTAAGCTTTAAGCAAGTCACGTTAAATCAAAAGCCTCATCGACTCTTAATCTTCAAAAACGTTTCCCATGAGCTAAGCCAAGAAGAGATTAATATGTGGAAAAATGCTATCCGCTTAATCAGTCACGAGTTAAATAATTCTCTTGCGCCTATTAGCTCACTCACTACTTCTGCCAAAACGATGGTGGAACAAAGCAAACATCTAAAATTATTACCCGATATTCTGCAAACCATAGACCAACGGACTACCCATCTTAGCGAATTTATTGCGCAATATGCTCATTTTGCAAGGCTGCCCAAACCCAACTTCGCCTACCATGATTTAGCGCCGCTTTTTGACCAAGTAAACAAGCTCTACCCCTTTGAAATGTTGGCTTCACTGCCTGTTACACGCGCATACTTTGACATAACACAAATGGAGCAGGTGCTCATTAATATATTAAAAAATGCCCATGAATCTGGTAGTCTACCTCAAGAGATCGCAGTTAAAGTAGTCAAAGATTATACTCGCCTCAGAGTTGCGGTGGTGGACAGAGGCACAGGGATCATCGACGGAAATCATCACCAGGCGCTACAACCTTTCTACTCGACTAAAACTGATGGCACAGGCTTAGGTTTGAGCCTATGCAACGAAATAATTTGCGCACACCAAGGCCTAATTAAACTAAAGAATAGAGAACGAGGAGGGCTAATGGTTGAATTTGATATCCCTTTACAGGACACTAAATACAATTAAAGGATTTGCATCTGACTTTAGGTGCCCAATAGGATGGCCCATGACCCCCTTATATCGCTTTGTAATCACATGCCTATACCCTATTACTCTTGTAGGCTGCCAAATAACATCTGTTGTGGAAAAAGAGCCTGCTCCCACAGTGGTAGCTCCTTGCTGGCTGCAAGCGCCCGTACAATCAAATCAGGTAGGGTTCATTGGTACAGCAGCGCCATACAGTGCAACCCAATATGGCTCTTTGATTGCGAGTCGTCAGCGCGCTTTAGTGAGATTACTAGAGCACTATGCAATCTCTGAAATCGACGTAGAATTGAATAAAGTCACACATAACTTAACAAGCATTTCCTTAGAAAATGGGCAGGAGGTCTATTTCTCGGACCCTCATGTAACAGCGGATACACTTTACAGCTACGCGAGTACCTCGGCACTCACGACCAATAAACAATGCCAGCCAATTGAGTGTGACTTTTCTCAGTGTCAACCTTCATGGTTATGCCAGAACAGTCACAATAGCGTTATTGGTGTGAGTTATTACACTGCATTCGCACACCAACAAATCCCCATGAACGCACAAAATGCCAAAGTTCTTGCAGGCTACCTGAGTCAGGCGAGAGTAAACGTTAAAGAGCAATTACGCGAAAGCTACGTATCTGATGAGCAATCTGAAACCCAATACGCCATAAACCTATCTCGTCAAGGCAATGTTTCTGCTCAAAAAATAGAGCAGCCAATACTCATGACTAACAGTTGTACTTACGGCGCAACTCTGTTTGCTAATTACAGCCTCCCAACACGAGAAGCTCCCCTTTCAAACCCTACTAATTGGCGCAAAAAACAAGAGTTTGAAGGTAGAAGTATTGTTTTAGGAAACT
The DNA here is from genome assembly GCF_001625595.1 of Pseudoalteromonas luteoviolacea NCIMB 1942. Lineage (GTDB taxonomy): Bacteria > Pseudomonadota > Gammaproteobacteria > Enterobacterales > Alteromonadaceae > Pseudoalteromonas > Pseudoalteromonas luteoviolacea_A. The sequence continues at coordinate 36,134 of NZ_AUXT01000150.1, forward strand.
TTGGTGAAGATGGCACGATAGCGCCTGATAACCTCTTAAGTAGCGCCATTAAATTCGCCATCCGAGATGCACTGGTTGAGCTTGCAAAAATAAAAGGAATAGAAATTTCTTCAAATAGTACACTTGTACAAAATGAGGGGCGCTACTTTTTAAACCATACCTATTATACCATCGAGCAGACTGTAAATGGCCGCCTACTTGATATCCAAATCAATTACAAAGATGGGCTTCCTAACGTCTATGTTTGGCTGTTAGAGGGCAGCTAAACACATAATGCGGCCCTCTTGTTCAGTAAGGGCTGCTTCTGCCCCTACTGAGTTGAGTGTGTAGTGGTTACCTTCCACCACTACACATTAAACTAAGCCCCTTACAGCTGTAGTTTACTTCTTCTTCCTCTAAACCCGAAAAGTCCAAAATGCTATATCCACCATCTGTAGGCTGTGATTGAGAGGCGTTGTTCATATTACATGACCCTTGAGCTTCCCACATTGACGGCACCGCTGATGGACTTAAATTCTTATTCCAGTAATGTGCGGTGTACACGATACCGTTATATGTCACTTTTTCACCACCGGAATAGGGCTTGTTTTGATACCACTCTTGCGGGCAATCAGGCGTGCGCCCTGCATGCAAATACGCAAGTGCCTTTGTAAAGTTAGGTAGGCCATACCCATAAACATTGTCATGTCCAGAAGACCCTAAGTCGTAACTCGTTTCTTTAAGCGCATTAATGATGTCTGTATTGCGCCACTGTGGATTTTGAGACCACAACCTTGCTATACCGCCAGAAATAATCGCTGTTGCCTGTGAAGTACCTGCGCCTACGACATAATTGCTGTGGTAACTGCTGATATTGAGAGTGATATTTGAGGTGTCACCTTCAACAGGCCATTGATGAACAAGTAACGTTGGAAATTCTGTGTAATAGTCTAGCCCCTTAACAGAACCGGTAGCGCTTTGCGGATAATCAATCACTAAAACTTTACCACTTGCCGCTTTACAACTGTTTTGTGCATTACTCAAAGCAACTCTGGTGTTGTAAGGTAAAGTCCGCTCAGAAATCTGCTGCTCAATATCTGCCGCAGTCAACGAATATAAACATTGCGCAGGCAAGGTTGCTTGCATAGAGTGGCTGCTCACACCAACATCAATTTGTGTATAACTGAGCAACTGTTCAGCTCCACTGCCTTGCTGAACACCAACTTGCTGCACAGCAAAGTGGCTACGGTTAGCGGTGGAAATTATCTTGCTGCCTGGCGCGACTAAATCAATTTCGCCATTCGCAGGCGAGAAAGATGCCGCCACGCCATTTGTGTCAAGCGCACCGATAGACAAAACGTTGTGGTATGACGCAGGATAGTGCAGCGAGTCATTATGTAACCCACTCAGCTTTTTCAGCTGTGAGCCATGATTACCCGCTGCCGCAACAAATATCACGCCTCTATCGTATGTTAAGCGGTCAATCACAGCCATCGTCATTGGCGAGAATTGATCCCCACTTAGTGACATATTGATCACTTTAGCGCCTGAGTTTGCACACACTTCTATGGCTTCTATCAAACTACCGCCGGAAATTGAAGAGTTTTTACCATGTGCGGTTCTAATAAGCTTGTGTACTTGCAGTTTAGCGACCCCTTCACTGAGAGCCCCTTTAACACCAATACCATTGCCTTGAGCTGCTATAATTCCCGCCATATGTGTACCGTGGCTCAATGCATCCTGATTCCAAAACCCTGCATATACGCTATGATAACCATTTATATTGTTGGGTAAGTCTGGATGCGCGCTATCAACGCCAGAGTCAATAATACATACTGGAATTTCGTTCAATGCTACGGGCAAACTGTTAATACCTGTAGCCCTTAGCCAATAGGGCTCAAGTTCGCTGTTATTAAGAGTGTCTAGACTATGTGAACTATTTTGAAGATAGTCGAGCGAGTTGTTACTCAACGACAAGCCATAGTCGGGTTCAAGTATGACTCCGTTTACTTGTTCCAGCCCAGCCACCTGCTGAGTCGATAGATAACCCTGCGCAATATAGTTGTTACCATTTCGTCCAATGACTTTCAAAGAACTGAGCACATTGGGTGATAACTGCCCTTGAGCGTATTCCACCAAGTAAGAACTACCACCCCCTTGAGCATGCGCAGCTGGCAAAATACTTAGCCCTGTTGCTATACCTGCAATTAATAGACTTTTCTTCGAATAGACCATATCCCCTCCTAACAAAGCGATGTTTCTACTTTTGATTATTGTTTTAAATTTATTGTATTTTTCTTGTTTACAAACACTGCGATTATTTATCTGCTAAAGCCACCTGTTTAACGCTATTTACACACCTATCGCGCTTGAACTTCTACTCTTTAAAGCTACTGTTTCACCTATTTTATTGCTTTTACTCACACCAGCCCAGTCGCTCAATAACAATGTTTTTAATGCAATAAAAGTAACATCAATTGGCACAACAAATAATTGCATAATACGCCATAAACAGAAATCTAATTCTTCACATACTTGAACTAAAGACAAATACCTTTACCAGCTAACTCACGTTTTAATTTCACCGAACTATACAGTCCAGATCAAAACTCCGTAGAGAAAAGCGGGTTCTCTATACTAACAAACGAAAAATTGATTAAAAAATAACAAACCAAACTCAACTTAATCCAATAAATTAAAAAAAAGGTAGATTTATAAAAAAAATCATAGTAGGAAAGTCAAAACTCAAGCCTTATCATGTACTTTACTAAAATGGTGCTTAAAGAAAGCATTAAAGTCCCACAAACTTGAATAATATTCATAAGAGACAATAACGCATGTTAAATTTAATTTTTTCACCGCAAATGTTATTTTTTGTCTCTAATTGACGTTGTAATAAGGAGTGAGCTGTAAAAACACTATGCTGCGGTTCGATGGTTCAACACAATTGAGTAAAAATAGGTGCACATACCATGTGCAGCATTAATTAATAAGAGCAAGAAATGATACATATTCTTTTGTCTGACAAGCGCTATACGTATAACCCAGAATTCAGATTTATAAAGCCAAAGGATCAACAAAAGGTTAAAGTAAAATTTGCCAATGATTTGGTGCTCGCACTGGGCTATAAATTTAAGGAGCAGAATAACTACTTCACTATGGCAGCAGAAGCTGCTTTCATGTCCTTAAATCCTCTCGACAGACAACAAAGCCAATTTTTTATCGAGCTCAAGCTTACATCAAGTAATCAAGAAACCATCAACTTACAGCAAGACAGCACGAGTATTGGCCTTGGGTATGCCCTTGGTTGCTATTTAGCCTACCGTAGTCATCTAAATAAGCATATTCATCTAGACGATACCTTATTTGCAACTGGTGAAGTATCTCCTAGCGGTAATGTGCATAGTATTGGGCACATCAACAATAAAATTAGAGGGGCCCTGTATGCGATGGCAAATCGCCACAGCGGTTCTTTTACCATTTTTTACCCACAAGCGAACCACCAAAACATCGACCCTGAACTGATTGAACAAGCTTTGGCAATTGGCGGTAAACTTTGCCCAATTGAGCATATAAACCAAGCGCTTTTTCATATACTCGGTGAGGACTTTGACGGTGAACAACAAAACAGTACCCTGACCTTTAAAGGTTTATGTAGCTTTGATCCTCACGACGCTTATTACTTTTTTGGACGAGAAGAGTTAACCGCTAAATTGGTGAACTTATTTAATGAAAACCCGACTCTGATAAAAGTTCACGGTGTTTCTGGAAGTGGCAAATCAAGTCTTATTAAGGCTGGATTATTGCCAGAGTTAACCAAGCAAATCGGTGATATCAAATGGGCAATTGGGTTACCAAAACAGTTTTCGGACAGTCGCGCCCTATTAACGCATTTTATTAACTCCAATGAAGCCGGGGTTTCCACAATATTACAAACAATGGCTGTCGACTTAGACCTGTTCGTTGAAGCGTTATTAAGTTTAAATACCACCTACTTAGACGAGCTATCTCATCATCTAAGCGCGCACAAAACAACTTATGTTTGGTTCGTAGATCAATTTGAAGAAATCTATGAATTAGAGCCCCACAGTCGGTTACTCCAAAGTTTGGCGTTACTTGGTGAACACACCCCATTAAAAATAATTACCAGCATACGAAGTGAGTACCTACACCAGACAGATATGGTTGGTAGAGACTTTTACGTTCCCCACAGTTTGTCTGCCGAGGATTGGCTGAAAATAATCAACAACCAAGCACTCGCTTTAGGCATTATTTTAGAAGAAGGCCTAGCGCAAACAATTCAGACCGAAGCGTTAAAACTGTCTCACGCGTTGCCAGCCGTAGAATATTTGCTGGCACAAATGCACGCTCTAGCGATTACCAGCGAGCAGCCCAAAATGCTCTCTTTTGCACAATATAACCAGCTCAATAAACTGACTGGTGTTATTTACCAACAGGCTGAACATATACTAGGACAGTTTGAACCACTCACAGAACAATTCTTTGAACTGTTTGTTGGTGTAAATATCAATGGAACTTGCTACGCACGCCATGTCGACTTTATTGCATTAGAGCAACAAAACCCAGAGCTGTTAGGGTTAGTTAATGCATTGATAGAAAAACAACTTATTATTCGTCATCAGGCTCAAAAATTACCTCCCTATGTGAAGCTAACGCACGATTGCCTGATCACGATTGCAGATAACCTTTCTCTGGATCAGCAAATTTGGCCCAGATTTTATATTTGGCTCACGGCAAGAAAAGAGTACCTACAATGGTTTCATGGTGTTGAAACCAAGTATAAGCAATGGAAAAACTTCGCTGGACAACCTCAAGAACAGTATCACTTTGCATTAACTAAACATGAGCTTTCAGACGGAGCTAAGTACCTTAGTCAACCCGGCACTGTTGGTCTGGAGTCGGTAAAAAATTACATAATCACATCGCAAAGTCATTACCAAGCTTCTCTTGAATTACAAAACAAAACTCAACAGCGTAGATTGTTTACTACCAGCTTGTTATTTGTCTGCGCTTTGGGCACAGCAACATATTCCTATTTCCAAAAACAACAGATAGAAAAGGAACAAGCAAAAACAGCACAGGCTTTAATGCATCTAAAAGATAATGTGCTTATTAATATTGACTCTATAGAGCCAATACTCGAGCAGTACCTACCCACCTTTCAACGCAAATATTTAAACGCCCTCTTGTCAAAGTTAGTAGACAGTGTCGATGATATCCCGCTTGATGAAATAGATAAGCTCAGGCTACTGCTCATTAAAATTAAAATACTACGTCAAGATGACTCAACACATATTGACGAAGTAATTGATACCCTTAGCGCTTTGGAGAGTCGCCTGACATCCATAGCAAACAAGGGCTCGAAGGAGCAACAACTCTTTGTTGCTTTTAAGTATGAACTTGGCGCACTGCTGCTTAAACAAGGTAGAGCGGATGAAGCTAGATCCTATTTTCAACGGGCGCTCGAGCACATTGAAAACATGCAAGAAGATGAGTCTCTAACACTTACTAAAGCTAGAGCAACATCGCAGATAGCTTCCATTGCGCTAGATGCTGGAGACATTACTTTTGCTTCTGAAAAGCTCAATCAAACACTGCAAATATTAAATAGCATTGTCCCTTCTCAACAACTAGAACAAGCCTACAATGTACTGAGAATTAACGTCTTTAGAGAGCTGGCCAAGGCTTCGCCTTCACAACAAAAGTCGAGTGATTTACTGTTACAAGCTAAAACGACACTTGAGAAACAGCTCAGCAACGATCCCAATCACCTCGTGTCACAATACAACCTGCTCCGCACCTACATCAACCTTGCTGAGTACAGTACAAGCAGGACACAGGCATTACAGTACTATCAGCAAGCAGATGATCTTGCACGCATGTACTCCATTAAAGATCCTGACAATGTTTACGTGCAGGTTGCACAGCTGTTGTTGGCAAGTCGCTTAGGCAAAAATAAACTATCGCAGGGCTACCTAATTGAGGCACAAGAGCACTTTTTAATCGGCCTTGATATTGCGAGAAAATTACGACAACTCAATGAACATAACACAGATTGGCAAGGACATAGTATTGAGCTCTATACAGCCTATGCCGATTACTTCGAAGAGTCTGCACAACCAGAACAAAGTACACTTTACTATGAAAAAGCACTACAGGCGGCCGAGCGCTTAACGGCACAAGACGAAGATAACTTAGACTTTGCCAGTTTACTGCAAGGTGTTCATTCCAAAGTCGCTTCTCACCTATATGACTTAGGTGACAAAAAAGCCGCACAGTCTCACCTTGAAAAGGCTCGCGTGATTGCTTTGGCGTTAACCCAAAAGCGCCCAAGTAATCAAGCATATCAAATTAGTTATCGAAAAAAGCTCTTTAACCTTGGCTATGTTGCTTCAGAAATAGGAGAGACAGAGAGTGCATGTAACTATTTTACTCAAGGGAAAACACTTTCAGAAAATTATTTAAAAGCCAATGCGAGTATTAAATGGCAAAAAGCCAAAAATAAGTTTGAACATTATATTGAATTATTAAAATGTAACTAAAAAAGCAACAAACTTTGATAGCATTAGTTTGAAGACGTAAAACATTGTGCTGAAACTTTATCAAAAGTTGTTATACCGCAAATAGCCATGAGGTGACTCACATTAGAGTAAGCCATACAATGGGCGGGCAAAAGGATACAACAGCAACGACAAAGGGGGTATTGATGTGGTTTGATAACAAACAAGCCGTACAAGAAGCGTATAAATTTATTAAGTTTTTACTTAGAAAAAAGGCAATTACGGACCATCGTATCGATACCGAAGCACTGATCCAAGAGACTTTACTAAAAGTGATTAAAGCAACCAAACAAGAAGCTGAACAAGACAAAGGAGCGCATCCAGATGCCCAAAGGCTTAATGCACAGGGTGACTTTAATCACGTTTTAAAAGCTTATACATATCGTGCTTTTGAAAGCGTCTACTTGGATATGGGTAGCAATGTAACGTACAGAAAAAAATCTGCGTCTGAGCAAGCAAAAGCCCCTGATGAGGGCCGTTCAGTACAGATAATTCATTTATATGAATCTAATCAAGGTGATGAAAAATCGAGCAACATTTATGAGCTGATGCCGAGTGATCAGCCTACTCCAGATCAGGTAACTAAAATGGATAAAAATGCGCGGCTATTTATAAACCTACTGTTAGAAACGATTGCACAAGAAGAAGATAAGCAAAAACAAGCACTCTTTTATGACTTTTTTTCTTTGTCTTTTAGGCAAAATGCATTGACTCAAAAACAGCTTGGAGAACGTCACGGCTTTAAAGGAAATGCGGCAATCACATATATATCTAGATTTGTAACTAAGTTGGCAAAACGCGTTGAAGAGTCTGGGTTAAGCCTAGAATTAGGTGGTAACCCACAAGCAGATTTCGACATTTACTTTCTCACTCACAGCAATAAAATAAATGAGACGATATCAGTATGAATAAGGTTAAGATCACAGACAAGGTATTGGAGTCGCTAGAAGATCACCTCATTGCAAAATCAATTACAGAATTTGAGTATGAGGATGACAAAGCGCTCACACCTCAAGAAATGGCGATTATCGAGCATATCTATAATCAGCACAAAACCGAACAAGTAGCGCCCAATGAACTCTGTTTCGAGGTACCTCTTCTCGCTGCAAGTGCAGAGCAAATCAGTGTAGATAAGCCATGGTGGGACTTTGATACCATCATAAATGACACTTTTCAGCTCGCAGTATTTAGCTCTTACGGGCAAGAGCTCAGTAAGCATGTGGATTTCGAACTCAACCCACTTAAAGGCAAAGAGCGGGAATTCAAAGACTATTTCGATACATTCAGAGGCACTAAGCAAGGCATTCGTATTTACTGGGCCAAGAATCGCCGCCAAGTCGTTATGGAAGGCGAATTAGTGCATTCATTTGAAGGAGACTGCGTTAGTGGTCAAGGTAAAATTATTTCTAGCGAGTATTTTGGCAATGGTCATTTCAAGCTAATGCTCGAATTTTTTGCTTTATCGGGCGAAGAACAGTAGTAATGCTTGATTGCTGTGAGCACCTTATTCGTTGCGGGCAGACTTGCCCGCACTTTTTTAATTACATGAGATATGGATAAATAACACTTATTGCTCTAGCGTTGCTGTGATCCCACCAGCACCAACCAACATACCTCCCGACAATCTATTAAATAGCCGCTGGCCACGTTGTGACGCAACTGACGCGCGCACTTTATGCGCACATACCGCATAGGTCGATGAACTTATTAATGAAACGCTTATAAATGTGCACCCCAGTATCAGCATTTGCTCAACAACGCTTTTTTCCGGGTTAATAAAGAGTGGAAGAAATGCCATGAAAAAAATCAGCCCTTTGGGGTTTAAGGCTGTAACCAATACTGAATCTCTGAATAGCTTAAAACCGCTATATTTGACTTGATTAGACTCAGGCGATGTATTGTTATTGGCCTGACGCCATGCACGTACTCCAAGGAAAACTAAATACAAAGCACCAATATACTTCATCACATTAAATGCGGTTGCTGATGTAGATAGCACGGCACCTATACCAAGCAAAGAACAGCTTAACGCAATAAGATCACCACTCGCTATACCAAGAATCATAGGCAATACTGCTTTTTTTCCATTTAACAACGATTGGCTTACCACTAGTAATACAGCTGGGCCTGGCGTAAAACACAGAGCTAATGATGCTACGAAAAAAGACAACCACACTTCAATACTCATTATTAATCCCTTTAACCATGACAAAGTTATGTTAGCGAGCTTAGCAAGATTATGTGTAGGGTGAAAGAGAACAACAAACCAAATGGTTTATTAAAGTCGATAAAATAGAAAATAAAGCATTCGAATGAGTAAATGGTGCCCGGGGCCGGACTTGAACCGGCACGCTGTTACCAGCGAGGGATTTTAAATCCCTTGTGTCTACCAATTCCACCACCCGGGCGACGGATGTCTATATGAACAGATTACGTGGAAGTAAATGGAGGCGGAACCCGGAGTCGAACCGAGGTAGACGGATTTGCAATCCGCTGCATGGCCACTCTGCCATTCCGCCATACTCTTAAAAAGAGTTGGAGCGAGTAACGAGGTTCGAACTCGTGACCTCGACCTTGGCAAGGTCGCGCTCTACCAGCTGAGCTATACTCGCATTTTCACTTGTAAACAAGTGGTGCCCGGGGCCGGACTTGAACCGGCACGCTGTTACCAGCGAGGGATTTTAAATCCCTTGTGTCTACCAATTCCACCACCCGGGCATCGGGTTGCAAAAGCCAACCTTAAAGTAAAGTTGGAGCGAGTAACGAGGTTCGAACTCGTGACCTCGACCTTGGCAAGGTCGCGCTCTACCAGCTGAGCTATACTCGCACAATAAATGGTGCCCGGGGCCGGACTTGAACCGGCACGCTGTTACCAGCGAGGGATTTTAAATCCCTTGTGTCTACCAATTCCACCACCCGGGCATCGGGTTTGCTTTCGCATGTGGATGTTGTTGAGAAAATGGAGGCGGAACCCGGAGTCGAACCGAGGTGGACGGATTTGCAATCCGCTGCATGGCCACTCTGCCATTCCGCCATACTCTTCAAAAAGAGTTGGAGCGAGTAACGAGGTTCGAACTCGTGACCTCGACCTTGGCAAGGTCGCGCTCTACCAGCTGAGCTATACTCGCATTGTAATTAAAACTCTTAAGTGAGCCTTAACAACATTTCGTTTTGATGACTGTTGTCTCTCAACACGGACGCATTCTACAGAACTTAATGGATGCGTCAATATAAAAAATGAATGTTTTTAACTGTTTGCTTATTTTTTATCTAAAGCGTTCTGTAATTGCTCAACACCAGTTAAGATTTAAGCAATTCTCCTTTCGCCGCAAGCAAATATTGCAACATTGAGACAATAGTCAGTACAGTCGCTATGGCCAAAAGAGCGTAACTCAACGTAATCATCCATGGGGCAAACTGCCAAATAAGGCCGATTATGGCGAGCATCTGGACAGCCGTTTTAAATTTACCTAAGTTGGATACTGCCACACTGGCTCGCTTGCCGAGTCCAGCCATCCACTCTCTTAACGCTGAAATAACGATTTCACGGCTAATAATAATTACAGCGGCAAGTGTTACTAAAACATTTTGATAGTGCGCGGCAATCAACACTAATGCGACACTGACCATAACTTTATCAGCGACGGGATCTAAAAACGCACCAAATGGCGTAGACTGGTTTAGCTTGCGAGCTAGATACCCATCTAATATATCGGTAATAGAGGCCAACCAGAATATAAAGGCGGCAGCAAAAAAAGCCCATGTGTATGGCAAATAAAACACCACGGCAAATACTGGGATGAGAAACAACCTAAATGTTGTGAGCGTGTTTGGAATATTCCACATAACTACTTAGAGAATTCTTTTTCTATATGTTCGCACGAAGCATTAAGCTTTGTCATGCAAATGATTAAATATCTTTTCAGCCAACTCAGGACTGATCCCAGGCACTTGCCCTAATTGTTGTAGATTTGCTGATTTAACGCCTTGCAGTCCCCCTAAATATTTAAGCAACGTCTGTCGTCTTTTGCTTCCAACACCCGCGATCTCCTCAAGTACCGACTGAGTGCGTTGCTTCTGACGTTTATTTCGGTGCCCAGCAATGGCAAATCGGTGCGATTCGTCCCGAATATGCTGAATGAGATGCAATGCTGGCGAATCGCTATCTAGATTAATGGTTTTACGCCCGCCGTCAAATAACAATGTCTCTAATCCCGGCTTTCGACTGGTTCCTTTAGCCACACCAATCAACATGGGCATTTTGTCTAGCTGCCAATCTTCAAAAAAGGCTTCCGCTCTGGCAAGCTGGCCCTTACCCCCATCGATAAAGATAATCTCAGGAACTTTTTGCTCATCGGTCATTTTGGCATAGCGTTTTTTTAACGCGAAGTCCATCGCCGCATAATCATCTCCAGGGGTAATTCCCGTCACGTTGTAGCGTCTGTACTCTCTCGTATTGGGGCCCTGTCCATCAAAAACAACGCAAGACGCGACCGTGTTTTCTCCCATAGTGTGGCTAATATCAAAACACTCCATGCGACTAATATCAGTAAGCCCTACTGCATCTTTTAGCATCGCGTAACGTTTACTAATCGCATCCTGCGCACTTTGTTTAACCATAATGCTGTTGTGCGCATTTTTATTCGCCAATGCCAGATATTGCGCGCGCTCTGCCCGCACATTAACTCTCAATTGCACTTTTCTTTTTGCTAACAGCGTCAAGCCTGCTGCCAAATCCGCTCGTTCAGATACGTCAAAGGGCAACACAATGTCATTTGCTATCCGCGCATTTGAACCATTAGATATATAGTACTGCCCTATAAAAGACGTCAATATCTCATCGTCATTGGAGTCTTTTGGCACTTTGGGGAAATAAGTTTTACTGCCCAGTATTTTGTGATCTCGAATCATCAACATATGGATCGCACATAACCCATTGTGCTGCGTAAAGCCAATGACATCCATTTCGGCAAAGTTACCAGCTACGGATTGCTGCTCTTGCATTTGTCTTAGTAACGCAATTTGATCTCGGTATTTAGCGGCATCTTCAAAGTTTAACGAGATACTAGCCTGCTCCATCTTGGCAACCAAAGCTTCGATTACAAGATGTGACTTACCGCTTAAAAATTGCCTCACTAGATCAACTTGATTGCTGTACTCTTCATCTGAGACTTTCTCAACACACGGTGCGGAGCAACGCTTGAGTTGATGTTGCAGGCATGGACGGCTTCTTGCACGGTAATAGACATCTTCACACTGACGTACAGGAAAGATTTTTTGCATCAAGCGTAAGCTCTCCGATACCGCCGCGCTGCTTGGAAATGGACCAAAGTACTCACCCTTTTGTTTGCGTGATCCTCTGTGAAAAGCAAGCCGAGGGTGACGATGATCAGTCAGTAAAATATAGGGGTAAGATTTATCATCACGCAGTAAAATATTGTATCTGGGCTGATATTTCTTAATCAGGTTATTTTCTAAAAGAAGCGCTTCAGTTTCGGTGTTGGTTAATGTGACTTCTATGTTGGCAATATTACTCACCAAAACCTGAGTCTTACTGTCTGGAATATTGCTACGAAAGTAGCTGCTGACACGCTTTTTAAGGTTTTTTGCCTTGCCGACATAGATAACCTGATGTTCTTTATCGTACATACGATATACACCAGGTTCAGTGGTCAACGTTTTTAAAAACGGTTTATGATCAAATACAGCCATTAAAGTGGTTAACGAGAGCTATCTATATCGATCATTTTATGACGAATGGCCAAATGAGTTAGTTCAACATTTCCGCTGACATCCAGTTTTTCAAACATTCTATAGCGATAACTGTTCACGGTTTTAGAGCTCAAGTTCAGTCGTTCTGCAATATCTTGGGCTTTTTCACCTTTGGTGATCATCAACATAATTTGCAGCTCTCTATCAGACAGAGATTGAAATGGGTTTTCATCCACTTTACCGCTAAATTGCGCCAACGCTATCTGCTGTGCAATTTCAGGTGCAATATAACGCTGCCCAGAGTTTACCGAACGAATTGCATTGATCATTTCATCTGGACCCGCACTTTTGGTTAAATAACCATGCGCGCCAATTTGCATCACCTTACTTGGAAATGGATCTTCACAGTGCACGGTTAACACGATAACTTTTACGTCTGGACAGTAACGACAAATCTTTTTCGTTGCTTCCAAACCACCAATTCCTGGCATATTCATGTCCATTAATACGATATCAGGTTCATTTTGACGGCAAAAAGTCACCGCTTCTTCCCCAGTTTTAGCCTCTCCGACCACCTTGAAACCACGCACATCATCTAAGATGCGCTTGATCCCAGTCCTTACAAGTTCATGATCATCAACTAAAAGTACGTTAATCAATGGAACATCCTCACGCTAGCCCTTGGTAAATAAAATCTTATCGATTTGCTTTGCGAGATTAACACATAATTCCGCAAAGCATAATCAATTACATCATTCCATTTAGTAAATATACGAATATTTTCTTAATTCGATATTAAACTGCTATCCCTTTTCGGAAAATCGGTTAACCCACAGTGCAATCACGCCATCGCCTGTTACATTACATGCTGTGCCGAAGCTATCTTGCGCCAAGTACAGTGCAATCATCAGTGCTATCGCACTTTCGTCAAACCCGAGCATTGAAGTTAATAGACCCAGAGCTGACATAACAGCACCACCTGGTGCGCCTGGTGCAGCAATCATTACAACACCCAACATAAAAATAAATGGCAGCATCTCAATTAACGATGGTACAGCCATAGTTGGTGATAGGAACATAACAGCCATTGCACACGTTACAATCGTAATGGTTGAGCCCGATAAATGGATTGTAGCACATAAAGGAACTGAGAAGTTTGCGACTTCTTCAGATACACCATTCGATTTACTCGCTCTTAGCGATACAGGGATCGTAGCCGCACTCGACATAGTACCAATCGCTGTAAAGTAAGCAGGGAGCATATTTTTAACCAATTCTATAGGACTGCGCTTTAACATTAAGCCAGTTACGACAAAGAGCGTTGTCAACCACAGCCAGTGCATTGCCACTGCGGCAACGAGCACCACACCAAAAGTACTTAGTGTATCAACGACTGTGCCAGCTACTGCCATTTCGGCAAAAACACCCGCTATATAAAAAGGTAACGCTGGAATGATGACTTTAGCGAGTAAAGCATCAATCACATCACGCCCTTGATCAACAACATCTTTTAGCTGCACAAGGTTCAGTTGGCTAATGCCAATACCAAATATGAAGGCCGCCGCTAACGCCGTCATTACACCCATAATAGGTGGAATTTCTAGTTGAATGTACCCTTTTAACTCGGCGCCTTTTGCCGCCTCGTAGGCGATACTACCTTCAAAAAATCCTGTTGCAGCTAATACCAATAGCACGGCTAAAGTACCTGCAATCACGGTTGAGCCATAGGCAAACCCTACGGTCTTACCCAAAAGGTGGCCTGACGCCTTAGGTAAACCAGCAATACCTGATGCAATGAAAAACAAAATAATTAGAGGAATAGTGAAGCTAATTAACTGACCTATGATTACTTTTGCTGTGTAAAGTAGTTCTGTTATACCCACTGGCAGATATAAACCTGCCAAAATACCACCCAAGATACCGGCGATAAGCTTTATTATTAGAGACATTTTTTTGCCCGAATCACATTAATTTGAGCCCCTTTTTACCATGTTTTTACCCCTTAGGTATACAAATGCGATACTTTAACTGCATCTGATTTACCTTATTTCACCTGAAATTAACGCAGTCCAACGAGAAATAATTGAGGCGCTTATACTATTATTATTTAATTAACACCTCATTCGACTGAGAATAAATCTTTTACCATGTTAAGAAGTACTAGTTATACTTGTGCACTTTTACTTTCAATGAGTGCGCTCGCACAAAAAGCAACAATAGACATTCCTTACTTACCTGAGTCAGCAAAAATTGATGGTAATGTTCACGATCCGGTTTGGCAAAAAGCCAAAACGATTGCCATTGATAATGTCAATTGGCCTCATGATAATGTTGCCAGCCTAGTCAAAACCGAAGCGCTCGTCTATGAAAATGGCAGCTCGCTATTTGTCGCCTTTATTGCCAAAGATCCAAACCCAGATCAAATCAGAGTTCATTACCGAGATAGAGATAAAATTTGGAACGATGATCTAGTAGGTATCAAGATAGATTCACTGAATACCAGTCGTAACGCATACCAGTTTTTTATAAACCCTTTAGGCGTACAACTGGACTCCATAGAAGATGAACTCACCAAGAATGAAAATGCATCTTGGAATGGTATCTGGACAAGTAAGGGCATAATTTCACAGGATGGCTATACAGTAGAAGTAGAAATCCCACTGCGAGTTCTAAACTTTGACGACAGTATAAAGACCAAAACAATGGCGATGGAGTTTTTACGTTTCTTGCCAAGAGATGAACGTTTGCGTATTTCAAATATGCAACTGGATCACAATAACAGCTGCTGGATATGTCAAATGCCCCTGTTTAGCGGCTTTGAACAAGCAACACAAAGCAGTAATATCACCATAACCCCAGCACTGGCAATCGCCAACTCTCAAACTCGTGATATTGATGGCAATCAAGTACCTGACTTTGAAGATGATACAGACTATGAACCTGGCTTAGACGTAAAGTGGGCTGTTACACCCGACACGACATTAAATCTCACACTAAACCCTGACTTCTCTCAAGTAGAAACCGATACTGGGCAATTAAGTGTCAACAACAGTTTTAGTCTGTTCTTCCCTGAAAAGCGCGCTTTTTTCCTTGAAAATGACGATTACTTTTCGTCTCACTTGAACTTGGTCCACACCCGTAATGTCGCGTCTCCTGATTATGGGGTCAAAGTGACTAGCAGCAAGCAAGGCCATACCTTTGCCGGATTCGTAGCAAATGATGAAATCACAAATGTACTTATTCCTGGCAATTTGGGGTCCAGCATTGTGTCTTTAGAGCAGAAAAGCGAAAACGCTGCATTGCGGTATCGCTATGATATCGATAGTAATTTGTCCATTGGAGCCACCAGCACAGTAAGGCAAAGCGAAGATTATCGCAACCAAGTCATCAGTGTAGATAGTAAATATCGTCCGACTAAGCACGACACCATAAAGATACAGGCAACGGCAACAGATACACGATATGACAAACACTTTATTGATGAAGTTTGCGACGATGAAACCCTCGATGACTGTGAGTTAGACGAAAGTGTATTACGTGTGCTCAATGACGATGACAAGCAAGGTATGGGCTACTTGGCAAGCTATGAGCACAATCGTAAGCATTGGCGCGCATTCAGCTCCTATAGAAGTTATGAGTCAGCTTTTCGAGCTGACATGGGCTTTTTATCGCAAGTTGACTTTAATAAGTTTGTAACCGGGTTTGAGTATCGCTGGTACGGCAAAGACGATAGCTGGTGGAATCGTGCCAACTGGTATACTGATTGGGATATTACGCATAATGAGGATGGCGAACTACTAGAAAAAGAAGTGCAATCAAGCTTTAAGTTGCAAGGGCCTCTGCAAAGCGTTATCGAATTCGGTGTCGACCATCGAAAACGCACCGGACTTAGGCTAGATGAATCGATACTTTCTATTGATGGAAATACAGATCTGTTTACAGAAAACACCCAATGGGCCTATTTTGAAATGAAGCCAAAAGCAGGTGTTTTTGCAGCGTTAAACCTCAACACAGGTAATCGAGTAGATTTAGCGAACAATCGCCTAGGGCAAAGATACTTGATTAAACCGACTCTGAATTTTAATCTCGGTAGGCACTTTGAAGTTAAATTGAGGCATACCTTCGAGCGATTTGAGCATCAAGGAGACAATGTATACACGGCTAACCTCTCTGATGCGCGCTTTACATATCAATTCGGGATCAATAGTTTCATCAGGCTCGCTGTGATTAATCTAGATATTGAACGAAATCTGCAAAAATATATTGATGACGTTGATAGTAAGTACAAAAAGTTGAGTACCCAACTACTCTACTCATACAAACTAAACCCCGAAACCGTGTTATTTGTTGGCTATTCTGATAGTGGTTACCAAGACGACGACCTGACTCATATCACCAAAGACAACAAAACCTTTTTTGCCAAATTCAGCTACGCTTGGTTGTTGTAGCAACCACACGCTGCTAATTACTCTTAGTAATTAGCAGCTTATTTTATATTCATTCTGGATATAAGCTTTTTTAATATATCTTATAGCCATTCTTTACTTCTTGTTTTGTTTTCTGACCAGTAAAGTGTGACTATATTCATTATTTCTTAATAATAGTCCTAAGCTTATTCAAGGGAACACTATGTCTAAAGTATTTTCAGATAACAGCCTAGCGATAGGCCAAACGCCAATCGTTAAATTAAACCGTGTTACAGGCGGTAACGTTTACGCTAAAGTTGAATCGCGCAACCCAAGCTTCAGTGTAAAGTGCCGTATTGGTGCTTCAATGATCTGGGAAGCAGAAAAGCAAGGTCTGTTAGGAGAAGGCAAAGAGCTAATTGAGCCTACTTCTGGTAATACAGGTATCGCATTGGCGTTCGTTGCAGCTTCTCGTGGCTACAAGCTAACGCTCACAATGCCAAACACAATGAGCCTTGAACGTCGCAAGCTTTTAAAAGCACTCGGTGCTAACCTTGTCCTCACCGAGGGCGCAAAGGGCATGAAAGGTGCAATTGAAAAAGCAAATGAAATTCTTGAAAGCGACCCTTCAAAGTATGTTTTATTGCAACAATTTGAAAATCCAGCGAACCCTAAGATCCACTTCGAAACAACAGGTCCAGAAATCTTTGAAGCACTTGAAGGCAATGTTGACTACTTCGTAGCGGGTGTTGGTACTGGTGGTACAATCACGGGTGTGAGCCGCTTCTTGAAACAAGAAAAAGGCCTAGGTGTAAAATCAATTGCGGTAGAGCCTACTGACTCTCCAGTAATTTCTCAAACGCTTGCCGGTGAAGAAGTCAAACCTGGTCCTCACAAAATTCAGGGTATAGGCGCGGGTTTCATACCTGGAAACCTAGATTTAGAACTTATCGACGGAACAGAGCAAGTGTCTAACGAAGATGCAATTGCAATGGCCCATCAGTTGATGAAGGACGAAGGTATCTTAGTCGGTATTTCTTCAGGTGCCGCAGTCGTGGCGGCTAAGCGCATTGCAGAAAAACCAGAGAATGCAGACAAAAATATCGTAGTTATTTTACCAAGTGCTACTGAGCGTTACCTCTCTAGCCCAATGTTTGCTGATGAGTTCAGTGAACAAGAGTTGGTTCAATAAGCTTCAGTATTATAAGGCCAGCAATTTGCTGGCTTTTTTCTCATCAATTTACACAAATTACTCTCGCCTTTTTTAGTATTCTTACTAGACTAAAATAAATAACCTAAGCCAAAAATTCGGCATATTTTAGATTGCTAGACTTGTTTAATTATTGGTATCCAAACACTCAGAATAATTGTGTTTTTGCGTCAAAAGCCGTGACAAGAACGAAGCCGCCGTCATATTAGCCTACGAGGCAACTAATCATGCCAGTATCACAATAAAAATTTGTTTAAATCATCATTGATTGAAGTGAAACAAGTTATGGCACTTTGATATTACAATGTTAAGTCGAGCAGATGGGCTGCTGATTTGAGTACCTTATTCGAATAAGGATAAATAAAATGAGACCACTAGTTTACTTTATGTTTGGTTATTTAGCCCTGTTTGCGACACCTGCCAATGCGAGTCTTCAGGTTGGCTTTTTCAAGTCTGGGCAATATCAGATGATCATGGGGGAACAGTACAAGAATGGTTATTTGTTTAGTAAAGACGCCACAAAAGAGAAGTTACACTTAGTAACGCTTGACTGGCCCCCTTATATCGGCGATCAACTATGCAATAAAGGTTGGGTATTTCAATTTACGGTGTCTTTACTCGTAGATCAAGGCTACCCTGTTTACGTTGAGTTCTTGCCTTGGGCAAGGGCTGTCAAAGCCGTCGAAGCGGGCAAAGCAGATATACTTTTCCCAGAGTACTTTATTGAAGACGCTTCTCCGTCTGACAACTTTCCAGGCAAAACGCGACGAGAGCTACTGGCTTTATCCAATGCATTCCCAGGTGGAGAAATAGGCTTTTTAAAGCGGCGAGGTGAAGAAGATAAGTTTGCAGGCAACCTCAATGATTTAACAGGCACTACAATCGGCGTTGTTAGGGGGTATCAGAATACGCCTGAGTTTGATGCTATGATGGACAATGATGAATTTGTTATCGTTGAAGCGGTCGATGATTTACAACTTGTGAAATTACTCGTGGGTAAACGCGTTGACCTAATAATAGGCGACCCTAAAGTGCTGCGTTTTACCGTCAGCTATTCTGAGCTATCTAAATCCGAAAAAGTGACATTACTTCGCGGACTTGAGGATGTAGAGCCCGCCTTACGCTACAACAATTTATTCTTTGCATTGAGTAAAAAGAAACCTAAATGGCGCTCGATACTGAATGACATAAATAAAGGTCTTTATCTCTTTAACAACAGTGGTGAAACAGAGCGAATTATTGAAATTGGCAGTAACGAGTGTTACTAAGTTTGCTAGGCGGCAGTGACCGCCTTTTTTAGTTAATGCCGATATATTTATGTACTTGGATTGATAAACGCCAGTTTTTCTTAACACACGTATCGATGGCTAGCTTAGTCGCTTTGGCTTTTTGGCTAATTGGCTGTAAATAAATAAGCTCAGGCCTCACACCGGTTTGCTCAAACAGTGCCTCTAATTCATCGACATGCTTTTGCATTGCCACGGGGTGTTTTATTTCATCTGCGCGCTGCATGGCAGATTTAAGCACCTCATAGCCGCCACGCATGTTGATTTTGGGTGACACTGTAACCCAAGTTTCTTCTGGCACTAGCACTTCGAATGTGCCACTGGTTTCTACTTGGGTAGAGTATCCCGACTTATGCAACGTTTCACAAAGTGATGTTAAATCATACATGCACGGCTCACCGCCTGTGATCACAATATGCTTTGCGGTATATTTTCGCTTATTAAATAGTTCGATGATCTCCTCTGCGGTCGCATTTGCCCACCATTCAGAGTCTGACTTTTTTTCGACCGTTTTGTCTAGGCTCACCAAGTATGTTGGATTGACATCCCATGTCTGCTTAGTATCACACCAAGCACAACCCACAGGGCAGCCCTGCAAGCGAACAAAGATTGACGGCGTTCCCGTATAACTTGCTTCACCTTGAATGGTTTCAAAAACTTCGTTGATTTTGTACAAAACAGCTCCAAACTACTCAATATATTTTGCGAAAATAACCTGCTAAAATTGTCATTTTTTCAGCGGCCGTGTAGTATATCGCGCCCTGAAGCAAACCTCTATTAAAATCGAGGCAAAACCTGAGGCATTTATCCGAGGTACTCCTTATGAGCGAAAAAGTCGTTGTTATCTATTCCGGTGGCATGGATTCTTACACTGTGCTAAACAAAGCCCTAAAGCAGGGCCACGAAGTCTATGCGCTGTCTTTTAATTATGGGCAACGACATGTTAAAGAGCTAGAAGTCGCTAAAAAAGTATGTGACGACTTGAATGTAGCGCACAAGATTGTTGATATTTCAGCAATCAATCAGTTACTTGCCGGTTCTTCTTTGACTGATGACATTGAAGTCCCAGAAGGTCACTACGAAGAAGAGAGCATGAAAAGCACAATTGTGCCTAATCGGAATATGATTTTGCTGTCACTTGCTGTTGGCTACGCTGTATCATTAAAAGCCAATAAAGTATTTTATGGTGCACATTCTGGCGACCATGCTATCTACCCTGACTGTCGACCTGAATTTGTGAAAAAGATGGATGATGTATGTCGTATCGCCAACTACGACGAAGTTGAAATCGTTTGCCCTTATCTCAACAATACTAAGATTGACATTCTTACAGATGGCCTGAAAATGGGATTAGACTATAGTCAAACATGGACATGCTACAATGGCCGTGAGAAAGCATGTGGCAAATGTGGTGCATGCCAAGAGCGTTTGGAAGCTTTTGATTTAAACCAGGCGACAGATCCACTTACTTACGAGTAGTCAACTCAGCGTGCTCAAAATTAATATTGGGCGCGCTTGGTTAAACCCACAGTTAAACCTAACCCATCCGCAGTTATCGCGAGCTATTTCCCGAACCCTTCGTTGAAGTATCTTATCTGACACTTGTCACTATACCCACAACAATTATCAACTATGATTAGAGTAGATAAGCTTAAGGAGATACATGTATGTCGGGTACTACGATGGTTTTTTTAATCGTACTTGTTAGCGTTGGTTTTGGCGTGTTCAACGACCTTTATAGTAAGTACTTACAAGCAAAAAAACTCAGTGGATTGAACAAACAAGAAAGCGATCAGTTAAAAACTGAAATTACACAGCTAAAAGACAGAGTTGCGGTTTTAGAAAAAATTGTTACTGATGAAGGTTATCAGGTAGACAAAAAAATTAAGCGCCTCTAATTCATTTTGTGGCGCTAGCTACTAGCGCCACACTTTATGAAACTGTCTGGTACTTTGCCTTCGGTATACAGGTTTTATCTTGTTTAGCTACACCAAACAAAACATATAACACCTTGTTGCGTTTTATTACCTCATATCCCAATAAACACCCTAATGCGGTAAGAGCAATGATGAACATACTTTCAATACCGGGGGAAATCTCGAATGGCTTTAACCAATAAGCACAAACAATAATGAAAGTTTGGTGCAATATATACCAAGGTAAAACCGCTGACGTCGCATAGCGCAATTGTGGATTCGGTGAAGTCAAATGGGACGCACTGTACCCGATTAGTGCCAACATCCAAGCCCAATGATTTGTACACACCACCACCCCATACAAACTTTTTACCCAGATATTTGTCTCAAAATGTTGTGAAAAGAAATATAAAAACCCATGTTTATCCAACAAAATAAGCATGTAGCCAATGAGCGCAACTGCCATCAACCCATGTCGATTTTTGACTACACTCGCTTTTAAATGCGGCAACAGTGCAAATATATACCCCATCAAGAATACTGAAAAATACTTACCGTGATTGTACCAATCATCAATCAGTCCGTGGGTGGAAGGATATGTTTGCCTTAACATCATCCAAACCACAAACAGGGTAACAATCGCCACTCCCAATGCCACTGCGGCAGAAAGCTTAGCCTCTAGTGCAGACAACAAGGGTCTCAGTGGCACGATTCGTGTTAAAACCAACAGTAAAAAGCAATAAACCCAAAGATAAGCCAAAAACCATAGATGGTTCCAAGTCAACAGCCCTATCTCAGATTGATATTGCGCCAGCAAAGGAGTATTAGGGTTGATATAAGCGAGCCAAAAATCAAAAAAAGACATCGTGATTAACCCCTGATCTAGCATCTCAATATACATTTGAGGTGCTACCACCACATACATACCAAAAAGTAGCGGCACAAACAGGCGTAGCGTTTTCGCTTTGATTAACTGCCAAGTGCTCATTCGTTGATGGCAAAAGGCTAAAACAATTCCCGAAATAAAAAATAGTAAAGACATACGCCATTGATTGCTAAGCAGCATAAAATTTTGCAGTAACTCGGAAGTATATGCGCTTTTTATGTGCCAATCCCAATCAGCGACATAATACATACCGACGTGATACAAAATGAGTACACCAAACACCAAAACACGCAACCAATCTAAGTCCCATTGGCGCGAAAACTGCGAATTTGTCATAGTCCCTCCTAGCATGTTATTTTTTAAAGTGTCTAAATTGCAAACTCAGTAAACCATCCATACTATTGAAATACATGAATATAGTGATAAGCGGTGGAATTAAGGGATGAGCCGTAATGTGGTTAGAAAAAACAATAAAACAACATACCGCACTGTGTGGGTACATCGCTGCCACGCTATATTTGTTGATCAATAATACGGTCAATGCGCTGTCTGTATGGACTGAACATAACCGAGATGGAGTCTCGACGACACAGTTATGGGAGCCCTTTGTGTGGGAGTACACAAGTGCACTTTCTTTGCTTGTACTTATCCCCATGTTAGTCGCACTATTTCAACACTATCCAATTAATACAACCCCACCTTTAAAGCAAGTGATGGTTCACATTGCTTCGTCTTTGGTATTTTCTTTATGTCATGTTTTACTGATGGTGGGGCTGCGCCACTTGGCATATACATGGATGCAAGGACACTATGATTTTGGTGATTATTACCAAGAATTTTGGTACGAGTACCGAAAAGACTTACTTTCCTACCTGTTTATATTCTTCATTTTCCATAGTGCAAAATGGGTCCTTGAGTCCTCCTCGGACTATGAGCAACAGGAGGTGCCTTTAATTCAACCTCCCTCTCAGTTTTTGGTCAAAAAACATGGGGAAGAACATCTAATCAAAGTCTCAGAAATTGAATGGTATGAAGCCTCCGGAAACTACGTCAACTTGCATAGTAAAGGCCGAATCTACCCGTTACGCGAAACATTAAACAGCCTCAGTAATCGATTAGCCACGGCACATGTGACTCGTGTACACCGCAGATTCACGGTCAATGAACACAAAATTAAATCGGTTCGATTTGCATCGAGTGGAGATGGCATTATCACGCTAGAGTCAGGAGTAGAAGTAAACTTGTCTCGACGATATAAAAGTGATTTTAAACTTGCGCTTGAGTCGCCAAAGACATGACCTTTAATTTTATCACTAAGTTAAAATATCTTATTCCAAGACTAACGCCAATTAATGAATGTTAAAACTACAGCCTTCTAGAGCAAATATATTTAAATTTATTAATAATTTGAAAGCATTTAGTAGCGTACCTTTTCCAATAAAATAGCCAGAGGTTAGAAGTTATAATCTATAACGAAATTGAATTTAACGACGCATAAATTACTCATTACTATCCGCATCCCAATAAGTATTTAGTCTCAATCTAACCACTGACTAAACATCATTTTGAAATCAACTCGCTAGGATAAATAATGTTGAAACCGAACTTCGTAGCAGCGTCAGTTAGCCTGATACTAGCCTCAGCACCTGTATTTACACTTCAAGCTCAAGAGTCCGCTAGCTCTAAACCAGAATTAAAGCCTGAGGTTATTGAAGTAACAGGTACAAGAAGAAGCCTGCGCAGTATTGCTGAGAGCACTGTGCCAGTAGACATTATTAATCTTGATGAGATCAATAGTTCAGGACAATTAGAGCTAAGTCAGGTGCTCACGACGCTAGTACCAAGTTTTAACTTTCCAAATTCTCAACTTGCCGACGGAACAGACCACGCCCGTCCAGCTGTATTAAGAGGTTTAGCCCCAGATCATACTTTGGTCCTTATCAATGGAAAACGTCGTCACTCCAGCGCCTTACTCAACTTAAATGGCACGGTAGGACGTGGGTCTTCAGCCGTAGACTTGAACATGATCCCAACAGCTGCTATCAAGCGCATTGAAGTGCTTAGAGATGGCGCTGCGGCACAGTATGGTTCTGATGCGATTGCCGGCGTAATCAACATCGTACTAAAAGATGCGGATGAAGGGGGTTCACTGAATTTTACCTATGGTAAATACGATACCCAAATGGCTGGCGCCAAACAGCTTGCGGGCGTATCTCAAAATGACAGCGGTGATCTTGCTTTTGAATTAGGTGAAGACCGCACGATAAGTGACGGCAACACCAGCACTATCAGTGGCAATATCGGTTTACCTCTTGGCGAGGCGGGATTCATTCACCTTTCGGCAGAAGCTCGAAATAAAGCGCCTTCAAATCGCTCAGGTTTCGACCCTCGAGAACAATACGCGCGTGATGACAATGGCAACCTAGATCCGCGAGAGTTTAATGCGCAGAGATATAATCACCGCTTTGGTAAAGCCGATATTGAAGACTTTGCCTTTTTCTACAATGCTGGCTACGACTTAACCGAAAATACTACATTATATTCTTTTGGTAGTTATTCAGAGCGTGAGGGTAATTCTGGCGGCTTTTTCCGCCGACCGAAAGATAGCCGTAACCTTATCGCAGTGTACCCTGATGGCTTCTTACCGCAAATTACTACCGAAGTAGAAGACTTTGCTTTTGCAGTGGGCATAACGACTCAAATTGCGAACTGGGACATTGATAACAGCGCAAACTTTGGTCGCAATGAATTTAATTTTGGTGTAACAAATAGTTTAAATACATCCCTAGGTGTCCATAGCCCTACTGAGTTTGATAATGGCGCGTTAGTATATGATCAGCTCACATTAAATTTTGATGCCAAAAATAGCTTCGATTTTGGTTTATATGAAGAAGTCTATATTACTGTCGGTGCCGAATACCGCCATGAGTCATACCAAATAAAAGCGGGTGAAGAAGCGTCATACTTAACTGTGTTGGATGCTAATGGCTCTCCGGTTGCAGCTGGTGGCGCGCAGGTATTAGCTGGCTTTTCTCCTGCCAGCGCAGTTGACGAGTCTCGTAATAACATCGCGCTCTTCACCGAGTTTGACACATATATAAACGCAGACTGGAATATCGTGATAGCAGCACGTTTTGAAGACTACAGTGACTTTGGCTCCACACTCACCGGAAAAGTTGCGAGTCGCTACGCATTGAGCGATGAACTCTCTTTTCGTGGTGCGCTGAGCACAGGGTTTAGAGCCCCCTCATTAGCACAGTCTTCATATAAATCTATTGCAACTGTTTTCGAGAATGGCGTTCCTAATGAAGTCGGCTTGTTCCCAGTTGATACAGCAGCTGCTCAAGCACTTGGAGCGCGCCCACTGGAAGCTGAAGAGTCAGTAAATATCACTGCTGGTTTCATATACAGCGCAGGCGATTTCAGTCTTACACTAGACGCTTACCGTATTGACATTGATGACCGCATTGTGATGTCTGAAAACCTAAGTGGTGATGCAGTAGAACAAATTCTAGCGACTGCAGGAGAGCACAATGTACAACGAGTTCGATACTTTACCAATGCAATTGATTCTAGAACGCAAGGTGTAGATATCGTTGCAACATATAATTTTAATCTAGATGCCTATGGCAACTTAGCTCTAAGCGCAGCATTAAACCGCAACGATACAGAAGTAACAAATGTAAAAGATAACCCAGCTGAGTTGGCTGCACTAGGTGACGAGTATCAATATTTTGCACGTCGTGAGATTGCACGTTTTGAAGATGGCACACCAAAAAATAAAGTTAACTTGGTTGCAACTTGGCAATATCAAGATTGGACAGCCATTTTAAAGGCCACCAGATATGGTGAAACCATTGATTCATCCAGCACTGTGGAAAAAGACGAAGTAATTGATGCAAAGTGGATAACTGATCTTGAAGTCGCATACCAGTATAACGAGCAATGGCGCTTCGCTATTGGTGCAAACAACTTGTTTGATCAATACCCACAAGATACGGTTGGCAACATTGGGTTTAGTAACTTTAATCAAATCTTCCCTTATTCAGCATTCTCGGCGTACAACACTGATGGCCGCTTTGTTTATGGCAAGGTCGCTTTCAACTTTTAAGTAAGCCCCTCTTACGCCAGCTCTACAAAATAGGGGCTGG
Organism: Pseudoalteromonas luteoviolacea NCIMB 1942; assembly: GCF_001625595.1. Classification (GTDB taxonomy): domain Bacteria; phylum Pseudomonadota; class Gammaproteobacteria; order Enterobacterales; family Alteromonadaceae; genus Pseudoalteromonas; species Pseudoalteromonas luteoviolacea_A. The sequence goes on from NZ_AUXT01000150.1 coordinate 62,261, forward strand.
CGTACTCGCTTCGCCATTAGCAAGCACATAAAGGCTAATACCGAAGTTGCAAATATTGGTATTAATCTAAGCTTCTTACCCCTACATAAACCACTTTTCATATTTGAATAAAAAACACACTTGCATTTTTTTCACCCTCCATGATACAAATAAATTAATAAGGAGGTTGGGATCAAACTTTTAGGTTTTTATTTGATCTTAGTAGTCTATTTGACCACAAGGCTATTTTCCATAAAGTCTTTAAAAATAAAGTTATTCTATTTAAAAAAGAAGGAAATTTATAATGAACCTAAAATTAAGTAAAAAAAGCATCAAAAAGCTAACTGCCGACAAAAACTCCCTTCCTCTAGAAGCTACACCTCAAGTAGGCGGTGCAGCACATGTGAGCGTTGTAATATGCAATACAGATGACATCTGCTGGACACAACGCGGGGATGGACAAGCTTGCCAAATATATACTCACCACTGTAACTAAATAATATTCTGGAATATTAGCTTCAAGCCTTCTTAAGGGGGCTTGTTATATGTAAATTAAATCAATTGATTATATACCACGATAAAAAACGGGTATAATTCATCTCACTTAAAGACTACAAAGCAGAGATTTATAATATCGCTTGATTAGCCCCTTTTACAATTTTCTAAATCTACGACTCAAAATAAGATCACACATTAAAGTTAAAAATTCTTATATAAGAAAAGCTAGAAATATTTAATCTAGATAAACTGTCATAAAGCTTATCTTGCTATGCCAGCCTAAACATCCACCTAAATGGATGATGGCTTTGTTAAGATGGGTATTTATAAATTGAGAGTTGCTACTTTCTAATGCATCTCCTTCATAATCCAAGCCAGACATGGACTGTACTAAAAGTTCATAATTTGTGTTTAACATCTCAGTCTTCTGTGCATCTTGAGCGCTCGCGATTTGCTCTTCAATTTGAGACTAAATCAAGTTGAGTGCCTGAAGTAATTTTAAATACTGAGGGTTTCACCAGAAGCGTCTAGCGTTGCCACAAGGTCTCCGCCACGACGCGACCAACTTAAATCTTCAGCTTTGACATCCGCTTTAAAGACCAATTTGTCAACATCATTTGCACCATAACTTCCAAAAAGCGACTAATAATAAAACTGAATACTCCAATTAATAATAAGCGTAGCAACCTTAACTAAAATAAATCTAAATTTATATTGTGCTAGTTGGCATTAAAATAATCATGTGTGCCATGTGCTTCGATTGCCAATGTCAGCCTTTCTAACGCCTGCGCATAAATCGCATCTCGCATGTCGATATTGGTACTGACATGGCGCTGCCAGCCTTGCTCAAAAGCTCTGTGAATATAGTCAGAAAGTTTAGTTGTAACTTGCTCTTCACTCCAAAGCTCACCTTGGCGATTTTGGCACCACTCGAAATAACTGACAATCACCCCCCCAGCATTGGCGAGTATATCGGGAATAACAAACACCCCCTTCTCGTGCAATATACTGTCAGCAGCAGCGCTGACTGGCCCGTTGGCTATTTCCACAATCGTGCCTGCTTTTACCAAACCGGCATTTGACTCAGTTATCACACCCGCGACCGCTGCTGGGATTAAAATATCCACATCTAACGCTAACAGTTCTTCATTCGTCAACGCCTTGTGGCTGACCAGCTCACACACCGAGTTTTCGCAATATACGGCTTTAAGTTGCCTACTCTTTTGCTTTTCATACAGGATGCTTAAAATATCTAGACCGTCAGGTGAATAGATTGCCCCTTTTGAGTCACTAACAGCAACAACCTTATATCCCGCCTTTTGCAGTAAAATTGCGCATTGTGCTCCGCCATTACCGAACCCTTGAACAGCTACAGTCTGATTGTGTCTCTGCCACTTTCTCTTTTTAGCCAATGCTTCTATGCACAGAAAGGCACCTGTTCCCGTTGCTCCAGAGCGCCCAACACTGCCTCCAAATACCAGTGGCTTACCCGTGATGACATCGGGTGCTTTGACGCGTTTAATGGTCTCATACTCGTCCATCATCCAACCCATCACACGTTCGTTTGTATACATATCAGGTGCTGGAATATCTGTCTGGGGGCCAATGAAGTCAGCCATAGCCCTGACATAAGAACGGGAAAGTCGCTCTAATTCGAGCGCAGACAACGATTTTGCATTAACAGAGATGCCACCCTTTGCTCCACCAAACGGCACATTCACAGCAGCACATTTCAAAGTCATCCATAGCGCTAAGGCTTCTACTTCGCTTTGATCAACACTGGGGTGAAAACGGATCCCCCCTTTGGTGGGCCCGAGTAAACTATTATATCGACATCGGTATGCTTTAAAATAGGCGGACTCGCCATTATCTTTCCTGATAGAGATATAGCTCGTTAAGGTGCATAGAGGTTGGCTCAACGCCTGAAGTGTATGACTAGAAATATTAAGATGCTTAGCAATAGTGCTCAAACGCACCAACGCGTCCGCCAGCAGATCATTGTCCATTTCTCGCTCGCTATGTTGATCTCTTAAATCAACTTTAGTCGTCGAATTCTAACTTTGCGAGCTTTTACAAAACCGATAGTTAGCTTATAGCTGTTCTGCAATTTCAGTGATAAAACGACTAGGCTCTTTGGGCGACATGATAAACGCACACTTTTTTGCCCTTGTCAGTGCGACGTAAAATAGACGCCGCTCTTCTGCATAAGGAAAGGCTTCCAGTGCAGGCAAGAACGCATCTATTACTTTGTCGGTTGTCTGTTTCGTTGGCACACTCTTATCAAGCCCTATGATGATTGTGTAATCCGCTTCTTTCCCTTTTGCAGCATGGAAGGTCATTGACTTTATATCGATGGTTTTGAATTGTTTATTTAGCTTTTCAATCGTTTGATTATCAGTTAACTGTTTGTGGTAACGAGCCAGTATCATGACAGAGCAATGAGACGTTGTTTTAGCTAACTCAGATAATTTTGCATACACTAAATCGTTTTGCTGATCGTGCTCAATAACCACTGATGGTCCATCTGACAAGACCTGTGCTCTTACTTGCTTAACAATTTGCTGAGGGTTTTGGCAAACAAAGTCACTGGCCAAATCCAAAAGTTCTTGAGGATAGCGGAATGTTTTGTCGAGCTGCATCACAGTAGATGGCCCAAAGTGTTGCGAAAAATGCGTTGTAAGTGACAGATCAGCACCACTAAAACGATATATCGATTGCCAGTCATCCCCTACAGCAAATAAGTGACTTCGATTGCGTTGTGCCAATAACGCTTTGACCAATTCCGCTCTGGCAGGCGAAATATCCTGAAATTCATCCACCAAAACATGCAGCCACTCACTTTTGTATTGCCCACTTTTAACGTATTTAGTCGCATTACTGATCATATCATCGTAGTCAATTGCATGTTCATTATTGAGATACAGCTGATATTCAGTCAGTACGGGCCTAAAAACTAAAAGGTAAAGCTCAAACTCAGATTCAATTTGTTGTATATGCCCAGACCCTACGCTGCGACTTTGCTTATATAAACTAATTAAATCGCTGAACTGCTTGACCAGCTTGCTCAAATAAGGAGCTGTGAAGTCAACCTCAACTTCGCGCACATCGACATTAAAACTGTCTTTCAGTAGCGCAAGTAAATTATTCGAAAAGTCACGGTCTTGGCAAAGAGATTGAAGCGTCTCGAGAAGAAATTGGTGCTTTTGATGTGCATCGTTGCTCAACTGAGACAGCTGTGGTGCCTTTCCTTCTACCTCTGTGAGAATCCGAATGCCTAAACTATGAAAAGTACGGCAAGTAACAGATAGCTGTGCATCTGATAATCGAGACTGCATTTCATTGGCCGCCTCTTTACCATAAGCTAACATCAGAATTTGCGACGCGTCAGATACTCCGGCTGAAATTAGGTAGCCGGCTTTGGCTATCATGACACTCGTTTTGCCAGTACCCGCACCCGCCAATAGTAATTGCCGTTCATCAATAACAACACATGCTCGCCTTTGTGCAATCGTTAAAGGCTGCCCGGCAATTCGGTCAAAAAAACCTCCATAATCTGCGAGTTGTTTGGCTATGAACGCTTCTCTGAAGTCATCAACATCTTGTGGCTGCCAAGTATGCACTTCCTCAAGGGTATAGCGGGTTTGAACAAAGTAAGCTTCTAGCCTTTGATCCATCGACCAAGTGAGCCAATGTTCCGCCAGTTCTTGTGCCATCTCTTTTGCGGTTTTAAGTAGCCCATGGGACAAATAACGTCGCTCTAGCAAAGCTTCAATCTTTGCGATACTTTGGCGCAATTTAACCATGTGTGATGTGAGCCAAAACTTTTGTAGTTCAAACTGGGCGTGGTCCAGATCACTGTCTTTGATACGTATTTTAATCCGTGTATCTGGCATAAAGATTTGAATTTTGGGTGTAATTTTACCCTCGAGGATTAGCGGAGGTTGCAATTGCGACTGCCACGTATATAGCTTTTTACCAAGCTTACCTTCTATCACGATTCCTTTACTAGAAACGGTCATTGAAGTGATCCCATCCATAATTTTGGACAGCGGGTGAACTATAAACTGCATGCAATCTTCAAGCTAATCTTAATATTACCAAGAGTTTAGGGGAATCTTGCGAGACTGTCATGCCCAATCCTTCTAGATAGCCCAATTAACCGTATAACCGCTTGTATTGCAGAATAAAAAAGGCCGGTAATTACCGACCTCAATTAAATGAATTAGTCTAACCAGAAGTCTTTTCTGAATTTAAGACCGAACTCACTTCTGTCATTGCTGCGCATAACCCCAACAAAGCCAGATTGCTGTAGACGACCTACATCGTATACCTCATTAAACACATTCTCGCCATACAGCGTTATCTCAGTATCACCCTCACTGTTGGTGTAAGAGATATTAAAACCAAATAGCTCACGTGACTCAATGAACTCGTTAGGGTTGTTCACAGATTGGCCTTGCATATCTGAACGATATGAATAGCTAGCATTAACCGCCACAGTCGCGCCAGACGCCATATCAATAAAATATGAAGGGGCAACCATTACCGTCCAACGTGGCGTTAGAGCTGGTGCATTTCCTACTGTGATACCTTGAACACCGTCATCAACATGTGTGATTTCAGAGTCTAAGTAACCAACAGAACTGCGAATTGTAAAGTCATCAGTAAGGGCAACTGTTGTCTCTAGTTCGATACCTTGTGCACGAGACTCGCCCGCGTTTTCGATGTATGTATTGAAGCCGTTCGATGGATCATTAAAAGGCAACGCTAAATCAGTATAGTCAGTCACAAATAATGCTAGCATCATTGAAACTTGGTCATGTACCTGCCCTTTGAAACCAATCTCATAGTTTAGCGCTTTTGTTTCATCAAATGATACAAATGCGTCCGCACCACCAAATGGACGTGGAGGGAAACCACCACTTTGGTAACCTTTTTGAATCTGCGCGTAAACATTCATATCACGATTCAATTGATATGCGACGTTCACATCCCAAGTAACTTCGTCGAACTTAGCCTGTGCACCTTTTTTGAAGTACCTGAAATCAGCAAATGCATCTTTCTCATCTTCCGAGTAGCGCAAACCACCACCTAAACTCAGCTTTTCTGTAACGTCAAAGCTCGCATTGAAGTAGGCTGCATATGAATCTGTTTCTTGGTCAATACGGAAACGACCGTAGTTACCCGGTACGCTAAATGGACTAAATACATAAGGTGCAGACTCTGTAAAACCATCTTCGTTGAAGTAATAAAGGCCAGACACAAAGTCCCAAGAATCGAACGTACCGTTTAGTTGAAATTCAATTGAGAACTGATCTGCACCACCTTCTTCTGGAAATTCAGATAAGTGTAGTGGTGAAGCATCATCATCCAAACCACCTGTATAGTCAGAGCCGCGCTTACTGGTGATGAATTTTACCGCATACTCGTCACTTACCTGCCAATCAGCGATCACTGAAGCGCCCCAGCCAGAGTAATCAGTGCTTTCGATCCCAGCAACTGTCGTACCCAAGTCATCAGGGTTCTCAGGTAATAAGCTCGCATTGAGTAACGGGAAGTCACCATTGTTTGGGTCATTTGGATCCAAGCCACCTGTTAACTCTATTGTATAAGGAGACTGTCCTGACTCATTCTCTACCGCATCCACTGCCACATTTAGGCTAAAGTCACTGCTAGGCTGCCACTTGATAGCAAAGCGACCGCTCATCTCTTGCTCTTCGCCAATTTCTTTTTCTGGCGCAGCAAGGTTAACGGCACGGCCTACACCGTCACGCTCTTTGTATGACGCATTTGCGGCAAAGCTCCACTCGTCGTTAATAGTTTGATTCGTATAAATATCACCACCTAAACGGCCGCGAGAGCCAACTTTTGATTCAATACGTACAACGTCTTCTGAACCGGGCTTTTTAGTAATGATGTTTACAGCACCACCAAGCGTATTACGGCCATAAAGTGTACCTTGTGGGCCACGTAGTACCTCGACACGCTCAATGTTAGGTAAAGACAAGTTAGAACCCATTTGACGGCCAAGATAGACACCATCTACGTAAACACCTACACCTGGGTCTGTAGTAATAATGTGATCTTGTAAACCAATGCCTCGAATGAAGACAGAAGCGTGCGCTGCATTACCAACACCATATCTTGTGATATTTAGGTTTGGAACAAATTTACCAATGTCATCTAGGTTGCTCATGTTGCCTTTTTCAATCGCGTCTGAGCCGATAGATGTGATCGCAGTTGGTGTTTCGAATAAACTCTCTGTACGTTTACGAGCAGTCACTTCGATTTTTTCAAAAGTATTCTTTTTTGCTTGCGCTTCTTCAGCAGCAAAGGAAGGTAAGCTCACTGCCGATAAAATGGCAGCGCTCAATGCAGATAGACCAACGCGTGGTAAAACTGTTCTCATATTTTCTCCAAAGGAATCGCCGTGTGTGTATTCAACCTGAGGAAGGTTGAAGTTATGTCCAGCTAAAAATAGACATAAAAAAAGATGCGCATCACGCATCTCTTTCCTCTGGAAGGTCATTATATGTATTTAGCGCTTCAATTGAAATAAAAATATCATAAATATTTTCATTTGCAAATTTATTACCTAGAAAGCACTTTATAAACACATAAATATTACAAGATATAAAATCAAAGAGTTTAAAATTCACTGTGATTTATATACTGAACTTGCAGTAGGCGATTATGACAGGAGATTAATTACCGCGACCTTGTGGCTAAGTCAGGTTCATAGAAGTTGGAAGCTACATCATTGCTTTGCTTATTTTTAAGAAAAAAAAACCTGATGAACAATCTTGTTCATCAGGTTTCCTATTTGGTGCGAATGGGGGGACTTGAACCCCCACGAGCATAGCTCACCACCCCCTCAAGATGGCGTGTCTACCAATTCCACCACATTCGCAAATATTTTATTTTGGTACGTCAGAATTCTCTTCTGAAGCAGGCACATCTGATACAGCTGGAACTGTAGTCGCCGCAGGTGCTTCTAAGTTCTCCCACTGGTCAGTTTGCTTAATTTGACCTGCTGTTAGGTTACCTAACGCAATACTTAGCACGAAGAATACTGTTGCTAGTACTGTTGTAGTTTTTGTCATAAAGTTGCCAGCACCCGAAGAACCGAATACGGTAGCAGAAGCGCCTGCACCGAAAGACGACCCCATATCGGCACCTTTACCTTGCTGGATTAGAATCATTCCAATTAATGCTAATGCAACAACTAAATAGACAACCAAAAGAATCTCGTACATTTACTTATCCTTTTGCACTCTCACAGATAGTTCTAAAAGCTTCTGGTTTAAGGCTTGCTCCACCTATTAAACCGCCATCGATATCTGCTTGTGCGAACAATAATTCACTATTACTTTCATTAACACTGCCACCATATAGGATTTGCAGTGAATTCGAGATTTCAGCATCGTAACTCGCTACTAAATCTCTTATAAACTTGTGTACTGCTTGTGCTTGGTCAGGAGATGCTGTCTTACCAGTTCCTATAGCCCAAACAGGCTCGTATGCTATCACAGAGTCACTCAATGATGCTATACCTAACTTATCGATTACAGCTTTAATTTGTTCTGCAACGATATGTTCAGTCTGACCTTGCTCTCTTTCTGACTCTTTTTCACCTACACAAAGTATAGGGATTAACTTGTCAGTCTGTGCTTGCTCAAACTTATTGGCCACATCTTCATTTGACTCGCCATAAATACTTCTTCGCTCAGAATGGCCTACAAGTGTGTAGGTCGCGCCTAAAGCTTTTACTAATGACGCTTGAACTTCACCTGTATATGCACCAAGTGGGTGCTCTGAGACTGTCTGCACACCGGCTTTTACACCAGAAGCAACTACGTTGCTTAGAAGTGCAGTTGGCGGAATAACAACTACTTCAACATCGCTATTATTGATGTTTTTAATTTCGCTAGCAATATTTTGAACAAGCTCTAAAGAGCCATTCATTTTCCAATTGCCCGCTACCATTGGCTTTCTACTTAACATTCGATACTCCGCGTAAGAAAGCGGGCGAGATAATAACGTCACTCGCCCAAAGTTACAATAAAAATTTTACTTTTTTGGTTTAATTGCTCACAGATTCAACAACTTCGGCTATTTGTTGAGAAAAGTCCATTACTTGCTTTTCTTGTTCTGCTTCAACCATAACACGTACAACAGGCTCAGTACCTGACTTACGTAATAGGACTCTGCCTTTCCCGTCTAGCTTTTCTTCAACCAGCTTTACAACTTCTTGGACAGTTTCGTGGGCAACCGGATCGGTGCCTTTCGCATATCGAACATTGATCATATTCATTGGGTATTTAGTAAAGCCTGCGCCAAGATCTTTGAGTGTCTTGTTCTGCGCAACCATTGCTGCTAACACCTGCAAGCTCGAAATAATACCGTCACCAGTAGCAATCAGATCAAGGTTAAGTACGTGACCGGAGCTTTCACCACCAATATTCCACCCTTCTTTTGCAAGTAACTCAAGCACATAACGGTCTCCAACTTTACTGCGCAAGAACGGAATATCTTGTGCTTTAAGTGCGTTTTCAAGACCCATATTTGACATCACTGTACCAACAACACCACCCTTAAGTGTGCCATTGAATTTGGCTTGTAACGCAGCAATATATACAATGTCGTCACCGTCAAAAACACGGCCATTATGGTCAACCATCATTACGCGGTCGCCGTCACCATCATAAGCAATACCAACGTCAGCTTTATGCTCAAGCACCTGACGTTTTAACGCATCAACGTGTGTTGCACCACACTCTGCATTGATATTTACGCCATCTGGCTCACATGCCGTTGCGATTACCTCTGCACCTAACTCCTGCATGACAGAAGGTGCAATATGGTACGTAGCACCATTCGCGCAATCTAGTACAATCTTGATGCCCTCTAGTGACAACTCTTTAGGGAATTGACTTTTACAGAATTCAATATAACGACCACTTGCGCTATCTAACCGACGGGCTTTACCTAGAGACTCTGAAGTCACACAGGTCATCGGCTCATCAAGCATTGCTTCGATTTCCAATTCGACGTCATCAGCTAGTTTTTTACCGTTACCAGAGAAGAACTTAATACCATTGTCATGATAAGGGTTGTGAGATGCACTGATCACAATTCCCGCTTCAGCTCTGAAAGTTTGAGTCAAATAGGCGACCGCTGGGGTCGGCATAGGACCTAGCAAAACGACATCGATTCCTGCAGCGATTAAGCCGGCTTCAAGCGAAGTTTCGAGCAGATATCCAGAAATTCGCGTGTCCTTACCTATTATTACTTTTTTCGTTCCTGATTTAGATAGGACTTTACCAGCAGCCCAACCTAATTTAAGGGCAAACTCTGGTGTAATAGGGAACTCACCTACAAGTCCTCTCACACCGTCGGTGCCAAAATATTTTCTCGTTGTCATTTAGTTACTCCATGGTTTGCTGCAGCCCATACCTGCAACACATCACTCATTTCTCTTACATCATGAACGCGTATGATATGCGCACCTTTCTGTGCACATAACAATGCGCCACCTAAGCTTGCAGCTAAGCGCTCATTTGTATCCCGATTTAATAAGTTTCCAAACATCGACTTGCGTGATAAACCTGCCAATAAAGGCATATTCAATTCTGAGAATTGGTTAAATTTTCCAAGCAATTCAAAGTTATGTTGTAAAGATTTTCCAAATCCAAAGCCTGGATCCAAGATGAGTCTAGTGCGAGCAATACCAAGCTTTTCGCAAGCTGCAATTCTAGTCTCAAAGAAAGAAATAATCTCGTTGATTAGGTGGTCATATTTTGGCGCAGCTTGCATCGTTCTTGGTTGTCCTTGCATATGCATTAAGCATATAGGCACATCAGAAAATTCCGCCGCGACCTCTAAACATCCTTCTTCTTGCAAAGCACGCACATCATTAATAATGTCAGCCCCTGCATGAATAGCCTGTTTCATTACTTCTGCTTTACTTGTGTCTATTGATATAACACAGTCAGACTGCGTTCGAATCGCTTCAATGACTGGAATGACTCTGTCAAGCTCTTCATTTAGCGATACATCGGTTGCACCTGGGCGAGTAGATTCGCCACCAATGTCGAGTACGCTGGCACCTTGCTCCAATAAATCAAGCGCCTGAATGACAGCGCTATCATTTTTGTAAAACTTACCACCATCAGAAAAAGAGTCTGGAGTTGCGTTAACTATGCCCATAATTTGCGGGCTTTGGAGATCAAGAGTACGACCTCGCGGTAAAGAGAGTTGAAACATAAATCGCCTTCCTATTAATTGTATCTAAGCATACTTTAAATACCCCTACCAGTTTATTGACCAAAATCATTCACATAGAGTCTGGTATTAGGCGCATATAGATACACAGCATTACAAAAGATACAAAAAGGCCTCGAAGGTTCACCATCGAGGCCTTAATTCCTGCTGTGACATTTTACCTTTTATTAAGGCTTGTCATCAACCTCTGTATTGCTTGGAGGCGGGACATCCGAGTTACTTTCTTCACTCTTTGTCTCAGTCGCACCACCATTCAGACCACCATCTTTGTCAGATTTACGGTCATGTGCGTCTCTAGGTGGACGTACTTCTCTGCGCTTCATAAGGTCGTCTATCTGTCCGGCATCTATCGTTTCATATTTCATTAGTGCATCTTTCATCGAATGAAGGATGTCCATATTGTCTTTTAAGATTTGCTCAGCACGGTCATAGTTGCGAGTGACAAATAATTTAATTTCTTCGTCAATAAGTTTAGCAGTCTCGCCCGACACACCAGACATTCTAGAACCGCCACCGCCCATGTACATTTCTCCCTGCTCTTCCATGTACATTTGTGGACCAAGCACAGGGCTTAAACCCCATTGAGTTACCATTTTACGCGCAATGTCAGTTGCTCGTTCAATATCGTTACTCGCACCTGTAGTCACCTTTTCATCACCATAAATTATGGCTTCTGCAATACGGCCACCATAAAGGCTAGACAACATAGACTCTAAATGTTCTTTAGAGTGGCTTACACGGTCTTGCTCAGGCAAATACATCGTCACACCCAGCGCTCTACCTCGAGGGATAATAGACACTTTATAAACAGGGTCATGTTCTGGTACTAAACGCCCTACGATTGCGTGCCCAGCCTCATGATAAGCAGTCATCTCTTTTTCTTTCTCAGACATAACCATTGATTTGCGCTCAGCACCCATCATGATCTTATCTTTTGCTGCATCAAACTCGGCCATGCTTACTTTGCGCTTGTTACCGCGCGCAGCAAATAATGCGGCTTCGTTTACTAAGTTCGCTAGATCAGCACCAGAAAATCCTGGCGTACCACGCGCAATAAGAGATGCCTCAACATTTGAGTCCAAAGGTACTTTACGCATGTGCACATTAAGGATCTGTTCACGACCTCTTACGTCTGGTAAACCTACAACTACTTGTCGGTCAAAACGACCTGGACGTAATAATGCTGGGTCCAAAACATCTGGGCGGTTGGTCGCTGCAATTACAATAATACCTTCATTGCCTTCAAAGCCGTCCATTTCAACAAGCATTTGGTTTAGCGTTTGTTCACGTTCATCGTGACCCCCACCCATACCAGCTCCACGTTTACGACCAACAGCGTCAATTTCATCGATAAAGATAATGCAAGGCGCCGCTTTTTTAGCTTGCTCAAACATGTCTCTTACACGAGAAGCACCAACACCTACAAACATCTCAACAAAATCAGAACCTGAAATTGTAAAGAATGGTACCTTCGCTTCACCCGCAACAGCCTTTGCAAGTAAGGTTTTACCTGTACCTGGAGGACCTACCATCAACACACCTTTAGGAATGTTACCACCAAGCTTCTGGAACTTAGACGGGTCTCGCAGGAAATCTACCAATTCAGTAACGTCTTCTTTTGCTTCATCACAGCCTGCAACATCTGCAAAAGTTGTTTTGACTTGATCTTCGCTCATTAGGCGCGCTTTACTCTTACCGAAAGACATTGCGCCTTTGCCGCCACCGCCTTGCATCTGACGCATGAAGAATATCCATACACCAATCAACAACAACATCGGGAACCAAGAGATGAAAACATTAGCTAAAAACGATTGCTCTTCAGGCGCTACACCTTTCACGTTTACATCGTTTTTAAGCAAATCATTAATTAGATCTTCATCATATAATGGCATTATCGTTTGAAAACGCTCACCATTATTTTTTATCCCTGAAATAGTACCGGCAGCACGGTCAATATTTGCCTCTCTGACCACACCACTACGGACTTCTTTTACAAACTGAGTGTAACTTGTCTGACGATCAGATTGCTCGCCACCATTGAAACTCTGAAACACTGTCATTAGCACAACTGCTATAACAAGCCAGAGAATTAAGTTCTTCGCCATATCGCTCAAGGGGTTAACCTCTTGTATCCAATTTATTTAAAATCATCTTAAATGCACCTCAACTGTACTACAGTTTGTATCCTGTCGCCACTACATATACTTCTCGTGATCTAGGTCGAGACGCTTTTGGTTTACGTATCTTTACAACTTTAAAGGCATTACGTACTTCTTGTACAAATTGATCAAAGCCTTCGCCCTGAAACACCTTAACCGCAAACGCACCATTTGGTTTTAGTACTTGGTGACACATATCTAGCGCTAGTTCGACTAAATACATACTACCGGCCTGGTCTATGACATTGTTGCCGCTCATATTAGGCGCCATGTCAGAGAATACCACGTCGATATTCTTACCACCAATCCTGTCTAACAACGCGTTAAGGACACTTTCTTCACGGAAGTCTCCTTGTAAAAATGCCACACCTGGTAAAGAGTCCATAGGCAAAATATCACACGCAATAACCTCGCCCTTATCTGATACTTGCTCAGCTAAGTATTGTGACCAACTACCTGGGGCTGCACCTAAATCTACAACATGCATACCAGGCCTGATCAGTTTGTCCCGCTGCTGTATCTCCTCTAATTTAAACACTGCACGAGAACGGTAGCCTCGTTTTTGGGCTTCATGTACAAATGGATCGTCTACATGCTCTTTTAACCAGCGCTTTGAGCTCGCTGAGTGCTTTTTATTTGCCATATTCACTGCAACTCATTAGTAATCTTCTTTAGATGGCGTTAGAATGTCGAGAATTCAAGCCTTAATTAGTAAATTGTACCAATATGACATTATCAAATAAACAAAAGCAGCACCTGAAAGGGTTAGCACATGCCCTGAAACCAGTCGTTTTACTTGGTGGTAACGGCCTAACCGAAGGTGTATTGCTAGAAATTGAACAATGTTTAGAAATACACGAATTGATCAAAGTCAAAGTACCGACCAATGATCGCGAAACCAAACAACTTATTTTTGACGCAATTGTACGTGAAACAGGTGCACATAAAGTGCAAGTGATCGGCCATATCATCGTGCTTTACCGTCAAAGCGAAGACAAAAAAATTATTTTGCCTCGCAACTAAACATTTGTAGTTGAACCGCTAATGCGGTTCAACTTTACGCGCCAAATCAATTGCCCTACGCAAGAAATTTGTTGTCAGCTGATTAATTAAGCCGCTCTCAGCATTTAATAATAAACTAAACCCTATACCCAAAGATGGAATAACTGCCACATCGGTACGATAACCTTGCACCCAACCACTGTGATAATAGACAGTCTCGCCTTCAAAACTATATATACGCCAACCTAACCCATAGTGTGCCTGCTCAACATATTTTTTCCACACCCGCCTACGAAGCTCACGCTTAGTTAAAGTAAATGGCCTTGACTGAATTGTTAGCGCATCAAGCGAAAGAACACTCGGAAATAAGCCTAATTGGGCTTTTAGCCAAATGACCATATCTTCCGCACTCGCGTTTACCCCAGCAGCTGGAGCAACTTTATAATAATGCTTCTTCAATTTTGCCGTATGCCAATATTTACGACCTTTTACATGAGGTAAGGCAAAGTTATCGTCTTTGGTCATATGTGCAAACCCAAGTCCAGCATCTTTCATACCTAAAGGCTTAAAAATAAACTCATTGAGCCAAGTATCATAACTTAACCCCGTTGCTTGGTTTATTACATTCCCAATCAGACTAAACATCACATTTTGATAGCCGTAACATATACCCGGACGACATAGCCTATCCACTTTTAGAAGTCTCGGATAGATATTGTCATAATCCATACGCGATTCGATCAAATTGTCATATGCATTCGGCACCAACCCACTTGAGTGGCTCAAAAGATGATACACGCGCAGAGGGGCATATTGGCTATATCTGAAAATAGGCAGGTAATCTGCGACGTAGCGGTCTAAATCAACTTTTTCATCCGCTGCTAACTTTGCAGTCAGTGACCCAGCAAAAGTTTTTGAGACAGATGCTAAACGAAATCGAGTTTGCCCGTTAACGGGTAGGCCTTTCTTCACCTTAGTTCTGCCATAGCCCCTCGCAATATCACCATATTTTACATGGGTAATGCTCAATGCAGCTCCAGGTATCGATTTTTCTTTTAGTTTCTGTCGGACTTGCTTAGAATAGTCGCTTACAAAATGCTCCCATGCTTTTGCTTTTTTTTGTTCATCACTGTTCACTGAAAGTGAAAGAGTTAGCAATAGTAGGCATTTTGAATAAATAAATAGTGACTTCATAATGACTCTGTACATTAACACGCGGCGTTATGGTATCACGAAGATAAGTCGCGAGCTCACGATAAACGTAAAATAAACAGGGGCCTTTATGGTTTGCCGCATTATATGCGTTACAAACTTGAACAATTTAAGGCTGTCGTAATGCATGGTTTTCCATGTAAAATTTATTCTAAAATCCATTTGATATAATAGAAAATTGTAATTTGAGGTACTTATAATGCGAGGAATCATTAGCTGTTTAGCAGTAATTGGCTTAACAGGGTGTGCAATGACTCAACCACTGGCTCCTAAGCTGAGTGTTCCTTCTAAACCACTTTTACAAAAATCTATCTACCAAATTAGCTACACAGCAGAGTTAGAATCTGCGCGTATTAAATCGGTGCAACTACCCGCACATGTTGTAAAGAAACAAGACACAGTTTACATCGACTCAAGTAAAGTGACACTCACTGATGCCTTTCGCGCATCACTGATTAACATGCTCAAAGAGAAAGGTTTGCAGGTCGACTCTCAAGAAAACACCGATTATAGACTCGTTATTCAACAAATGGATTTGTCATACGGTCGAGATAAAGTATACGTACTCAATAAACCGAGCAATGACCACCCTTATATTGCAAAAATTTCTCAAACCAGTCCGAGTAAACAGTGCAGTAATATTACCGTTTCTCTAAGCATGCGCTTAACGCATAACGATTCAGCTGACGTTGTCTGGTTTGCAAAGTCATCAGTGGACAGCGCTGGGTTTCAAGGTATTCCTTTGCAATACTCATTTACTGAGACAGAAAAAGTGATTAATGAGCAAGAAGTTATCACCTTTGTCACTGAGCAAAATACAGAACAAGCACGTAAAGATAGGTATCAAGAACCTGTAACGATCCCTCAATACGTCGTCCAACCCAACACCACTCCACTTATAAAAGTAGCTGGTGCATGTGAGAAGACTGAAGTGAGTGAACTAACACCTAAAATGATGTTGACACTGACGCACAATTTAATTGATAAGCTAAATGTTCAATAAACAACAAACTCATACACTTAATTACAAAAATATCCCACAGCGCAATTATAATTGCACGATGATAGAAAAAAGTTAGTATGACTTTAAAAGGCACCAGTGTCATCGTCCACAATGATACTTAGTTGGTATGTTAAAGGAGAGTTTTCATGGAGCAGTACGGTACGATATTACTTGTTGAGGATGATGAGTCACTCGCACAATGGGTAGCGGACTATTTAAATAATCAAGGTTACACAACCCATTGCTGTCATCGTGGCGACGAAGTCGTTGCAATGGTTAAACAGCATAACCCTGATTTGGTATTGCTGGATATAATGCTACCAGGCCAAGATGGTATCAGCGTCTGTAGAGAATTGCGTCAGTTTTATAGCAAGCCTATCATCATGCTAACAGCCAAAGATGAAGAGATGGATGAAGTAATCGGCTTGGAAGTAGGTGCCAGTGACTATGTTATCAAGCCAGTACGCCCAAGAGCACTGCTTGCTAGAATCAAAGCAAACGCTCGGGCAGCTCAAGATAATAACACTCAAAACGACTCTAGTAGCGCCATTTTGAATGTTGGAAATCTCAAAATTGATACACAAGCTCGAAAAGTTGTCGTGTCAGGTCAAGAAGTTGCTATATCAAGCGCGGAGTATTTACTGCTTCACTTTCTTGCCTCAAATGCTGGTAACGTCGTGTCTAGAGATGCGGTGTTTAAAGCAACAAAAGGCAGAGAGTACGACGGCCTTGACCGCAGTGTAGACGTGTTAATATCAGCGCTACGCAAAAAGTTTGATGACGATCCGCAAAACCCTGAAAAGATAAAAACCATTTGGGGCAAAGGTTACTTACTAGTACCTACGGCTTGGTAATACCTGTTGAGTTGTGCAGCACCCTAAATGCACAACTCAACCCCCAACGCTTGAAGTTATCATGTGGTACTAGGTAGAGTGAATTTGTGAGAAAATTATATTTATCATTGCTTGCTGGTGTAATTATTTCAATCATCGTTCTCGGGTGGTTGATAGACACGCTCAATGAGCAAACTTCTCCAGATGATGACAGCTTTTTTTGGCAAGCCAAATTATTAGTGGGTATCGCGAATCAAGCCAGCTCAACCCCACTCGACCAACGGCTGGATTTTGTTGAAAAAGCAGGTAAAGACTTTGACCTCACTATTTCCTATCACTCAGGAGCTTCTTTAGCATTGCCTCCCGAAGTAACCGAGCAGATGTACAGACCTCAAGGGCTATTAATAGACTCGAATGAAGGTTACTTTTATCTTCTTAAATCGACACCACAACTAAAACCCGATTACATTGAGCTCCAGTTAGAAAAGCCACCTGAGCGCAACAGTTATGATGTTTTACTCACGCTGGCATTTTATTCTGGTGTCTGTGCATTGATGTGGTTTGTATTGGCACCTCTAGCTAAACGCCTCTCTGTTTTGACACATGCGGCAAAGCAATTTGCCGGTGGCAACCTAGCTACGCGCATTGAAGTCAATCATTTTACCTACATCAAAGATGTAGAACTAACTTTCAATCGAATGGCAAATCAAATCGAAAAACTGTTAGCTGAAAATAAACTAATGGCATCTAGTCTGTCACATGACATTCGCACGCCTGTCGCTTGTTTACGGTTTGGCTTCGATGCTGCTTTAGAAGAAGATGATATACAAGAGGTCCACCAATTACTCGAACGAATGGAAAAAGACTTGGACCAAATGGAAGATATGCTTTCAAGCTATCTGTCATTTGCAACGCTTGAGCAAAAATCTCACTTGTTGAAATTTGAACCCATCAAGCTGAATGGATATATTTCTGACGTGGTGACTCAAATGCACCCTAAGATGTCCAAAAAGGGGTTAACTGCCAATATTTCAATCCATCCGGAATTAGTCGTTGAGGCAGACCTTCATTGGCTAGCGCGCGGTATATCAAATTTATTAAGTAATGCTTGTGACTTTGCAGATATGCAGCTGTTTGTTAGTGCCCAGCAACATGATCATGAAATAGAAATAAACATAGAGGATGATGGTCCCGGTATCGAGCAAGAGAATTGGAATAAGGTCTTTGACCCATTCTTTCAAGAGCAAGGACATCGCAATCGAGCAGGCAAAAGCTATGGTCTAGGACTTGCCATCGTTGCAAAAGTGATTGACTGGCACCATGGCAAAGCAACAGTGAGTCGCTCAGAGTTACTTGGCGGCGCAAAATTCACGCTAACATTACCTTGTAAAGCTGTTTCACAAAACGTACACAACCGCTGACACCTTTTCAATAAAACCAAACAAAACCCAATAAATATCATAACGTTATAATCATAACCGCAATTATAATATGGATATTTATAACTACGGTGTTTTTTAACACTAATTCTTGCGCTAGATCAGTGCAGATAAGGCTTTTTATTTGCCTTCATTTACAGTAGATTGTTGCGGCCGTCTTTAAAAAAGAGAAATATAAAAACATGAGCAGTATTCGAGGAGAGTTTAGTTCTCGGTTTGGATTTATTATGGCCGCCGCAGGCTCTGCCGTTGGTTTAGGCAACATTTGGGGATTTCCGACACAGACCGCTAGCAATGGTGGTGCGGCATTTGTACTGGTTTATTTAGTACTCGCATTTTGTCTTGCCTACCCCGCTTTAATGGCCGAGCTTGTCATTGGCCGACATGGGCAAGCCAATGCTGTCGCCTCACTCCAAAGGCTAGCAATCAACCAAATGCAAAAACGCTTTGCATTTTTTGTGGGCTTTGGTGGTATTGTTTGTGCGGGACTAATTCTCAGCTTTTATGCCATTGTTGCAGGATGGATGTTCAGTGCAACTCTTGAACCTATTTCTGTTATTGCAGGTACAGATCAAGCAACTTCTTGGCTAAGCGAGCAGTCATTATCGAGAGACTTAATATTTACAGCCGTTTTCATTATTTTGACAGTTTCCATTATCAGTAAAGGTGTAGAAAACGGCATTGAAAAATGGTCGAAGCGACTGATGCCAGCGCTATTGTTTATTCTCTTCGCTCTCATTGCCTATGTATTAACACAAAAAGGTGCTATGACGGGTTTAAAGGCTTACTTAGTGCCAGAATTCAGCTCTATCTTAAACCCTAGTTTGCTCGTCAGTGCGCTTGGACAGGCATTTTTTTCACTGTCCTTAGGAACTAGTGTAATGATCATCTACGGCTCATATATTAGCAAACAAGAAAATCTTGTTTCACTGGGGGCGTACGTCACATTAATTGACGTATTTATCGCTTTTGTAGCAGGTATGCTCATCATCCCAGCAATGTATGTTGCACAAGCTCAAGGGGTTGAAATTTTCTCGGCTTCAGGTGAGTTATTGTCCGAAGACACACTGGTGTTTCAAGTGTTACCGGCCTTATTTGAAAGTATGGGTGGTATAGGCATTTACATTGGTTTCGCATTTTTCGCTTTAATGAGCATTGCAGCATTAACAAGCTCAATTTCAATGCTAGAGGCACCCGTTTCTTACGTTGTTGAAAAATTCGCACTGGCTCGCGTGCAGGCAACATGGCTTATAGGGCTCATTGTCAGTGTTGTGAGCGTTTCTATCATTTTTAACTTTTCTGCGCTATTTGGCTTTGTAGTCCAGTTAACCACGCAGTTTGCACAACCATTGCTAGGCATGTTGTGCTGTATTTTTGCAGGCTGGATCTGGCATAGAAGTAAGTTGCTTGCAGAGATTAAAGAAGGAAATGAGGCGGCAGACAACACTTTGTTCTGGAAAATTTGGCCTTGGTACATCAAGTTTGTCTGCCCATTGGCTATTGGCCTAGTATTTATAAATTCACTATAAAAAAAGACGCTTCGTTAGAAGCGCCTTTTTCTTTTACTGCTCACTCAACATTACATGCTTAGTACTAATTGCATGTCTATATGTTCAATACCGTCTTCAAGATACACATCGCTTATAGGCGCAAAGCCGAGCTTGCCATAAAACGGCTGTAGGTAACTCTGAGCTGCAATTTGCACCTGCGCACTAGGGAATTGTTGCACACAGCAAGCAAGCGCAGCATTCATTAACGTATACCCTAGCCCAGAGCCACGTCCATCAGGCGCAATCAATACACGACCGATACTCGCTGTGTTTTCACTTTTTAAGTAACACCTTGCGTAGGCTTTTAGGCGTCCTTGTTCAAGAAAAAGTATGTGGCGTGTATTTAAAGCGCGATCTACATCATCAACTTCCGGATAGGCACAATCTTGTTCAACAACAAACACATCTACACGCGCTTTAAACATCATGAAGATTTCATCACGACTTAGCTCGTGGAAGGTCTTTATAACTGGTTCCAACATCCGTTATCTCATATTCAGCCAGTGATTAAGCAAATAGTCTCTCTAGCTGATCACAGATACGCGATAAGTTCACCTGATCATGTTCAATCGTTAAATCAATATAGCCATCACTTCTAAATGCGCGATCTAATTCAATTAACACATGCGTTTTATGTGCTTCAGGCACAAATGAAAGCTCTATCTCTTGCAAACCAAACATGGAGTGGCTACTTGGACGATACTCAATTTCTTGATAACAGCCCGAAGTCGACTGAAAGTTGGAAGCTCGCAGATAACCTTTCTCAACATCTGCTTTAACCAATTGAAAGCCTAACTTGTCCATCGCTGTTAATACGGCTTTAACAGCTTCATTAGGATAGATATGTAATGCATCTTTATCTGAAGGGTCTAAAGCTAGATCAATATCAAGACCTGTCTCAATCCAAACATGGCAGTGATTATATGGCGCATTTATTTGAGTAATTGGTGTCTCTGAATGCAGCCTTGCTTCAAAAGGTATGATTCGTTGTTCACCAGGTGCAATTGTGAACTCTGCAGGGATACGCCACTTTTCTATTACATGATTTGTGAAGTACTCTCCATCGTCACTTTCCACCTTAACCTTGGTCATTAATGCCAATTCTAGCCCAGAAATCTCCTGCTCTACGTCACCACCCATAACAATAATTTGTGCTTGAAACTTTTGACCAGGGTGTAAGTGTTCAGTTTCCAATACTGTATCGACTTTTGCAGCACCTACTCCAACAGATGCTAAGAGTTTTTTAAACATCATTACTCCTCTCGTGGATGTTCCGTTAAGGCATCTTAAACACATTTGCCGTTGCTTGTCAGTGAAAATCTAACGTTTTTACGCAAATGAGATTTTGTACGACTAATAGATGCACACAGATTAATACTGTTTTTCACAGAATTTGTTTATAAAACAGATTGATTTGATAGAATCAGACTACCTAGTACAATCTGCATGACTTATGGAACTACTTTATTTTGCAATCGCTTTTGCTTGTGGATTTTCGGTCTATCAACTCAAGCTACCGCCGTTGATTGGATTCTTAATGGCTGGTTTTATCCTCAACCTAATGGGGCAACAAACCACCCCTCTCCTTTCTCAACTAGCCGATTTAGGTGTTACTATTTTATTATTCAGTATCGGCCTAAAACTCAGAGTTAAAAACCTTGTCAAACCACAGGTTTGGGCTCCTGCCACGCTACATATTATCTTGAGTAGTATTTTCTTCGCATCTTTACTTCTACTGCTCGGCGTCATGCAACTTCCTCTGTTTGACCAATTAGATTTACAAAGTGCGTTATTAGTAGGTTTTGCGTTTAGCTTTTCTAGCACTGTATTCGCGGTCAAGGTACTTGAAGAGCGCGGTGAAATGGCCAGCTTACACGGCAAAATTGCTATCGGCATTCTGGTTATGCAGGATATTTTCGCAGTGGTTTTCTTAACCGTTAGCACCGGTAAAGTTCCTAACATTTGGGCCATCGCTCTTATCGTTGGACTATTTGTTTTCCGCTCGCTCATGTTTTGGGTTTTAAGTCGTTCAAAGCATGGTGAACTACTGCCACTATTTGGGTTTTTCTTTGCACTTGTAATTGGCTACCACGCATTTGAATTTGCAGGTTTAAAAGGCGATTTAGGCGCCCTGATAATCGGCATGCTTTTCGCGCCACACAAAAAAGCCAGCGAGCTCTCTAAATCCTTATTAAATTTAAAAAATATTTTACTAGTTGGCTTTTTCCTCAATATTGGTCTCAATGCCAATATTTCAACAAATGCATTACTCATCGGTCTCTTATTAGTGCTAGTACTACCGATTAAAGTCATGCTTTACTACGTACTCACTAATCGCTTTAGATTGCGAGCTCGTACTTCGCTGCTAAGCGCATTTACTTTGTCAAACTACAGCGAATTTGGCCTGATTGTTTGTGCTGTTGCTGCAAGCAGTGGGCTAATCGCCGCTGACTGGTTGGCCGTTGTCGCCATTGCCGTCTCTTTGACTTTTATTCTCGCCTCTCCACTAAATAAACGCGCGAACGAGCTTTATGTGAAGTTTGAACACATTTTAGTGCGTTTTGAAAACCCTAAACGCCTAGAAGAAGAGTTGCCTGTCAACCTAACAGATACTCGCATTGTTATATTTGGTATGGGGCGGATCGGTACTGGTGCATATGAAACCATCCATAATTCTCACCCAGGCTCCGTCGCCGGTATCGACATTAAGCCGGAAGTCGTGGATAAGCATATCAGGCGAGGAAGACGCGTATTAATCGCCGATGCGACCGACCCTGATTTCTGGCAGCGCGTTAACCACTCTAATGTCGAAATGGTCATGCTTGCTATGCCTAAACATATGCAAAACATTTACGCGCTTGAGCAACTCCAAGCGTCTGGCTATCAGGGACAAGTAACCGCGATAGCAAACTATCCAGATCAACAAAAAGAACTCGAAGATATGGGGGTGCACTCTACTTATAACTTCTATTTAGAAGCGGGTAGTGGCTTTGCAGAGCACGTAAAAGAAAAATTATTCTAGGGTTTCTCATTATAGTTCTCAGGGCCCTTAAAGGGTACTGAGAACTATTTTTATTTTCCTGTCATACACTTACATCTAGACGTCTAAAACTCAACCCTACTTTCCATCATTTTCTGTAATAGTGCGATTTACAAAACTTTACAACGAAGTTAGTAATTCAACCATGAAAAAGAGTACACTGGCTACGTCATTTAGAGAACGTGTCTCTAATTTTTGTACTTAAATCTTATACTTAGTATCTGTTTTTGGGAACAAGAAGAATTCTATCAAGATTGTTAATGAGGGTTTGCATGAGCAAAAATAAGTTAAATTCGTACTTTCCAGCAGCTGTTGACGATGTCAATGCAGCCCCGTTTTCTGATATACAAAAACGCTTGGATGATATTCAAGACTCGGGAATGACAGCGCTAGCCATTCGTAATATTTTATTTCATAAAATGCTAGATCTACATGCTGTACCTCAAGATCATTACTTGCGTAACGAGTCTACGCCAGAGCGACTTGATGACCCGAGCCTAATTAACAAACTTAATGAGTTAGGGTTTTACCGCACTTCTAGACGTGTGATGCACTAACTCCACAACGATTTTTAGAGGGGCCTACTCTCCTCTTACTAGGCTGGCAATGCCCGTCGCCAGCCTACTTTCTTCTACCCACTTCAGCGTTTTCTATTCATCACCCGCTTCGGTACACAAGCTTTGATACATTCAATCACCGGTTTATAGTAAATTGCCCATATAGAGTTGTGCCCTGCATCATATTTACCAACACCGATTGAAACCCCCTTGGTTTCAGAGGCCTTGATTAAGCTTCCTGCCATGCGGTCCCATATCGCCAACGCTGAACCAATATTAGTGTCAAAGTGTTTTGGGTTATCACTGTGATGGATTTGATGTTGAGCAGGGCTGATAAACCACCCTTCTAAACGATTTCCCCATGTAAACCAAATATGAGAATGCCGTAAGTTAGAGCCGCAGACATTAAAAATAAACACAAATAAATTAGCCCCTAAAATATCAAACATACTTAGTGCTGAGCCAAAAAAGAAATACCCAAGACCCACAACGATACCTTGAGTTAAAGCCATTCTACACGCGTAGAAATAGCTCTCGATGGGGTGTGAGCGGTAGATAGTAAAGGGAGTCAGAACTTTTGCTGAGTGATGTACTTTATGTATTTCCCATAAACAGGGGATTTTGTGCAAAGCAAGGTGCAATAAATACCGAGTTAAGTCGTCGACTAAAAACAACATTAAAGTAAACAACCCAACAACCACATATTGTGGCCAGCTAAGGTGTAACGACGGACCAAACACGGTCTCCATCATGTCAGAAATACCTATTGCTACAGGAACCATAGTAAACACAATAGGTACAAAGGTTAAGGTCTTGATAATTCGGTTAATAATGAACAAGCAGTAGTCCTGCTTTGCACTCTCATGAAACCACACAGCGCTAGGAAACAGAAAGTGACAAAATCCTTTCAAAGAACGGGACTGATTAGTAGCGCAGTAGACAAATGCAGCCATAGTCGCCGCTGAAGCAAGATATAACCAAAAAATACGTTTATTTGCATCTATGAGGTAACCTGGCAATGTACTGATGCTTTGCCAAATAGTGTCTAACATCTAGCGTATTAACTCCAAATGTGTCAAAAAAGGCCACAGATGTGGCCTTATACAAAATATATTAAGTTGAGCCAAATGGCTTAAAACTGGTATTTGTAACCAACAGTAAACTGCCTAGGCTTGCCTGGGCGTGCGCCATAAGGTCTACGACTGACAATCTTTTCTTCATCAAGTAAGTTATCAACCTTTAAGTACACTTGGCCATACTTGTCAAAATCATAACTCGCCGAGAAATCAACCGTCGTTGAAGCGGGGACCTCTTGACCTTCTAGATAAAGTGTAAATTCATCAGTACCTTCTTGCCAGCTTCTACCAGCTGCTTCTTCCATTGAGCTCACATATTTAACTGCTAATGATGTGCGCCAATTATCAGAGCTTAAACCTATATTGAAGCTAACTTGGTGGTCAGGCAAATAAGGCAATGGATCGCCACTTTTAACTTGACCCCACTGAGCAAATTTAGTGTAACGCTCATTTTTGAATTCACCCTTGGTGTAGGTATAAACAAAGCCGTAAGGGATATCTAATTGTAAATTAAGCGGATAACGCTGACTTAATTGCGCTTCAAGTCCATATACATGGGCCGAACCGCCATTAAACTCAGTATCTTGCTGTCTAATATCACCACAGTTTGACTGACCACAGCTTTCTTTTAAGTTGCTATAATCATTGAAAAAGCTCACAACTTCGAATTGTGTTACGCCATCATTATAACGGCCGCCAAACTCATAGTTTGTACTTTTTTCAATTTCAATCTCTGCTGGCTGTGCAGGTGATGCCGGAGAAAAGCCACGGTGAACACCAAATAAAAGGCCCGCATCTTCACTAAGTTGATAGAAACCACTCACCCCAGGTAACCAGATCCGCGTGGTCTTATCTTGCCACACGTTCGGGTTATTATTGTCTTGATAATGCATATCCATCAATTCACCACGGATACCAACACCAATTGTCAGCGCATCGAATTTCACTTTATCTTCGATATAAACTGACCAAGCTTTAGTGTTTTCGGTGTTCAGCGTAGTAAAACGTTTGCTGCCCTCTACCAAAGAAGACACGCCTGACTTCATGTCATAACTTTCTTCAAAGTGTTTTCTTTCAATCTCGTCTTCATGAAGACGAACACCAAATGAAATATCATGGTCTAAGTCGAGCACATTGAACTTGAAATCACCATCGACCTGAATACCTTGAGAATAGTATTCACGGTCATTGGTACCCATAGTTAAAAAATCTGTCGCGCCAGCAACGATGGAGTCTTGCTCACCTTTAAAGATCTCATACAAGCGTTGGTTGTTTCCTGACTCAAGATTGTAAAGCACTTCTTGTGGTGATTTACCCGAAATGCTATTTAATTTCAGCCAAGCTCGCTCGTAATCGTTACGATAAATACGTGTCGTTAAATTAAGATCGCCACCAGAAATGTTATGGGTAAACATAACTTGCTGATGTTCAGTGTCCATTTTCGCAGGGGCAGTAGCCGCGTATCGGCGGTAAGGGTTCTCAGCAAAATCAGCCTCAGTTAAACCAAGGTAAGTCTCATCGGATACTTCATCGGCATAACTTAACTTTAAGCCAAATGTGTGCTCAAAATCACCTTGTTTAAGGCGATAATTAAACTTGGCTAGGATATCATTTTTATCAAAGCCCGTGTCGCCACCGCCATCAAGCTCTTTGAAACCATCTGCCTGTACATTCACCGCTTCTAGTAAAAAGCCTATATTGTTAACGACTGAACCAAAATAACCATGAGCTTTGGTATAACCATCTCCACCAGCAGCAATATCTATAGCGCCTTCTGTAAATTCAGGAACTTGGCGAGTGACCAAGTTAAGTGCGCCCGCAATGGTTTGCGGCCCATGCTTTATCGCCGCGGGGCCTTTAAACACTTCAACGGCCGTCATGCGCGTAGTTTGTGGAAAATAATAAGCTGCGGGTGCTGAGTATGGTGCAGGGCCTATCAGTACCCCATCTTCCATAATAGTAATTTTCTTACTACGCTCCGGTGTTACACCACGAAAACCGATGTTAGGCCTCAAGCCATAACCATCTTCCTCACGAATATTAACCCCAGGAACAGAAGACAATACTCGGTGAATATCGTCATATTCGTATTGGCCTAATTGCTCTTCAGTTAAGAGCGTTGCAGAGCCAGCTTCAGTTCTTAATTTGTCGTAATGACTAATGATCTGAATATGTTCAATTTCATCCTGATCATTGTCTTGAGCAAAAGCGCTCGGTAATGCAACGGCCACGGCCATTGCTAATAGTGATTTATTCATACGAGGATACTTAGTCATTGTCACCTGCCGATGTTTGAGGAAGCTCCAGTGCAAGCTTATTGATGAAGTCGCTCTTAAGCTCATCAGTTACATTTTTAACTTTGGAATGTACCTCAGTTACTTTTGCCGTATCGTCGGTAATAGCTTGTTTAAGCGAACCTTCGATCGTCATTAAAGCGGCTTCAGCCTCTTCAATGCCGGTCAACATACGCTGTTTCACTTCAGTGCCCTCTTCAGCGTCAAGGAAATCGTCAAACCCTACAGTATTATCTGTATTACTGCCCTCTCCGGTAAAAATCTGTTTGAATGCACGAAGGTTAGCAAGTAAATTTTCTTTAGAATGCTCCGAAATATCGGATTCAACATCTTGTGGACATGCTTCAAATCCACAGCTGTTTACAAATAGACCCAGCGGCGTGCCGAGCTTTTTATCTTTCAGCTCTTCAGTCATATAGAAAAGCGCTTTAGAAATTTCATTCAATGCGAGATGTGGCGTGTCGAATGATGAACCAGGCTCACCCGCATTCAGCAACTGATTGGCAAATCCATTGTCGCCTTGCCAACGAGATAAGATTTCATTGCTATTGTCGACAATATCACCCGCAACAGTATGCGCGAATTCACATCGAGCAACCTTTCTCTCATTGAGAGTACGGCCATTCCACGGGGCTAATGCATCATTTTCAAAAGTACAATTGTGGTCGTAATTGACGTTAAACAATGCATGCTCTATCGCAATTAAACCCTTACGATCTGATGTACGGGTCTTGATATCGTAAGGCTGATTCGCATTACCATTAATGATCCCGGCTTCGTGATATACGATGTCTAAGTCAATGCTACACAGTGCGCCACCCGCAGGCCAAGAATATATTTTGCTTTTCAATTCTTTACCATTCGTGAGAAGAGGCCCCACTTGCATCAACTCTACGTACTGCCAGCTAGTCATCGCTGCGCGCCAACTATCTTTAGCTTGCTCATGAAGGTTGTCAACATCGTCCGCTTGCGCTTTAGCTGCACTACAAAATGCGCCTATTTGAGTCTGCTGTGCTTGTGCAAAAGTATGGAACTGAGTTAAAGCTGGGCTCAGTACGTTATTGACTAAATTTGCAACTAACGCTGCTTCATCAAACGTATTTGGCTCTGTCGGCGTTGTTGGATCTGTCGGTGTTGTAGGGTCTGTCGGATTGTTTGGGTTCGTCGGGTTTTGTGCATCACCACCGTCAGTAAACTCTGAACCTGTCGTACTCGAAGTACTTTCTCCACAGCCGCTCAAAAGCAATGATACTGCAACAGTAACTGCGCTCAAAGGTTTTAACACTCTCATTGCGATTCTCTTTTTTTGATACCTATAAATACAGCAAAAGGTTAGTCGCCAAAGCGACTAACCTTTTCATAAATGCAAAGTTAGTTGATTACCACTTTTCAACATTTTCAGCATCGAAGCCATATGCTTCTGCAATAATTGCACGTGCTTTTTCAAGGTCTGTGATATATGCATCTACCTTGTCTGCTTCTAGCACAGGCGCGTCACCCATCAATGTATGAATTTCCGCAAACTCGCCTGCTTTAACTGGTGAATGCGGGTTGAATTGGAAGTTCAAGGCAAAGCCTTTCATTTCACCCCAGTATTTAGCCAACTTCTCAAATTTACCAGCGTCAAACTCGCTGTTCTTGATTTGAGTCAAGTTACCGTCTTCTTTAGCAATTGTGTAGTTTATGTAGTGAATAACCGTTGCCGCAATTGACTTTTCCCAATTCAGTAGCGCGTGGTCACGATACGTCTTAAGTGCATTTTGGTCTTCTTCGCTCCAATCTGCCACATTCTTTGAGAAATTCGCGCTGATTAGAGCACGGCCCTTGATGAACGCGATTTGCGCAGAACCAGAGAAATCAGTAGGGTTTGCGTTTTCCGCTGTGCCTTTGTCACGTTTTGATGCATTCGTTGAATTACCGAAGTTATATTCAGTAAGCAGGCTAATTGTCTCACTTGAATCTGCATCGTTTGCTGCAGAACTTGAGATAGCTGCATCGCTGAACTCTAGATAATGAGTTGCAGCACCAAAGTAACCATAACCTTCATCAAACTTGTGCTCAAGCTCAGTGTAGGATTTACCATCTGCAATTACAGTGTTGTCAGCAGACTGTTTGCCAATTGTTAATTCGTCAAGGTAATCATCTGCGCCCTGAGATAATGCAACCGCACCATTTAAGTGCTTTTGAATAAGCTGAACAAGGTCAAGACCTTCAGGTGTTATGTACAGGCTGTTTAGCTCTACTGTCACGCCGTTATGTGTTGCAGTATGTAGCTCACCATTTTCGAACTTCGTGATTTGCGCATCGATTAGATCTAGGTAGTAAAGTACTAGACCTTCAGGTGTAGATGGGTGAGTACCAAACTCAGACCAGCCAACTAGAGAGCCGTTTTCTTCCCACTTTTTGTTCATGTAAGTCGTATCACGACCAGCAATCTTACCACCTTCACCAGCTATTTTTTTAAGGCTAGAGATTTGACCTAATGTTGTTTGCTCAGCCGCAACACCGGACAAGAAAGTTAACGCTGTATCTTGGCGAGATTCATCTGTTGGGAATAAGAAGCCACGTACATCAGCTAAGATTTTTCTTAGTTCAGCTACATCGTTAGTGCCTTCATCGCCAGTTTTCAGTGTACCTAGTAGCTTTTTAGCTTCTAAGATAGCTGCTTGACGAGAAACTTGACCAGAATAAGATACTGATGAAACACCATTGTGACCAAACTCATAGGTGTTAACACCTGCTGTTGCTGGTACATCTGTGATTGTAATAACAACTTCTTGTTCTGTTTTTTCACCTGCTGTGTCTTCAGCTGAAACTGTTAGTGTTACTTTGTGATCCGTTTCTTGCTCATAGTTAAGTGCGTTTGCCGCTTTTAACTTTAGTTGTCCATTAACAATTTCAAAGCGTCCATCGCTTACAGCGTACTCTAGTGCATCTAATGCGTCTGTGTCATCAGCAAACGTAACGCCAGCTACAGCTTCACCTAGCTTATCTTCTTCTATCGTAACAGTACCTAAAGTAATTGAAGGCTTTTCGTTAGTAGGAGTCGGTGTAGTAGGATTGGGTTCAGGAGTATTGTTGTCGCTACTAGAGCCACCACAACCAGTTAAACCCATAGTTGCAGCTAAAACTGCAGTTGCAAGCAGAGACTTTCTAAGTGCCATTGGACGTTTTCCTATGAAAATTATTTGTATTTGCATTTTCTTAACGGCAAAAAGTATACACCCCTCTAAATAGGAATCAATATTATTAGCGTTGTTAAAAGTATACAAATATAGGGGTAGAGATAAGATTAAATATAGAAGAGAAAATGAGAGTCACTAGCATTAATAACAAATAAAGTTATAACCAACTGTTTTGAAAAGAAAACGAGTTTATTACTACAGATAAAATAAAAAAAACAAACCTTTTTTTAACAGAGAGGAGTTGATTTATAGTTCGAAAAATTCGAACTATAAATTTTGTTCCCAAGCCTCTTTTACAAATAGGTACCCTTGACGCCACACCGTTTTGATTTTTTGCGGGCTACTGGCGGTGTCTCCAAGCTTTTTTCTCAGGCACGAAACACGCACATCAATGGTACGGCTGTTAGCTTGGTAGTGCTGACCAATGATCTTTTGATATATTTCTTCTCGGCTAACTACTTTTGGTGCTCGGGATGCTAATAACCAAATTAGATCAAACTCGTGCGTTGTCAAGCTAACTAATTGCTCATTGAGTAATACAGTACGCTCATCGCCTTTGATAGTTAAGTTGCCAAACATGAGTTCACTGCCCGACGTACTTGCAGAACTCACCTCCGCACAACGCACTTTACGACTTAACGCATCGAGGCGTGCGCGCCATAGTCTCGGTTTTGCGTGAGTTGAAACGACATCATCTGCACCAAGCTCTAACAATAAACTTTGAATATCATCATTGTTGTCATCAACAGAGACAAGAACTGGCACCTGAAAGTGAGACTTAAGCGTATTTATTGTGTCAAACCTTGCGCTTATGGCAATCGTTTGATCAATCACAATGCTGTTCACAATTCCTAGATTATTTCTATGATTTACATGATCCAAACTTTCTAACACCATCGTCTGCACATCAAACCCTTGACCTTGAAGTGCAGCTAATGGTGCTGCCAAGCTATTAACTTTACTCTCTGCGATTAGAACGGTATGCACTGCTAAACCCCGCATTTGATTTATATTTTTGCGAGTCTACAGCGGTTAACTGAACTCTAGCTTTATGAATTAAATATTCCGCCGGCCACGTTGAATAATTTATTAATCACCGGATCTTGAAGGCGTTTCTTCTTAGTCACAAGGCCTATATCAATCTCTTCAGACTGCAAATTCAGTTGCTGAACTTGATTTTTAAATGGGCTTTGCGCAAGCACTATTTCAGGCACATAAGCCACACCAAACCCTAAACTGGTAAGCGCAACCATCGCTTCATGCCCTGATACATGAGCATATACTTGAGGTTGGATAGAAATACGTTTAAAAAAACTATCTATCCGTTCTTTCAAAACTCCCTGCTCAGGTACTATAAAGGGTAATTGTGCCCACGGCAGCGACCCCTCGGTGCAATTATCCAAGGTGTCAGTTAACGGGCATTGCATAGTCGGTGCAATAAATACCAGTCGCGAACGACCTATAGATTGATATTCAATTCCTTGCGCTAAACTTGCAGGCTTAACGGCCACAGCTACATCCGTTAAATCACTTTGCACCTGAGTAATCGAATGCGCTGGGTCTCCCGTCATTAAATTTAGTTCAACCTGTGGAAACTCCTTTCTATATCGAGCAAACAAATCGTATATGAAACTATAAGATGCTGTCACCGAACAATAGAGGCTCAGCTCACCAGACAGTGGCTGAGAGTCATCCTGGCATTCGCTTTTAAATTGACGCCAGCTTGCTAAAGTTGCTTGAGCATAGTGAACAAACGCTTTTCCTTGTGCTGTAAGGGATACACTCCGATTGTCACGAATAAATAGCGCCGAACCGACTTCGTTTTCAAGCTGTTTAATCTGTCGGCTCAAGGTAGGTGGGCTGATATAGCAACGTTCACTAGCGCGTGTAAAGTGTAACGTATCTGCAAGGGCTAGGAAGTAATTTAGCTGTTTGTGGTCCATTTGGTCACCGCCGCATTTCATATTATGAAATACAATAATTTAAATATATCATTTTACGCAACCTAAATATCCTCCTATCTTAACCCTATATCGAAAAACAGAGTTACATTAAGACATAAGCAGGATCTGACATGGCGAACTATTTTAATTCTTTATCATTGCGAGAGCAGCTAGCGCAATTAGCACAATGTGAATTTATGAACCCTTCTGAGTTTAGTGAGGGCATTGAGGTTTTACTAGGTAAAAAGCTAGTCATTGTTGGCTGTGGTGCGCAAGGATTAAATCAAGGCCTAAATTTGAGAGACTCTGGACTAAACGTCTCTTACGCATTAAGACAGTCAGCAATTGATGAAAAGAGACAGTCTTACTTAAACGCGAGTGACAACGGCTTTGTCGTTGGCACTTATGAAGAGTTAATCCCAGGCGCTGACCTCGTTTTAAACTTAACACCTGACAAGCAACACTCTGCAGTTGTCACTGCCGTTATGCCCCTAATGAAGCAAGGCGCAACACTTGCGTACTCTCATGGCTTTAATATCGTTGAAGAAGGCATGCAGGTTAGAGACGACATCACTGTCATTATGGTTGCGCCTAAATGTCCAGGAACAGAAGTAAGGGAAGAGTACAA
Source organism: Pseudoalteromonas luteoviolacea NCIMB 1942 (assembly GCF_001625595.1). Taxonomy (GTDB): domain Bacteria; phylum Pseudomonadota; class Gammaproteobacteria; order Enterobacterales; family Alteromonadaceae; genus Pseudoalteromonas; species Pseudoalteromonas luteoviolacea_A. The sequence continues at coordinate 94,943 of NZ_AUXT01000150.1, forward strand.
AAGAGGCTTTGGTGTACCAACTCTCATTGCAGTCCACCCTGAAAATGACCCTCAAGGTAAAGGATTATCACAAGCTAAAGCTTATGCAGCGGGTACCGGCGGTCATCGTGCAGGTGTGCTTAACTCATCATTTATCGCAGAAGTTAAGTCTGACCTTATGGGTGAGCAAACTATTTTATGTGGCATGTTACAAACAGGCTCTTTACTGTGTTTTGACAAAATGGTTGAACAAGGTATCGCATCTGACTATGCATCTAAGCTTATTCAATATGGTTGGGAAGTGATCACTGAAGCGCTTAAGCATGGTGGCATAACCAATATGATGGACAGGCTGTCAAATCCAGCAAAGATTAAAGCCTTTGAGTTAAGTGAAGAACTTAAAACACTCATGACGCCGCTGTATAATAAACATATGGACGACATTATCAGTGGTGAGTTTTCAAAAGGTATGATGGCTGACTGGGCTGAAGGAGATGCAAAACTGCTTACTTGGCGCGCAGAGACTGCAGAAACGGCATTTGAGAAACAATCAAATACTGAGCAACACATCTCGGAACAAACATTTTTTGACAAAGGCATTTTAATGGTGGCTATGGTCAAGGCGGGTGTCGAGCTTGCGTTTGAGACCATGACAGCTGCTGGCATTATTGACGAGTCTGCCTACTACGAGTCGCTGCATGAAACACCGTTGATTGCTAACACCATTGCTCGTAAGAAACTGTTTGAAATGAATAGAACAATTTCTGACACGGCTGAATATGGTTGCTATTTATACAACCATGCTTGCCTACCGTTGTTGAAACCATTTATGGAAAACATTCAAAGTGATGTTATTGGTGCCGGGTTGAGCACCGCAGACAATTATGTAGATAATCAGAAACTCATTGCCGTAAATGATGCAATTCGCAGCCACCCTGTTGAAACTATTGGCAAAGAATTACGCGGTTATATGTCCGCAATGAAACGTATTGTTTAAAGGAAAGTTCGCTTGTTAGAACCAAGGCCCATTAGTGCAAACTATGGGCTTTTTTAATACATTTTTAATGCTTTTTCATTATGTTTATAGACAATTACTATAAACATATATGTGTTAATTATTGACCATGCTAAAATTATCGCCACAGGGTAACAAGTACTAGTAGGCTAAATGAGTAACACAGGTTTAACAATCACGCAAAAAATCACCATTCTAGGTAGTGCAACGGCAATCCTCGTTGCAAGTTTGATCGGCTTTATCTCAGTTTACCAATCAAAAACGATGGTAGAGACTAGAATGCTTAGCTCTGAATTACCCAGTAAAGTTGAAAGCATCACCAAATCTCTGGAGCAAGAGATTGTGGTTTTGAAAAATGCTGCCAAGCAACTTTCGAGCAACCAGTTTATTGTTGATGCAGCTAAAAATGGTCAACTCGACGAAAAATTGCTGCTTGAAGAACTGAATAGACTACAGCGCCAATACGGGCTTGCAACAGCCTCTTGGGCAAATAGAGAAAACTATAAATACTGGAATCAAAGTGGCTTTTTACGAGTGTTAAACCAACAACAAGATGGCTGGTTCTTTGCGTTCAAAAGCAGTAACCAGTCATATTCAATTAGTATTTTCCAAGAAGCGCCCGGCGACGTCAAAATGTTTGTTAACCATCAGCAGACCAACGGTATTGGTCTTGCAGGTCTGGCTAAAAGCATTGACGAAATGCAAAGAAAACTTGCAAATATGCGCATAGAAAAAAGCGGCTTTGTCTTTGTCGTTAATAAACAGGGCTCCGTGCAACTGCATCCAGATGCGAGCCTAGTTGCAAAATCAAATTTAAATCAATTTTACGACAAATCGGCAGCCTCTCAGTTACTCAATGGCTCAAAGCTAAACATTCTAAAGCTAGAATCTCAGGGTGAACCTGTGCTAGTTGCAGCCAACCAAATTCCAGAAACAGATTTGTACGTTATCGCACAGGTACCGCAGAGTGAAGTTTTCTCTGAAGTGAATAATTTGCAATGGCAAATCGTTACGTTTGCGCTCGTCATTGCCCTTGTAGCGAGTATTATTAGTGTGCTTTTAGCTCGTACGTTAAGTGCGCCATTGCTTAAAATGGCAGATGTATTTAAGCAATTGGGCAGTGGCGATGCCAATTTGAGTTACCGAGTACCTAACTCAGAACAGCCTGAGTTGGCAGCGCTGGGAGATGGATTTAATCAATTTATCGGTAAGATAGAGTCGGCAATTACCAAAGTGGCAAGTGAAAGCCATGATATACGCGCTGCCAGTGAACAAGTATTCGCGCAATCCCAGCGTAACTCGCAATGTCTGGATGAACAAAAAAATCAGACCATCTCAGTTGCTGCAGCAATTAACGAAATGGCTGCAACCGTTCAAGAAATTGCTGGCAGTGCAAACAACACGGCAAAACTAACGCTTGCAAGTAAAGACAGCTCTGAAGAAAGCCATGATTGCGTGCAAACCAGCCAAGAGACTTTAATTGAACTGGCAACAGACATTCAAAATATGGCTACACAGGTTGCAACTCTGGCCAGCAAAACACAGTCAATTGCCAATATTCTTGATGTTATTCGCGCAATATCAGAGCAGACCAATCTACTCGCCCTAAATGCAGCTATTGAGTCTGCCCGAGCTGGTGAACATGGCCGAGGCTTTGCGGTTGTAGCTGATGAAGTTAGAGCATTGGCAAGCAGGACCTCTCAATCAACTGATGAGATTCAGGCAACGATTACTGAGCTTACCTCTGCATCTGATTCTATCGTTGAGCAAATTGCGTTGTCTTCAAAGCAGGCAGAACAAAGTGTAAGCCAAATGCAAACGTCTGTTGAGTTGATGGATCGCATTACAGAAACCGCCAATCAGATCAACGATATGACGACGCTTATTGCCACAGCGACTGAAGAGCAGAGCAATGTTGTTGTTGACGTAGGCCGCAGCATTGAACAAATCAGTGTCATCAGTGATGAAGTAATGAATGAGCAGCTAAATACTGAGCAAGCTATTCAGCAACTTGCTGATTCTGCTAAAGCATTAGATAAACTCGTGGCGACTTTCTAGCTCGTCACCGTATACAAAGTCAGCAATGCTTTGTAACAATTTTTTCTTTATTTACTCCCAACATTCGCTACGCTTTTAATAGACAAGCAGTTGGGAGTAATTTAAATGAAGTTAAGTTATCAAAACGTTTTTAGTACCATTCTGTTATGTGTTGCTAGTGCTTTTATTATCGGCTGTGAATCGACAAATCCCCCCCGGGCCGATTTAACCCTGCTAGAAAATACCCCTTTCAAGGCACTGCCTGTTGAGACCCAAGAAGAGATTTTCTTACTAGACAAAAGTATTGTTGAGACACTGAATCAAAGCTTTAAACGAAATGAACAACCGGAGTTGCGCAGCGCCCAAGTCATTATGCAGTTTTTGCTAGATAACGGTGATAACACCCTCTCATATATGAGTGATGCAAACCTAACCGCATCGCAGGCATACCAGAATTTGAATGCCAACTGCCTCTCATTGTCTATTTTGGCTTATAGCTTGTCTGAATATCTGAATTTAAAAGGTCAATTTCAAAAAGTACATGTACCTGAATATTGGGCTAGTAGCCGAGGGTACAACTTTTTAAGTGGCCATATAAACCTAAAAATCTATGAAGACAGAACTAAGCATATCGGTAAAAATGTTCTGCATACGCAGCCGAGAACACTTACTATTGACTTTGACCCCAATAGTAGGCGTCAAGCATTTAGAACTTCTGAAATAACAAAAGACCGTGTTACTGCGATGTTTTACAACAATAAAGGCGCAATTCATATGGTTGAAGGAAGGCAAGACCTCGCATTTAGCTACTTTCAAGCAGCCATTGAAATGGACTCTCAGTACTCAAGTGCTTGGGCTAATCTAGCAATTTTGTACCGAATTTACGGAAATCTCGACATTGCTGAAGATATGTACAATCAAGCATTGGCATTAAATGCCGACAACAACACAGCCAAAGGTAACTTAGCTGTATTATATAATATGACTAATAGAAGTGAGCAAGCGGAGCAAATTAGAACTGAGCTATATCAGGTAAGAAAAAGTAACCCTTACTATGTTATTACATTAGGCAACGAGGCACTTGAACAAGGAAATGCGGTCAAAGCAATTAATTTCTATCGTGACGCTTTGAAATTGGATAAAAGGATGCACGAAGGGCATTTTGCACTTGCCAAGGCCTATTATTCATTAGGTAAGCTGGAGCTAACCAAACGACATTTGCGGCGTGCACTTGCACTTTCTCAATTCAAACACAATAAATTACAGTATCGAGGGAAGTTGGAGTGGCTAGATGCAGTGGCTAAGAATTAGTATCCTTTTATTACTTTTACAGCCTCAACATGCACTCTCCTCTGCGCTTGACAGGGATATGATAATATTAACAAGTGCCGAATTTGAAGGGCGCCCTTCGGGTGCTCAATCACCCCATCGCAGTGCCTATTATATTATGAGGCAATTTGAAAAGCTGGAATTAGATGTAAAGCTTTCTAGCTTCGAATTTAAGCGTGGCTTCTTTGAGACTGGAACAGGGCACAACATAGTTGCCACAAAACCCTGTACGTTAGAGCAATGTCAACCAGCTATTATTTTCACAGCACACTATGATCATTTAGGGGGCAATGGATATAGACACTACCCAGGTGCAAACGACAATGCTACTGGCGTTGCTGTGATGATGGATATCGCAAGACGCCTAAACAACGTAGAGTTTGAAAGAGACCTTGTGTTCGTCGCTACCGACGCAGAAGAAAAAGGCCTTCATGGCGCAAAGCATTTTGTATCTCAACTTGGCAAAGTCCCCGTATCCATGAATATCAACTTGGATATGCTCAATATTCAAAAGCGAAATACGTTATATGCACTTGCGTCTCGCGACTTTAAACCAATGCAAGAGCAGATTGAAAGTCACTTCGGCACTCAATGTGTACGACTCAATTTATATTTTTCTTCAAAAAGAATGGCTCGAAGATTAAACGCTCCACAAATTGATTGGCTTCGCGCCAGTGATCATTATCCATTTCACCGTGCCAAGATCCCTTTTATTTACTTTGGCTCTGGTGTCGATAAACACCATCACTCCATGGATGACTCATTAGATAAAATCAATCTAGAAAAGCTATCACAGGTGTCACAATCAATAACAGGTTTAGTTCGATCGCTGGCTACAACAAGCGTCTCAGACACCAGCTGAATTTTTTGTCGCTTGTTCAGCTGCTTGACTTGCCACTCCAACCTAGCAGCGTTCTTTTTAGTGAGGCCCGATATAGCAATAATCAACTTAAGGGGCCCCTTCCCTCTTAGGCTTTTTGCCCCTTTACCACAGCTGTGTTGGGCAAGCCTTCGTTCCAAATTATTCGTAATGCCTGTGTACCAATGGCCTAAAGCATTTTCAACAATATATAAAAGCCAATTTGTCTCTGCTTGTTTATCAACAATCACTATCATATTTCTCACTTTTAGAAACTTTTCGTAAATTAAGCTGTCGAAATGCACAATCTACTTTACCTTCTTTATGCAATCTGTATCATTCGTAATAACCAAAAATAAGGATACACATATACATGCAGTACAATAAACTCCTTTTAACTTGGCTAACCGCCGCCATAATGAGTGTTTTTTTGTCCGGTTGTTCAAGCTGGGTTTATAGGATCAATGTTCCTCAGGGTAACTTTCTAGAGCAATCAGATATTGACAAGCTCAGAGTTCAAATGAGCAGAGAACAAGTAATGTACGTGCTTGGTACTCCTGTAGCCAAAGACGCTTTTGATTCTAGCAAGTGGCACTATAATTATGTATTTAATATTGACCGTGGCTCTGAGGTACGTAAAAGTTTAACGGTTTATTTTGAAAACGATAAGCTAGTAAGTATATCGGGCGATTTTGAAAAGCCAGCTGATTTTGATATCCCGCTCGATCAGTGATCTTTTTAATACGGCAGGACAACACCTGCCGATAACACTTTGAACTCTCAGTTAACTGCTCATCACCGCTAAACACATCATCACTGTAAACAGTGCTTGAATAGCCAAACTCAACCAGCTCAATGCACCGAGACATATTAGTGTAAAAGGTAACCTTGTATTGGGAAATAACTTCCTACCTTTTAGCAATCGTGCAATCGCAAAGATAAACAAGGTACAACTGGATAACAGTATGATCATGGAGAGCTTGTTATCTTGCCCGGCATCGAAAAACAATGCCATTTGAACGGGCAACAACACTACAACCAAAGCTTTTAGCAAGTATACTCTAAGTATTCGCAGGTACTTTGCTTCATCGCTGAGCTCAATAATACCGCGTTTTTCAAGATACTTCTTGGCACTCACCGATTGATTATCCGATGCTAAACGATATGGTGTACAACCCGATATGTCTGCTAGTCGCGGATCCACGCCCATTCCCTCAACTATCTCTAGCATCGGCTTCGAATTAGACAGCACCGCATAATGCATCAGGTTTCTGCCAAGATCATCAAGTGACACCGCGCAGTGAAAACTACTCAGCGCTTTTGCAGCACTGACGAACCCTTTTTCAACTATCCACATCATCGCAGATTTGCCGGCACTATCTTTACCGTGCCCTTTAGCTCCCTTTGCGATTAAAGACATCATGTTCGACTGCTTTGCAGTGCCCGACATCACTTGTTCAAGTAACGCATTATCCAATATATGCAACAGCTCTTCTTTATTGCATAAATGATTTAGAAGCCCGTCACAATCTTCACCCTCATTAAGCCTTCTAACGGCTTCTAACTGAGTTTGAGACAGGTTTTGTAACGCATTCTGATAACAAGCCGACAAGCTCTCTCTCGCAGTTGTTGCTCCATATATCCAGAATTCACAAGCTTGGGTCGGGGTAAGTTTAAAGTCTCCCTCAAGTAACCAAGCCAATGTTTTATATTGCTTATTTTTTAGCAGTAAATCCGTAAATGAAACTTTCGATTGTAACTTTGCCTGTGCCTTAATACTCGAATATCGAGCTAAGCCACTTAATAACTTAAGTGTTAGCTCATCTTGGCTCATCCCAGCAGCTGAAATATGTTGCAATAAATCAGCGGCATACTGATGCTCTTCTACGCCATACTCATCAATATGTTGAAAAAAACAAGACTCAAAAGGGTCTAGTGGTTGAAGCCAAGCTACATAAAAAATCGGTGGTAATACCTGAGATACCACACCTTGTTCATCCTTAATAGCTTCGCACTCTGGCCACGCCTCTAAGGCGTCTAAAATAAAGGCGCCATTGTCTTCAACAAGCCCTTTTAATAGCAATGGAAACTGAGAAGGCCAAATTAAAACTTGCTCCATGGATGCACAAACCATTTAATAATCAGAAAATAAGATGCTTTTGAAAGCCTGCAATAATTTGCATCACTTTCATTATCGCCGATCATACCAATTGTAAAATTAAAATGCTGCGAATATCTCACACTATTTACAATTATTATTGGTCGAACAATTAAAGTGATTTTAGTAGACTCTCACATGTAACTTCTAGAGTATTTATCAGAAGTTTACATAACCTGAACAACATATGACATGAGAGCGACTTAATGGGTGAAGAAAAGCTGGAAACTTGGCAAGTAATATTGATTATTGTCGCTGTACTTGGCTACATCATTGGTAATATCACGCTTTTAAAATACGCCACAAAATTCAACGTAAAAAACAAAATCGACAAACAAGTAAAAGGTGAGGAAGAGAAAAGCGAGGAAGACCAAGAAGGCACAAATAATCACAAAGATTAAGACAGAGGATCATAGTTGAGATCCTCTGCCTCGATTATCACCCTACCAACCAGTGAGCCATCAATGCAATCACAGGCAAAGTCACGAGGGTTCTTAAAACAAATACAGCAAATAATTCAAAGATATTCACTGGTATTTTACTGCCCAACAGTAACGCCCCAACTTCAGACATATAAATTAATTGAGTAACACTCAGCGCGGCCACGATAAAGCGAGTGACGTCACTTTCGATACTACCGGCAGCTAGAATTGATGGGATAAACATGTCAGCAAAACCAACAACTATGGTTTCAGCAGCCTTAGCGGCTTCAGGCACTTGTAGTAACTCTAGATAAGGTATGAATGGCTGACCCAAGAACTGGAAAACGGGCGTTTCTTCTGCAATGATAAGCGCAAACGTACCCACTGCCATAACAACTGGCAACACGGCAAACAACATATCCAGCGCGTTATAGACACCTTCTTTTACAGTGCCCTTCACCCCTGGTGCTTTATGTGCCTTATCAAGCGCAACATCTAGCGCGTGCCCAAATAGAGTCTTTCCTTCGGGTACAAGTTCTAAATCTTCGTTGTGAGTTGAACCATCCACATAAAGATCTTTTTTGAAGCTTAGAGGTGGCAACCTAGGTACTATAATTGCTGCAACAATACCCGCAGCGCATACAGTCAAATAAAATGGTGCAAATAAATGCTCCAACTTTACTTGCCCAATCACGACCAGACAAAACGTAATTGATACGGCTGAAAAGGTTGTGCCAATGATGGCTGCTTCTCGTTGCGTATAGTGCTTGTCTTCATATTGGCGAGAAGTCATCAAAATACCAACACTACCATCGCCTAACCAAGATGCAACACAATTGACAGCACTGCGCCCCGGAACACCAAATACTGGTCGCATTATCTTTGTCAATAATGTACCAACAAGCTCTAACAAGCCAAAATTAAGTAATAATGGTAATAGTAAACCGGCCAAGACAAACACGGAAAACAGAACTGGTAATAAATCATTTAATACCAGTGCTCCGGTGTATTTTGAATGAATTAACTCAGGGCCAACTTGGAAAAATGTCATGATAATAAAAGTCATGCCAAATAAGCGGGTGGCAACCCACAACCAGCTAACATCAAATAAGTGTCTAATTAAGTCTATTTGCAGCAAAGGTTTTGGTTTAAATACTTTTACAACAACACTTAAAACACCTGTAATGCAAACGATTGATACAATCAATGCATGTATAATTGGTCCCGTTAACTCCTGTAATGCTTTTGCAAGTTTTGCAATAGGAATTGTCATTGCTTCGCCATCAGGAACAGGTGTCATAAACAGAAAAACACCTATCAGCGACGGCACCAAAAAAGCGAACCAAATTCGCCAATTCACTTGTGAAGAATGCGTTGTATCTGGCATCATTTCTTTACCCACAAAAAAAAGAAAAGAGCGAATGCTCTTTTCTGAACTACTTTAGTTTAGCGGTTTGTAATTATATACTTAGTCCGCGGTTTCTTAACGCCTCAACAAGCCCTTGTTGAAGAGTTCCCATAGTTGCTGCATCCAGTACATTACGTTCCGCATCAAACCATGTTAGAGATGTTTGTTCATCACCTGTTGTGCCAACTTTAATCGTATAGTCGCCATCAGGGATAGCAAGAGTCGTCATTTCCTCGCCCCAGATAGAGTCCCAGACACTGTTTTCTGGTGCTTCGTATCTCACAAGTACTTCATTGCTATCACTATCAATTCTGATAACGGTAAAGTTCACCCTTTCTAAGAAGTTAGATAACCTTTCCATCACTGTGCTGCGATCAGCCAACGTGATGAGTGCTGCATTGCCTTCGTTATCAAATCCGAGATCTAATGAAAGTAAGCCCTGTTGCTTACGCATTTCAACTTGTAACAAGCGGTATTGATAATCAAACTCTGCTACCACTTCATTGATTGCACGTACTTCCAGTTGTTGCTGTAAAAGCTCATTAAGGGGAACATTGTCACTTTGATAATCGACAAGCTTAGCTTCCAAAGACGCAGTCCTCTGGTGCTCTTTCTGAGTCAGTACAAATTCAAAACGATGCCTTGATGCTTCTGTCTCAGTTTCCCAAAACCAACCTTCTTCTGCCTTAATCAAAGAATACCAATCTGTCACGATTGTACCTTGGTTGCGGTTATCTTTACTTATCCTTGTTTCGTGGTTGCTGATCACATTTTCAACAACACGCCAAATAAAACCGTCTAACGATTCAATACCATCGTTTTTATCAAAATAAATACGCGCGACATCTTCTTTGTCTTCAGCCCAGCTGCCTTTTGCAAGCGTTAGTACTTGCTGAGGTGGACGAAAACCTTTAGCTTCTGAATCATTGGCATAAGTGGCAACACTCATTTTGAATTCTTGGTCTTGATAAGGTTGCTCAAGATCTGCTGGAACTTGCACAGCCTCGTGAACTCGATAGTTTTTCTTTTGATGAGCGTCGTTGGTAAAAACACTACAACCTGATAAACCAAGTACAACGCTTAGTGTTAGCGCTTTAGGGACCCAATACTGCACTAATAAAACTCCTTAGCAAACCCGTTATATAATTATTCTTTCACTTAAGATTAAGGATTGCTGAAATGGTTCACTGCCAAACTCAATAATTTTGTTTTGGAGTGACAGATAATTTTCTCAAAATTTGCACTATGTTACTTGGCAAACCCTGCAAACACAAGAATAGTAAGCTTGAATTGTACTAAGAGCACTGCCGCAACCCATCTTCAGCGGTGGGACTCAGTATTAAACTGTGATAGTATTCGCCGTCATATAACTAAAAACCAGTCTCCATAACTCAATTTGGCAAAGGCTCACTAGGATGTCGAAATGACTACTTTTACTTCACACCAACTTGTTTTAACTGCTATCGGGGAAGATAGATCCGGTATAGTAAGCGAACTCACCCAGTTGGTGAGCGAAAGTAACTGCAACATCATTGATAGTCGAATTGCGATTTTGGGTAACGAATTTACGTTTATCATGTTGCTGTCTGGCGACATGGCCGCAATTAGTCGGGTCGAGCATACGCTTCCTGTTAAAAGCGTTGAGCTTGGTCTTATGACAATGATGAAACGCACCTCAAGTCATACAGAAAATGAATATGGCGCTGGGTATACATTAAAATACTCAGGCTTAGACACTCAAGGTACACTCAGCCGCGTAACACGTTTTTTTGCAGAGCAAAACATGAGCATTTGTTCTCTAAAGTCGGATACTTATGAAGAACAAAGCGAAATGCACATGAGCTGCCTTCTGGAGTTTAATACGCCTTCAGAATTAGACTTTGATAAATTTAAAGAAAAGTTTGAAGAACTTTCTGGTATTTCAAACGTAAACTATGTTTTCAGACGCATTCGCTAAGGATCATAAATGAATACATTACAAGCAGGTGATAACGCACCTAGTTTTAAACTTGAAAATCAAAATGGTGAAACTGTAGAACTGAACACACTGCTTGGCGACAGCCAGGTATTGGTCTACTTTTACCCGAAAGCTCTAACACCTGGATGTACCGTTCAAGCAGAGCAATTACGCGACCACAAAGAGCAGCTTGCTCAATACAATACAGTTGCTGTAGGTATCAGCCCAGATCCTGTGAAAAAGTTAAAGAACTTCGAAACAAAAAAAGAATTGAACTTTGACCTACTCTCAGACGAAGACCATGCTATTGCAGATGGATTTGGCGTTTGGGGCTTAAAAAAGTTTATGGGTAAAGAGTATGATGGTATTCACCGCATCAGCTTCTTAGTTGGTAAAGACGGTAAAGTTAAGCACGTATTCAATAAATTTAAGACCAAAGAGCATCATCAGGTCGTTATTGACTATCTAGCAGAACAAGCATAAATAAAAACCCCAGCTACACAGCTGGGGTTTTTATTTGAAAAGCGGTAAAACCTAAGCTTGACGCGCTTCAAGCATCAAGCGTTTCATATCTCTAACCGCTTTTTCCAAGCCATCAATCGCTGCACGTGCAATAATGGCATGGCCAATGTTTAACTCGTAGATCTCAGTCATCTCAGCAATTGGCTTGATGTTATGATAATGAAGGCCGTGTCCTGCATTTACAACTATACCTAAGCCATACGCATATTGTACACCTTCGCGAATGCGCTCTAATTCGGCTTTTTGTTCACTATCAGAATGTGCGTCCGCATAAGCTCCGGTATGAATTTCAATGTAAGGCGCACCAGTCGCTTTTGCTGCATCAATCTGTGCTTTGTCTGCATCAATGAACAGCGACACTTTAATACCAGCCTCAGCGAGTTTCTCAACCGCATCAGCGACCTTTTGTTGATTACCAATAACGTCTAAACCACCTTCAGTGGTGAGTTCCTCACGTTTTTCTGGCACAAGGCAGACATACTCAGGTTTGACCTCACAAGCAATATCTAACATTTCATCCGTCACAGCAATCTCAAGGTTCATTCGCGTTTGAATTGTTTTTGCCATCACATATACATCTCTATCCTGAATATGGCGACGGTCTTCACGTAAATGAATAGTAATGCCATCTGCACCCGCATGTTCGGCTACAGCCGCGGCGTGTGCCGGATCTGGGTAGCTAGTGCCACGCGCTTGTCTTAGCGTGGCAATATGGTCTACGTTAACACCCAATAAAATATCTTTCATTGTTCTACCTTGGTTGAAATAATTCTCTGCTTTTCAGTGGTTTACTTCCAAGCAGTGGTTTTAATAAATATCGGCTCAGTGCTTTAGCCTGCCTTCTGGCTGTTTGTGATTGGTATTCACCCTGACCAATAGAAAGGAGCGTCTTGCCGGAAAAACTGCGCTGAACATCTTCACTCGGGCAAAACCCCACCTCACGCACAAACTGATAATACCTAGAAGCATCTATTGGCTCGCCAAACGCATCGTAATCAAACTCGACGCCAAAGCCTAATTCACATAGCAATTGAAACTCATAGTTACGAAGTATTCCCTCGATCTGTTCACTCACCGCTGCTTTATCATGCTCGTTTGAGTTTACCACTGTTTGATTAGCTGCATATAACTGCTTTAAGTGAGTTTGATATAACTCGAATGCGTGATCTAAAGGCTCATTTGTTGGGATAATTCGATGTGATAACTCATTTAAATAAAAGCCACAATAGAGATGAATACCTTTCAATAACAGTGGCGGAGAGTGGATCTCAAAATCATTCAGGTATTTTAAATCATACTTGCCAGCAAATCTTATCAGCAAGCATGTGAAAGGTTGTAAAGACGCATTTTGCCTGAGCGCCCTCTTACCTTTTATACGGGCAACCATGGAAAGTTGCCCAATGCCTTCGACCAGCATATTTAGCATCACTTGCGAATCTCTATATGGTCGCCGATGAAGCAAATATGCTTGCCGAAAGTCACTATCCAATCAATCTTCTCCGTACCCTAAGCTGCGAAGTGCGCGCTCATCATCCGCCCAGCCAGATTTCACTTTTACCCATAACTCCAAGAATACCTTGTTATCAAGCATGTCTTCTAAGTCTTTTCTTGCTTCGCGGCCTATCACTTTAAGCTTTTCACCCTTATTTCCGATCACCATACGTTTTTGTGACTGTCTCTCGACGAGTATTAATGCGTTAATTTGCCAAACGCCATTGTCTTGCCACTTAAACTGCTCAATTTCTACAGTTACTGAGTAAGGTAACTCATCACCCATAAAACGCATTAGCTTTTCGCGGACAATCTCTGCTGATAAAAAGCGCATAGAGCGATCGGTAACATAGTCATCTGGGAAGTAAAATTCACACTCAGGTAAGCGATTTTTAACTTCTTCTTTGACCATATCAATGTTCTTACCGATCTTAGCAGAAACAGGCACAATACCAATAAATTCGTGTTGCTCGCTGAGCCACTGCATATGATGTAGGATGGCTTCTTTGTCCTTTACTTGGTCGCTCTTATTCATTACAACCAAAACTGGACGGCCACTGTCTTTAACCTTGTTTAGCACCATTTCATCGTCCTGGTTCCACAAAGTCCCCTCAACAACAAAAATGATAAGCTCCACATCACCGATAGAGCTACTGGCTGCTCGGTTCATCAACCGGTTAATCGCGCGCTTTTCATCAATATGTAATCCAGGTGTATCCACGTAGACAGCCTGATAGTTGTCTTCGGTATGGATCCCCATAATACGGTGCCTCGTCGTTTGAGGCTTACGAGATGTGATACTCACTTTCTGTTCAACAATTTTGTTCAACAGCGTTGATTTACCGACATTTGGACGACCAACAATGGCCACCATGCCGCAATGGGTATTAGGATTCATCTTTTAAAATCTTCAATGCTTGTTCAGCGGCTTTTTGCTCAGCTTTGCGACGTGAGCTACCGACAGAGATAATACTATCCATCCCTTTAACAGAGCACTCAACCGTGAATGTCTGATTGTGCGCCTGTCCCTTTGTATCAATCACTTGATAAGCAGGTAAAGGCAGCTTTCTTGCCTGCAAATACTCTTGCAGTAAAGTCTTCGGGTCTTTTTGGTTATGCCCAGGTGAAATTGCCTCCAAACGGCTCTGATACCATTTTAATACAAGCGCCTTACAGGTCTCGATGTCTGAATCTAAAAACACCGCGCCAATAATCGCTTCCACAGCATCTGCCAAAGTAGATTCACGGCGATAACCACCGCTTTTAAGCTCACCAGGACCTAAACGTAAGTAGTCCCCTAAGCCAAATTCAACGCCAAATTCAGCGAGCGTTTGGCCTCGAACAAGCGTCGAGCGCATGCGGCTTAGATCGCCCTCACGCGCTTTTGGAAACTTGTGATACAGCGCATCAGCAATAACAAAACTTAAAATAGAATCGCCTAGAAATTCTAGGCGCTCGTTATGTTGACCTTTATGGCTACGATGAGTCATAGCTTGCTCAAGCAAGCCCTGATCTGCAAAATCATAGCCGATTTTTTTATATAATTCTGTGACGTTCTTTTTCATTGTTACTGAATATTACCTAGGCGTTCGAAACGAACCCCTGTTGGAACCCATCTTGGCAACAAGCTATCTGGGCCATTCTCAAAATCAAAACTCATCCAGATAAATACAGCTTTACCTACTAAGTTCTCTTTAGGAACAAAGCCCCACATACGGCTGTCTTGGCTGTTGTTTCGGTTATCGCCCATGGCGAAGTAGCTGTTTTCTGGTACGACCCATTCGTCTCGGCGTGTCCCAGCTTGCTGGTAATAGCGCTCTGACAATTCTAAAGCTTTCGGATTAATTAAAATGTCATGCTCAACATCTGGTAAAGATTCTGTCAAACGTACTAGTGGCATGGAGCCTTGCTGGAACTCATCACGATTAACAATTTCTACGTCAATCTTGTTGAATTCACCACACACCAACCCATCTCGGTTTTGCGCCCCATCTTCACACTTCGGATTAATGAAAAGTTGGCGATTGCGATAAACAATACGGTCGCCAGGTAAACCGACAATACGCTTGATAAAGTCAATACGCTCGTCCAAAGGAAACTTAAATACAGCAATATCACCACGTTTAGGGTCTTCAACATCAACAAGCTGAGAACGCCAAACGGGGTCTTTAATACCATATGCGTATTTTTGAACGAGAATGAAATCTCCATCCAATAATGTTGGCATCATTGAGCCTGACGGAATTTGAAAAGGCTCGAAGATAAACGATCGAAATACCGTGATCGCCGCAATCATTGGAAAAATAGACTTCGCACTATCAGTTATGGCAGGCACCGGCGCAATCTGATCAATAACATCTTGCTCCAAAGGCTGCTCTGAAGCTCCTTGGGCAAGCGCGATACGCTCCTTACGCTTTGGTGCATAAACTAAGTGATCTATCAACCAGATCAGGCCCGATCCCAAAGTTAACAGCACGAGAAAGACCGAAAAATAACCTGCCATAAATAATAATTCCTGTTACTTACCTACTTTTAATATCGCAAGGAACGCATCTTGTGGTACTTCAACATTACCTAACTGTTTCATACGTTTCTTACCTTCTTTTTGCTTCTGCAAGAGCTTCTTCTTACGACTCACATCACCACCATAACACTTCGCGATTACGTTTTTACGTAACTGTTTAACGGTAGTACGTGCAATTACATGATTACCAATTGCCGCTTGAATAGCAATATCAAACATTTGTCTTGGTATAAGCTCTTTTAAAGCTTCAGCCAACTGACGCCCTCGGCTTTGCGAGTTATCACGGTGAACAATGATTGCTAATGCATCGACTCTATCACCGTTAATCAAAATATCACAACGAACCATGTCTGACGTCTGGAAGCGCTTGAAGTTATAGTCAAGTGAAGCAAAACCTCGACTTGTTGATTTCAACTTATCGAAGAAATCCATCACCACTTCAGACATCGGGATCTCATAAGTGACCGCAACTTGATTGCCGTGATAACTCATCTTAGTCTGCATGCCACGTTTCTCAACACACAAAGTGATGACATTACCAAGGTACTCTTGTGGTACAAGAATATTGGCTTCAACAATAGGCTCGCGAATTTCAATAATGTCATTGACCGGAGGTAAGTCTGATGGATTATCAATTTGAATTACGCCCTCTTTTGTCTCAACCTCATACACTACAGTTGGCGCAGTTGTAATTAGGTCCATGTCGTATTCACGCTCTAGACGCTCTTGGATAATCTCCATGTGTAGCATGCCTAAGAAGCCACAGCGGAAGCCAAAACCTAGAGCCGTTGAGTTTTCAGGCTCGAAGAACAATGAGGCATCGTTTAGGCTTAGCTTATTCAGCGCATCACGAAAGTTCTCATATTCATCAGATGAAATTGGGAACATACCCGCATAAACCTGAGGCTTCACTTTCAGGAAACCTGGCAGGGTTTCTTCAGCAGGTGCTTTTGCAAGTGTGATGGTATCACCTACTGGCGCACCATGAATATCTTTGATACCGGCAATAATAAAGCCTACTTCGCCCGTAGTCAGCACACCTGTGTCAGTTTGCTTCGGTGTGAAGATACCGGTTTTGTCTACAATGTGGACTTGGTCCGTAGACATGATCTTAATTTTTTCACCCTTACGTAACTCACCATGCTTAATACGCACCAATGATACGACACCCTGATAAGGGTCAAACCATGAATCAATGATCAAAGCTTGCAGAGGTTTATTCACATCGCCCTCTGGCGGTGGAATTTCTTTAACAATTTCTTCTAGTACTGCATCGATGCCTAGGCCTGTTTTCGCACTGCACTGAACAGCTTCTAGTGCCTCGATACCTACGATTTCTTCAATTTCTTCTGCAACGCGCAGCGGATCTGCCTGCGGTAAATCAATTTTATTTAGAATTGGAACGACTTCTAAGTCCATTTCAATTGCGGTGTAACAGTTTGCAAGTGTCTGAGCTTCTACACCCTGCCCTGCATCCACTACCAATAGCGCACCTTCGCAGGCAGCTAAAGAGCGCGACACTTCATAACTGAAGTCTACGTGTCCTGGGGTGTCGATAAAGTTTAACTGATAAGTTTCGCCATCTTGGGCTTTATAGTTCAGGGTTACACTTTGCGCCTTGATCGTAATACCACGCTCACGCTCAAGTTCCATTGAATCCAGTACTTGCTGCTGCATTTCGCGGTCTGACAAGCCACCGCATACCTGGATTAAGCGGTCCGAAAGTGTCGATTTTCCATGATCTATATGGGCTATAATTGAAAAGTTACGGATATGCTTCATATACTGGATTCTAAACTTCTGTTATTCACAAATAGAGATTAAACGCCGATTTTACAATTTATTTGAGTTAATCACCATCTATTTGCGTCACTGGAAGGCTAATTGGATAAATTTTTATCACTTTTATGTCGTGCTTTAGGCTTTCACCCTTCTTTTTGGCGATTAAAAAGCCCAAAAACGCAAAAATTGCTGCGCTGACTATCTGACCTGATTCAGGGAGAGAGAACAAAAGCAAGGCACTAAACATGCCAATGAATGCCATAACGAGCGGTAATAAGTACACCCAAAAAGCATGCTGCACGACTTGACTATCATCGAGCGCGAGTTTTACTTTTTGCCCAACTTGAAGAGGCTGTGTGAGTGGCATTGGAAACGCTTTTTTGTGGGTGCCGAAGAGTTTACTAAATACTTGTGAGCCGCACTTGCCATTGCAACCCTCGCAAGCTGGCTTCTGTTCAGAAACCAGCCACGCTGTGTTGTTCTTTAACTCTGAGACTGTCAGTGTTTGCTCAATCATAAAGCGCGCTTAACCGATTCAGCAATCGCTTTTGCTGTGTCAACCGGGACCTTGCCTACAACCGATACATCATACGCACCGGCATTATGAACATAGACTGTTGTTGCACCAGAAGTCAGTGCGCCACTAGCTCTTTGTCCAGAAAGAGGCCTTTGCACAAACACAGATATCTCTACTAACCCATCTGAATAGAGGAAATAATCCGCGAGTTCATTATTTAAATCCAATTTATGTCTGTCAGATTTTAATAACTTAAACCCTTTTGGTAACCAAGCTATTTGCCAATTATTTTGCTGCTTTGCCTGTGCTTGCAGCTCTTTGCTCGAAGAGGGTTGAGGAAAGTCACGCTCATGCAACTCTAAAAGTTGGCTGGCAGGTTTTTCCGTTACGCTAATGTGCGTCAATTGGAGTTGCTCTAATACTTCAGAGCGTTGGTTAACATAAGCAGCTTTTAGTAATAATGCCGACTGTAAATCAACCCATAACCAATAGTTATATTTATTCTCGTCTTTAGCAACTAAGCGAACCAACTGCGCTGGACGTCCCGCAATTCGCTCTTTTCCACCAAGCACAAATTCGTAGCTTTCGTTTAGTGCATCGATGTCCCGAAGCAATACCTCAGGAATTGGCCCTGCGATGGCATCTGTATTCACTGAATACGGTTCAGTTTGAGGCTCAAAGTAAGTAACAACATCATCAACTCTTACTACCTCAAGCCCAGCGCCATTCAACAGTGTTAAAATTTCAAGATCGGTTTGCTCCACTTGGCCATGGATCCATCTATAAGGTTCCATGCCTTTTCCTTTAACAACAACAAAAGAGGCGTCAAAATTACGTTCCTGCACAGCCAGTGACATATCTTTTAGTAGCTGGCGAGCATTAATCGTTTCGTTGGCATAAATCTGAGTTGTTAAAAACAAGCTCAGTACTACCGAGAGCCATTTCATCAAGGTTTATTTTTCCTCTTGCTGTTCCTTTTCTGCCTGAGCAGTATTTTGCGAAAGCGCGTGCGCCATTCTAGACTGGCGTTGATGCTCAAGTACCAAAGCACCAATGCGTTGTTTTTGTAACTCTCTAAGCCCTTGATCAGCTGATTGCAGTGCTGGTTGCTCTGCAGAGAAGCTTACTGGGGCCACAAAACCTGTTAATGGCGTAGATTGTAACACAGATGAGTGCGTATCAACTGCGTTTTGTGGCATGAAGTTATTTACGCCAACGACGGTACACAAAGCAACACTTGCAGCAATGGCGACTTGCGATATTGGACGACGCCAAAATGACATTTGAACGACTTTTTCGTCATCACTTTGTTTCGCAGTCGTAGTCTCGGTTGCGTTGTAAACAGGCTCATCGGCAAGTGCCGCTGCGACACTAGAAGTGATGTCAATACATGGTGTCGACTGCTCTTTTTGGCGCATTACATCGCCAATCAATGCGTAGCGAGCAAACTTTTGCGCATCTAATTGCGCTTGGTTGCTCCCATTTAATGCACATTCTCCGTCTAAAATCTCCGACGTCACTTCTTCATTGTTCACATTAAACTTTGACTGCGTCATTTAATTTTTACCTATGAGTGGGTTAATATTTTTATCTATAGCTTCTCGAGCCCTAAAAATACGAGATCTCACCGTGCCAACTGGACATTCCATAATAACGGCTATCTCTTCATAGCTCATTCCTTCAATTTCTCTCAAGGTAATGGCTGTTTTTAGGTCATCGGGCAATTCTTCTATCGTTCGAAAAATCACAGCTTTGATTTCGTCACTAAGGAGCAAGCTTTCTGGAGAAGCATTAGATCTTAACTGCTCCGCGCCATCATAAACTTCCGCTTCCTCAGCATCTATATCACTTGCAGGTGCCTTACGGCCCTGAGATACCAAATAATTCTTAGAGCAGTTTACAGCGATCCTATATAACCAAGTATAAAAAGCACTATCCCCTCTAAAGTTGGGTAAGGCTCTGTACGCCTTAATAAACGCTTCTTGTGCCACATCGGCAACATCACCTGAGTTAGATACATAACGAGATATCAACGCCGCTACCTTATTTTGATACTTGGCAACCAGAAGGTTGAAGGCGTTTTTATCTCCTTGCTGAACTTTTCTAACTAATTCTAAATCCAAATCCTGCTCGTTCATTCGAGCCGGTACTCCTCTTTGTTATTACTTGTTTTTGCGCATTGTTGCCATCATTTTACAGCTAGTCTGACTGCGCCATGAATAAAAAGTTCTGTTTTTTTAATATTTTTTTTAAAATAGTCCGTATTACTTCGTCCTAGACGATACACAACTACTATTTATATCTCTAATAAAGCTTGCTTAAATGATATATGATGATAGTTCACAATGTAGTTGTTATAAAACTTTAAACGCTAAGAACCACTAACATGAAGAAAAAAATGCAGCATCAGACAGATGTTATTATTGTCGGTAGCGGCGCCGCTGGACTCAGCCTCGCTCTTTCTTTGGCTAATCATTGCCAAGTAACTGTAATCAGTAAAGGAGACTTAAAGGAAGGTTCAACCCTTTATGCACAAGGTGGCATTGCCGCGGTATTCGACAAAAAAAATGACAGCATTGAGTCTCATGTTGAGGACACACTGGCTGCAGGCGGTGGGTTATGTGACCGAGAAGCTGTTCATTACACAGCGTCAAATGCAAAAAAATGCTTAAAATGGCTTATTGAACAAGGTGTGCCATTTGATATGGAGTTCGACAGCAAAGGGAAAGAACGATATCACCTCACCCGAGAAGGCGGACACAGCCATAGACGTATTCTCCATGCAGCTGATGCGACAGGTAAGGCTGTGCAAACAACATTGGTTGAACGCGTGCTTGAAAACCCCAATATTTCAGTTCTTGAGCAGTACAATGCCATAGATTTAATTACAGAAAAGAACGTCGATCCTAAGCGCGTAAAAGGCTTATACGTCTACAACCGTAAGCAAAATCGAGTAGAGTCCATTTCAGCAAAGTTTGTGGCACTTGCAACTGGTGGAGCGAGTAAAGTCTACCTTTATACATCCAACCCTGACGTCTCCAGTGGTGATGGTATTGCAATGGCTTGGCGCGCTGGCTGTCGAGTTGCAAATATGGAATTTAATCAGTTCCACCCGACTAGCTTGTACCACCCAGAGCTACAAAACTTTTTAATCACCGAAGCAATGCGCGGTGAGGGGGCTCACCTAAAGCGTCCAGATGGCACCCGCTTTATGCCCGACTTTGATGAACGTGAAGAACTCGCGCCACGTGATGTCGTTGCTCGTGCAATCGACTATGAAATGAAACGCCTCGGCGCAAACTGCGTTTACCTTGATATTTCCCATAAAAACAAAGATTTCATTATTGAACACTTCCCCACGATTTACGCCAAATGTTTAAGTGTCGGACTTGATATTACCAAAGAACCTATTCCGGTTGTGCCAGCCGCGCATTATACCTGCGGTGGAGTAATGACAGACTTCAATGGCAAAACCGACATCGGTAACCTGTATGCCGTGGGTGAGGTTGCTTATACGGGACTACATGGGGCTAACCGTATGGCCAGCAACTCTTTGCTAGAATGTATTGTTTTTGCACATGCCGCTGCACAGGATATTCTTTCCAATATTAGTGCTCATTCTGACCTTCAGGAACTTAAGCCTTGGGATGAAAGCCAAGTATGTGATTCTGATGAAGAAGTCGTGATTACCCATAATTGGCATGAACTTCGACTGTTTATGTGGGATTACGTCGGTATCGTTCGCTCAACTAAACGTCTTGAGCGTGCCTTGCGACGTGTAGAGCTATTGCAACAAGAAATCCAAGAGTACTACGCAAACTTTAGAGTCAGTAATAACTTACTAGAACTTCGAAACTTAGTACAAGTAGCTGAGCTCATTATCAGAAGCGCTCTCGCCAGACCGGAGAGTCGAGGACTGCATTACACGATTGACTTTCCTGAGCAAAAACAAAATCCGAAACCCACGATACTCGAACCTAAAAAATAGTCGTTTAATGGCTTGCCAGTACAATGCGATTGAAGTGAGACCAACTTGCTTCATCCATCGCGCTGGCAAGAAAAGCCACACGCTTAGTACCACTATCTGTTTTTACAGAAATCACAAGCCAGCTCGCGTATCGCCGAGCTGAAGCTACCTCACCTTGCACGACTAATGTTGTATCAGTGATCAGCAACCATGTTTCACCTTCTTGAATTTGAATGTTCCCATGCTCAGGCATTGCGCTGCGAATGCGTTTTCTCGCATCAACAAAGCCAAGACTACAAAGAAGCACTCCTAGCCACCATAAATCTGGGGCAAACAAAAGCACGGCAAACCATAGACATAAAAAAAAGACCACAACTATTTTGTGATCTGGGGTGTTATTCTTAAATTCGATACTAAACGCGGACCCGGTCAAGAATAAATTGCACCATTTGACCTAAATCGGCGTGTGGGCACTTTTCATGTCCCATAAACCACGCGAATAAATCGGGGTCTTCCACTTCCAATAAACGCTGAAAAACCATTTTGTCTTCATCACTGAGCCGATCATAAGCTTCTTCTACAAATGGCTCTAGCAATACGTCAAGCTCTAACATGCCTCTGCGACATGCCCACTTAATACGTGCTTTAGGATACAATTGGGCCATATTACCGGCATACCTCTTGTTTTAATTACTCGAATATCGCGCCCAGTATAACCGATACTTTAGGCGCTTTAAAATTCTATCTGATAATGTTTGACCTTGATCACCCTCGAGCCTTAGACCCCAGTTGAATACAACTTCATCAGTATTAAGAACAGTTGTCATTTTATCTTGCTTTTGCCTACCTCACTCCCCATTAATCAGGTAACATATCGAAAACAAAATATTCAGGATCAGTAAGATGGCCAAAGCATATCAACTCCCTTTTAAACTGCTCTCAATATCAGGACCTGACAAGCTCAGCTACCTGCATGGTCAGGTCACGCAAGATATTAACCTAGTTAAAGACAACAACTTCTTGTGGACTGGGCATTGTAGTCCAAAAGGTAAGCTTTGGTCCGCTATGCGAGTTTTTTCGCTGAATGGAAATTACCTCTTATTGGGATCCCAACAAGAAGCGGAAGCATCACATCGTGAACTTAACAAGTATGGCGTGTTTGCCAATGTCGATATCACGATGCCAGACCACCTATGTTTTGGCGTACTGAGTGACGAGTTAGAAGGCTTGAGTGCAACCTTGGGGCTTCAATTCAATGACGATGAAAACGCGTGCAATTTTGGCGCAGGTAAGGCACTTAAACTTGATAGCAATCGCCTTATCTTAATCTTGGAAGCAAATCAAAAACTACCAGAGGCATTGGAATTAGAGTCTGATCCATCTCAGTTTGAAATTGCCGGCATTCTCGCAGGTGAGCCACAACTGAATGACAATGTCATTGATGAGTTTGTGCCTCAGATGGTCAATTTACAAACCCTGAATGGCATAAGCTTCAAAAAGGGCTGCTATACTGGTCAAGAAACAGTTGCTCGTATGCGTTACCTTGGTAAGAACAAACGCGCAATGTTTATCGTACATGGTGAATCTCAAGAGCCGATTCAATTTCAAGATATTGAAATGCAGCTTGAACAAGATAATTGGCGTAGAGCTGGCAAAGTCGTTCATCAGTCTTATGATACGCAAGCACATGTTTACTATGCACTCGCAGTGTTGCCAAATGATTTACAGCAATCAGCGATATTGAGGCCTAAAGGTAACTCCTCTGTAGCGCTACATATAAAGGCTCTGCCTTACTCTATAGAAGATAATTAATGGAAAAACTATGAAAATTGCCCAAAATACTGTGGTCAAAATGCATTACTCTGTTCTGGATGACGACCAAAACAGCATTGATAACACGTTCGATGAAGAACCGCTTGAGTTTATCATTGGAACGGGCTTTCTTATTAAAGGCTTAGAGGACGCACTTATCGATAAGCAAGCTGGCGATCAGGTCAGTGTTACTGTCGAACCAGAGCAAGGCTACGGCATAAGAAATGACAATCTTACCCAAGCGGTTCCAAAAAGTATGTTTGAAGGTATCGAAGTCGAAGTTGGTATGCAATTTCGTGCTACAACAGATGAGGGTGAACAGGCTGTTATCGTAATTGGTGTGGAAGAAGACGAAGTAATCGTAGATGGTAACCACCCTCTTGCAGGCATCACGTTACACTTTGACGTTGAAATTATAGGTGTTCGTACAGCCACTGATGAAGAGCTAGCACACGGCCATGTGCATAGTGCAGATGGATGCGGTCACGACCACTAAAAAAAGCGCCTATAGGGCGCTTTTTTCTTCTTTAACTTCTTCTACTTCACTTTCTTCTTTTACATTATCTTTCAGGGCTTCTAACAGCCCCTGTTGATCTGCGGTGCCTAATCGATACTTAGTGCCATCTAGCATACTAACTTCAATTGCTTTGAAACCAGATACGCTGTACACCCAACCGTCATGCGAAATACGCATGCCAATCCCATGACGAAACGAGTTGGTTACCGATTTAACTTCATCAATGTCATCAAAGCACAATGTTTTCTTGGCAATTCCAGGTCCAAACCACCAGCGTAATTGCTTACTCTTTGGATCTACTTCAATTGTTAAACCATAAAAGAAAAAAGCAACCAGCACCAAAATAATGCCAAAAGCCAAGACGCCGAGGTTATGGCCCAGTAGCACGGCCCCCATTACTACAAATGTGCTCAACCAAGCTAAGATTCCCCAGATCGCCCAAGCGAGTTGTGTCTTTTGATACATATTGCCTCAATCAAAACTGTATACGAACGTCACACCTAATTCGGTGTCTACTTTGCGTTTATCTTCTTCAGGCTTAGAATTATACCGATAAGTATAAGAAACCTTAAGTGACAAACCTTCAATAACTTGGCTAATCAGCGATGTTTCTGCAAAGCCGCGTCCACCTAAACCTGAAACCGATTGCACATAGCTAAAGTCCTGGTTAAATCGCGTACGCTTTGAGATATTACGTTCCCACTGAAGTGATAGCCTTAGAAGCTCACCACGCTCTACACGCTTTTGCCCAAACTCAAGCTCTGTGTCATTGTCAACTCGATACATTGATATACCCGGTCCAATTGTGAAATCAACCGTATTCTTTCTGCCTTCGAACAACCTATTGCCATAACCAAGCGCGAAAGTCGTTGTATATTCTCGACCATTAAACTCATCAACTTCGTAATCCCCGTAAAGAAAAAATGACTCGTTATCAACGCCAAATTTGTAGCTGGTCTGAGCTGAAAGGAAATAACGAGACGCGGTTTCATCATCAACGCCTGTCTCGGTATTTTCTTCATTGGCATAATGGCCATCGAGCTTGAACTGATTTCGCCAATGTTGAAAGTCTTGATAAAGATTACTTTGCAGCTTAAAAGATGAGTTTTTGGTATTACCACTATTTGCTATAAACCCGAACTCTATATCTCCATATAAGAATTCACCTTTGTGCAATTCATGGATCTCTTCTTCTGATAGCTCCCCGTATTTATGGAAATCTTCAAATGGGTCTACAGCATATACTTTTGTACAAACTACCAACAGTGGTGCATACAAAAGCAACTTCATATTTTTCACTAAACAAACTTCTCTTTACTGTTGCTTCCAAACCACATGGCAAAATGGTGCATCTAGGTCACGGCTAATGAGTACTTTTGCGAATACATCATCACAGTCTTCAAACTCAATACCAATAATCACTTGAACGAAGTGCTCACGTTCTGCTTCTTGCTCAAAAGCAACAATCGCCTCCCAGCTATCATCGATATCGCTTTCTTCGATAAAGCCAAATTCTTCGCGATATTCATTAAACAGATCAATCTCTTCTTGGGAAAGGTTGTCTGGTGCTAATTCCAAAAAAATATCGTATGCCTGATGGGTCACTTCTTCAATACTACCTAGTCTCGCTGACATGCACGCAACTCCAAAAATTTTCATTATCTTAATCATATCAAAACCACAATTTCATTTTCTACAAGTATTAGGTGTATTGAATAAATTTAACGCCAGAGTGCAGATTTCAGCGCAAAGAATGCTAAGCTGAACACAAGCTAAACAGATAATAACAATGAATATCTGCTTGAATACCCTTTACCTCCAATGCAATACTGAGTAAAAACTCTACCTAAACAATATAGAAGAACAACAAAGTTACAGGATTGGTTATGATAAACATTGACGTATACCACCACATTGCAAATGTGAGGCTATCGCGCCCCAACAAACAAAATGCTTTAACACTCAATATGTTCCAATCACTGGATAACATTATTAGAGAAATTAGAAAGAACCGCCAGATACGTGCTGTAATTTTGCATGGGGACGGTCAACATTTCTGTGCTGGGTTAGATGTTCAAAACGTAATGCAACACCCTATGCAAATCATAAAGTTACTGTTCAAGCTATTTCCTGGAAACCAAAACCTCGTGCAACGTGTTGTGCTTGGCTGGCGTACATTACCTGTGCCAGTTTACGCTGCAATACAAGGTAACTGCCTTGGCGGTGGTTTGCATATAGCGTTAGGCGCAGACTTTAGAATTGCAACACCCGATGCCCAGTTCGCCATTATGGAATCTCGCTGGGGACTTTGCCCTGATATGGGAACCAGTGTGATTTTACCTAGCTATTTGAGAAAAGATCATGGCCTTAAACTGGCCTTTGAAGCTCAGCGTGTCGACGCGCTTACGGCCAAAGAAATGGGGCTAATTACCGCCATTGATGACAACCCCAAAGAGCATATAACGAAGCATATTACATCGCTCAACCATCATTCGCCAGACGCACTGGCAGCTATCAAATTGCTATACAACCAAACATATCAATCCCCATCAAGAGCATTGCTTTGGAAAGAGACTTGGTATCAAATAAAATTGCTCGCTTCAAAAAATACGCGTATTGCGATGAAGAATGGAGTAAAAGGCAGTGAGTTCAGTGCCTACAATCAACGAGGAAGATGGAAGTAATTTGAATGGGGATAATTGAGTGACCCAAAACGTAAAAGCATTTTTAACGCATTTTACCCAATTTATTTTTGGCGTTTTAGTGGTAATTATATGTCTTTGCTCTGCTAGAATGATTGTAGCAATAAGTGCATTACCCATACCTGCTCCATTACTAGGTATGCTGATGTTTTTTACGCTCCTACAAAGTCGGATTATTCACGTAGATTGGATCAAGTCTGCAAGCCAACTACTCATAGCCTATCTCGCATTTTTCTTTATTCCTGTTGGGGTCGGTGTGATTAACTACCTCAACTTGATTGCAGGCAACGTCTTACTCATCTCGATACTCTTAGTTTGCCTGCCCACTGCTGCTATTGTCGCTGTTGGTAAATTTGCCAGTAAAGGGCGATATCGTGATTAGCCTTATTGTATGCCTTGCAACACTTAGCCTGTTCATAGTTATTCGTAACTTACACAATAAGAAACCATTTGCTCTATTCAACCCAGTGTTACTCAGTATTTTACTCATTGCAGCCCTACTGCTGATAAGCGGCGTAAATTACTACGATTATTACCTTGCCAGTATGCCTATTAATATGCTGCTTGAACCAGCGATCGTGGCACTCGCTTACCCTTTGTACACACAGTACAACGCTATTCGCCCGATTTTATGGCTACTCATTGCCTGTGCGTTTATTGGTATCACCCTTTCGACAAGTCTTGCGTATATGCTTTGCACACTATTTGGCATTGAACCTAGTCTAACCGCATCAATGATGGCTCTTTCAGTCACAACGCCCGTAGCACTCCTTATTACCGACATGATCGGCGGTATTCCAAGTATTGCCGCTGCGATGGTTATTTTAATTGGTATATTTGGTAGTGTCTTCGGATTAGGTTTGCTGCAGGCATGCAATATTAAGCAACCCCAGGCAAAAGGCATTGCACTAGGTGTAAGCTGCCACGCAATTGGGACAGCAACCGCCATGGAGTATCACCCACAAGCAGGTGCTTTTGCTTCCGCAGCAATGATTATTAGCGCAATTATAAGTGCATTTTGGGTGCCTATATTGTTTACTATACTCAGTAGCTTAAGCAGATAAGAAAACACTCACAGCATTACAAGGAGTCAAACTTGATCGAGCAAGAAATCGCCCAATTTGAAAAGTACTACGACCTCATTCGAGATTACTTACTTGACTACAGTATGCAATTACTGGGCGCTATAGTCATTCTCATCATAGGACTGTGGCTTTCCAAGAAGCTCGCAGACACCATACGCCGATTAATGCTTAAGCATAACATAGACGTCACACTGACAAACTTCGTTGCTAACGTTGTTAAGGTGTTGGTTGTTGGTATGTTCATAATCATTGCTTTGGGCAAAGTGGGGATTAGCGTCACACCCTTTGTTGCAGCGATTGGTGCAGCTTCTTTAGGCGCAGGTTTGGCTGTACAGGGAATGCTATCCAACTATGGCGCGGGTCTTGCGCTCATTGCCACTAGACCATTCGTGGTTGGAGACACAATCAGTGTTAAAAATGTAAGTGGTCAAGTAAAGTCGATAGAGCTTGGCTACACTATTTTAGTTAACGAGCAAAAAGTTGAAATCACGGTACCTAACAAGCATATCATTGGAGAGGTGCTACATAACTCATTCAACTTCTCGCATATTGAAAGCGAAATTGGCATCGCGTATAACGCACCCGCTGATAAAGCGATTGAAATAATCCGATCGATCTTGCAAAACGAAGAATATGTGGCAAAAGACCCCATTCCTCAAGTGGGTATTGAGTCTTTTTCTGACAGCGCCATTGTAATTAGCTACCGCTATTGGACTCCCACCACAGAGCTGATTGAGAATAAGCTCAATATTAATATGGCTATATATGCAGGAATTAAGAATGCTCAGATTGAAATTCCTTTCCCGCAACGCGTGGTCACTATAAAGTCAGACCAACGAGTGCCAAAATAATATCTTTCCTATGGCCTTGCTCAAGCAAGGCTGTCCCCTTATAACTCAAAAAGCCATTGATTAACCCTTCACATAGCTCTATGCTGGAAACGTTTTGTTCACAAAACATACAACATGTAAGGAGAAAAACAATGAAAAAGAGTAAATTGAGTTATTTGCTGGGTGGTAGTGCCATGCTCATGTCGAGCATGCATTTATTTGCTGCCGATTGCACCAACCTCGCGGTATGGCATCAATCTAAAGTATACCGTGCAGGAGACCAAATCCAGCATCAAAGCAATGCCTTCGAAGCACGGTGGTATAGTCAAAATGAACATCCACAGCAAAATTCTGGCGACTATCGAGTTTGGAAACATCTTGGTGCATGTGGTGGTAACCAAAATCCTGTAGTAACCCTATTAACCCCTACAGAAGGTAGTATTTTTAGCTCAAATGACAGCGTTGTCTTGTCAGCAAATGCAAACGATGCCGATGGCACTGTGGCACAAGTAGAATTTTTCGTTGATGACGTCTCTGTAGGCTATGACAATCAAGCCCCCTACCAAACAAATTGGATAGCGCAAACAGGCCTTCATGTTATTGCCGCCATAGCGACAGACAACCAAGGAGCTGTCAGTACTCAGAGTACAGTAACAGTTAATGTACAAGACGGTACAGTAAACACACCACCAACGATTTATCTGCTCTCACCTACCAATAACAGTCAATTTACACTTGGCGATACCGTCAGGATCCAAGCCACTGCCACAGATGCGGATGGCACTATCACCGGTGCAACTGTTTTTATCAATGATGCACAAGTCGCAGCATTTACAGATGGCACAATAGATTATAATTGGTTGAGTGATATCTCGGGTCAAATACAAGTTAAAGTCACAGCTACGGATAACCAAGCAGCCAGTAGTGATGTTACCTCCCAGATTAAAGTTGCTTCACCAAGCCAAGGAGGATGCGCAGGCCTGAAATTTTATAAAGCTGGTACGACTTATCAAAATGGTGAGCTGATCAGTCATAACAACCGCAAGTATCAATGTGATGTCAGCGGCTGGTGTAGTTCTAATGCCCAATGGGCATATGAGCCTGGAAATGGCCAACATTGGCAAGATGCTTGGACGGACTTAGGGATCTGTGCCATCGCACCAGAGGTAACATTTAATGCGCCGAGTGCCAATAGCACAGTGCTTCAAGGCCAAAGCACAGTCGTTTCGGTCACAGCTACTGATGCTGACGGTACAATCTCTCAGCTTGATATATTTTCAGATCAGGCTCTACTTGCCAGCTTCAACACCGGTAGTGGTACCACAAATTGGCAACCTACAGCACTTGGTGCCGTTACATTATCAGCGAGTGCAACTGACAATGAAGGAAACGTCACAACAGGGCAAATCTTTGTAAACGTCACGGATAAGCCTGTCGTTGTTGACTTAGTTGAGCCACTATCTGGTACACAGTTTACCGTAGGCAGTACAATCAATTTATCAGCAGATGCGCAGGCCCTTACAGGCTCGATAAGTAATGTTAGTTTTTACTCAAATGGCACTTTACTTGGAACAGACAACACAGCGCCTTACACTTGGTCATACACAGCAGCAACGATTGGCTCGCAAACCTTAACAGCTGTTGCCAAAGATAGTACGGGTAACCAAGCTACCAGTGCAGGATCAACAATCAGTGTAATTGATAAGCCAATTGGCAAGACACACAAACTCATTGGGTACTGGCATAACTTTGTTAATCCAGCTGGCTGTCCGATTCCACTGGCAGAGATCTCTCCAGCTTGGGACATTATCGATATTGCGTTTGCTGAGAATGACCGCAATTCAAACGGTACGGTGCACTTCAAGCCATTTGAAAAAGACATTCACTCAAGCTGCCCACCGATCGATCCTGTGCAATTTAAAGCCGATATGAAAGCGCTACAGGCGCAAGGAAAAGTGTTCGTACTGAGTCTAGGTGGCGCTGAAGGCACGATTACACTAAATACAGATGCTGATGAAACAAACTTTGTAGCGAGCTTGACAAACATAATTCAAGAGTGGGGGTTTGATGGGTTAGATATTGACCTTGAAAGTGGTTCAAACTTGCTCCATGGCTCGCAAATCCAAGCTCGTTTGCCTCGTGCAATCAAGCAAATTGAACAAAATATGGGAGGGAACATGGTCCTGACTATGGCACCGGAACACCCTTATGTTCATGGCGGCATGATAGCTTACTCAGGTATTTGGGGTGCCTATATCCCTGTTATAGACGCACTGCGTGATACGCTAGATTTACTTCACGTACAGCTTTACAACAATGGCGGCTTACCTAATCCGTATGAGCCAGGTAGCGCGCCAGAAGGATCTATAAATATGATGGTTGCCCATGCAAAAATGCTTATTGAAGGGTTTGATCTAGCCAATGGAACGCGCTTTGCACCTCTTAGAGATGACCAAGTTGCTATCGGTCTACCTTCGGGGCCTAAGTCGGCAAACTCTGGGCAAGCACCTACAGCGAATATTATCGCAGCACTGGATTGCCTGACTAAAGGACTGAGTTGCGGCACAATTAAGCCTGCCTTCAACTATCCTAAATTTGGTGGTGTGATGACTTGGTCGATTAATTGGGATAAGTATGACGGCTATAACTTCTCAAAACCAATTGGCGACAAACTGACACAAATGAACCAAGGTAACTAAGGAATTTAGATACCAGCTATTCAAAAAAGCACCCTAAGGCCTGTCTTTTGATCACAAGTCTGACTCAAGAGACTTTGCTAAATCGTAGCCCTCAAGGATGGCTTGTAATTTGAGCCATCCTTGCCATATCACTTTAACTGATGCTCGCCCTGTGCGTTTTGTATCTTTCCAACCTCCTTTTTGCGCTATTTCAATACATTTCGCTCCTGCGCTTTTTAATTCGCTGGCAAATGTATAGAGTTTATCTTCTCCCTCTTCAATATGACGACTTTGCATCGACCGTATGATGAATCGTTGCTGCTCATGTAGCTTGTATTGAAGGTATTCATAAATGTCAGCTTCACGCTCACATACGGAGATAACCTTAGATATTTGCGCTTGAAGCCGTTTTGCCATTGCTTGTGATTCGGACTCCCATTTATAGCTTTCTTTCTCTTTTAGGGGGGACTGGCATGTTGGTGTCGCTTTCCGCGCGTAGTAATGTCTCGACTCCATCTAGCTTGCTCAATCAGGCCGACTACTTGCTTAGCTTTAGGTGCGAACAACAACACACTGTGTGTGCATAACCCTCTGTTAGTATTGCTCTGGTTAATGTGTCCTAAGTCTTCTCGGATTCATGTATGGCGTTAAACAAGGGTTGTTGTATCTTCTAATGCGAGTAACAAGTTGTGTGTTTGGGCTTGCTCTGTGGTCGCTTTAAAGCCAGATTCTGCAATGCCGCTTGCGGCTATGTGTTCGTTACGAATAAAGCGATAAGCGCCTTCCATATCAGCGGGGGATTGTGTGATGTTCACAAGAGATTTTCCAGATTCGTTAGCGAGTGTCGAAGCTAACTTTACCAAACGTGCTGTTCTTCATAGATCTCCTAACTCACTTTTTGCAAATTGTTGCTCTGCCCACTTGGTATGTTGGTCAATGATTATCTTCTTCGGTGTATGGTTTGAAGATCTGATCACACTAAGGAAGTTTAGTTCAAAAAAATCCCCGCTAATTTCTTAGCGAGGATTTGTGTATAATAGACAGGCATAATACAGCCTTTTTTACTAGCTAACTTGTCCTGGGATTGGGCCATGGGGCACATCTACATTTGGATTTTGCCCTCGCTGGCGTAACAAGTGGTCCATCAATGTAATCGCCATCATCGCCTCTGCAATTGGAATTGCTCGGATCCCAACACAAGGGTCATGTCGCCCTTTAGTGATCATCTCAACCGGTTCATTTGACGTATTAATACTTTGACCAGGAACCGTAATGCTTGATGTTGGCTTGAGTGCGATTGACGCGATAATATCTTGCCCGGTAGAAATACCTGCCAATACGCCGCCGGCATGGTTGCTCGTAAAGCCCTCAGGAGTCAGCTCATCTCGATGTTCTGAACCCTTCTGCTCCACCACATCAAAACCGTCGCCAATTTCAACACCTTTTACCGCATTGATACTCATAAGAGAATGCGCAATCTCTGCATCCAATCTATCAAATACAGGCTCTCCTAAGCCAACAGGGACATTCGTAGCAACCACCTTAACCTTGGCGCCTACCGAGTCACCTAGCTTTTTTAAATCGCGCATGTATTCGTCAAGCGCTTCTAATTTGCTCTGTTCTGGAAAGAAAAACGCATTGTTTTCTACTTCAGACCAATCAAATGACTCAGCTTTAATTGGACCTAGTTGCGATAAGCAAGCATGAATTTCAATACCATGTACTTGCTTCAAATACTTCTTCGCAATACCGCCTGCCGCCACGCGGATAGCTGTTTCACGCGCAGAAGAGCGACCACCACCACGGTAATCTCTGTGACCATACTTATGCCAATACGTATAGTCACCATGGCCGGGACGAAATACGTCCATAATCTTGCTGTAATCTTTAGAACGTTGATCTGTATTTTCGATTAAAAGGCCAATACTTGTGCCTGTTGTCTTCCCCTCAAACACCCCAGATAAGATCTTTATCTCATCTCCTTCACGGCGCTGGGTTGTATAACGACTCTGACCAGGTTTTCGCCTGTCTAAATCTACCTGTAGATCGGCCTCTGTTATTTCAAGTCCCGCTGGTACACCATCAACAACACCACCCAGTGCCGTGCCGTGGCTTTCACCAAAGGTTGTCACCCGAAATATTTGGCCTATGCTATTACCTGCCATTAACTTTCCTCATTCCTCGTTACGGTTTTGACTCATAGAGTCAATTTAGGCACATTTGTACCCAACTTACTAAAATAGGTATCTCGCAGCCTACTTAATTCTGCCGTACCAAGCCAACAACGGTGATAACTCACACAAGCAAAGCACAGCACAAATTAATCGTTAAAATAAGCAACTAGCTCTTTTTTGCTTATCATAAACACACCAAGACCACCCTTTTCAAACTCAAGCCAAGTAAACGGCGCGCCTGGGTACAATGCATCCATATGTACCATAGAATTACCCACCTCGACAAATAGAATGCCATTGTCGGTTAAGTGCTCAGCAGCATCCCTTAATAAAACACGCGTTACGTCAAGGCCATCATCCCCTGAGGCAAGGCCTAACTCGGGTTCATGGTGAAACTCATCAGGCAAATCAGCCATATCTTCCGCATCAACATATGGAGGGTTAGCCACGATTAAATCGTACTTTTGACCTAGCACACCGCTAAAGACGTCTGATTGGATGGCAAATACACGCTCATCCATCATATGATCGTGAATATTCATTTCAGCAACAGCCAGTGCATCAAAAGAAATATCAACAGCATCAACTTGTGCATTTTCAAAATACTTTGCCAACGCGATTGCAATACAAGCAGATCCCGTACACATATCTAGAATACGTGTTACTTCGTTTGGCATTTGTACCCAAGGCTCAAATTGCTTGGTGATAAGCTCAGCAAATGGTGAACGAGGCACCAACACGCGCTCATCAACATAAAATGGCATACCTGCGAACCAAGCTTGATTTGTTAAATAAGGTACTGGAATACGCTGCTCTATGCGCAGCTTAATAACTTCTACAAGGCGCTTTTTTTCTGTTCCCGTTAATCTAGATTGCATCAAATCTTTTGGGGCATCTACAGGTAAATTAAGGGTAGGTAGGAGTAAATTTACCGCTTCATCCCAAGGATTATCGGTGCCATGACCATAAAACAGACCATTGGCGACAAACTGACTCGTAGTCCAACGCAGCCAATCCTGCATGGTTACTAAGTCTCGGTAAGCCTCTTCAGCGATTTCGTTAGTTATTGCTAATTCACTCATGATTATTCTCACACTTTGTATATAGCGGCATTGTAGCGGTTTTTAAGCTAGGTTTTTATGCTTTTTTTATTTAAAATGCACGAATGACTAGAGATTATCCTGAAGTAACTATGGCCTCTGACGACTTTGACCTATTTCGAGAAGCAATTTCCGGCACCCAAAAACTTAAGCAAGATACCGTGGTCCATGAGCGTAAAGCAACGCGCTTTAAAGGCGAGGTAATCGCGGAACAAAAGAAGCAACATCAGGCTGAGTTTTATTTCTCAGATGAGTATGTGCCAAACATAGATACAAATGGAACCATTAACTATGTTAGGCCCGGCGCAGATAAATATCTCGCAAAACAACTGAGGCGCGGAGATTACGCACCAGAGCTCATTTTAGATATGCATGGCATGAACAAAGAAACCGCTAAAGATGAACTCGCAGCACTTATCCACGCTTGTAAAAAACAACATGTCAGCTGTGCCTGTATAGTACATGGTATCGGTGAACGAATTTTGAAACATAAAGTGCCACATTACCTAGTTCAGCACCCCGATATCTTAGCAATGCATCAAGCACCGCTAGAATATGGAGGAAAAGGCGCAATCTTAATTCTAGTTGACCTCCCCCAAAATTTAGAGTTTCGCAGTTAGAAGTTAACAGCAGTTAACTTCCCCACTTCCCAAATCACACGAAACTAGCCTATTGTTTACAAATACGCTATATTAGCTTTGAATCATACACAGCTAATCTCACTCTCTTGTATATGTATCTTTTTGCTCTGATACCACAGTGAGAATAAGCTGACATTACCATTTATTCTGTTTTTATCCTCAGGTTAAACATGAACGACTTACTCAGCACAGATCTGACGATATTACTCGTCGAGCCTTCGGTGACCCAACGTAAAATCATCGCAAATGAACTCAAAGAAGAAGGCGTGCAACAGATTGATTTTGCAGAATCAGTCACTACCGCCATTGAATCATTAAATTCACATATTCCAGATCTAATTATTTGCACACTCTACTTACCAGATGGTGATGCACTTTCATTACTGGATCACGTGCACGCACACTACAGCGACCATCAATTACCGTTTATGTTGGTATCTAGTGAAACTCGCCGACAGCAACTTGAGGCATATAAACAATCTGGAGTGGTCGCCATACTTCCTAAGCCATTTACTAAGGAGCATTTGGGTAAAGCAATCAACGCCACATTAGATTTATTATCTCCTCAAGAGCTAGAGCTAGATTTATATGATATTCAAGATTTAAGGATCTTAGTCGTAGACGACTCGACACTTGCACGCAACCATATTCAACGGGTGTTACGAAACCTCGGAGCCACACGCATATCTGAAGCTGAAAATGGCGCGCAAGCCCTCGCCGTTTTGCAAGAAAGTATGTTTGACCTCATCGTCACAGATTACAATATGCCAGAAGTCAATGGACAGGAGCTTACAGAGGCTATCCGTCGCTCTGATGAACACGCCCATGTACCAGTTCTTATGGTCACGTCAGAAGCAAATGAAACACACTTAGCAAATGTCGCGCAATCGGGCGTAAATGCGATGTGTGATAAGCCATTTGAGCCAAATATCGTCAAACAACTTATCTATCAAATGCTTGAGCAAAATTAACTAAATAATAGTTAAAAAGTCCATTCCCACTGGTTAAATTCACTAACAGCGTTTTTAACCAGCTTTCCCAAAAAATAAAAGTCATTAAAATTCAATCACTTAAAATTATTTTTTGAATTGGCACAACCTTTGTAATAGTTATTGCGACTAAACAAACAAAGGAAGCAAGACAATGAACGTATTCACAAAATTAATGACAGTAAGCCTTTTAGCTGGTGTATCAGTAACTGCTAATGCAAATACAGTAAGTAATGATTTACTAGATGAAATCCAAAGTCGTGTTAGTGAAAACATTCAAACAAGTATCGTTGAATTAAAAATAAATACTAAAAGGGCCCTGGTGGACAGCTTCGTTCGTATCAGTGAAGACGCAGAAGCAACTCCAAATGACTCTAATGAAGTCAAAAAGGAAAAGTAATATGTTTAGCGAAGTAACCTTAATTAGCTTGTTAGCAATGCCGGTTGTCAGTCTGCTGCTGGCGTATTTCTCTATCGAAACAGTTAAAGTGATTAGTCAAAAATGGTTTGTAGGTCAAGTATGATGAAACGCGTGGCACTGAGAGTAAAAAACCCGCATAAAGCGGGTTTTAAAACGATGGCAAATGCGGTTTATAGCTGGCCTTCGTTTTCAGATAGGAACTTAGCAACACCTTCAGGGCTTGCGTCCATACCTGATTTACCTTCAGTCCAACCAGCAGGACAAACTTCACCGTGCTCTTCGTGGAACGCAAGTGCGTCAACCATACGAAGCATCTCATCGATGTTACGACCTAGAGGAAGATCGTTAACTACTTGGTGACGTACATTACCTTCACCGTCGATTAGGAATGAACCACGGAAAGCAACGCCTGCTTCTGGGTGCTCAACGTCGTATGCCTGACAGATTTCGTGTTTAACGTCAGCTACTAGGTCATATTTAACTGGACCGATACCGCCTTCGTTCACTGGTGTGTTACGCCATGCGTTGTGTGAGAATTGAGAATCGATTGAAACACCGATTACTTCAACACCACGCTTTTGAAATTCTTCGTAGCGCTTGTCAAAAGCGATTAGCTCTGAAGGACAAACAAAAGTGAAGTCTAGTGGGTAAAAGAATACAACTGCTTTTTTACCTTTAATACGCTCATGTAGATTGTAGCCATCTACGATTTCACCATTACCTAGTACTGCTGCTGCTGTAAAGTCAGGAGCCTGACGGCCAACTAATACACCCATTGTTTTCTCCAAATAGTTAGGTTTAGTTCCAATATACAAATCGTTTTGTAATTTGATTCTAATTATTGAGGCGCTGTTTGCGAAAAACAACCCCTTGAAAAAATTTGCCTAAGTTTATTCAGCTCTTACCCAAAATAACAATCGAATTATCCGATAGGTACAATCTATAAATTCGATGACATAGGATTTTGGATACAAAAAAAGCTCCTAATTAGAGCTTTTTCATTCGATGGTTAATCCATAATGCCGTCTGGCATATCAGCTCGAATATGCTGCCATAACTCGCCAGACTGATGACCGTATTTACGGATCAGAGAAATTGCTCTGTCATGGTCCCCTTGCTTCGCCAACTCAGTTAAATCACGATAAAACTCTCGCGTAATTTTTCTGATTTTAGGCTCCGAGAAATAATGACAACCAATTTTTGAATACAAACCTCTAAAACCATTTAAAATCAAAACATAGATTTTGTTGCCGCCAGCAATAGCCAGTTGGTGGTGTACCTGATAATCGTAATCAGCAAATGCTTCGGCTGTATCTGGCAACTCATCGTACTGAGACAAAATCTCCGCAACTTTTGCGCCATTTAGC
Source organism: Pseudoalteromonas luteoviolacea NCIMB 1942 (assembly GCF_001625595.1). GTDB lineage: Bacteria > Pseudomonadota > Gammaproteobacteria > Enterobacterales > Alteromonadaceae > Pseudoalteromonas > Pseudoalteromonas luteoviolacea_A. The sequence continues at coordinate 133,226 of NZ_AUXT01000150.1, forward strand.
TTAATTGCAGCACGTGTATAAATCGCACTAATGTTAGTTCTAGCTGATAATAATTGGTCTGTAAGCTCAGGCACTTTGTCTTCATCAAGGCGAGCTAACGCTTCCAAGATGTTAAGACCTGAAGTCTCCCAGAAGTTATTTACTCGGGTTGGCTTGCCATGCTGAATAGTCAACCAGCCATCACGTGCCAAACGCTGAAGTACTTCCCTTAAAGTTGTTCTAGTTACTCCGATCAATTCTGATAACTCACGTTCAGCAGGCAAAATAGAACCCGGTGGAAACTCACCATTCCAAATCGATTCAACTATGTATTCCTCAGCAAAACCTGCTGGGCTCTTGGCTTTAAAAATTCTCATTTAGCACCACTTAAATTTACAACTTAAGGCGTTGTATTCATGAAGCACATTGCTTTTGCTAGCAGGCGATTCACGACAATGCAACTCGTTAATCCACTGATTGTACCAGATGGCTGCAAAGTAACAAGCGTAACTGCAAATTGATGAGCAGTAATACCATTCTGATCAACAATCACAATCGTAAATGGATCTCTCTTATTTGAAATAAACCAAACAACATAGCGGCAAACAACAATACAGGAGACTATTAAATACTGCGCAATCCCTATTTTAGGTTCATTCCAGCTATTCTGTAGAACAACTAACCTAGCTCAGCACTCACCTTTAATCTAATGCACCAATGTGATGCCGTACGCATACCTGAAGAGTTCTCGTTTTAATGTGCTTATCTATTTCGTCCAAAATCCAATAAATTTACGAAACAAACTTGAAATTAAACTGTCAGAAATACAAAATTTTAGTTTGTAAATGGGACATGTTATCTAATAGGGTGGCGTTAACGTCAGTAATCAGCTTTGGTTCTCTGGTTGTTCCCATTAAAAACACAAAAAAAATTTGCGAAGGGGAAATACCTCACGCAATAACATCACCGACATCGCAAAGACATTGCGATGTGTAGTATACATCGCCATAATAGCGGCAAAATAAGGAGGTAGTATGTTGGATAAATTGGCGAACTTTTCTCGCTCAACCACTGCTTGGGCAATCTTGTTTATGAGTGCCTTGATTTTCGAAGTTGTGGCATTGTACTTTCAATATGCCATGGGCTTAGAACCATGTGTAATGTGTATCTACCAGCGCACCGCTGTCTTAGGCCTGTTAATCGCATCTCTCATCGGGCTTTGTGGTAAAGGTAACTATTTGGTGCGACTTATCGCAACAGCAGGCTGGGGTGTTTCCGCCATTTGGGGCTGGTTGCTTGCTCGTGAACATCTTGACATGCAAACCACGACCGATCCTTTTGCATTTACATGCGCATTTGAGCCTAATTTTCCCGTACCATTACATGAGTGGATCCCCTCATTTTTCGCAGTCACTGGCAGCTGCTCAAGTATAGATTGGTCGTTTGCTGGACTTTCTATGCCTGGTTGGATGGAAGTTATTTTTGCAGCCTACGCGATTGGCTTTATAATATTTGCGCCTATTATAGTATTTAAGAAGTAACATTGAGAAACATATGATTTTTAGATTAAGCCAAGTGCCAGAGTTGTCTTCCCTTAGTTTGAGAGACAAACAAAAAGTTAAAGCGATTGCATTGAGCATGCTAAATGGCAAAGAAAAAGTATTTTTAGCCGTTTGCAAACTGCTGCTGTTGACACCTTTTTTTATGGCACTAGCTTACTTTGAAGGCTTTTATTTACTACCTGTATTACTTATTGCTGGCCTAGCTTATCCTTTGTTTACAGTCCCGGTGGAAATTCAATTTGCATTTAAATACTTAGACAATGCACTAAAAGAGTTTGAGCAGGGCCCAGCATAGGCCCTGTACTCCATCACGTCACTGAAACACGACTCGCTCTTTAAGCTTGTCGACAATACCTTTCCCTATCCCTTTCACCCTTGTTAATGCTTCAAAGTCGTTAAACTCCCCTACCTCTTCTCTATCGGCAACAATCGCGCGAGCTTTTAACAACCCTATACCTGGCAAGGTGACCAACTGCTCAACTGTAGCTGTGTTGATGTTAACTATGACCGCATTACTTTCTTCCATAACATTTTGGGTTTCGGCCTGTGTGACACTACACAAGATAAGTGCCCAAATGAGTAACACTGCGGTCCATAAGTTTTTAAATAGCATGAAGTCCCTCCTATTGAAACTATTTAAATTTGTATGCCTTATTGGCATTAATAAACATAGAGTTTTACCTCATAGTTTGTAAACTGAATAGGAATATTTTCATTGTATTTTTTTCATCTTGAGCGTCTAATAAAGCGACTTTAAGTTGCATTAAAACCCATTTAGGTTTACTGTATAAAAAAACAGTGTTTTATGGAGGTGATCATGGCTGTTGTTGTAAAATATGTGGTTGAAAGAAATGGAGTAGAACGAATGACTTTTACTAGCAAAAAAGAGGCTGACGCCTACGATAAAATGCTGGATGTCGCAGAAGCTTTGGAAGGCATGTTAGAAAAAGTCGATGTGCCACTGAGCGAGCAACAAGTGGAATCACTGGCGCTCGAGATGGCAAAATATAAAGACGACTTTATTTCAGTATTAAAAGGCAGCAAGCCCGCTACTGAGAAAGAAGCAAAAAAGCCAGCAAAAAAATCTGAAGAAACCAACGACGATAAGGTTACAGTAATTAAACAGGCTTGATTTCGTATAGTGCCATTAATTACTGACTCGTCCCACAAAACGCAAAATGCCCAACTAATGTTGGGCATTTTAATTTTATAATGCAGTGAAGCTGATTACTTAAGCACTGCTGCAACAGCATCTGAAAAGTAATCTATGTTGCTTTGACTGATGCCCGCAACATTTACACGGCTTGATCCAACAATGTAGATTGAATACTCTTCACGTAAGCGATCGATCTGCTCTTTGTTAATACCTAGGAACGAGAACATACCATGCTGACGCTCAATAAATGAAAAGTCATGGCCTGTATTTCTCTGTGCCAGGCTATCTTTAACAAGACTACGCAGCCCATTGATACGGTTACGCATCTCAGCCAATTCTTCATGCCAAAGCTGTGTTAACTCGTCACTTGAAAGGATCGTGTTCACAATGTCTGCACCGTGTGCTGGAGGCATTGAATAGATACTGCGCACTACGCTTAGTAATACAGAGTTTGAGATATCCGCTGTCGCGCTTTCTTTAGAGATAATAGAACATGCGCCAATACGTTCTCTGTATAGGCCAAAGTTCTTAGAACATGAAGAACAGATAATCATCTCTTCAACCGTCTGAGCTAGTAAGCGAAGACCTTTTGCATCTTCATCTAAGCTGCTACCAAAACCCTGGTATGCAATATCTACTAGTGGCGTGAAACCAACTTCTTTTGCAAGATCTGCAAAAATTTGCCATTGTTCAGCATTTAAGTCCATACCACTTGGGTTGTGACAGCACGCATGCACTAAAACAACGTCTCCTTTAGGCACTTGCTTTAGCGTGTCGATCATTTCGTCAAACAGAAGACCTTTATTTTCATAGTCGTAATATGGGTATTCTTTAACATTCAACCCCGCTGCTTCAAACAGGCTGATATGGTTCGCCCAAGTTGGTGTGGTTACCCAAACAGTTGCGTCTTTATTACAACGTTTAATAAACTCAGCAGCAACACGTAATGAACCTGTGCCGCCTGGCGTTTGCGCCGTGCGTACACGATTAGCCAATAGTGAGGTATGACTATCACCCAATAGAAGTTGTTCCATCTTCGAGCAAAAGTCTAAGTTTCCAGCCAACCCGATGTAAGACTTTGTTGTTTCATTTTCTAGGCGAAATGCTTCTGCTTTTTTTACAGCTTTAAGCACAGGTGTAGCACCTTGCTCATCTTTATATACACCTACACCCAAATCAATTTTATTAGGGTTATTGTCTTGCTTATAAGCTGCCATAAGGCCCAAAATAGGGTCTGTAGGAAGTGGTTTTAGTTCTGAAAACATGTATATTTCTTTTCCTATTAAAACTGGTACGCAAAAATGACAGACAGAATAAAAGCGTGCTTTACTTCGTAATCCCTGCCCAGCATTTAGTATTTAAATTGCTAGATACTGCGTAAGAGCCATGGGGTTAAAGTTGCCACCAATACTAACACAAATTAACAAGAAGACGAGCCTTGTTAATGTGGAAGGTAATGCGTTATTTTCATGCATGCAGCAACAAGTACAGATAAATTGTCAGCAGTAAAAAAGTCTTTACTAAATGCTTCAGCATCAATGATCCCAACACACTCAAAATTTTCATCAAGCAATGGTAAACATACCTCAGACTGTACTTTTGGATCGCAAGTATAGTACTCACCACCTTGAGCGATATAGGCTGGGATATCATTGATAATTCTCGAGCGCGCTGACATAACCGTTTGAATATTATTTGAGGTGCCAGCAAATTGTTCATTAATAGGGAATAACGGCCTGCTAGGAGCCCCCTGATATGCTAATTTCAGCAATTGTTGCTCTTCCTCAATAGGCCTTGCTTGATAAATACCAAACCAATCAACGCCAGTTTGATTGTGAACAAACTCCACGATGGCTTGCAGCTTAGATAAGCTCGCATCATTTTCTTCACTATCATCAATGTAGTCGTTAAGTAGGAATGGGGCTTCTTGCAAGTGTCCAAATAGACTACAACTACCACCTTCACCCAATTCGGGAATTTTATATGACCATACCGGCTGGGCATGCTGCGTGGAAAGGTGCTCTGTCAATATCGTAATTTTACTCTTAACTAACGCTGGATCGAGGGTTGTCTGTGTTTTATCTAAGTACGCTGAAATCATTTGGCCATCCAAACATCTATGTATCTAAACCAAATCTAACATGCAAATTACTATGTGGCCATAGAACAGAGCAATTTTTTATTAATTCAAGTGTAATAAGACAGGGCTTTGGGGGTAAAAATTACATAAGGTGTGACGTATTTCAAATAAGTGCGTAGACAAGCTTAACTTGATTTCCCATCTGATTATATGTGACGCTATCGGCTATTTCAGAAAGTAGCTGTACCCCTCTGCCATGTTCATTTGAGGAGTAACCATCAGTTTGCGCTGAAGAGGGTGTAAAACCACATCCTGAATCACAAATTTCGAAGGTAATATTGCTAGCGCAAGGGCAATAAGCTGCAGAAATTTCGATTGACGCATCGGATAGTTTAGCAAGTGTATCTGCTCTTTGAGCATAGTACTCAAAAAAGCCATCTTCTTGGTTCTTTAAGTCAGAACTCAACCCCAATACCCCATGATCAAGCGAGTTATTATAAGCTTCTGACAAGAGTAAGAATATATTTGACCGGTGCGCATCCACCCCTTCCACACTACTTAATACATTAACAATTTCAAGGACAGGATCTGTGGTCTTCATTTGCTCAGCATCAAGCGACACTGATACATCAAATGGGATAGATGAGTAATTCGATTTCGTTTTGCTTTCTTGCACTGCCGGCAGGCAGTTAACAATCGCAATACTAAGGTCGTCTTGTTGCTCAGCATGTTCAGAGTAATTTCTCACGTAATCTATGACTTCATGGGTTGATATTTCAGGTTTACTTCCCAAGGTATCAATTAGGCGAGATTCACCAAACATATTGCCATCTGGACCTTCACTCTCGATGATGCCATCCGTCGCCATGACCAGCCGCGTACCTGCTTCAACTTCTAGGTGTAGAATGGTCCTCTCAAACTCTTCTTCATCTAGGATACCCAACGCCATATGCTGAGACTCAATAGTTTTGAGTATTTCACCTTGCCTGTTGATCAAATAAATATCTGGTAGCCCACCTATCCATGCTGAAATATTTTTACCTGAGCTGCTTATCTCAATTATCGCTGCTGCACAAAACATATGACCGGGAAGCAAAGTATATAACGAACTGTTTAATTCTGTCGCTATGTCCCCTACAGCCATACCTTTTTGCACCATGGTGTAAAAAATTCTGGAAGCTGGTAGAGCACCCACAGCGGCCGCTAAGCCGTGGCCCGTAAAATCTCCCAATAAACAATAAAAGCCGCCAATGGGACTTTTTGCCATTAAAAACATGTCACCGTTAAACATCGAAGCTGGTGATAGATGGAAATCACAAATCGATTCAAATTTTTGCTGCCCCGAAAGCGCATTACGAAATATATGCTCTACAATCTCATGCTCTCTTTCGGTCTGGTTATAATGGTATTGAAGCTGTTTTTTCTGCTCATTAGCTTCTTTACTGAGTTTTCTTGTTCGCGCATGAGCGCGTATTTTGGCAGACAAAATCACTCTATCGAATGGCTTGTGAATAAAGTCGTCACCGCCAACTCGCAAACACTTCTCAAAGCTTGCGTGATCTTCAAGAGCTGTAATAAAGATAATAGGAAGATACACGTCTCCAGCGTGCTCTTTGATCTTAGGCGCTGTTTCAAAACCATTCATGACGGGCATCATGACATCTAGCAACACGATATCAACTTCATATTGCTTTATTAATTCCAGTGCTTCCAATCCATTGTTTGCAACCAACACGTCATAGTGTTGGTGTTCCAACATGGTTGTCAACAGCCGGCAATTTAAGGGCTGGTCATCAACGACTAAAATTAGCATTTTGTGATCTAATGCAATCAGTCTATTTCAAACTTTTTGTCGAATCTTGAGATCTGCAAAATCTTTTTCAACTGAGGTCTGCAGTTGCTAATTTGAATACTCCCAACAGAGTCACCGAGGGTTTTCTTCATGTTGAGTAACATGCCTAACGCAGAGCTGTCCATATAGTCAGTGTCCCTTAAGTCAACAACCACTTTTTCTGTTTCGTCATTAACCTCTGCATAGGCTTGGCGAAATGATTGCACTAGATTAAAGTCGAATTTTCCTTTAATTTGAATCGTTAAAGTCTTTCCATCAGCTGAAGCATTTTTGCTCAGGCTCATTGCAAGCTCCTACTCAAAGTTTAGTATTGTTATCCATCTTTCTGTTTTAAATATAATCGTATTAAGCAAATTCGCCAAAAAAATATAACTTGGTAAATCACTTTTTGCTACTATCGAACTAATAAAATAAGTTTGGAGTAAACAATGTCAGATTCTCGTTTGGTCTTTTCTACCGAGTTTGGCAGGATCAAAGCTGATGACGAGTCGCAACGACCCGAAGTAAAACTTTTCAAAGACGGGCATATTCGAATCGAACGTCAAACAAAAGGCAGAAAAGGAAAAGGAGTAATGCTAGTCGTCGGGATAAACCCTGATGAACACGACTTGAAAAAACTAGCCAAATTACTTAAAAGTAAAATGGGACAAGGTGGCGCCGTCAAAGAAGGCGTTATCGAGATTCAAGGTGATGATCGCGAAAAGCTGAAAGGTTTGCTGATCGCTCAAGGGTTTAAAGTAAAAATTGCAGGGGGCTAATTCCCTGCAGCTTTCATGATATCTTGTGATTGACCGAACACGTCTTGTTCTGTCAATGGCGCACTGTAATAATAACCTTGCACAATATGGCAATTATTTCTCTGTAAAAATGCTACTTGCTCCGCAGTTTCTACACCCTCAGCAATCACTTTCATACTAAGCTTTTGAGCCATTGCTATAATCGCTGCAGTAATTTCCATATCATTTGTATCTTCAGGTATATCTTTAACAAACGAGCGGTCTACTTTAAGCACATCAACAGGGAATCGCTTAAGATAGCTCAGTGATGAGTAGCCTGTGCCAAAATCATCTATTGACAATGAAACACCCAGCTTTTTCATTTCTTTTAATTGTTCTATGGCCGCCTCAACATCACCCATAAGCATACTCTCGGTTAACTCCAAGTGTAAGAAAGCCGGTGGAAGCCCAACTTCACTTAACGTTTCCGAGATAGTTTCGATAAGGTGAGTATCCTTAAACTGTCGCGCCGATAAGTTAATTGAAATGTCCGCTGTATAGCCTTTAGACTTCAGTAAAGCCGAGAAGCGACACGCTTCTTGTAAAACCCAAGTGCCAATTTCCACTATTAGTCCAGTTGCCTCAGCAATTGGAATAAACTTTGTTGGCGATATAGGCCCTTCTGTCGGATGAAACCACCTAATCAAAGCCTCATAGCCGACAATTTTATTTGTTTTGCTATCAATCTGAGGTTGATATTGCAGTGAAAATTGCTGGCTTTTTATTGCTTGTCGCAGTTCATTTTCTATATGAAGTCGCTCGTTAGCAGCTGCATTTAACTCTTGAGAGTAAAAATGGAACGTATTACGACCTTTGGCTTTCGCTTCATACATCGCCAAATCAGCATGCTTTAACAGCTGCTCTTCTTCCTGACTATCAAATGGCGCAAGCGTAATACCAATACTGGCACTGACAATCACCTCATTATTTCCTAATGAGATTGGTTCGCTGAGCGTTTTTTGAATCGTGTGTGCTACATCCATCGCATTATCACGCTTACTGATACCACTCAAAAGTACAGCAAATTCATCTCCACCCAATCGCGCTATTGTATCTTCAGCTCTCAGTCTTTGTTTCAACCGGTCTGCAACTTCAACTAGTAATCGGTCGCCAGCGTCGTGGCCCAGCGTATCATTAATACGTTTAAACTCATCAAGGTCAAAATAAAACAAGGCAAATGCATAATGACCGCGAGATGCCAACGCCATTGACTTACGTAACTGCATTCGGAAAAAGGTTCGATTAGCCAAACCAGTTAACGTATCGAAATAAGCCAACTCTTCCATTTTTCTTTGGCTTTCTTTTACAAATGAAATATCTTGTGCCGAGGCGACGTAACTTGAGATACGGCCCCCATTCTCTCGTATTGGAGAAATACTCAAGCTAACCCAAATTTGCTCGTTGCTACTACTTTGCAGCAAGGTGTCACCACGCCAATAATTCCGGCTTCTAAGGTCAAAATCTATATCATCTATTAAGATTGCCATTTCGTTAGAAATGATACTAAGCAGTGGCGAATCTAGAAAATGAGACTCCGAAAACCCAGTCATCTCTACCATCTTGGGGTTGACGTACTCAACCTTGAACCTTTCATTGGTAATAACGACACCTGTGCCTGAGAAAGCCACTGCTTTAGACAAGCGATTAGCGGCTTTTTCGGCAATTTCCTTTTCATTGATGCGTTGGTTGAGGCCATTTACTAATTTTTTTATATCATCACTCATATCATTGAATGACGCATTCAACAGCCCTATTTCATCGTCACTGTCTGACAACTTTGGATGGTCCCACTGACCTCGGCCGAAACTAATAAGCACTTTCACAAGTTGGTTAATACGCTTCAGTATTAAGTGGTGGAGCACTTGATGAAGTAGCATGGCAACAAACGCTGCATAGAGTATGAACAGGCCAAAAAACTTTACTTTAAGCTCTTCTAAAGCATGTAATGCTGTGTCTCTGCGCTTGTAGATCCCAACATACCAATCTAACGCACCCAAATGCATTACGTTTGCAATGTGGCTTGTTTCAGCGTAGACAAATTCATCTTGAAAACTGGGTAAATTAACTTTAATCGCTGTATCTATTACCTGTTGAATTGATTTAGGTAGCGCATCTTTACTCAGGAGTTCTGACCTTGACGTTGCTTTGAGCAAACTAGGTGCAGACAACACCCGCCCTTGCTTGTCAAAAATAATGTAGCTTTGTTCTGCATTGGGTTTGGGCAACCTTGCGAGTAAAGTTTCCAGCTCAATATCACTGCCAGTAAACCCACGATAAGTATCCCCTTCGTAAAGAGGTACTAATATACTCACAACCCACTTATTCCAAACAGGGTCGTGGTGAACATCAGACCAAATTGCTTCTCTGGTTGGGTTTAGCTCTTCACGCAATAGAGGCTGAGCATGTATATTTGCATGGCGGCTCTGTTCGTCGTCTAACAGCACTGAATTAGGAGGTGCAATACGAACGAAATCTTCAGTGGTATATAAATAAAAGTTAAAAAAGTCTTGTAGTAATATGGGTGACAGAATATTCCACAGGGCTTCAGAACTCTTAAACAATACTTTATCTGTCGCGGATAGCTCCTCTTTCAGCATGTAAGCTGCGGACATCCCATTAAGTGCTACGCTGTGGGTACGACCAGAGGCCGAAGTTAATGACAGTTCGCTAGCGCTAGTGACGCTGCCATCGACAATGGGTAACAATCGCTTTGATACCACCACATTAGTTTGTTGTGCTAAGTTTCTTTTCAGCTCGAGATATTGAGAAAACTGTTGAATGGCTTGTTCGCTGATGCTGTATAATTGCTTAAATTCCGCCTCTACTAGGTGTTTTTCTTCCGACTTAAGCATCAGTGCAGCAGCAAAAACCCCTGCAATAACACAGACAGCTGAAATCAAAATTGATAATTTCACGCTCAATGAATTCGCACCGAAACGTGAAGGAGGACGGCGATTGCCCACGATAAAACCTTAACCTAGTTATGTTTTTTTTAATAAAGTGCTTTGAATATATCAGATCACGTAATTCGTAGCCAATCCATTTCAAGCATAAATTAAAATACCTTATTGTATTCCTACAATGTTATGTGTTAATAATAACCTCAATGTTACGAATTTAAACTTAAATAAAATATGATGTTCATTACGCGACCTTATTTTTTCTTTTTTAGCTTCTTTAGATGAGGAGGCTTATCTGTTTGCGCGTAACAACGAATAGCTAAGCCTCCCAAACCTGGGAGGCTTTTTTTTTGGCAAAATGGGAGTGAGGACCATGACGCAAGATACATTGAATGCATTAAGGACAGAGATCAATGAAATTGACTCTGAGCTACTAGTACTATTAGCAAAACGCAGGCGCATTAGTCATGGCGTACTGGAATATAAGATCAATAACAATAAGCCCATCAGAGATGAAGAGCGAGAATTAGCACTGCTGGAAAAACTCATACATTATGGTAAATCTTTGGGCTTGGACCCTTTCTATATCAACAATGTTTTTCAAGTCATTTTGGAAGATTCAGTTCTGAATCAACAAGCCATGCTGCAAAAGAGTTTGAACCCTGGCACCGTCAATGATACCCATCGTGTTGCGTATTTAGGAGGTCAAGGGTCATACAGCCAGTTCGCTTGTCATAAGTACTTCAGCCGTCGTCCTGGCAAGCTTGTAGAGCTAGGTTGTCAATCATTCGATGAAATCACAACCAGTGTAGAGCAAGGTAAAGCTGACTTTGGCATATTACCAATAGAAAATACCAGTTCAGGCAGTATCAATGAAGTATTCGATTTAATGCAGCATGCACAAGTTTCGATTGTTGGAGAAGTGACACACAGTGTCGAACACTGTCTACTTGCCCAACCAGGCGTTGAACTAAAAGATATCAAAAAAATATTTGCTCACCCTCAGCCATTCGCACAATGTAGCCGCTTCATTCAAAGCCTTGCTGATATTATTCAAGAAACATGTGATTCAACCTCTAGTGCCATTAAAATGGCAGCTGAGACACAACAAAGTGCGGCGATTGGCTCTGCACAAGCAGGGAAAAGCCAAGGGCTTGAAGTTATAAAAGATGAGTTAGCAAACCAAGCAGAAAACCACAGTCGTTTTATTGTGGTTGCGCGCAAACCGCTACAAGTCTCAACGCAGATCCCAACTAAAACCAGCTTAATCATGGCGACTAAACAACAAGTAGGTTCCTTAGCAGATGCTTTAATGGTATTTAAGCAACACAGCATCAATATGACTAAATTGGAATCACGCCCTGTACCAGGCAATCCTTGGGAAGAGGTTTTCTATGTTGACTTGCAAGCCAATATTGCCGAAGAGCATGTGCAAAAAGCACTTGAGTCTCTGAAGGAGCATACTCAAACGGTAAGGATCTTAGGCTGCTACCAAAGTGAATCCCTCAAAGCCGTAGACCCAATTTAAACACACTCTAGCGTGAAAACGACTGGGCGACTCTACTAGTACCATAAAAAATGCTCCGCCAAGCGGAGCATTTCGTTAAAACCGTGTAACTAAAGGGCTATTAACCGAGTACTTTAGCATCATTGGCTTTGTTTAAGAGGCCTCTACTTTGCGCCAAAAACGAATGTGCATTGTCTGAAAAGTAGGTTTTAGCCACATCAAAACCTTTAATAAGTTCTGCTTTATCTTGGTTTTTAAGGTTCTTTAAAGTCTGCGCAAAGGTGTCTTGATAACTTGCCAATAACCCTTCTACATCTTCAAATTGTGCCAACATAATATCGGTATAAAGCTCGGGGGATTGTGCAAACAATCTCCCTACCATCATTAGTTCTAGCTGATAAATTGGAGAGGAGCAGGCTCTTAACTCTTCTAGAGTATGACATTGACGGGCCAAGAATTGTCCGTACACAAATGTCGTTAAATGCCTCATCACCTGAATAATTTGCATTGCTTGGTCATGTTTCTTTGCTGCCATTGGGGCAATATAACAGCCCCAAATTTTTAGCTGCTCCAATAGCCCTTGATACTTTTCTGGATATCGCCCTTCACACGCAACAACCGTTTGTTTTACCCAGTGAGATATGTCAGGGCCAAACATTGGATGTAAACCAACAACTGGCCCAGAGTGCTTTTCAAGTAAACAACGCAATGGTTTTTGCTTAACAGAGGTTATATCAGCCAAAATGCATTCTGGATTTAACTCAGGTAAGCTCGCAACGACTTCTTCAAGAGTATTAATAGGTACACTGATTAAAACCAGCTTCGCATCTTGTAGTATTTCTGCTGCATTGTTTTGCTGCGCTTTATCCAATACTTTAACGTCATAGCCCGAACGCTTAAACTGTTTTGCAAACAGTTGGCCCATCGCACCTTCTCCGCCCACTATCACAATTGGAGATAATTCAGGTTCAGCGCAGGCCAGTTCACTTTGCTGATTTTCATATGCTTCACGCATCATTCTACGCAAAATATCTTCTACAAGTTCAGGGTTAACCCCCTTCTTTTCAGCTTGAGTTCGTCTTGCTGCGATTAAAGCGGCCTCGCGTTCCGGCGCATGTAATGGAGCGCCATTTCGTTGCTTAATCTTACCGACTTGCTCAGTGAGTAAACGCCTTTTAGCTAGTAAGCTCACAAGCTCACTATCGCACGTATCAATATGTTCACGCAGCTCATCCAAGCTCAAGTCTTCTCTCATCCCCATACCGTAAACCTTAATTTACACTAGTAAATATATAATTACACCAAGTCTAACAGGACAATTAATATTAAGAAAGTACCTTTTTTCGTTGTTATAACAATTGTAGGCAATGATCCTCATCAAGAGGAAAATAGTCGATGAAAAGTGATGCGATTTAATGCCCAAGGGGGCGAGAGGCAATATAGAGATGTATGTAGAAATTGTATTTAAAACCAAACAGGCCGCTGTAAGCGGCCTGTTTGTTAAGCATAGGTAGTATGCGCGTATTAATTAAGTTTTTCTTTAATACGTGCAGATTTACCAGAACGCTCACGCAAGTAGTAAAGCTTAGCGCGACGAACCGCACCACGACGCTTAACTGTAACGCTATCAACCAGTGGGCTGTGTGTTTGGAAAACACGCTCAACACCTTCACCGCTTGAGATCTTACGAACAGTGAAAGATGAATGAAGGCCACGGTTACGCTTCGCGATTACAACACCTTCAAAGGCCTGTAGACGCTCTTTGTTACCTTCTTTAACGCGTACCTGAACAACAACTGTGTCACCAGCGCCGAACGCAGGTACGTCTTTTTTAAGCTGCTCTTCTTCAAGCGCTTTAATAATATTTTGGTTTACTTTTGCCATTTTATTTCTCACATTCCTAGGAGTAACTGTCTTCTAGCCACAAGCTTCATTTTCTTGCTGAAATTCAGCGAGAAGCTTTGCTTGCTCCTCAGTCAGAGCTAGGTTACGCAACAAGTCCGGACGGCGTAGCCAAGTCCTGCCCAACGACTGCTTTAAGCGCCATTTTGCAATTTCTTTGTGGTTCCCACTGAGTAATACAGAAGGGACCTGCTTTCCATCCAATATTTCAGGCCGAGTATAGTGAGGGCAATCTAACAGGCCATCCGAAAATGAGTCCTGCTCAGCAGACTGATTGTGGCCAAGCACACCAGGCACCAATCGTGCGACTGCATCGATAAGTGTCATGGCAGGTAATTCGCCACCACTGAGAATAAAATCACCGATGGACCATTCTTCGTCTACATGAGACTCGATGATCCGTTCATCTATACCTTCATATCGACCCGCAACTAAAATCAATTTTTCAGACTTTGCCAATTCGGCAGCGCCTTGCTGATCTAGTTTGCGCCCTTGCGGAGACATGTAAATTACTTTTGCACCTTCACCAGCTGCTGCTTTTGCAGCAAGGATGGCTTTTTCGAGAGGCTCCACCATCATCAACATACCAGGACCACCACCATAAGGTCTGTCATCCACAGTGCGATGTTTGTCAGTAGCGTACTCTCTAGGGTTCCAACAATTGAACTCAATCAAACCGTTTTTCACAGCTCGACCAGTTACACCTTGCTGAGTAACTGCATCAAACATTTCAGGGAATAACGAAACAACGCCAACCCAAAGTTTTTGCTGATCACTCATTAAAATGCAGGATCCCAATCAACAGTAATTTCACGTTCTTCATGCTTAACCTCAATGATGACAGAATCTGTCAAAAATGGGATTAAGCGTTCAGTCTGACCAAATGCATCTTTTTTGTTTGCTTTCACAACCAAAACGTCATTTGAGCCAGTCTCCATAAGGTCATCAACATGACCTAAGTTATAACCTTTATCGGTTACAACTGTCATACCAATTAAGTCTCGCCAATAAAACTCCCCTTCTGGTAATTCAGGGAGATGCTCACTATTAACAGCGATTTCAGCATTGGTATAAGCCATTGCTTGATCTCTGTCATTGATGTTCGCAAATTTAGCGATGAAACCCTTGTTGTGACGACGCCAGTCGCTCACTTCAAGTGCTTGCCATTTATCTTGTTGCCCTATCAACCACGGGCTGAAATCGAAGATCCCTTGGGGATCATCAGTAAATGAATGCACCTTAAGCCAACCCTTAATACCATAAGGGGCACCTAATTTGCCGACAACGAGTGTCGAGGTGTTATCTTGACTCATGGTTACACTTACGCCTATTAAGCCGCTTTACGAGCGTCTTTAACTAGCTTAGCTACGCGATCTGAAAGAGATGCGCCTTGACCTACCCAGTGTTCAACACGAGCAAGATCTAGACGTATTTTTTCTTCCTGACCAGCAGCAAGTGGGTTAAAGAAACCTACTTTCTCGATGAAACGACCGTCACGCGAGAAACGGCTATCCGCAACCACGATTTGATAGAATGGACGCTTTTTAGCGCCGCCACGTTGCAAACGAATAGTTACCATACCGTCCTCTACATAGATTGACTGTTTTCATTAATAAGATAAAACTTCCCAATACGGGAAGCTCGGGAATTGTACGAGTTTTTTTCAACAATGCAAGCATGTTTTAGATTTTATTCTCAATCTCGACACGCTTGGCCCAATTTAAGCCAATTGCACTCTATAAAAAGGTCTCATACGGACCAAAATAAGAAACGGACGTCTATTATATACATCCGTTTCTGGCTTTACTACTAAGACCTAGACGTTACATATTAATATAGCGCCTAAGGGTTTAATCAGGGAGATTAATTCCGATTAGAAGATGTACTTCGCGTTGATCGCAAAACTACGACTAGGCTGCGTATATTGATTTAAATTTGTATCCGCATCTAACCCTGCCACACTTTCATATGGGATGTACTCTTTATCTAATAAGTTGAATACACCGACATTTAACCTTAAGTTACCAAAGTCATACTCGGCATATAAGTCAATTGTACCCCAACCGCTAGTTTTGACTTTATTGGCTTCTGACACTTTGGTCATTCTCTTAGCACCTTTGAAAGCTGCAGTCACTGACCAGTTATCCGCCTCGTAACGCGCTTTTACAAAGCCATTCAGAGGGCTGATAGAATTTATATACTGATTAGTTTCCTTGTCTTTACCCTTGGTGTAAGTAAGTCCCGTGTCCAAAGCCACATTATCGTTTAGCCATAGGGTAAATTCCGCCTCAAGGCCCTCAATCTCTACCTTGCCAACGTTGTGGTACTGATAATAGGTTTTTGGTGGCATACCAGGGATCTGGCTCGGCTCCATCCTAACAACTTTGTTGTCAATAAAATCATCAAATTTTGAATGGAACACAGTTACTGCAAACTGTTTAGAGTCGAAATTACCTTTTACACCAAATTCAACACTATCACTGGTTTCAGGATCTAGCTCTGGGTTTGGTAAGATTTGGTAGAAAGGTTCAACCCCGTGGCTTTGGTATGCCAAGTCATGTGGTGGGACCTTAAAGCCTCTTGCATACTGCGCGACAAAGTTTAAGTTATCACTCACTGAAAATACCACACCAAGTTTAGGAGATAATGCTGTCTCGCTGATATCACCAAAGTCAGTCCCCGTATAAAGTTCACTGTCTTTTGCATCCATCTCATAGCGATCTAAGCGCAGCCCTGCATTTAGAGTTAAGGTATCCGGTATCAAGGTGATGTTGTCTTGAATAAATACACCTAGCATGGTTGTATCTGCACCCGGGAACGTTTTTTGACCTTCATTATCTAAGAGCTTGTTGCCTTGCGCATCTTTACGAGTTTTAAAACGCGGCCTTGCAGTTTCATAACTATCAAAGTCGAAACCATATACTAGTTGATGAGAAGCGGTACCTAACTCCAGCTGTTTGTCTAATACCAAACGAGTACCAAAGATTGACTGCTCAAATCGATAATCGTTGAAATCAGTGTAAGGGCCTGTGCGGCTGCGGCTACCGTTATTCCATCTCACTTGATCACTGGTTTGCTCAAAGTCCGTGTAATAGACCTGTGCATTTAAATTGTCGTAGAGCGCGGTTGCAGCACTTGTATCAAAATCCAATGAAAAGGAAATGCTTTCATTGTCATCTCTTGTTTCTACCTGAGATGGTGTAATGATTTGTTCACTGTCTTGATCAAAGTAGTCAACTGTCACCAGCACGCTTTCTGTGTCTGTAAGGTTAAACTCAGATTTTAGTAACAATGCGCTTGACGTGTAATCGAAACCAGGTAAGTCTTCTTGGTAGTTTTGAGCACCTTCACCATCACGACGTGTTACCTGAATAGAAGTAGCATTAAAGTCACTGAGCTTTTTAGCAAACGTTGCCGTAGTACTCTTTTCGGAATTAACTTCATAATAGCCAAGGCCAACTTGTGCATAAGTGTCTTTTTCAGATAAGTAATCTGAAGGGTTTTTAGTCGATATTACGACGATTCCACCTAATGCATCAGAGCCATATAAAGAGGAGGCAGCACCTTTCGCTACTTCTATCTGCTTTACATTGTCAACATCAAAGTAGCCACGTCCAATAATTAAACCACCGCCACCTGAATAAGCATCATTTAATCGACGACCATCTTTTATATACACAACTCGATTTCCACCGATACCACGAATATTGAGCGCTTGGGCTTCTCCAGTAGAGCCCGATGTTGTTATCCCTGTTTGATACTTAAATGCACTATTCAAGTCCACTGCCAACTCACGTTCAATTTCTTGTTCGGTGACAACATTTACCGAGCCAGCTACATCATTGAGCTTTTGCTCGATGCGAGACCCCGACACTACGATTACCTCGCTGTCTTTTTCAAATTGCTCAGCAACTGAACTTGGCGCAGCAAAGAAAGCTGCTGCAATACTTAGCGAAATAGTAGTTTGTTTAAACATTATCTTTTAACCTCAAACAGGAAGAACGAATAAATTTCGCTGTGCACTATAAAGGTATTTCCCATGCAACACAAATGATAATTGTTTGCATTTCTATAATCATATAGATTTTATTTTCTATCAAATGTATTATTGCCTCATCGGATAAATGTACTCATAAAGGATTTATAAGTGGCCCATCAGTGCGTCATACAACGTGCTTATTGGTCAAAAACTCAAGTAATTAAACGTGAGAAAAACAATGAAATACGCAATATTTTTAGGTATCTTTTTGGCTGCATTGAGCTTTAATGCTGCTGCCGAGCGCATTGTTGTCGCAGGTGGCACCATCACTGATATCGTCTATGCATTAGAAGCGGGTGATGATGTCGTCGCTGTAGATACTTCAAGTACTTGGCCACCGAAGGCGGTGTCGTTACCTAAAGTAGGGTATTACCGAGATTTAGCAGCCGAGGGGATTTTGTCTCAAAAACCGACTCTGATCTTAACGCTTGAAGGGGCAGGCCGTCCGCAAGTAATAACACAAATTAAAAGTACTGGCGTCCCAGTCAAACTATATGACAAACCTAAACAGGTGGACGAATTATTTACACTCATCAATCAAATTGCCGTCGATCTCAATAAGCAACCACAAGCTGAGAAATTAATTCAGGCACTTAAACAGCAGCTTCCGAATAGGCCTAAGCTATCTACCACAAAGGCGTTGTTTATTCTTTCGGCAGGTGAACGTGGTGTCATGGTCGCAGGTAAAGAAACCGTGCCCGATATCTTATTCGGTTATACGGGAATTAAAAACCTTGCAACCCACAATGGCTTTAAGCCCTTTAATCGCGAAGCCTTGCTGGTTAGTGACCCAGATTTTTTAGTTGCCCCAAGCCATGTAGTTTATGGTGCAGGAGGCCCAAAGCAATTCTGTCAGCAAGCAGCGCTTGCACTGATCCCCGCTGCGAAGGAATGTCGTTTGTTGGTAATGGACTCATTGATGTCACTCGGTATGACTACACGTCTACCTGAAGCCATTGCAAAACTCCATTCATTTCATCGTAAGCAGGCGCTATGAGCAACATTGCCCTTCCTATTCTAAATTCCAAATATCATATGAAATGGTACTGGCTGAGTATGATATTACTGCTCAGCTTAGCTTGGTTATCTCTTAGCAGTGGGCCTGTCGGTTGGGACTGGAAAATGCCGATTGCATGGCTACTACCAGATTCTATGACTGCTGATATTAATGAATTGCAGATGAGTGTTGTGTCACAGATAAGGCTTCCAAGGTTATTGTTGGCAATACTAATTGGCTCGGTCCTCGCTTGCAGTGGCGCAGCCACTCAGGCTCTTTGCCGTAACCCACTTGCAGATCCAAGTTTAATGGGCGTAACTGGTGGCGCGGCAGTCGCAGCAATCGCCGTTATCGCTCTCGCTCCTAAAGTCAGTTTTATAAATGAAGCGATGGTTGCCCCAGCCGCATTCATAGGTGCTTTAACTATAACCAGTGTTATTTATCGTTTGGCTAATCACCAAGGCCAGGTGCAAATTACAACATTACTCCTCGCTGGCGTCGCTATTAATGCGATTGCGATGGCAATTATTGGCCTTTTTAGCTTTTTTGCAGATGATAGCTCTTTGAGACTCATGACTTACTGGCAAATGGGTTCACTAGGTGGTGCTAGCTGGTCGGCAATGGCTTACGGTGCCCCACTCATCATTGTCAGTACTATTTTATTACTGTTTAAAAAACGCCAAATCAACGCTTTGATGCTAGGAGAACGAGATGCAAGGCATTTAGGAGTTAATGTCAAGCGACTCAAAACTGAAGTTGTATTCTTAGTTGCATTGGGTGTCGGTGGTGCAGTTGCGATGGCCGGTATGGTTGGCTTTGTCGGACTCGTAGTACCGCACATTGCACGCCTGTTAGTCGGTCCAGATTTACGCAAAATGTTGCCCCTGAGCATGTTGCTAGGTTGCTTGCTCATGTTATTAGCTGACTGGATCGCACGTTTAATTGTTGCTCCTTCAGAGTTACCGATCGGCATAGTGACAGCCCTGTTTGGCGCCCCTTTCTTTATTTATCAATTAGTAAAACAAAAGCGAGGTAGCCATGCTTGAGTGTAAAAATATAGGCATTACTCGCGGTAAAAAACGCATCATTCGTGACCTTTCGTTTAAAGCAAGCCAAGGTGAATTCATTGTTTTGCTTGGTGAGAATGGCGCGGGTAAATCAACTTTGCTCAGTGCGATTTGCGACGACCTAGACTACTCGGGCGAAGTATTACTTCATGGCACACCTATGATGCAATACGCCCCTCAAAAATTGGCGACCCAACGTGCCATCCTGCTGCAAAACAACCGTGTCAATTTTGCATTTAGCGCGGCGGAGTTAATTGCTATGGGCCGCTACCCATACTATGAAACAGCCCATGCTCAAGCAAGCGAAGTTAATGATATCGTTTTACAAATGGCACTAGAGTCAATGGCTGACAGAGATGTTACTGTGTTATCCGGCGGTGAATTTCAACGCGTCCAATTTGCAAGGTGTATTGCCCAATTAGACGCTCACAAAAAACACACAACAGGTAAGTTAATGTTGTTGGACGAGCCGACATCTGCGCTCGACTTACATCACCAACATACCACTTTAAGTAAAGCTAAAGCATTTGCAGAACAAGGCAACACCGTTATTGCTGTGTTGCATGATTTGAATCTTGCATCTCTATACGCTGATCGAATTTTACTATTGCACCATGGTAATATTTACCATGATGGCAACCCACAAGATGTTTTGCGCCCAGAAGTACTACAACCTATCTATCGCGCTGGCATGCAAATAAACTTGCACCCCAGCTTTCAAATCCCTATGATTTTTTCAGAACCGCTAACAGGAGCCTCTAATGCGTGAACAGGCCGCTTTTGAAGCACGCACTTTAGTAAGACAATCAAATGTCTGTGTGATCTCAACAATCTCTAAAAACCTTCATGGTTATCCTTTTGGATCTGTGTCTCCTTTTATGACGGACAATCAAGGTAGACTTATTTTTTACATTGCAGGTATTGCACAACACTCTCGCAACCTCAATGAAGACAGCCGCATGTGCGCTACGGTATTTGATGCCGCCGAAGAAGGTGACCAAAATGCACATGCCCGCGTAACCGTTGTGGGCGACGCCGCCCCCTTACCAGCCGAAGAGTCGGAAGCTTTACTTGAACGTTACGAACGCCAATACCCAGAAGCAATATCATATCGTCAAGCACACGATTTTCAGCTGTGGCGTATGGAAGTGAAACGTGTCCGTTACATTGGTGGTTTCGGTCATATATTTTGGATAGAAAAAGACGAATGGAATGCCCAAGAGCCAGATTGGACACTAGAAGATGAGAAGAGAATGGTTGAACACATGAATGACGACCATGCTGATGCCAATCAGCTGATGCTCAAGCTTATTCACGATGTCGAGGCCAATGAGGTCGTCATGACTACTATTGTGCCTGATGGCTGCTACTTAAGAGCACATGATAAAAACTATTACATTCAATTCGAAAATATATGCATGGACAGTAAAGCTGTTCGTATGGAATTGGTAAGGCTAACTAAATTGGCGAGAAAAGCACTTAATACTGAAGCAACTCAAGATTAGTCACTGTGAGTATTTGATCCATATGCTAGAAAATAAAAAAGGGA
>NZ_AUXT01000151.1 GCF_001625595.1 Pseudoalteromonas luteoviolacea NCIMB 1942
ATAAAAGCTGTGGCTATTTGATCATATTTTTTAACAAAGTGCGATCCCGCACTGCCACTCGAGCAATGGTATAGTGAAGAGACACACCATTAATTAACGGCACAAATTTATGCAACTAAGTGAGCTTGTCATGAGTAAAGTCTTCGATTTCTTCCCAACCTTGGCAACCTGCAATCACGGCACTGACTGTCAGAAATCAAATATCAAATAACTGATGTTTAACTTTACCTTGTTGCCGTGGGTCATCAATGGTGGAGAAGTATTCGAACAATATATTGGCTGCATAAATAGACCGTATATATTAAAAAGCTAAATAAGAACATAAATTTATGTCAAGGTAAAGTTCGTGATCTTGCCCTGAATAAAAGACAAGTGAAGTACCTTTAATTTATAAATTCTAGTCGACACTCATAGCTTGCCTTCATGAAACATGGTACTTATCACTTTAAAAGACGTAACCCTGCTCCACCAATTCCTATGGGAAATAGACAAAAGGAGAGAAAATATATAAATAGTGAAAATAGAGTTTTTGATTGCATGCTATTATCAACAATAAAAATTAAAAACGACATGAATAAAGATATTCTTATAACTGGTGCCACAACTCACAACCTAAAAAACGTAGATGTACGTATACCTAAAAATAAGTTAACCGTGATCACAGGCCTATCAGGCTCAGGTAAGTCGTCTTTGGCATTTCATACTTTATATGCAGAAGGACAACGTCGATTTTTAGAATCCCTACCAACTTATGCTAGGCAATTTATCAATCAACTACCGCGCCCAGATGTCGAGCATATTGTAGGGCTTTCTCCAACCATCACTGTGTCGCAAAATACACGTATTGCAAACCCAATGTCTACGGTTGGCTCAATCACAGAGCTAGATCAGTACCTAAGGTTACTTTTTTCAAAGATTGGCCAACAACGCTGCCCAATACATCATAAAAATCTTACTCAAAAAACAAAAGAAGAACACGTAAGTACTATTTTATCTCTGCCGCAAGGAAGTAAAGTGATGCTGTTGTCTCCAATAAAAATATCGTCTGCTGAAGATCTAGATGAAAAAATCAAACAGTTTTCTATACAAGGGTTTGTCAGGGCTAAAATCAACAACACTCTCTATGAACTACAATCATCACACAAAATAAAGAAAAAAAAACAAAACACCTTCGAGCTTGTTGTTGACCGTTTCAAGGTAAACCCGAGCAACAAATTACGGTTGTCCGAGTCTCTAGAAACCTGTTTCGAGCTCTCAGCAGGGATAGCTAAGCTCCAATTCATAAATGATACAGAACAATCTGATTTAGTACTTTCAAACAAATTATCATGCCCAGAGTGCGATTATGAAGCAGCCCAATTGCCAGCGACAGCTGAACAACAAACTTTACTGGATAAGGTGTGCCCTGTTTGTAAAGGTCTTGGAGCTCAACAATTAATCGATCCAGATTTAGTGGTTGAGAATCTAAATCTGAGTGTCGCAGATGGTGCCATAAAAGGATGGGACTCAAGTAAACTTTTTCATTTTCCCATGCTTGAAAAGGTCGCTAAGTTCTATAAGTTTAGCCTGCATGTCCCATTCTCAGAAATGGCGAAACAACATCAAGATATAATCCTGAACGGGTCCGGTGAGGATTATATCCCTTTCAAGTTTTTTATTGGTGGAAAAATCGTAGACAAACCGAAGCCGTTTGAAGGGGTCATTGGAGATATGGAGCGTCGCTATAAGCAGACTAAATCGAGCAATGTAAGAGCAGAGATTGAATCGTACTTTAGCAAGCAAAGTTGCCCAGCTTGCAACGGAAGTAAATTACATGAAAGTACAGCCTTTTCTTATATCGGAGACCACACCTTAGCAACCCTGTTTAGATTACCTATTGATGAAGTCCACCGGTATTTTAACACGCTTACTTTAAGCAAAAAGCACTATGATACTGCCAAAAAAATCATTGCAGAGATTGACAAAAGACTGAACTGTCTAAAAAAAATTGGACTTGGATACCTAGACTTGTCTCGACAGGCTAGTACTTTGTCGGGCGGAGAGTTGCAGAGAACAAGGCTAGCTAGTCAAGTGGTTGCTGGCCTTATTGGAATTACCTATATTCTTGACGAACCAACAGCAGGATTACATCAAAAGGATGTTCAAAACCTATTGAGCTTGTTATTCGACATTAAAAATGCGGGAAACACCGTGATCATAGTGGAACACGACGAAACCATTATTCGCAATGCAGACTATATTATTGACTTAGGACCAGGTGCTGGCTACTTGGGTGGACAGGTAATTGCACAAGGTAATTTAACGCAAGTTATGAAGAATGATGCTTCAATTACTGGGGCATTTTTGAATCGCACCGAGTCCAGAATCAGTCAATCTGCAAACACCATTGATACACCCCACTGGATGACACTGGAAGGCGCTACAGGCAACAACTTAAATGATGTCGAACTGCGTATTCCACTCGGTTGCCTAACAGCAATCACTGGTGTTTCAGGTTCAGGAAAATCAACTCTTATTACAGAGACTCTTTACCCAGCACTCCAGAACAAAGTTAGCGCAACTGAAAATTTAGAAGCGCAACCTTTTAGAAACCTAAAAGACTTTGAACATATTAAAAATGTCGTCTTGGTAGATCAAAAGCCTATTGGTCGTTCTCCAAAATCTACACCTGCGACTTATACCGGGATATTTGATGTTATTAGACAAGTTTTTAGCCAGACTAAAAAAGCGAGACGCTGTGGTTACACTGCGAAGCACTTTAGTTTAAATTCGAAGGGTGGCCGCTGCGAACAGTGTAAAGGGCATGGAAAAATCAAAGTAGACATGCAGTTTTTACCGGATACATACGTTACATGCGACGAGTGTAATGGCCTCAGATACGATCAACAAACACTTGAAGTCAAATACCAAGGACTGAGTATTAGCGAAGTATTAGAGCTTGATATTGCTGAATCGATGAGTTTTTTTAGCTCCAGTGAAAGTATCAAATACAAGTTACAAAGCCTAATTGATGTTGGTCTTTCTTACATCAAGCTCGGACAAGCTGCCACGACATTCTCAGGCGGTGAAGCTCAACGAATTAAATTGAGTAAAGCGCTATCTGCAAATAGAAATGGAACAACTCTATACATACTGGATGAACCAACTTCAGGGCTCCATTTTTCCGACACTCAAATGTTGCTTAGTGTATTGAAGAGGCTCCAAAATGAAGGTAATAGCTTGGTCATAGTTGAGCACAATATGGAAGTAATTAAGTCTGCTGATTGGGTAATAGACTTGGGGCCTGAAGGAGGTAAAAATGGAGGGAGGATCATTGCCTCGGGGACACCGTTGGACTTAATAGAAAACGCTCATTCAATTACTGGGAAGTCACTTAAAACTAGTGCACTAATGAACATTTCACAGATTATAAAATGAAGTAGAGGCCACTAAAGCCTCTCACATACATATGCATAAACTTAATTCAATATTTAGAGTACTTCTAAACTACCTTTTAAAGAACTAAAAATAGTAAGTGGGTAAACAAATATGCGCCATTTTATGGCGCAGGAACAATTAGCAAATCACTAATTGTGCATCGACTCAACCATACCCACAAATCGATAGCCCCGCTTAGAGACTGTTTTTATTAACCTTTCCCCTGAAGACCCACAGCCAATGAGCTTCCTCAAATCTGATACGACTGACGATATAGTGCTATTATCTCTATATTTTGTACCCCATACAGATTCCAGTAAACAATCATATGTTACTGTATTACCACCATTCTCCATCAAAACTTGTAGTAGTAGGCTATACCTGTTCGGTAAATGGTGACAGGTGCCATTAAAATAAAGAATTTCCTGATTGTCAGGGTTAAATTTCCAATCTTTGCAAATGTATGTTTTCATATTCAAATATTTCCTTTTAAACTTCCCATTAAAAAAAAGAAAAGTTCAATTAATAATCAAGATTAATTTATTTTTATTTTTTGTGTTTTTTATTTCTTACTTTTTCCTTGCCAAATATTACTCGCCCCTCCCACAGCATATAGCCAGCCATCAATTGTGAATTATAATAGGATAATAATTTATTTTATTCAATTGCTTAACAAGGGTAAAAAATCAAAGAAAAGGAATTAAAAAGCTAAAAAACCAAGGAAAAACCGATAATAATGAATAAAAATCATAATAACAGAGTAAAAATTAAAAATTATGGAACATAGACTATTTCACTTTATTGAATAATAAGCATCACCTAAAAAAAAGCCAGTACAATAAATTTTGTACTGGCTATCAGGTATCTTTTGATTTATAAGTTACTTCACAATATGAGCTTCGCCTTTAAATGCTGGCTCTTCTTCCCTCACTTCCTGATTTATATTTTTGAAAAATAGCCTAGACAATACTGGGAACATCAAAGGCAAGAATATGGCATTAAATATAACGCCACCTAGTATTACTAAAGCTAACCCTCTATAAATTTCAGCACCACTACCAGGCACTAAAGCTAATGGAAGCATACCAAAGACACTAGTTAGTGTTGTCATTACAATAGCCCGTAGCCTATGAGTTAATGATAATTGAATCGCTCTTTCAAGGCCCTGAGGCAAGTTTTCTTTTAGCTCTTGTATTAGTAATACTACATTATTTACTACTAACCCAACCACCACTGAAAACCCTATTAGAGCAAGAACATCAAGGGGCTGGAATACAAATATATTTGCTATTACTATAGCCACATAACCACCTAACACACTAACGGGTAATGTACACGCCACTATCATTGCACTCTTTAGCGAATTCAATAAAGCCACCAATAGTATTAACATTACTAAACCGGCAATAATAAAGTTTACAGAGATATTACTTATAAACTCTTTAAGTAAATTTATATTATCACCAAAAGACACAAAGTAACCCGAAGGAAGTCTATCTTCTAATTCAGGTACTATTTTTGTTTTTATATCTCTGAGTGTGTCGCTCACTGTTCTATCACTAGGCACTATAATATCAAGCATTATGGACCTAACACCATTGACCCTCACCATATAATACGGACCTTTAGTATATTCAAAATCTATTAGTTCCGAAATTTGTCTCGATTCATTTCCTACAGAAATATGTGTTGACAATAAATCGAACATATTGGATTCATTGCCCCCAGCATCAATAGAGTCTCTATCTACAGTAAGGTAAACGTCAAAGTCACGCCCCTCGTCGTATATGCTCTGTACATAGTCTCCGTTATTTAAAGATGCAATTAAACTGCCCACCTCTTCTGTAGATAGAGCAGACAATGCTATGACTTCAGGGTTTGGTATTATGTTCAAAGTTTCATTACTAAAGTCTAATGGTGTTTTATTTCTGACAGAGAGATCAGGAAAGATACCTTTTAGTTTCTCTTGGGCGAAAGTTCCTAATTCTTTGAGCTTTTTTAGATCATCACCATGTATTTGTAATGTAATGGAACGTGTATCCCTACTCGAAATATTTGCCAGCGGTACTACTTGAGGCCAAAAATCAACATTTGGATATCGGCTGAAAAGTTTTGACGCAAGCAATGCTTTTAGTTCATCCATTGCTTTTTTATCTTTCGGAGAGAGTCTCAACTCCCCTTCTCTATTATTATATGTAATAACTCGATAATCCTTTAATTCCAATTCAGAACTAACAATCTCATCGATGTCATTCATAATTGGAACTAAAAATAATTTCTCCACTTCTTCTGCATGAACATTACCCGGAAGTGTATAGTATACCTGCAAAGTATTACTATTTACCTTTGGCATCAGGTCTATTTTTGGAGAAAAGTAATAAAAAAGAAAAACTGGTAAGACAATAAACCCAAGCATTATTACAGTAACGATTTTATTACTACTTATATTCAAACACTTTTTTGAAAAGCGGTACCAGTTCATACTTAGCGTATTTTCTGACTCTATAAAGTGTTTTCCTTGATACTTTAGTAACGCAGGAACAACTGTTATTGAGCTAATGAACGAAAAGAATATTGTAGCGCTTAATGCTATAGAAAACTCTTTGAACAGCTGACCTTCTGAACTGGACATAAATATAATTGGAATAAGTACTACAATAGTTGTTATTGTAGAGGTAAATAGTACCGATACAATCGACTTTGATGCTTTTACCTTTTCATCAAGCGAAGTCGCATTTCGCTGATTTCGAATATGATTAACCAGCACTATCGAGGAGTCTAGAATCATTCCAACAGCCAGCGCAATTGAAGCCAACACAATGATGTTGAGGCTAATATCTAAGCTCGATAACAGCACAATACTGCCAGCAATAGAACAAGGCACTGCTGTGAATATAGTTAAGATTTCCCTGATATTTCTTGTAAATAGATATAATACAGAAATAGCTATCACGGTGCCGACTAACAAATTAAAAAATAGGAACTCTATCGATTGAATAACCGACTCTGAATCATCTGAAGTGATAGCCAGCTTAAACCCATGTTGCTTTAGCGGACCTTTATTTAACTCATCAACAGCTGAACGTATGACATTGGTAGTTGCTAGTAAATCCGCACCACTCTCTAGCTTTAGCCCTCGAACATAATATGCCGTATATCCGTCTATATAATATCTTACAACCGTTGGTTCCAAACTTTTAAAGATTGAAGCAACATCTTTCAAATAGATAATCACATCATCTTTTACAGCAACAATGACTTCATCTAACTGTTGAACATCATATTTACCCAAGTAACGAACGCTCAGTTGACGACTTTCTGCTTGAGTCAAACCAATAGAAAGATCTTTTTTTGCTAAAATAGCACTTTTAACATCGGATAACTTTATGCCATATTTTGTCAACTGGCTCGCTGATACATTGACAGTTACACGCCCAAGATCAAAGTTTTCAACCACATTCATATCTGAGACACCATCAATGCTGCGCAAAGCTGGCTCGACATATTCTGTGAACATCCTTTGAAATTCGGCCTTTTCTTCAGTCGTTTTTGGTAGACGATTACCCTCATTAACTAAGAATAGCTCCACCATAGATGCACGAAACTGTGAGTCAAACACCCCCACAACTGGCTGGCCAGCTTGTTGAGGTCTAAAAGGCACTTGATTTAGTTTGTTATAGACATCCATCAACATCGTGTGTCTATCGATACCATCTCGAAATCGCAACGTCATATATGCGTAGTCAGGGTATATATGGGACTCCATTTTTTTGAGCCCATCAATATTTACTAAATACTTCTCCATAGGCTTAATAAGCTCTTCTTCCATTTCTTCTGGAGATACACCACTCCATACATTCTCAATCGCCACAACTGGCTCATCAACCACAGGCAACAGCTGGGTATTCATTGAGCGGATTGAAAAGAAGGCAAGAGTTAATAAAAATAAATAGATCAGGATCACAACGAGTCGATGATTGATAGATGAGAGTAAAATGTTCATGGTGTCACCTCTACTCACCTAAAGTTGGAAAAGTAAATAGTTTGCTGTTCAGCCTCAGCGTATCTCCCTGAACAATTTTTCTGTGGCCAATTTCACTGACAACTTTAATTTTTGTCATTTGTTGACCCTCTTGCGAACTTTCATCTTGGCCTAATCGTACATAATGGCCATCCTGTCGTTTAACAATGCTACTTGCAGGTAGGACATACATATTTCGAAGCTCTATTTTATAGCTGCCAAAAACTTGTAACCCATCAAATAAGAGCCCTTTTTGAAGCGTTTCATTAGATAACAACCTAATATTGACCAATGTATTGCTTACTGTTTGAGTTTCAACTCCAATTACCCGCATATCTATCCAATCTGACGTGGTATCTAGCTTTATTTTTATCGGTGTGCCAATAGGTAAAGCGCGTGTTAAAGAAGCTCGCACAGGAATTTCCAAAATCCAGCGATCCATATCAACTAATTGATATAAAGACTCACCACGTGAAACGTACTGGCCAGGCTGCACATACCGCTGAATTACGGTCCCAGTTACAGAACTAATCGAAGACAAACTGTTCACTTTTTGTTCTAGAATAATTTGCTCGGAGCGTAGCTGAGTCAATGCCAACTGCGCATTAATCAAATCGACCTCCATTCGTTCAATATCGTTTTGAGCGCCCAATTGCCGTTCGTTTAGCGATTTCATTCTCTCGTATTGTTTTTGATAGAGTTTCTCAACTGCTTCTTGAGCAGCTATTAATTTGTTTTTCTGAATTAATTCACTTTTTAGTAACTTATTTTCCTGCTTATACAAACTTTGGTTATTTAAAACCTTGTCGCCAATATTAGGGATTTGTTCGACAAAGCCCTCAGCTTTCGCAGCAACTACTTGTTCATTTAAAGTTCTAATTTTTCCTGTATATTCAGAAACAAGTATTTGATGGGATTCATCTATAGTAAACTGAGGGTTGGCTATGACGTTATAAGCCATTGAAAGTATTAGTAGTAAATATATTTTCTTCATAGTTTTTCTTATATTTTTTATGCCGAACAATTACAAATTAACAAGTTTAACATGTAATATACCGTATTGTCGGTAGATTTTATTGGCAAATCCTTAAAATATAGTTAGTTAGGCTCAGTTCTAACTTTTGAGCCTAACCAACATCCTTAACACTTAGTTTACCAGAATCTCATTTAGAGTGATATTTAGCTTTTCAAAATACGCTTCACATAATTCGTTTACCTGCGTTTCTGTAAAGTATGTATTGTCGTAGTTGATGATTAGCATGAGCTCACCAATTGCTCGGCTAAATGATAAATGGAAGTTTAGGGGGTAAGCCAATTTATCCCATGCTCCTAGCTCACCAAACTCAAATGCAATTTCATCGTCATCAATTTCATTGTGGAAATTCACAAAGTTGAAACTAGCAAACAAACTATCTTTTTCTGAGCCAGGCAAAATATTTTTAAGCGAATAATTTGTATATGGTTCCATACTTACTAACCGTTGATGCACCTCTAATGCGTGCTCGTCAAATGTTTTGTTAGAGCTAGATACAGACAAAGGAAGTAAGTTCCAATACATACCAAGCGCTCCCATAGGATCGGATAGTTGAGCTGTTCGGCCATTTGATACAACACCTACGGTCACATCCGACTTGGCAACTTTAGATTCAATCAGCTGAATGAATTGGCTAAGTAACAATGCCTTGATAGTAACCCCAGTTTGACTGCGACATTGCTCTAGCCTGTTTGTCCAATCATTTAGCACAGATTTAATCACATGAGTGTGGTTTGTCGCATATTCTCCTTTCTTCTCTAATGTATCCACACCTGTTTTTGGAAATGATAATCCTTCCCAGTAATGCTTGGCTTTTTCGTTAAATTGCATATCGTGTTCAATGGCAACATGTTCCTTGAACACATTCATTGCAGGTGTATATTGCGGGTTTTCTCCTTGTTTAACCCTTTCATAAAGGTCAAACAGCCATCTTAAAAAGTTCTGGTTTCCCCATCCATCATCCACCATATGATTTATCGACATCACTAATGTAAAGGAACGTTCAGCAGTATCCAACCAATGAAACCTCAGTGGCCCTTCAACTCCATCCTCGGACGGAAGCGCTCGCCTGCGGTCCGCGACGACCAACTCATGTATATATACGCGCAATTGCTCTATCGAAAGGTGGCGCACAGCGTGTGTTTGAAACGACACCTGATCATCTCTTTTGACTCCCTGTACAATATTTCCTTTTGTATCTGTGAAGAATCGAGTTCTAAGCACTGGATGAGAGTCGATTAAAATTTGAATAGCCGCTTTCATTGCCTGTTGATTGGGAGCGTCCTCTATCACACCAAACCATTGCTGTGCATGGTATATTCCTAAACCATGCTTCTTGTTGCCTACATAATTTTCATACATTGACTGCTGCATGCTTGTTAGTGGATAGAATTCACTAAACGACTCTGTATCTACCCCCTCTACTACCACGCTAGGTAAAGGTATTAGCTCTCTTTGAGTACGATTTTTTCTATCTTCGGACATTAGTTCAACCGCCAACTCACCGACAGTCTGGTACTCAAAAATGTCCATGATTGTAAGTTCGATGTTTCTTTCTCTTGCAGCATATACAATATTAACTACTAACATAGAATCTCCACCTAAGGAGAAAAAGTTATCATCTGTACTAACTTCCATACCCAACACTTCTTCAAATATCCCAACTAACTGCGATTCCATCTCGTTCGAAGGCTTTATCACTGAAGAGCGTATTTGGCGTGTCCTGATCTGTGGTATCTGAAGTTTGCTTCTATCTAACTTGCCATGCGCAGTTACCGGTATTTCATCTACCAACACCATATCTGATGGCACCATAAAAGAAGGTAAATGCTGTTCCAAATAATCTCTAACTAACTCTGAATCAAATTGTTGGGTATCTTTACACACCAGCCAAGCCAATAGCCGCTCATGTGAGTTTTCACTGCCCACTACCTTAGCCACTGCTAGCTCTACTTGAGGGTGACTTTGTAAACACGCCTCAATTTCTTCTAGTTCGATTCGGTAACCCCTTAATTTCACTTGTTGGTCACTACGATTTATATACTCCATGTCGTGACCATCAATGTATCGAACCACATCTCCCGTTTTATACATCCGCGAACCTAGCTCTGAGTATGGGTTGGCTATAAATCGTTCCGCTGTTAGCTCACACTTATTAAGGTAACCTCTGGCGAGTCCAGCACCGGCAATGTAAAGCTCACCGGCGAATCCTCTTGGTACAGGATTTAAATCCGGGTCTAGAATATATTTTTGCAGATCCCTTAACTGATACCCAATTGGGCTTTGCAATGGACCTTGAACATCTTGGATAGTAATTGGTCTATAGGTAACATGGACTGTCGTTTCCGTAATGCCATACATGTTAATTAATTGAGGCTGCTCATTGGTAAACTCTTTAAACCAGCCTTGCAGCGACCCCAACTCCAGAGCTTCACCACCAAAAATGATGTACTTAACAGTATCAATTGATGTTTTCTCTGATAGTTTAAGCACTTCTCGAGCAAACATTTTGAATACTGTGGGAGTTAGGTTAAGCACCGTAACACCCGTTTTAGCAATTAATTCTATTATCTGCTCTGGCGAACGAGCGACTAGCTTAGGAACAATGACAAGCTTTCCTCCGTGTAATAGCGCGCCAAAGATTTCCCACACAGAAAAATCAAAAGCATAGGAGTGAAATAACGTCCACACGTCTTCATTTCCAATTTGTAGCTCTTGCTTGGCAGAAGTAAATAGTCGAGTCATATTGTTATGCGTAGTAATACAACCTTTAGGCTTACCTGTAGATCCTGACGTATAAATACAATAAGCCATACTTTGCGGATTGATCTTAACGTCAGGGTTAGACCTTTCACTGACACCGCTAGACACTAGTAAAGTTTCAACGTTAATTAGTTGGATATTTGGGTCTAATGCTTCAATCAAGGCTTCTTGCTCTGAGTCCACTAATAAGATGTTTGACTTAGCATCATCTAAAATATATGAAACCCTATCCATTGGATATTCAGGGTCTATAGGAAGATATCCTCCCCCAGACTTTAACACCCCCAATATCGCTGCAATTAAATGAGTAGAACGATTCGCAAATATCCCAACTAGTTGGTCAGACGACACCCCCATCGCCAATAGCTTATGTGCAATAATATTGGCGTTACCATTGAGCTTTTCATAGCTCATTTTCTCCCCATCACACTCCAAAGCGACCTTTAAAGGGGCAGCCTTTGCGCTCTGCTCAAACAACTCACCTATCGTCATACCGGAGCACTCTGCGCTTGTATGACTATTCCAGGTTTCTACTTCATTCCTAGCTTCCGACGTGGTTAGGAGTGGAATACTCGACACATACTGGGCTTGGCACTGGGAAATACTTTCTAATATCGTTTGAAACACTTGCACCGCATACTCAACTGTCTCATGGGTGAAAAGGTCATCGCTGAACTCAATCCCGCCACTTAAGCAATCATCTTCATCTGATATGAACAGTGAGATATCAAATTTAGAAGTGCGATTCGTTGCTATTACATGTGAAATTTCAAGTTCATCAAACTCTTCACTTGCTGCATCATCACCATGAAGATATGTAAAGTTTGCCTGATATATTGGGTTTCGATTAATCTCTCGTTTTGGGCTTAACTCAGTAACAACCTGACTAAATGGGATGTCACTATTATCATATCCCTGCAGAACATGCTCTTTGATTTGTAGAATAAGCTGCTCAACTGTTAAGTCATTATGGAACGTTGTATTTATTGCTAGTGTATTAACAAAAAAGCCCATCATAGCTTGCGTTTCAACGGAGTTACGACCCGCGATTGGAAAACCCACTCTAACTTCATTTTGACCAGACCAACGATTTAGTAAAATGTTAAATGAGCTCAATAACAACATGAAAATGGATGTATCTGTTTCTTGCGAGATAGTCCTCAATTGATGTGTTACATGTTGAGGCAAGGTAAATTGAACCAACCCACCTTTATAGCTTGGTATTTTAGGACGACATTTATCGGCTGGTAATTTAAGCGGCTGATTCACATCGCCTAAATGCCGTTTCCAATACGACAGTTGTTGCTGAAGCTTTTGCTCATCAAGAGTTTTCCTTTGGTGAAGTGCATAGTCTCCATAATGAAGTTCAACAGGCTTCAACGACGACGGTTTTCCTTTCGAAAAGTCATTGTAAAGTGTGACCAACTCACCTTCCAGCAAATCGGTGGTGCCAGCATCTGTTATTATATGGTGCATAACGATAACCAACATGTGCTCTTCTGCACTTATACGAAGTAGCTCAAAACGAACAGCAAACTCATTCTCTAAATCGAATTGATATGCCATTTTAAGCTTGATCCATTCCTGCAGAGCAGCTTCGAGCCCTTGTCCTTCACTTATAAAATCATGCATATCCGTTAGATGAAGAGTTGCGTCTCCAATAGGTTCTACAACTTGCCAAACCTCACCATCTTGTTGCATAAAGCGAGTTCTAAAGATCTCATGTCGCTTACCAATCTCTTCAATTGAAGACTCAAGTGTCGATACCTCTAAGTGACCTTTAAGGCGTAAAGAAAGAGGTACATTATATGCTTCACCAGCGAGCCCAACTTTATCTAAGAACCACAATCCTTTTTGACCAAGGGTCAAAGGGAAGCGTGGCTTCTGCTCGGTCCGTTTAGCCACTCGAATAAAATTCCCTGACGAATCTTTAAACTCAGAAACAGCGTTATCTATTTTTTCTAGGGTGATTTTTTCTAAGGCTAACTGAGAATCTGTAAACAGTTGCTCAAAAACAATTTGCGCTTGCAACTCAATGGAAACCGCTTCATAGAAAGCTTGAAAGCTCAGTGAAATACCAAAGCGCTGCTCTATCAAACTTAACAATTGCATGGCACGCAGTGAGTGCCCACCCAACACAAAAAAGCTTCTTTCTACACAAACCTCTTCCAAACTCAGAACTTCTCGCCAAAGTTTTGCCAGCTCTAATTCGATCACCGTTCTAGGAGTAATGAATTCAGCTTCGTTAATAGATGGCTTCATCTTTGCCAGCGCTTTCCTATCCAACTTACCATTATTATCTAACGGCAAATGGGCATGAGTCACAATTTCTACGGGGATCATATAATCAGGTAGTTGTTCTCTGAGCAAACTAAAGCAGCTGTTTGCTAGCGCTTTAGCATCAACCTCTGCAACTTCATTTGATGGCACAATATGTGCCATTATTTGTGTCTCACCTGAACTATCTTCAAGGCCAAGCGCTGTGCTTTGCAACACGCTAGGATGTGAGTCTAAAACTTTTTCTATTTCTCCTAACTCTACTCGATAACCACGGACAGAAACCTGATTGTCAATACGACCTAAAAACTCAATTTCCGAGTTAACTGTAATTTTAGCTAAATCTCCGCTCTTGTACATTCGAGAACCAGCGTCACCGAAAGGGTTTGGTACGAAAACAGAAGCTGTCAAACTTGGTTGATCACAATACCCTCTAGCGAGCCCAAGGCCAGCTATATGAATTTC
Source organism: Pseudoalteromonas luteoviolacea NCIMB 1942 (assembly GCF_001625595.1). Classification (GTDB taxonomy): domain Bacteria; phylum Pseudomonadota; class Gammaproteobacteria; order Enterobacterales; family Alteromonadaceae; genus Pseudoalteromonas; species Pseudoalteromonas luteoviolacea_A. Next base: position 13,977 of record NZ_AUXT01000151.1, read on the forward strand.
ACCAGAGACCCCTATCGGCACCTGATTACCTTCACTATCTAGAACATATATCTCGGTATTATCGATCGGAGCACCAATATTGGTCCCCTGAAGGTCATGCGTACTTCGAATAGAGGGTTCATGGGATGTTGCAAAGATGGTCGCTTCTGTTGGCCCATACAAATCGAAAACCTGCACATGCTGATTCTCGTGTTGATGCCAATGCAACTTATCCCCTGCAGAGAATAAATATTTTAACGAACTCGGTAGTGTTTGTTTCAAAAGTAGCTCTGCAACAGATGGGGGTTGGAATGAATGTGAAATATTTCCCAACCGCATATTTTCTACCAATGCCGAAATTGATTGGGTATGCTCTGAATAAATGTAAACTCTGGCCCCAATAACCAAATAGCTCCAAAGCTCCCATATACTCACATCAAAAGATATTTTTGCAGCTAACATTGCTCTTGCGGAATCATCAACTTTGAATTTTGTCTGATACCACATTAATACGTTGTGTAGGCTTTGATGTGAGATGTCGATCGCTTTTGGCACGCCCGTCGACCCCGAGGTAAAGATACTATACACTGTGTTTAATGGATCGATTTCTACCATAAAGTCATCTTCAGAGCTCTGGTAGCTATCTAACCAAGACTGAGTTAAACAAAGTGTATTTATACTTGTGCCTTCAACTTTTTCCTGTAACGTTGGGCTGCAAATTATATGCGTTGCTGACACCTGCTCAATCATCATTCTGATACGCTCAGTGGGCGCTTGAGGGTCTAGTGGTACAAAAGATGCCCCGACTTTCATTGTGGCTAGCATCGCAATAACAATATCTATCGACCTGTCCATTAAAACGACAGCTTTTGTTTCTGGTCCCAAGTTTTGGCTTTTGAGATAATGAGCTAGTTTATTCGCTTTTCGGTTGATTTCACCGTAGGTATAAGTGGTGTCTTGATCGCAAACAGCCACACTCATAGGGTTTTTCAAAGCCTGTTTCTCAAATATCCGATGAGTAAATACCTCTTTGCCTCGTGGCGCTTTAGTTGTATTTAGTCGTTCGATAATCTGCTGCTCGTCGTCACTTATAAAATCTAAGTCACTGAGTATTGTTTTTGAATTACTCAATAGCTGCTTAATTAATGACTCAAAATGACAGGCGAATCGCTCAATCGTTTCGCGGCGAAATAGCTTATTCATGTATTCGAAACCCAGTTCAATACTCCCATCTATCTTTTCTGTCACATAAAAGCTAATTTCAAATTTCGATCCTTCCAGGCTGCTAGGCAAGGTTTCCACAGCCACATCAGGCATCGACATAACATCATTAGACTCAACCGCATGGGCCATAGCGGCTTGGAAAAGAGGGTTTCGTGAACTATCAAAGGACTGGCCTGATAATTCAATTAGCTGTTCATACGGGACCAATTGATGCTGATCTGCATCCAAAACAAGATCACGAGACTGTTGAACGACCTCCTCCAAGGTCATTGATGGTGATAACCGTATTCTAAGTACGAGGGTATTCAAAAACATCCCCACTAAATTCTCAAGCTCTGGTTGTTGGCGGCTTGCAATGGGGTATCCAATACAAATGTCATTTTGAGCACAAAAACGAGACAAGCATACACCATACAAACCAGCCATCAACATGAACATACTTACTTGCTGTGACTTATTCCAATCGTTTAACTGTTGAACCATTGAGCTATCTAGCGAGATGTCAACAATATCTCCTTCACTTGAGGGATCCGCTTTAGGCGCAAAATCAACTGGTAAGTTAAGTGATGTAGGCACATCCTTCAGGTTGGACTGCCAATATCGTGTTTGCTGCATGAATTGCTCAGTCTCCATCATATCGTTGTGCCAAACTGAGTAGTCTGCATACTGAACTTCAAGGGGAGCTAGAGTTGGCGCTTTTGAAGCATGATAAGCAGTATATAATTCCACTAGCTCATTTGATAACACTCCCAAAGACCATAAGTCACCTACAATATGATGCATATTGATGAGCAAAAGGTATTCATCTTCGATCACTCGTATTAGGTGCACTCTAAACAAGGGTCCATTTGCTAGGTCAAAGGGTAATTGACCTAACGCATGAAGACGCTTTATTGCATCTTCATGCGATGAGAGTTCAACTTCAGTGAACGATACCCTCTGTTTTTCATCAATTACCTGTAAAACTTCACCTTCTTCAAAGGTAAACCTTGTTCGCAACGCTTCGTGACGGTCAATCAAAGCGTCGAAACTCTTTTTCAGTAGCGGAATATCCAACGCGCCTGTGAGTTTTAGGCATGTTGGTAAATTGTAGGTCCCTTCATCAGGGCTCTTTTGATGAGTCAACCACATACTCTTTTGAGCAAATGAAGCGGGAACAGAGAACTTAAACTCGTTGTCAGCATCTATGATGCAAGGTTCATTTTCAATCATTATTAATCCTTATTATTCGGTTACTTAACATACCGCTGACTACGGTCTATTTTGCTAATCTTCATGGCTGGCTGAGTACTAACCAAACCAGCTGCAATGTTTTCTTCGATCAACCCAGATAGCCCTTTGATGGTTGAAAAGTTAAATAAGTCCCTAATTGTTAAAGGCGTACTCTGCTCCTCCGTAAACAATAAAATCACACGTAGGGCGAGTAGAGAGTTCCCACCGAGCGCAAAGAAATCGTCTAAAATACCAATCCCCTCTACATTTAGAACGTCTTCCCAAATAGAGGCCAAGTAACACTCCATATCGGTTGCAGGTGCGATAAACTCTTTTGCTCTTTGGCCAGCTAAGAAATCAGGTTTAGGTAAGGCTGCACGATTAACTTTTCCACTAAGTGTTAGTGGTACCTCATTAATAAAGACGAATACATCAGGCAACATATAAATGGGTAAGTATTTGGTAACATGTCTCGTTAGCATGTCCTCGCTGAGGTCTTCGGCTGCCTCAGCATAGGTAATATACGCAACAATAATGCTTTGTTGAGCCGACAGTTCATCAACTTTTACAATGGCTTGCTTCACACTTGAATGATGCTCCAGACACTGCTCAACTTCACCTAGCTCAATACGATGGCCTCTGACTTTCACTTGATGGTCTGAACGACCTAGATATTCAAGTTCACCACTGGCCTTATAACGGCCGATATCCCCAGTCGCATAAAGCCTAGCCCCTTGATTTGAAAGTGGGTTGGGTAAGAACTTTTCAGCTGTTAGAGCTGGTTTATGCGCATAACCTCGCCCTACACTCTCTCCACCAATATATATTTCACCGGATACGCCTATGGGAACCGTGGCAAAGTTATCATCCAATACATACACTTGAGTATTTAAAACGGGGTAGCCAATTGTTATGTTGCTATTTTCCTCCTTGTTAATCTCGCTATATGTTGCATATGTCGTACACTCTGAAGGACCATACAGGTTATACAACTTAATATCCGGTCGCTTTTTAAATAGTTTATCCACGACACTTAGAGATAATGCCTCTCCTGCTAGGTTGATAGTTTCAACAGAATTAGGAAGCACATCGGCATCCAGTAATGACAATAGAATTGAGGGGACTGTATTTAGCAATTTTGGCGATGTTGCTAAAGGCTCCTCTGCAATCGCTAGCATATCTCTTGTAACAATGAGGCTGCCTCCACTAAGTAGAGGGAAAAACAGCTCATATATAGATAGATCGAAACATATCGATGTAGAAAACAAAACTTTATGGGCACGTTCATTGGTAAATTGGTTTTGCGCCCAAGTAATTAGATTCAATGCATTACACTGCTCTATGACAACACCTTTTGGCCGCCCTGTTGAACCAGACGTATACAACCAATATGCCGCAGCCTTAGGGTTTTGAGCTTTTAATTCAAAATGCACACTTTGGCATTCAATCTCAGCTTGCACCTGATCAATCACGATCAGGTCGATTTCACTAGAAGCATATAACCCTTGATGCTCACTGTGTGTCACAACAAGATGTGATTTTGAATCTTCCAGCATGTAAGCTATTCGCTCTTCTGGGTAGACTGGGTCCATTGGTAAGTAAGCAGCCCCAGTTTTCAAAGTTGCCAAAATACTTACGATTAAATCGACATTACGATTTAAGCAAATGCCGACAACCACTTCGGGACCAGCACCTTTATTACATAAATAAGTAGCTAGCTGGTTTGCTCGATTATTAAGTTGTTCATATGTATAACTAACATCACCATCGTACAAAGCCGGTAGATTGGAGTTTTTGACCACCTGACTTTCAAACGCTTCCATTATTGTTAATGCTTGTGAAGGTACGTCAGATTTTGTTTGATATTGCTCTAGCCATTGTAAATATCGGTGTTGATCTTGAAGTGCAAGTGTCCCCAGTGGTTGATTGTAAGATTCCAATACAAGGCTGACTAATTGCTTCCAATATTGGCAAAAACGCACTATCGATTCAGCTTCAAAAAGGTCTATATTGTACTCAAACCCACCAGTGAAACCTTCTTCCGTTTCACAAACTATCAATGTGATTTCGTATTTAGATGTCGGATCTGGCAACTCATAATCTGTCACCGACAAATCCGACATAACGGGTAGGTTGACTTCAGCCGCACTCTGATAGCTGAACAAGACTTGAAACAGGGGGTGTCTAGTAGAGTCCCTGTGGGATTGCAATTCTGCAACCAACATATGAAATGGAATATCGCTGTTTTCGAAAGCACCAAAAACTGTCTTTTTCAATTGTTCACAGAAATCTATGAACGTAATGTCTTTGGATACATCACTTCTTAGTACCAATAGATTTACAAAATAGCCCAGCATCTCGCCTACTTGGCTATGATTTCGACCTGAATGAACAGTACCAACAGTAATATCCTGCTGGCCACTAATACGCGCAAGCAGTAATTGAAATGTACCCAGAAAAAACATAAATGGGGTGAGTTTAAAGCTTTGGCAAAAACGTGAGACAGCATCTGAAGTTTGCAAATCTAATTCAAACTCATGAAATGCTCCGTCATAGGTCGGCACAAGAGGTGGTTTCCTATCATAAGGTAAGTTAATCACCTCCTCCTTTCCTGCCAAGGTTTCATGCCAGTAAGACATTTGATCTTTATTATTACAGCCATCTAGGAATGAGCGCTGCCACACTGCATAATCTGCAAACTGAGGTTGTGAGTCATCCTGAATATATGGCTTACCTGCTTTTATACATGTATACCTTGCTGCGAGTTCTTCTTTCATGATTTCAGAAGAGGTGCCATCCGTTATACAGTGGTGCATATTAAATAAAATGTAGTGCTCTAATTGAGATATTTTTAGAACATGAATACGCAACAAAGGTTCTTTATCCAACGTAAATGGAATAGTCACCCGTTGTGCAAACCACGTTTGTAGCTGGCAATCTAAATCACTTCCATCCAGGCGTTGCAGTTCAACATACTCAACCGCATTAACGACCTCTGAAGCTGGCAACACTTTCAACTTCAAGTTACCATTTATTTCTTCTTCAAAATGCATCCGCAATACTTCATGATTCGCTACCATGCCTTCAATTGCTTGTTTTAGTGCTTTAAAGTCTAAATATCCACCAACGCGTATTGAGAATGATGCGTTGTATGCCGTGCCAGTATCACCAATTTGTTCCAAAAGCCACAGTGCTTCTTGATTATGCGATAGTGGTAAACTTTCGGGCCTTTGGGTGCGTTCTATTGTGCTGCTTTTGTCAATTAATGGTTTTTGAAGAAACTCTATGATGGCAGCTTTGTGCTGTTTTAATTGTTCAAGAATTTCATTGTCTGGGCGGCCTTTGCTGCATCTGTATCTTAAATTGTTTTCATGCAGCCAAAGCTGCAAGCCATTTTTATGAGCGTTATCAAGTAATGCGCGTATTTCTTCCATTTTGTTTTCCTCGAAATTCAATAGCATGGTTTTTATCGTTGTTATTGTGCGGGCTCAGGGCCTCTATCCTCTTCAGGACCTTCCGGCATTGCTTTTTGCGCCATTAACTCACTTGAAAATAAACCAACAAAAGCAAGTACAGCACCCAGTGCAACGAGCGCAGACATGACCATTTGCAACGTAAATATCTCAGCAGCAAAACCGGCGAGCAAAGCGCCTATCGCATTGAGTCCGAGCGTGAATGCTCGAGTTGTGGCGCCCATACGACCCAGCATCTTGTTCGGCGTAATAACTTGCCGAAGTGATGCATTGTTAATTTGATAGTTTATTGATGTCAGACCCGTTATGAAGAATGCAATACTCACTAATACCATTGAGGCTAATCCATTGTCAGAAGCTAAAAGCAATAGCCCCCCAGCAATGGGCGCAAGCAAATTAGAAAATATAATTGTTGGACCCACTCCAAAGCTAGCGGATACTTTGGGTGAGATAAGAGAACCTAAAAAGACGCCTGCCCCCATAACAGTGAAGAAAAACCCCACTTGAACGGCAGTAAATTGCAGAATATTTACAATATACAACACTAACATCGCAAAAATACCGCCTAGAACAAATTGCCAGACCCCTAGGCGAATACATAACCTACGAAGAAGCTTATGCTTAAAAATGAAAACAAATCCCTCTTTCATATCACTTAAGATAGAAGGAGCAGCGGCATCACCACTATTTTCATGCTCAGTTTGAGGCTCTTTTTTACGAATAGTAAGAAGCAATAACGCAGAAAGTAGATAAGTAGCACTGTCTATAATGATCGCAATAGGAGCGCTAAATACTTGAATTAACCCTCCTGCCACACCCGGTCCAGCGATATCAGCACTAGAATAACTAACTTCCAGCTTGCTGTGCGCATCAACCAATTTGTCTTTATCAACAACGCTTGGCAAATAAGAGCCATGAGCGATATCAAACCACACGTCCCCAATTCCCACTCCTAACGCTGTTATGTAGAGCACTTCCATACTTAACATGTCGCTAAAGTAGCAGGCAGGAATGATTGCCAATACACAAGCTCTAAACACATCTGCAATAATCATGATGTTTTTTCGCTTAAACCGATCGGCAAATACGCCTACAAATGGCCCGAGTATTAAGAATGGGGCGGTTCCTAAGGCTGCCAATACACCCATCTCAGCCGGCCCAGCATTCAAAATCACCGCACCCATTATAGGTAATGCGATAAACGTTATACTACTGCCGAACGCTGAAAAAGACGTAGCTAACCATAGCCTGAAAAACAGGCTATCTCTTAATATAGATGTCATGGATTTTTCCTTGTTATTGCTTCGCAATAAAGTGGGTTATTACTGGTAGTTATTAGGTATTTCGTTTGATAACCATGTAATGGTGCATTTCATGGAGCTTTTCACCTATCGCTTTGTTTTCACAAACTTTTGCAATATGCAGTAACGTGTCCCATATATAATTACTGCCACCATCAAAACGAAAATGCGTTTTTACCACGATACTGATAACTTCCCGGAAGTTATCAAAATTAATTACCTTGGATAATTCGTTTACTTGGTCACGCATTTGCTTACTCAGCATTTCTCGAGACGCTTGGTTCTCTAGTGGAATAGCTTTTGTCGTCTCTTGTTCAAATTTAAACAGATGGTCTGACTCATCGACTTCTTCAAAGTCTAGTAACAAATGAATACGCTCTTTCTTGCAAAGAGAGGCCACACTATGCAGCTTCGTTGATTCAAAGTACCAAACTTCGCCACAGCGCATACGATAGATCGCATCATCCTCGGAATACAGGCAATCTTCGTCAGTAACAATAGGAATATGGACTCGCTTGAAGTTTTCTTTAATTTCAAGCATATCTTTATGCGGCATAATCACACTGCCAGCAGGCATACGTGCAACCCTCGCAAATGTTAATTTGCTAGTATCAAAGTTATCTTCAATGATTTGACTTAAATAGCTTAAGTCCTTTCCATACGGTGTTATGGCGGCAGGCATATTGCGATCATAGTTAGTTATAAACCCATCTCCATTAATCCCGCCAAAACTCCACAATAAAATGCTTCGCCAGGGACCGCCGCACAGAAAGTCACTATAAGCTTCTGAATGAGCATAGTTTTTTGAACGCTCTAGCTCTGAGATTGCTCTTTCATAATCAATATTTATATTGCCAATTTTATGTGTATTCATGCTTCACCAAATTATTTAGTTATATGTTTTCCCGATAAAATTAAAGGTTTTTAAAAGGAACTCCCCATTGATTTTCTGTTGCTACTTTATTGTGGGAATAATCATTTTGGCCGGAGACCAAAACACAACTGTGTTTGCTAGTATCAAACTCATGGCCAAGGGCGGTAAAACTTGCAACATTGCCATACACTTTCACATGGGGAGGAACAACTCGAATCGAAAAGCCCATACGTTGCTTACGGCTTGTATTTGGATATGAACCATGAACACACCTAGCCGTAAAAATAATAAATTCTCCAGCTTTCATTTCTACCGGTACGACGTCGTCGTTATCAGGGTTCCACTCATCATCTAGCTTAGCTTGGCTATAGTCGTAACCAAAAAACGTGGTATCTGCGAGTGACTTGTTAAAATTTAGCTTCTTCTTTTCATCGTAATACCATTGCTTATGACTCCCCCGGATAAATTTCATACAACCGTTTTCCTTCGTTGCATCTGTCATTGCAACCCACACGGTAAGCTCCATTGGCATCCCGTCTTTTGTTTCTGTTGCCTCTAACAAACCATCCGTGTTTTCTCCCACAGAATAGGTCTCAACCTGATGCCAACCTGTTCCACTATCACCTTGATTTTTTGGAAAGAACTCAGTTCTCCAACATAAAATATCGTCGCCTATGATCGCTCTCAGCTTTTCAACAATTGCTTCTTGGCTAATTATTCCGGACAACCCTTCAATATCTAAATGTCGGTCATAGTTCACAGGGTTGTTATATACAGCGCGCGCACTTTTTCCTTCATTCATCAGATCCATGCGTTGCTTGCGCCAAAACTGCTTCATACCTTCCGGTTCAAATAGTTTGAATGGTCCGATAAAGCCTTGCTCTTCAAAGGTTTTCTTTACATCATTTGAATTCATTATTGTTCCTTAACTACTTTTTTTATGCGATTTGAATAATTGATTGCTCGACGGCTTGCGCTAGTTCTTGTGCACAAGGCATTTTGAGTAATGCATAGTGATCACCATACAAGTTGTGACTTTGGACAGTTCCTGCACATAACGTTTCGAGCGCTTCTGCTAGTTTCTTTTTGACTGTTGTTGACGGCGTATCTGACTGATATAGGTCGACCTCACCTGCGTAAGGTTTTACTTGGTATTGCTTTGCAGCGCGTACATCACCGAGCATGTCACTGATTAGTTGTCGTGTTTTGTCTAGAGTAATGCCTGTTGGTAAGGTTTGGCACAGTAGCACTGCTACGCTTTCTTCCGTGGTTAAGTCACGCACAGCCTTTGCTTTGAATTGTGCCTCTGAGAGTGAGTTAAGTTTGTTCAGAACTTTCTCTAAAGAGTCACTTAAAGTTGAATCAGATGTTTTGTTGGCGCTAAAAATATCCAACACAGGATTGGAATCGATAAGACCCAAATAACGGACTTCATCACCACCGGAAATTAACTGTTGAGCAATTTCATATGCGATAACCCCGCCAAAAGACCAGCCTGCAATTAAATAGGGGCCACATGGTTTTGCTAACTTGATACTCTCTACATGCTTGGTAGCTATCGATTGGATTGTAACGGGCTCTTCACTCACGCCCGTTGGGGTGCGACGCAACCCTAGTACACGCATTGGGTTAGTAAATGCATTGGCAATATTTCTATAAGGGTAAACTTCTCCACCCAATGGATGGATAAAAAATAAAATGTTATCCATTGGCCCTGGGCGAAGACTTACCACTTCAGAACTGGCTTTTGCACCTTGCCCTATTGCTTGGTTTCGCAAAACATCGGCAATTTCTGTAATACTGCTTGCTTCAAGGAAAATAGATAACTCAACTGCACAATCCAACTCTCTTTCAAGCTCTCTTACCGCCCATGCAACCAGTAAGGAGTCGCCTCCTACATCAAAGAAATCATCGTCATCTTCAAATTCATCGTGGCCAAGTACGCGCTCCCATACCTCTTTGACGATACCTTCAATACTCGCTTTTTGAGACGGCCCCGTCGCCTCCTCAGAAACGTGCTCAAAATCAGTTTTGAGTTTAATTCGATCCACTTTACCACTGGCAGTCAGTGGGTATTGCTCGACCGTATGAACCCTTTTGGGAATCATATAATCTGGCAGTGTTTTACTGACAAATGCTTGAATTTCGCTGTTACTGATTTCATTTTCAGTGATGATGTACGCTGCTAGTACTTCAAGGTTATCTGATACTTTTTTCAGCCCAACAATGGCTTGCTCGATTTTAGGATGAGCGCAAAGAACATATTCAACTTCTTCAGCTTCAACTCTAAACCCTCTAATTTTTAATTGCGTATCAGCACGACCTTCAAAAATTAAGTTGCCGTCTTGTGCTTTTCTCACGAGGTCGCCAGTACGGTACATTCGAGATTCGTTGCAATCTGCAAAAGGGTTAGGCAGAAACATGTGGGATGTTTGTTTCGGGTTATCTAAATATCCGCGGGCAAGTCCTGACCCCGAAACATATAATTCACCAATCTCACCTTTTTTAACTTTATCTAGATTGTCATCAAGGATATAGGTGGTTACACCTTCCGCTGCCTGGCCAATTGATGGAAACATATCCCATGTATCCCTATCGTCAGCTAGTATGTAACGAGTGATAAGATGCGCTTCAGTAGGTCCGAAATGATTATCTAATCTTGCATTAGGTAAGGCTTTAAAAAACGCCTTAATTGGCTCATTGATGACTAACTTTTCACCTGCTGTAATGACGTGTTCAAGCGAACTGGGAAGAATGTTTGTCTTATTAAACGCGTCAGCCAGTTGTGACAACGCTATGAATGGTAAAAAGATCCTTTGTACTTTTTCATTTGCCAGTTTGGTTAAAAGCTCTTCGGAATTTTTGCGTATACAATCCCCAACTAAATATAAAGTACCGCCATTTAACAGTGTTGATAGGACTTCTTGAAAGTAAACGTCAAAGCTTAAAGAAGTGAATTGTAAAGTTTTCAACGCTGCTTTAGCGTCAGCAATTTGCCAAGCAATCAGCCTCTCTAAACCTTGGTAGCTCATTGTGACACCTTTTGGAACACCTGTAGAACCAGAGGTAAATATTACGTATGCAGCAGCCGTTGGAGGAACTAGCTTGCTTGTACAAACTGCACCGGCACTTTTTGAACTTTCAAGCGAATGAAAGTCATATACATTGTGATGCTCCAATCCAACTAGATTATTGTGACTCTTTGCACCCTTCGCGATAATACGACCTGCCCCACTAATATTGAGCAAATCGCGCACTTTTTCCTGCGGAAAACTAAGGTCCACTGGTATATAACATCCACCAGCTTTAAAAATTGCCAGCATTGAGACGACTAAATCAATAGAGCGCTCCATAAATACAGCAATTTTCTCTTCTGCTTTTACACCACAACGAATCAACTCACTCGCAACGGTGTCGACTTTGACGCTTAACTCTTGATATGAGATTTGTCTTCCGTGATCATCAATTATTGCAATGAGCTGTTCATCGTTTATATACGCCTCGGGAATAGTAAAATATGCCTTTGGCATAACGTCGTTTTTCTTATTCATGTTTGAGCCTTAGTTATGAATTACGGCTTAGGTGCCTGCATTTAAAGGCACCTAATTCATTGATTATTATTAAAGTGTTTCGAAAGCTAATCGGCTCTCGACAATATTCAAGAGTGTCTCTGCTAGTTTCGGAGAGTGATTCTCATCAAAAATGGTGTAATGATTTCCAGGGATGCTATGGCACTCCATTGCAACTAAAAACTTAGACCAATCTTCATCTTTAGAATATGAAGATGAGAATGTTCTCCCGTCATGGACAAGGCGTTCTTGCGCAACCAAATAGTCAACCTCATGCGGATAAGCTTCAGGTTTGTACTCAATAAAAACTTGCTTATTTAAGTCAACAATTTGCTGTAGCTCAGTAGTAAATTGCGCTGGAGCCTCTTCTCCATTTAGTGCTCTAGCTTCATCACCTAGCACGTCAGTTTCATCTATTACTTTTACGACGAATTCAGCTTCTGAGCGGTCATCAAGTAGCTCTGGCGGCATCCAAGTATCAATCATGATTGTTGACGCAATATCCACGCCTTCTTCATGCCACTTTCTGGACATTTCTAAGCCAACGCACCCACCCATAGACCAACCAGCAATAATGACAGGGCTATTTCCGCGCACGTTATCGATAAGAAATTTATAATAATTCGCCATATCCTCAATTGTGGTGAATGGCATATCCGAAGGCACTTTAGTTGGTGATTGCAGCACATACACCGAGTATGCTTCTTTTAGATATTCACTTACTTTTAAGAACGGGAATAACACCCCACTGGCAGCGTGAATAAATACAAACATTGGTTTACTGGCGTCGGGGTAAATCGGCGCCAAACATGATTCTTCTTCAAGATCATCAAGCATAGCTGATAGTTCTCGAACTGTTGGATAAGTAAAAATATCGGTAAAAGATGGACGTTTACCAAACTTTTCATCGCATTCAAAAGCGAGCTTAAATACCAACAAAGAGTTACCACCAAGGTCAAAGAAACTGTCCGTGACGCTGATATCTTGACATTCAAGTAACTCCTCAAATATCTCTTTCATTGCCACTTCACGTTCATTTTCCGGCTGGACAACCTCTTTATCGGTATTAACGCCTAAATCGTCCCAGCTAGCTAAAAGTTTGGCCCTATCAACCTTCCCGTTTAAATTCAGCGGGATTTTGTCCATAACGATAAAGTGCGGTGGTATCATGTGCCCAGGCAACATGACGGCTAAGCGCATTTTTACCTCTCGCTGCATATCATCAGGCAGCATGCCTACTGCTATGTCTTTGTCATAAGGCACGACGTAGGCAATTAAGGTTTCTCGACCGCCAACTTTATGTGCAATGACTGAGCATGTTTCTACCCACTCAATCTCCCCAAGAATTGACTCAATCTCTCCTAGCTCTACACGCATTCCTAGGATTTTCACTTGATTACCGGCTCGCCCTAAGTGTTCCAATACTCCATCATTTCTATAGCGACAAATATCACCCGTGTTGTACATCCTTGAACCTGGCTCACCATATGGATCTGGCACAAAATGTTCTGCTGTCATAGCTGCCTGCGCGTAATAACCTCTAGATAGGCCAACTTCACCAGCTAAATATACGTTGCCAGGGACACCGACAGGTAACACCTTCCTGTCATCATCCAGTACGTAAAGCCTAAAGTTGGCAGCTGGTCGTCCAAGCGGCACGACTGGCGAATCAAATTCAGGCTGTATCTCCATATCCGTCACACAACCCGCTTCTGTTGGGCCAAAACAGTTGATTAACTTCCCTTTTAGTTTTTTATAAGACAACTCTCTAATTCTAGGAGTAACTGGTGCACCACCACACAAAATCCATTCGAGCGTTGAACATGAATCCCCCTTCACCTGCTCAAGCATTGCTTCTAGCATTGCTGGGATCATGAACAAAGTAGTGACTTTATGCTCGTTTACTAACGAGATGATATGATGTGGATCTTTATGTTTATCAATTTCAGGAATGACTAATTTCGCACCAAAGTACAGTGTCCAAAAAATCTCCCAGATGCTGACATCAAATCCATATGAGGTTTTAAAAATATTTGCCCCACCCTCAACCAACGGGTAAGATTTATGTAACCAAAGTAGTTCCGCAATCGCGCCATCAACCTGATATTCAACAGCTTTTGGTCGACCTGTAGACCCAGACGTATAAAGCAAGTGAATTAAATTCCTGCTCGAACCACCACAGTCAAAATTGGTATCAAGTTGATCTGACCACTGTGCAGAGTCCGTTTCAGTATTAATAATAGGGCCATTCCAATCAGTGATCTTGGCGGCATTTTTACTGTCCACAAATAGGAATGAAGGTTTAGCTTCTTCCAAAATATACTGGATTCGCGCTGCTGGGATCTCAGGATCTAATGGCACATAACATGCTCCTACTTTACAAATTGCGTAAAGAGTTATGAACATATCTATTGAACGGTCCATGCATAGTGAAACATAATCATTGCGACTGACGCCGTTACTTTTGAGATAGTGCGCCAGCTGGTTACTTTTGCGATTAAGCTCATCATAGGTCAAAGAAGTAGACCCACTAACCAATGCAATATTGTGAGGCGCACGAGCAACCTGCTCCTCAAAAGGTTCCGTCATAGTTTTATAACTGTGGCTTGGTTTCTCATATGGATTTAAATCCCAAATGATTTTGCTCGCTTCCTCCTCTGCTACGATTGGTAAATCAAAGATTTTCTGTTTCGTATCTTTAACTATCTCTTGGAGCAACTTAGTATAAATCTGAACAAAGCGTTCAACAGTATCGTGATCAAAAATCCCCAACGCATACTCAAAAAACGCCGTGATATTGCCGCTAGGCTCTTGAGTTAACTGCACTGTAATATCAAACTTTGCAGACTCTGAGTCCAACTCAATTTCCCATTTAGATACACCCTCAGATTCTTCAAGTCCTGCTAAAGATTCATCATACGCAAACATTGTTTGGAACACTGGGTTATACTGAACATCACGTTTAACTTTGAGTTTACTGACCACCTTTTCAAACGGTACCGATTGATGCGTCAATGCTTCACCGACATTCTGGTGGACATTCTCTAGTAGTTCTTCGAATGTTTCGTCGCCTGAAAACTGAGTGCGCAGTGCCATGGTGTTCACGAAACATCCCACCATATTTTCTACCCCTAGGTCATCACGACAAGCAAATGGGGCACCAACAACAATATCCTTCTGGCCTGTTAGTCTATGCATAAGAACGTTGTATACCGTCATGTAAAACTCAAATGCCGTTACGTTTAATCGTTCTGCGACTTGTTTTACTGAACGCGCAAACTCCGCATCATATTCAAAATTTACAACGCCCCCTTTTTTAGTTTTCGCAGCAACTCTCGGTCTGTCTTTAGGTAAATCAAGTACAGATAGATCCCCACCCAGCTTATTAGTCCAGTACTCGATATCTTGCTCTGGTGAGTGAGCGGTTAGCGCTTTGTTGCCAACGTAATTTAAAAATGTTTGCTCTGGCGCTTCAGCCAAAGATTTACCAAACAATAATTTTGCAAAGTCGTCATACAAAATGCCTAATGACCAGCCATCAACAATAATGTGATGAAAAACAAAAGTGACGAGTGTCGTATCATCGGGCATGTTCATTGCTACAACGCGGAACAAGGGGACTTCATCCAAACTGAAAGGTCTAGAAACAGATAAATTACCAACTCTTTCAGCCTCTGTTCGCGCCTCTTCTAGAGCCAACTCAGAAAAATCATGCCAAATCAGAGGAGCTTTTAGGTCACCCACAATGCGTTGATATGGTTCTTCATTTTGCTCAAAAACTTCTATGTTTAACGCGTCATAACGTTTCATTAACTGCACAATGGCAGTTTCTATTTCACCTTTTTCTACTGGCCTAGCGAATTTAAGGGCTGTGTATGTGTTATATGCTGTGCTATCTGGATCAAGCTTGTTGACCAACCACATCCCCATTTGTGATGAGGTCAATCGAATTTCTGTAAACTCTGTCTGCGATGCTATCGGCTGCTCAGCCGCAATTTGCTGCCCCTTAGTGAATTGCTCTAAGAGCTGTTTTTGCGCATCACTTAAGTGCGCAGTGTTCTCTACTGTCATGGTTATTTCCCTACTAGTTTAGTCTTGTTAGATAGTTAGCGACTTCTTGGTCAGACATCGATGAAACGAAGTTGAAAATGCCTTGCTCGAGTAAAGCTGCCATAGCAGCGATCGTTGGCGTTTTGTAAAAATCGTTAATCGAAATCGTTATGAGATATTTTTCTTTAATAATATTATTGACTTGGAGCAGCTTTAGAGAATTACCACCAACAATATTAAAAGGATCATTCCGGCCTATTGATTCGACTTTGAGTACCTTTGTCCAAATCTCCAACACACTTTGCTCAAGAGTTGTCTCAACGGGTTCAAAGCTACTTAGCGCTTTGTAGTCAGCACTTGTTGGTAAAGGTAAATTGCGGCGGTCTAACTTACCGGAAGGTGTTAAAGGCAATGCATCAAGTTGTATGTATGCTGCAGGTAACATAAAGCTGGGAAGTTTATGCTCCAAAAACTGACTAACTTTTTTCACCGCTTTACTTTGCTCAGATACGACATAAGCCAACAGTTCTTTTTGTCCGTTTTCAGCAACATTTACATTCACAGTGCAACTGTTCACCAACTCATGTTCCATCAAAGCCGTTTCAACCTCAGCGATGTCAACGCGGCAACCGCGTATCTTTACTTGGTTATCTATTCGGCCTAAATAAAGCATAAAACCATGTTCATTTAAGCAAGCAAGATCGCCCGTTGCATAAAGCCTTTCCCCATATTCCAAGCTATATGGGTTAGGAATAAACTTGTCTGCTGTTAATTCTGGGTTGTTTAGGTACCCTCTTGATAATCCACCAACTCCTGCAACATACAATTGTCCCGGAACATTAATTGGCACTGGGTTGAGCTCATCATCTAAGATAAATAACCGATAAGCGCCTATTTGATATCCAAGAGGTGCACTACTGAACTCTAATGGTGCTTCTTCCGCCCACCAGCCAGCTACCTCTGAGGTTTCAGTCTGACCATACAAATTATCGAGCTGTACTGCATAGTGCTGCCTGCATTCATTAAATAGTCGGCTTGATACCGCCTCTCCGGAGAGACTAATCCACTTTAAGTTGTGCTCTGGCAAAGGTATATTTGCTTGCAAAAAAGCCTCTAGCATTGAGGGCACAAAGTGCACAAATACGGTATGGTGGCTCGTGATAAGCTGGGCAATATGCTCTACATCTGACTCTGCATTAGGCGCCGACATCAGTACCGTTGCACCCGACATTAGAGGACCAAAAATCTCCCAAATTGCGACATCAAATATCAATGGGGTTTTATGGACAACCGACTCCCCCATTTCTAATGGATATCGTGTTTTAAGCCAACTTAAGCGAGTCATTGCACATGAGTGGTCAACAACAACCCCCTTGGGTTTGCCTGAAGAACCTGAGGTATAGTAAATAAAAGCAGCATTAAGTATGTGTATGGGTAAGTTTAAGTTTTTATGCTGCACTCTAGACTCAGGGCAGATTATGTTTACGTTTAAACTGTCCAAAATTTTACGCGTAGAGTCTGAGGCAATAATTAGGGGAGGTCGTGCGTCTTGGCAAATTTCTTCAAGTCGGCCTAGAGGTGCTCTTGGATCAAGTGGAATGAACGCTGCGCCAGCCTTTAAACTCGCCAGTAATGCCACCGCGAGGTCAAGTGAACGTTCAACACATACACCGAGAACATCACCTACGGCGATACCACTGACACATAACTGCTGCGCTAAATAGTTTGCTCTTGCATTCAACTCAAGATATGAAATCGACTCGTTTTCAGTTGCTATTGCAGTGGCGTTTGGTGTCTTTTGTACTTGTTCCTCAAAGTACTGATGTATTGGTTTCAGGTCCTCAAAACATGCGCTTTTTTGATTAACAGCATTAACCACTTCAGTCGCATCTTCACGACACAACATGCTCAAAGAGTTAAGTAGCTTATTGGGGTTACGCCCAACATCTGCTAGTAAGTTTTTAAACCCTTTTATAAATGCTTTTGCGGTGGCTTTACTCCAAACGTCCGTACTGAATTCTACCTCTCCTGTTGCAGTGCCAGCTTCTAACCTCAGTGAGAAAGTCAAATCCATTTTTGCCGTGCCGCTATGGCACAGTTGTTCTATAACTTCGATGTTATCTAACTCAAGCCTTGAAGACTGCTCACTAGCTTCTAAAACAAACATATTTTGAAACAGAGGGTTAACACCAGGTGGCCGTTCAATTTTCAAACCGTCGATAATGGCGTCGAAAGGTAGCTCCTGATTAGCGATTGCACCTCTCATTGATGCACTCACTCGTGCCAATACATCGGCAAAATTGCTGAGATCAGACATATCGGTGTAAATAGGCAACGTATTTGCGAAAAAGCCCAGAGTACTCTCATCAACCAAACGGTTTCTGCAAGCCATCGGTACTCCCGTAATAAGTTCATCTTGCTGAGTTACCCGATACAGTGTCGAGATATAGCAAGCTAATAAAACGTTAAAAACGCTTGTTTTATATTGATGGCTTAACGATTCAACTCGTGACATTTCATCCTTATTTAGGTGAATAGGCTCTATATCACCTGTAAATGTTCTCGCTTCTATATATTGAGAATTGTTCGCTATATTGAGTGTTGGGATCTGAGTGGGTAGCTGCTCTTTCCAATAGTTAAGCTGCTGTTGTGCATGTTCTGACTTCAACCATTCTGACTGCCACTGGCTATAACAGACGTACTGAGAAACGACAGACTGTGCTTGAGTAGACTGGTCTTTGTATAAAGCACCAAGCTGTTCAAAAAACACTTCGTAGGAGATAGCGTCACAGGCGATATGATGTACTGAAACAAACCAGAAAAGCAGCGAGTCGCTTACTTTAATAATGTAAGAATGAACAATATCTCCATTCTCAATATCATGGCTTTGTTTGGCACAATTGTTCAGTAAATTCATCGCTTCCTTCTCGCTGGCAGCACTGAAAGTTGTGCTTTTATAAGAAGCGTTGGGCATTATATTTTGCCACAGCTGATTATCTTTCCACTCAAACCCTGTCCGTAACACTTCATGCTTTTGAATTAACAAATTAAGTGCTTGTTCAAACCTACTTATATCCAAGTCGCCTTGTAGTTTGAATGCCAGAGGCATCGAGTAAGTTGCACTTTGTGCTTGTGTTTGCATAAGAAACCAAAGCCTTTGCTGAGCATTCGATGCCAATTGACTATGCTTGTTGTTTGGTTCTTCAGCCGTGATTGTGTAGCTAGAAGCATTTTCTATTCGCTCAATTATATCTAGCTCACATACATCGTTCTCACATGAATCTTCCACCTCTTTAGCTAAGTTGTTTACAACTTGTTTCAAGTTTCTCAATGATAAAGGATTGGGCAATTCCGAATATGTGATAGTCCAGCCCAGCGCTTCACTCAGGTAGGTAAGGAATTTCAGGGCGTTTAGTGAATCTGCGGTATAGAAAAAGTGCTCATCTTCAGCACCGTTTGGCATACTTCCAGTGACCCTAAACCATAGTTCAGCAAGTGCTCTTTCAATGCCGAATTCAGGCGGTATAGGATTATTAGTCAAACTACTTTTCTGCTGGTACATTTGCTCAAGTAACTGCTTATTAATTTTTCCATTGATAGGATTGAGTGGAAAGTTTGATGTAATAACAAAATCAAGATAACGCATGCTTTTTGGTAGGTGTTGAATAGCAAACTCTCTTAGCTCGCTTTCCGCTAGGGCATTTGCACAAATATAGACAACCACTTTTTTCTGTGGACCTTGCTCAAACAAAGTTGCAAAAGCCTGTGATACTTTTTGGTGTCTCAGTAGTACGCTTTCTATTTCGCCTAACTCAATACGATGCCCCATAACCTTGACTTGGTTATCTATGCGACCAATGAACTCAATGTCACCGCGCTGA
Organism: Pseudoalteromonas luteoviolacea NCIMB 1942; assembly: GCF_001625595.1. GTDB lineage: Bacteria > Pseudomonadota > Gammaproteobacteria > Enterobacterales > Alteromonadaceae > Pseudoalteromonas > Pseudoalteromonas luteoviolacea_A. The sequence continues at coordinate 33,540 of NZ_AUXT01000151.1, forward strand.
TTGAACCTAGCCTGATCACCGCTCTTATACATACGCTTGCCGAGTGTAGAGAACGGATCAGGTAAAAAAGCCCCGGCAGTAAGGCTGGACTGGTGCAAATACCCTCTTGAAACACCTTCACCTGAAATATAAATCTCACCTACTTCCTGACCAGAGACAGGCTCTAAATCTTCATTTAAGATATAGATATGAGCGTTAGGCATTGCCTGTCCAATAGGCATTACCTCATAATTGTAAGTGCACTGTGGTTCATGCGAGCAACAGAGAAAGGTTGTTTCTGTCGGGCCGTAATCAAATATCCATTGAATCTGTTGGCTTTGAGGAAGCTGACGCCAAACATCAAACCTATCTAAAAGCAGCTTTTCTCCACCGACACTCATTAAACGCAAGCTCGTTGGCCACACTTCTTCACACTGTGAAAACTGGTCAACTAACGCATGCCAATAGGATGTTGGTAAACTGATTACTGTGACTTGGTGTATAGAGCTAAACTGACATAGCTCTACAGGAGAAAGGACCTCTTCTGGCGAAATCACAACTGTAGCGCCAGCAATTAAGGTTGGAAATATTTCACCAATCGACGCGTCAAAACAGATAGATGAGAACAATAAAACCTTATCGCCTTTCTTCAAGCAGTGCGTGTCTTTTGCTGTCAGGCAATAACTCAATAAATTTTTGTGGGTAACAGCAACACCTTTTGGTGTTCCTGTCGTACCTGAAGTGTAAATACAATAGGCTAGATTTTCTAGCAACTGCTGCTTCAATGCGGCTTTGGAACTATCGCCCACCGTATCGTTTGTGCCTATTATTTTTACACTTAGGGCACTAACAGTGTCGTATATGACCCCTGTTGAGTGGTTTGTAACCATGACCTCAACAGCCGCATCTTTCAATATATGTTGAATACGAGCTTGAGGGTAATCAGATTGTATAGGCAAATAAGCTGCGCCAGACTTCAAGATACCTATAACGGAAACAATTAATTCTATTGATCTTGGCACGCAAACACCTACTAGGTCCTCAGGTGTTACTCCTTGAGCCAACAACGAATCACATAAAGCATCTGAACGCCTGTTAAGTTCTTCAAACGTCATCGATTGGTCACCTTCAACCAATGCGATTGCTTGTGGTGCAATTTCTACTTGTTGTTTAAAATAATCGATAACCGTCAAGTTAGATCTATCTGACATAGCAACCCTCTGCCTAATTACTCGTTAATGTATATGTATGAAACTCGGGCTTTTTAAGCCATAGCTTCACGCAGCGAAAGTGGTCGCATATCAACCCACACTTTGCCTATATGCTCTAAACATGCTTGTTTAGCTCCGCTTTTACCCTCTGCATTCCAACCGGCTGGAATTTCCTTGTGTTTGGGCCAGATTGAGTATTGCTCTTCGTGGTTAACTACCACTAAATACTCAATTTCGTTGCTAGATAAGTTGTTGTTACTCATATTTTTTTCCTCTATATACTTAATTGATTGTTTTTAATGCTTTTGAAAAAATAACGGGTGGGACAGGTTCTCCGTCATGTAAATCCTCACTTTGCAACGTGCCCACAGTCCTTAACCCTCGGACCATTGCTTTACCTGTATCAGGATAAACACACACCTCGTTTTTGGTGTTCATTCCCGCACCGATATACACAAGGTCCTCATCAAAAGGATTAGCAAACTGATGCCCTATTTGAGTGCCTGCGGGGCATGAAATGCAGTCCCCTGGACCAACAACTTGATACTGCTCGCCATAGCGAAAGACACCTTTACCAGAGAGAATGTAAAATGCTTCATCTTCATTCAGGTGGTAGTGAACTGGACAAGATACTTTCCCCTTTTCGACTCGAGTGAGGTTCATACCTAATCGAGCACCTGAAGAGTCGTCCAACATTGGTGTAATGGGTTTAAAGCCAGTACCCCAAACGTCTTCAACGGATTGGTCCTGCTCTTCTATGTCTTCAATATTGACTACATTGGGCAGTTTCAGCTCATGTGACATTTGTTGTTCCTTTAAAGAGTTCAAATCGGTTTGTTAATTTCTAAAGTTGGATCGTGACTCTTAATTTGCCCGACCCAGCAACGGTGACAGTATTTTGGTTTAGCTTTACGGTTAAGCGTCCGCCATTAGGTGATAACTGCCGTGCTTTGAGGTGGTTTTTAGTAAGTTTTTGCCCCCAGTAGTGCGCAAGTTCGCAATGTGCAGAAACACATACTTGATCTTCGTTAACGCCCATTTTTGGAAAGAAAGCACGAGAGACAAAATCGAGTTCAGGGTTTTTTGAGGCCGCAGTTACAATGTGGCCTCGCCCTGGATATGAAGCAAGCTCTTTAAAGTTAGGCTGCACTGTTCTTACAGCCTCTTCTGAGTCGAGCTCAACAACAATATCTTCCTCCCCCACACTTACCCCAATGATTGATGCGTTCAGTGCTTGCTGTAAGCCAGCCGGAATATCCGTAGGGAATACATCAAGTCTTGGCAAGACCATATGAACCATGTTCTCGATAAATAGGGTCGTTAAATGGAACTTGCCCGCAGAAAATGTAATCTTTGCGCTGCTGTGCACTGCGCCAAGCTCATACAAATAAAAAGCAGCGGCCACAGTCGCGTGACCACAGATATTGAGTTCTTGGGTTGGAGTAAACCAGCGAATTGCAAACTGTTCTTTACCGACCTGCCAAATAAATGCCGTAGTTGGTTGCTCGATATGTTTTGCGATATCCAGCAATTGCTGCTCGTGCATAGATCCACCTTTTAAATGAATCACACCTGCAGAATTACCTAGACAGTCTTTGTCAACGAAAACATCGATGATGTTTGCTACCGGATTGAGAGGAGTTGCTGCATTCATAGTTGATACTTCTTATTTGCCCAATTATTGTGAACTAGCTGTTTTGCTATCAAAGCGTTTTGGTGGATTGGTCACATGGCTGAGGCTTTCAAACATCTTGTCAACAGCAGCGAATGCTCCCCATACTTCGTTGTAAGGCGGCTTTCCTTCGAGTCCTTCGTCAATGTCCCACTGACGCGCATAAGCAGCGATAGGCCAATTGGCTGTCCTTGGGTAACGATGATGGAAGTCATGCGCAGGCAAGTTTCCAACGAGCACGAAAATTCGCATCGGGAAGTGATACAGGCACATCTTGAGTATCCATTTACTCCACTGGTATAGCGCCTTATGAATTGCTAATCCCCGCTCTGGAAGAGCCTCTCCACAAAATCGTGCCCAAGTTGCTGTCGCCTGTCGGTCATTAACACCCCATGCTTCATCAGGCGTACAAAGCCACATATGTTCTCCTAAACGGTCCATCGTGATACTAATTTGGGTAAGGATCACAAGTGGAATAATCAGCCCAAAAATAAGGATCTCGATACCGTGTTCAAAAAACACAGCTATTGCAGCCCACATAGAAAGCCAAGCAAAGAAGAAACAACGCCTCCAAAGTGTGCTTTTCAAGTTGCTGATTATTCGGTTCTTAATATTCGAGTAATAAAACGCTGGTGAAAGAAACGTTTTAATAGTTTGAATCCATAGTTGACGTTTCGATTTTCCTGGCTCAATACCAATGTTAATCAGCCACTGTACCGGTGGATCATCTAAAGTTGCGAAACTATTGTGATGGTGATGCTCCTTGATGTGCTCATCAATAAAAGCATTTGCATCATCAAAGATAGTCAAGGCTGTAACTATTTCTGCAACAGCCATGTCAAACTTAGAGTTTCCAGAAAACCTTTTATGAATACACTGATGAGCTACGACCAAAATCATCACTCTGCCACTGCCCAACGACAAAGACATGCCCAATAAAAGCGCGGCAGGCCAATACGCATATCGGTATTCCAATGATGTGATAGAAAGGCATGCACCGCCAAAAAAGGCGAGTAGCGTTAAGACCAAATATGAAAGCCATGTATGGTTAAATACGGGCTTTTGACCAGCAAGTGCACAGCCAGTAAACCAAGTCCAAAAACCTTGTGACCATGCTGGAAACCTGTTGAAAGACTCTCGTACATATGAACTTGACATAGTACTCCTCACTTTATCCAATTATGATTATCTTTAACTGGCCACAGGTTATGCGGCAGCGGAAGCAAACATCGTTTGTTCGATTTGATCGAAAAAATCAATCCAGAGTCGCCAAGCATTGTCTGCTGAAGCGCTTACTTGTTCGAATTCATCAGCATCAACCACGCTCATCAGCGAGTTGTCAGCCTCTTCGACATGATCAGGTTCTTGAATAAGGTGGATCTCTACCCACGGCAATCTCTTCTTACCAGTGACTTTTTCAACTCCGATACCAATCGATGAAACAAGCGCTAAATCAACTACCTCAGTGGCAAAAATAAAACCTAGCGCATCTGCCTTATTGAATGACGACTCTTTAAAGCCTTTCAGCAAAGCGACTGTTTCTTTGCTACCAGCCATTTGAGTAACATCCTTAATATCAAAACCAGCTTTGGTCATGGTGCTGATATAGATGCTTTCGTGAGACCGACGAGGTTCGCCATCCCCTACCTCTTGATTCAAAATTTTTGTGATCGCACATTTCGACTCGATTGTTGGCAATGTTGCAATGCAGTTAGCTAAAAAGGTTGGAAAATAATGCAAAGGGTGCCACCACTGGCCTAACATGTAGGCTACGTCGTCCATTTCATAACCCCCTTCTTTCAATCGCGAAAATAGAGAGTGGTTCTGCAATTCCATTCGAAGGGGATTGCTATTGAGTAAATTGCTTAAATTATCGTTCATCATGCTTTTACCTTTTTTATGATTATTGAAGGCTTATGCCGACTTCTGACTCACTGCCGAATTCGGAATAAAATTAAATAAACCGCCATATTTGTGTGTGTTTGATCTATATAACTCATCGTTTGCTAAGTTTTGGTCCATCACATCTCTGTCTTGTGATAACTTCGCTCGTATAGCTATATCCTTGATTTCAATATTGAAACCTATAATAAAGTCAGATAACTTCTTAATCCGAGGATCCGCTTTGCTTAACTGGTAGCCATACTTATCATGATGTTGGGAGATGCTTTGTAACCCAGTCACTAATTCTTGAGAGGTAGAGACTGGTTCAGCCAAACCTGTAATATGTACCGATATCGAATTCCATGTTGGTAGCTGATCCGAGTTGTATACTCGCGGGGAGATGTAGGTGTCTGGTCCATGGAAGACTATCTTGCAATCACCTTTAAATAAGCTCTCTATTTGTGGATTTCCTCTATCCATATGGCCAAAGAGCACCTCGTTCCCCAACTTGTCTTTAGAGTAAATGAGCGGTAGCTGAGTCACATGTGGCGCACCGTTTTGTGCATTGGATACCAGTGTTGCAAATGGGAAGCTTTTAATAAGAAACAGGGCTAGCTCTGTATCATCGGAAACATGACGTCGTGGGGGATATATTCCACTCAAATTAGCCGATGTTTGGCCAACAATACTTTTTATTATTTTTTCAGAGCGCATTGGTAAGAGTGACAAAAGTGTATCACTTAACCCCATGGAAGACTCTGTTAAACCTTGTAGAAAAAGTCGGCCGCGAAACCCATCTGTAAATATGGCTGCATGCTCTTTTGTTACTTCTGGTTGACCGTGGGCATTGATGGATAATTTTCCTTCAAATCCAGCAAACATCACCTTATCAAGCTCTCGAATGTAACCCGTGGCGAGCACAACTAGGTCTGACGAATACTGACTAGTCAAATTATTACTCACGTTCCTGAGCGATGAGACAGCCTTATCACCATCTAGCTGGATAGACTCTAACTTGGTAAGCCTTTGGATTGAGAATCGATGTTCACCAGTTACTTTTTGAGCATATAAAATGTCATATAATTGCTCAAGCAGGCCAATTTCTACGACGCTGTAGTTAGTGCGTTGTAAATCACACATCAATCGTTTCTTGGTCGACTCTGAGCTTTTAAAGAAAAACTCAGATTCGTCCGAATTAAAGCATTCATTTACAAATGGCGATGCCTCTGAAGGCTCTAACGCATACTTAGAGCTAACCAATTTAACTTCACACGATGGGTAATGCTCTAGTAAGTAAACACATATTTCTGCCGCACTTTGCCCACTACCAACAACCGCAAAGGTATACTCGCCATCTTTATTTGGACATTTACTATCTATTTCCTTTAGAAATTCACTTGAGTGGATCACATGCGATTTCACTTCTGCGCTGTTTTCAACCCAATTGGCTTTGCCACCTGGGGCATGTATTACATTCTTAGTAATGTATACACGCTCTCCTTCAGGGTGAGCAGCTACCACCTTAAATACATCAATTTGTGCTCCCTGCTGATCTTTGGCTTTAACCATTTCGACTGATTTTACATAGGTGTCGTAAGCAACTTTGCTATCAAAGTGCAATGCGACCCAACTCAAATAGTCTTGGTACTCAGTACGCGTAGGACTAAACTTAGCCAAGTTAACAAATGCTTCTAACCTGCCTTTTGAGCGTAAGTATTCCAAAAATGAGAACTTACTCTTTGGGTTTCTAAGCGTGACAAGATCTTTTAGAAAAGATATTTGTAGCCTAGAGCCGTCAATCATCATGCCCGGATGCCATGAGAACTTAGACTTTTGCTCTAAGAACAGGCTCTTTACGGAACATGGCTGCTCTTCTTCAGCTATCGCAATGGCCAGATTTGAAGGCCCAAATCCAATCCCAATATAGTCATAGATACTTTCTTTAGTCATCATCTATACCCACTATTTATAGTTTTTAGTTGTTGTATTTGCAGGATATTTTATTTCTAACCGCTTTCTTTCATGGTCAAACATGCCTAGTAATGCGGGTAGTGGTGAAACGATCCTTTGTTGATTTTTCGAATCTAGCTCTCTTCTTATCAAAGGTGCTTTCGTCCAATGAGTAGAGGCTTTGTAGTGATGTTCTTGATGGTAACCATCATTAAACGTCAAGAAATTGTAGAGCTTGTTGTAACAACTAACAGAGTCTGCATACTTGTTTTCGGGTAACGCACCAAAGTGTTCATAGAAATTTTGTATATTTACTAGACACAACGTTAAGAAAAATGACACTGTGACGTAGACCAGTGCGGTACTAGGAGCAAGAGAAACAAGCAAAATGATATGTACAAATACGATTGCTCTTTCTATTTGCATATACCTTTTATTTTTAGAGGCTGTTTTCCCTTCTTTGCCGAGTAACTCTTTCGTACCTTTATTGAATACAGCCCACCCTTTATGTACAGAAAGCATTGCAACTAGCCAGCTACCTAGGCTGCTACAGGCACTCTTTACCGCGTAATCTAATAAGCTTTGGTGTTTGTTAGTGGTGCCTAAAAATGTCGTGGACATATCTTTCGGCTCAGCTCCGTCAATAGACCTATCATTGTTGTAGCGGTGATGGTTCTTCACGTGGCTTAGCCGATACTCTGTCATCGACTGAAGCGTGGTGACTGAGCACATCCAAAAAGTGATACGAGATAGGGTATTACTTTTGAACCAAGCCTTATGAACTAATATGTGCCCAATTACGAGAACAGAATAAGTCATTGATATTGTTAGCAATGAAATAATCATTACCTTTGCAGGCAACGATGATCCCCCCCAATATTGAAAAGCCACAAAGGGGAGGCAATACTGTAAACACAAGACTGAAAAAGGAAAAATATCCTTCCAAGTTTCTTTCCAAACCACGATAAGCATCCTTTAGGGAGTTTTATAAAAAAATACTCTTTAAAAATAAGCCTCTAGAGTGCCTTTACGTCTCACGTCTAAGGTGCAGCAGTGAAATCCACCACCTAATCGGTTCAAGTTCAGTAGTGATACTGGAATAGGTTCGAAACCCCAACTCTCTAAAGCGCGCACCATATTCATATCCTCAGCCTCAACAAAAACTTGCTTCTCGTTGAGCATCAGTGTGTTTGCTACAATCCAATTGCTGCACATAGTAAAACTGTTAGAAATATCAATTGTTGGCTCTGGCGCGACCAGAATCTCCCAGTTTTTAAACATGGCAGGAAGGTGCTTTATACGTTCAGGGTTTACGAGTACTTTTCCAGGAGCCATTGGACAAAAAGTTGCGTCAATGTGCATGGGGTGAGTATCGTTAACTTCGAGTACATGGACATTGTAGTCACTACCTAGATGTCTGCGAAGCCACTCAATTCCAAACTCGTTTGTCACGTTACTTTGCTGCGCGAAAATATCTCGTCCACACCTTGCAAAATCTGCAGCATCGAAAACGGGTTCGAACTCTGTAATGCCATACCTCATTTCTTCAATTGATTGAGGTGTTTGATAGTCTTTTACGTAGAGACTATCCGACAGTTCAGGTTTGGGCGCAGCTGTCCATTTAGCTCCTCGATTAAAGTAGTCTTTTAGCAATGTTCTAAAAGGAAATGCCTCATAATAACGATTGCGCCAACACATTGGAGCTTCAATAATCTCGTCACCAAATACAATCAGACCATCTCGCGGCATTGCTGAATAGAGACTTCCTTGCGCATGCCAATCAGGCGTTGAAAAAGGTCGATTCTGCTGGATAGAATCAGGTCTTACGACAGTTAAACCATTACCTGCGAGAATATTTGCAAAATTGTCTAGCTCTTCTTTCGCCTTATAAAGCATCTCTTCTGGAAATAATGTACCGCCCTTTTCTTTATATAAATCCCATCCGATTTCAGGCATAGTCGACTCAATACAAACGCTCCACTCTGGAATTAACATTTCATCGATGCGGCCAACTATGACTTCTTCCAATGGATCCCACTCGTTGTGAGAATTCACTACTGGCTGCAATTGGTTCTCTGTTTTTAAGGTAATACTTCTATTTATTTGTTCACTTTCTTTAAGAAATATATCTTGAACTTCATTATTTTTAAGTGCTTCGAGCAACATAATAATCTCCGAGCTAGTAAGTAGTTACCTCATAAGAAACCTGTTGTTCACTTTTACCTAAGCACCAGATAACTATGAAGTTTGTAGGAGAATTATCTATCTACAAGTGGTAAATTCACACCATTTTTAAAGCCTTAAAATCCTTGGTTTATACGTGCAACTATTAAAGCGAAGGAGATTAAACCACTGAGGTAATCAACCGGATGTGCAGAGGGTAGAATGGAGAAAACCTAGACGAAAAAGTAAAAGTCTATTTTATTCCTTGGTTTTCTATTGTTATTTATCGTCTAAACTAGGCTTTTTAATAAAAAAGACTTTTAAAATCACAAAATTTTAAATCAAAAATAGCGTCTAAATTAGTTATGTACTCTAGTAAAAATTTAAAATTGCTGTGGTCCAATAAACTCGAATATCACTTTAGGTGGTATGAATGCCAATAAATTAATATAACTTCCCTATAAGCTGAAGCAGTTCAAAAGTAGAACTTCTATTAACTAAAAAGGAAGTTTTGCAATGAGAAGAAGCAAATTCATTGAAAAGCGGCTGGTTGGCATGATCAAAAGCTGACTCTGATATACCAGGTACAGAAATCTGCAGAAAACACACGTTGGTTAAATCATATTTTATAAATGGAGTTCTAAATATGATTTTATGGTGTTAATCATTTAAAATTGTTCTAAGAGGAAAAGCTTACGCTTTAAGGTATGTTTGCAACACTTAACCTAATACACTTAATACTTGAGGAAATCATTTCAAGATAATTGTGAACGCAAGTAAGCACACAATAGCTGTGAATAGGCCTACATAAAAGGTCAATACGTGTGGTAACCCCCCCTAAAAATAACAGTCC
>NZ_AUXT01000152.1 GCF_001625595.1 Pseudoalteromonas luteoviolacea NCIMB 1942
CAAAGTGTGCTCGCACCCTGCACAAAATGTATAATTTGGTGTTCGTAAATGGCTTGCAGCAGTGGTGGTGTTTGGAGGTTCGGTTTACGTTGATTTACTCAGAGGTTTAAATAGCGGCAACTTTTTATAGCGCCGCCAAAAACAGTCCATCCATCATTCACGTAAAGTGAGAAAGTATTAATTGTTAATTTAAATATTTACTAATTCATAAAGGGAACATGATTTATAAATTATTCAGCCATTTTAATAGCCATCACCCTAATTTTTTATAATAAGTAATCTAGTTCCTTCGCTGTTTTAGACGGGACAAATTCTGTGACTTGATACTCAGCAATACCCGTTTTAAAAAAGGGATCCTCACTTAAAACCGACTCCAACTGCTCTTTCGAGGTAGAAGTGGCCAAAATCACCCCACCAGTTCTAGGCTCAGTACGACCAGACATTAAAAAAATACCATCGTCGTAACACTTGTCCAAATACTCAACATGTAATGGTAAATACTTATCAACTTCAGATAAACCAACTAAATAACTTAGTGTGACGATAAACATGCCAGTTCCTTTTTATAATATTTGAGGTGCTATCAATGCTTGATCTAAATAGGTCCTCATTTAAGTAAATTTATGAATATTCCTATTTCGATTCTTTTAATAATGTATCAGCCAAAAAGAAGCCTGTATATAGGTACTCACATTTGCTTACAACTTGCTAAGTACTGGTGCTGTTAACTAAATGCAGCCAAAATGCGACAATTTGTCACATCCCATTCTAGGCACTCGTTACATATAATATGCAAATTATCCTCAATATGATAATAATAATATGCTTAAACGGCTACTCAAATGGCATAGGCGAATAGCCATTTTTTGCCCAGTACCTTTCGTAATTTGGGCTCTTTCTGGTTTACTGCACCCTATTATGTAGCAATTTGAGAAAGCGCCAAGAATCAATGCAGCGCGTGTTCAGGTTAATACGCAATATTTACAAAATTATGCACAATTACAAGACCTTCTGAATAAAGCACGTATTGAACGTTTTAGTCATGCAACCCTAGTACAATATGACGGGAGCTATTACTATCAAATTAGGGAGGTTAAGTTTAACGAGTTACTGGTCCACTATTTGCCCATTGATGGGCATGTGTCGAGTCTAACTGACCATCAATATGCTCAATCTCTAGCGAGTAAATGGTCTGAAGCAAATATAGTTGAATCAAGTTTAGTCCTGCCTACCCCGAAATAAACCGAGTTCTGCCGGTATACCGTTTTACCATTGGACAATGGCAACCTCTTATACATCGATACTCTTGGCAAAAGAATTACCGCACACAATACACCTATGCGCGAATCTCTGTCTTATTGGTTTAAGCAACTACATAAATGGCAGTTTATAGGTGATCGTAATAGTATTGTACGGATTATCCCAATGCTGTTGATAAGTGGTGCCCTATTCGTCATGGCACTACTGGGGCTTATAGCGTATAGCCTACTTTGGCCACGCATTAAATCTACACGTGTAAATAATCATGCAATTCACCGAGGAGCCAGTTTAACTCTAAGCTTATTTTTATTGGGCTTTTCTACAAGTAGTATGCACATTCTAATCGATAAGTTTTACCCTCAATCGTTTAGGCAAGGCGTACCAAACAATACGTTAGATACGCAAGCTTTGACACATGACCCTATATAAGCTCTTGCGTTAGCAAATGGCGATAACTTTCAGCTTGTCACAATTAATGGAAAAATTTATAGCCAAGTCGTTACCTTTAGCAAAAGCAGAATGCAGTTTTCATATTGGCAAGATGCACCAGAAAATGTAACTAACCAACTCCTCGCTGAACAAGTTTTGTATACTCAATGAGATGTAAAAGGCCAAGTATTTCACGTTGAAAAGGTTGATAAATTTGGGCCAACTTATGGCTTTATCAACAAGCGTCTACCCGTTATCCAGCTCAGATTTGAGCAAAACCCAAGCACACTTTACAGCGTCGAACCTCACACTGGTTATATCGCAGCAGTAGACGATATATGGCAAAATGCTCGTAGCTGGCACTTTGGTTACTTGCACAAATATCATTTTTTAAACCCTATCGGCAAAGGTCTTCGCGACAGTGTTATCGCAATAATTTGTCTTGGGCTAGTATCCGTTGCAATACTAGACACTAGCATATATTTTGCTAGAACAGTTCGCCAGCGTCGGGCCAAAAAGCAACGTGACTTAAATAACAACTAATTACTAAAAATAACTAAGGAACAAGCATAATGAAATCAGGCTTTTCTTATTCACTGATTACTATTGCACTTTTACAAGCTGATATTGCCGTTGCACAACAAGGTGCAGCTGATGGTATTGAGCAAATTATTGTCACAGCAAGTCGTACATCCAAAGCGAATACAGATTTGGCACTCAGTGTTGGTAGCGTATCAGAAGATGTAATAAGAAATGATAATGCACAGCATGTCTCAGAATCTTTGGAAACAATTTCGGGCGTATTATTAAACCAACTTTCTGGCGGACAAGGACACAATGCAGCGATCCGTATGCCCATAAACTATGGCGGCTATACCCTTTACCTTCAGGACAACGTTCCACTGCAATCTGCTGCATTCTATAATCACAATGCGCTTTGGTGGGCTAGCACTAACTCGTCAACGTCGAAGTTAGAAGTCATCAAAGGTGCTGGTACCAGTCTATACGGCTCAGGAGCGGTTGCTGCAACGGTAAACGTACTTTCAACATCAGTTAATACCAGCAGTAATGAACTAGCCACCACATTTGGAGAAAATGGCTACCAGAAATTTAATGGTGCTCTAGTTCATAAAATGTCCGATAATAATGGCGTTAGATTCTCAGCGGCACACCTAGACAATGAAGGCTGGCGAACACACAGTAGCGTAAAAAAGTCAGAGTTTAATATACTTCATGAATTGACCATTGATGACAAGCAAAGTCTTAAAACAAGCTTAATTGCATCAACACTCGACCAACAAATGCTTGATGCATTAAACAGTGAAGAGTTTGCGGCTGATCCTACACAATCCGGCCTATCACAAAATGTCCTAGATATTGACCCCCGTCGAGACACAAATTACGCGCGCTTGAGCTCTGAATACCAGTATGAGAGCCAAGATTTTTATGCCTCTGTCATTCCCTATCTACGCTACAGAAGTAATGATTATATCGCTACTTGGCAACCAAATATGCCCAATGTCGAGTCGAGTGTTAGAACAATTGGTTTGTTAGCTTTAAGTAACTTTGAACATAGTAGTGACTTTGAAACCACGGTAGGTATTGATTTAGAACGCTCTGAAGGTGAGGCTTACTCGTACCAGCCAACCACTCTCACTACATCTGGTCGTTCAAGTAAAACTTTTCCCGAAGGACATATTTTCTATAATGATACCACCCGTTATACAGGTATTTCTCCGTATGTTCAGCACATTGGTCATCTTAGTGATCTGTTAAGTTACGCGGTAGGGCTGCGCTATGATCATAACGAATATGATTTTGACAACCACTTACCAGCATATGACGACGACGGTTTTAACAACCGTTCAATACCTAGCCGCAGTGACACATTTAAACACTTTAGTCCTAAAGCCAGTTTAAATTACAAACTCCAGGACAATGCCAGTGTATATGTGCGCTATGCAAGTGCTATTCGCCTGCCAACCGCATCAGAGATGTATCACCTTAAGACCAAGGAAACCAGCTCTCAACTGGACTCACTAAATGAAGAAACATCCGACACCTATGAGATTGGTTACAAAGCCAACTTAGACAAACTCTCGGTTGAGGTCGCCTATTATGTGATGGATGTTAAAGACGCTATTGTTACTGCCTATGATAATCTAGGTGCTAGCTACAGAACCAATGCAGGTGAAGTGAAGCATCAAGGTTTCGAGTTTGGTGCAAACTATACCTTTAACCCTCACTGGTCCTTAGCATTAGCTTACAGCCAATCAAACCATGAGTTTGGGCACTATATTCAAGATCAAAACCGACAAGATAGAGACGAAAGGGAACTAACTGATAATAGCTTGCAAATGGCACCAGAATATGTCGCAAATTTAAGAGTAAATCACAACAGCTCGTTACTTGAAGGGCTACAAATCACAGCTGAGCTCAAAAGTATCGGCGATTACTGGATGGATGCCGAGAACTCCGCAAAGTACGACGGATACACGATTGCAAACTTGAAAGTAAACTATCAATTGTCAGAAGCACTCAAGCTCCATGTGCGCCTTGCTAATGTGGCAGACAAAAAATACGCGCTTCAAGCTGAAAAGCGCTACGGTAGAGAGCGAATTCAACCCGGTGCGCCAAGAACTGCTTATGTAGGGTTAAGTTACACTTTCTAATCCGTATAAGGGGTTAACCATTAATAAACTGTGATGTCGCCACATCAAGTGTGATATCACGGTTCTTTGTTCAACTTCCTTAGTTTATCGCAACAACTTAAAAACTGCCTTTTGGCTTATTGTCGTCATCAAATCGCCATTAATTTCGTGCTTTAATTACTGGTATAGACCAGAAAGAGAAGCATCATGAACAACGATTAATTACTATTAACCCCTGGCCCATTGTCTACGTCAGATAGTGTAAAAGAAGCCATGCTAAAAGATTGGTGTTTGGGATGACGATTATAACTTAGACATCGTGCAGGCCATTCGTAGCGAATTATGCAAACTTGCTACTAGCAGTACTGAATACACTGCGACTTTAATGCAAGGAAGTGGAACAAGCAGTGTCGAATCGGCCATAGGTACTCTTATTCCCAATAGCGGCAAACTACTCGTTATTAATAATGGGGCCTATGGTGCGCGTATACTTGAAATTGCACAATACCTTAATATCGCTTGTTAGCGCTAAATTATTCTGAGACGCAGCAACCAGAGATAAAAGATGTCAATGAGGCACTACTTTCAGACCCGACTATCACACATGTTGCTATGGTACATTGTGAAACCACAACCGGTATTTTGAATCCCGCAAAAGAGATTGCAGCTGTCGTAAATAGACACAAGAAAGTCATGATACTAGACGCAATGAGTAGCTTTGGTGGGATCCCTTTTGATATTGCAGATTGGAAAATTGACGTATTGATAAGCTCCGCCAATAAATGTATTCAGGGAGTGCCCGGGTTTAGCTTTGTCATTGCAAAAAAGTACTTATGCACAACGCTAAAGATAATGCTCGTTCACTATCCCTCGATTTATACGCACAGTGGCAAACCATGGAACAAAATCAAGGGAAGTGGCGTTTCACCTCACCGACCCATGTTGTCAGAGCGTTTGCCCAAGCATTAATCGAGCTCAAACAAGAAGGCGGTATTTCAGCGCGCTATCAGCGCTATGAAAAAAACAAGTGCTTCTCGTTAATGGCATGCAAGCACTCGGGTTTGAGGCTTTATTGCCACAAGCGCTACAATCACCAATAATCACCTCTTTTTATTCACCTGTATCACCAGAATATGACTTCAAACGCTTTTATCAGCAATTAAAGTCTCTAGGGTTTGTAATTTACCCAGGCAAGGTTACCAATGCAGATTGCTTTCGCATTGGTAACATCGGTGAAGTAACCCCCCAAGACATCAAAAATTTACTAGAGGCTGTTGCTCAGGCAAAGTATTGGTAAAAGAAAAATATTTATTTACGCAGTGCATAGCCAATTTTGCACTGCGCTTTTGTGATATGTGTCTGAAACATTGTCTAAAACTAATCGACAAATCTATTTAAATTTGAAGTTCAATTGCACTTCTAGCCGTTTCCCATTCAGTACATTTCCATTTTCATCAAGTTGCACTCAATACTCCCATTTCACCAGCGCCGCCTTTGCTTCTTTGTCAAAAACACCAATGGGCACTGATTCAGTCACATCAATATTTATTGGAAAGCCTTACTTATTTAAGTCGAACACAAGTTGAACATGCCCTTCTATTTTAGCTTGGGCCGCGTGTGCGGGATATTTAGGCGCTATGCGTATAACATGTTTTGCCACTACCTGCTTGTCTGGCTGCATCTATTGCAGTAACTGATCGGCAGTTTTATCAAGCTGACTGCCAAGATATGCGTAATAGACTTTAAGTTGCTGCTTAGCCTGCCTGATCGTAGTTGCGCAACTTGATGTGTATTTCGAGTAGACTCTCCATCGCTTTTTTGAGGTGTTTAGCATTGAGCTCTTTTGAATCAACCGCACGGTTCAAATACGTTATTGCTTGTTTTAGCATCTGATTCTGAAATGAAATACTGCCAATATAGTAATCAACCACAACCAGAACGTATGAGTCTACAGGTTGAATACTCTTCAGGGTTTCAATTGCTTTATCAATATTTCCAGCATTAACGTAGTCGAATGCTTCAATCACTTTTGTCTTCATTTTACTATGACAAGCATAAGTAAATTGCTCTGACAGGCAACTTGGTTCAGCAACAGGTTCTTGTGGTTTTACTCTTATTACTCTTGTCATACCATCAGTGTCATATTTAGTTGATCACCTTCCTCAGGCTTTTTAGCTGGGAGTTTACCAACCATTTCAGTCAAATGTCACTTAATCCTCGTGACATCTGATGGTCCTCTTTTTCGCCTTTAAACTCGAAATCCTTCCACAACTAACCCTAACTCTTGGCTAGCGCTGCGCAGCGCTTTACTTGTATCTGTTAGCGACTGAGTGGCATCTAATGACAGATTTGTCGAGTCAGATAAATCAGTTATACGCCGATTTACTTCTTGAGCCGCATGAGATTGCTCTTGCGTCGCACGTGCAATCTGACTGTTCATCTGCGAAATCACTTCGATTAAGCGTTCAATCTCAGTCAAAGCGGTATCCGCTTCTTTAGCTTGCTGTACTGACTCTTTTGAGGTTGCTTGACTTTGTTGAACAGCAATAACCGCCGCTTGCGCTCCCTGTTGCAAACGCTCAATCATAGATTGAATTTCATCGGTGCTCTCACTGGTTCGACTTGCAAGCGTTCTGACTTCGTCAGCGACAACCGCAAACCCTCTTCCCTGCTCTCCAGCTCGGGCTGCTTCTATTGCTGCGTTCAAAGCCAATAGGTTTGTTTGTTCTGAAATGCCTCGAATAACATCTAGCACAGAGCCTATGTTATTACTTTCCTCAGCCAATGAACTGGTCACCTCATTTACTTGCTGGATGTTTGAAGAAAGACTCTCAATCGTACCAATTGTCTTTGCAAGCGTATTTTTACCTGATGTACTGTTTTTCATCGCATCGCTTGCAGCTCGCTCAGCAGCTTCAGCATTGTTGTTTATCTCTTGTATCTGCATACTCATTTGTTCAACTGCAGTAGCAACTTGTCGACTGTTGTCATTTTGCATTTCGATGAAATTTAAATTACCGCGCCCTGCCTGGTCCACCTCATGGGCAAGATTTTTTACACTGTCGCTGTTGCCTGCAACTTTCAAAATTGAACTGCGCATTCTTTCTGTGTAAGCATTAAAGTGCTTCGTCAGTTTAGCGACTTCATCTTTACCGTACTCATCTAGACGCAAAGTCAAATCACCATCGCCATTTGCGATACGTTTCATGGTATTTGCGGTTTCTCTAATAGGATGCAAAATACTTTTTGAAATGAGTATACTCAAACTTATTGATAGAATAATAATCACACCAAAATCGACGAGCAGGTCATTTCTTTGTGATTGATATTCTGCATAGATTGTATCCAAATACACGCCTGAACCTACGATCCACTGCCATGGTTCAAAACCTTTCACAAAGGAGATTTTCTCAACAGGCTGTTGCGCGCCAGGTTTTGGCCATTTGTATGGTACAAATCCGCCGTTTTGCCGTTTCACTACATTAACCATATCCACAAAGAGCGCTTTACCATCAGGGTCTTTTACACCGGTAAGTGACTTGCCGTTCAGGTTTGGCTTAAAAGGATGCATCACCATCGCGGGCTGATAGTCATTTACCCAAAAGTAATTATTATCTTCATACCGTAAGCTCGCTAATGTATTTAATGCACTTTGGCGCGCCTCTGATTCTGATAAAGTGCCATTTTGCTGTAGTTGATAAAAGTGGCGCAAAATACTATGGGCACTTTCAACCAAGCTTTGTGTTTTTTCATATTGTTGTGATTCCAGTGCAGCATATTGACGCTGCAAAGTAAGAATATTTTGGACCACCAAAGCGGCAATCACTGTCCCAATTAAAATCGTGAGACGTTGATAAATACTACATTGCCTTAACGTTCGCATAAGTTGTTCCTTCTAGCATACATATTGAACCTTAAATATAGACACGTAGAAACTGTTCGCCAGTGAAAATAAAATTCATTTAAAACAAACAGATAGAAATCATATATAACTTTGTGAAAGCAATTAGCCATTAGTCTAGAATTTGGTGATTTTTTATATTTCCACTTACTAGAGTCAAATTATAATTAAGGGCAGACATGGGTTATTGGCTTTAATACCGGATAAAAGCAGATTGCTTAATAACATGATGTCAAAAATTAGCATCGTTTTTCTCAAAGAGATCAGCTAGCATAGCTCTGGTTAAATAATAATTAAAATAGAGGAAATCATGATCCAAGATGGATTCTCATTTATCGCATTTTTGATGTTCTTTTCAGGTCTAGTCATTTGGTATGAAAATAAATATAAAGACGGTCGTTTTTTTAAATATGTCCCAGCAGTTATTATTATATATTTCTCAGCGATGGTGATGTCCACTTTGGGTGTTTGGGAAATGACAGATTCCGTGAAACAAGCACGCGGTGAAGTTAGAAACGCTATTTTACCAGCAATGATTTTTCTCATGTTATTGAGAGCAGACTTAAGAGACATAGTTAAACTCGGACCTAAGCTACTGGGAACATTTTTTGCTGCGACACTCAGCATCATACTTGGCTTTATAATCTCATTCGCTCTGTTCCAAAGTTACTTAAACGATAACGCTGCGCTTACCTTTGGCGCACTTGCAGGAAGCTGGATTGGCGGCACCCAGAATATGGTGGCAGTCCAACAAGCACTTGGCCTCAACGATGCAGGCATGGGATATACGCTACTAATAGACTCAATTGACTACGCAATGTGGATTATGTTTTTGCTTGCACTAGTGCCCTTTGCCCACAAATTTAACGATTGGACAAAAGCAGATACCAGTACCTTAGACGACCTGCAAGAAAAACTGACCCTTTCAAACGACCAAATTCGTAAAGAAACGACTTTTCCAGATATGATGTTGTTACTCGGCTGTGCTTTTGGTTTATCGGCACTTGCAAATTATGCATCTGGGCTGTTGCCACAAAATGCAGTGCTGACCAGCACGACTTGGAGTATCATGATAGTCACCTTTGTTGGCGTAATCTGTGCGATGACGCCACTTGGTAAAATTCCTGGGTCGCCCCAACTATCAAACGTTTTACTGTATACTTTGGTTGCACTAATAGCTGCCAACGCTAATTTTGCAGAGCTGACACAGGCGCCTGCATACATACTGGCGGGCTTTGTAATTCTGCTTATTCATGGTCTCATTCTTACCACCATCGCTAAACTCTTTAAATTAGACCTATTCACCTGTGGTATTGCTTCGCTGGCGAATATCGGGGGCGTTGCATCCTCGCCAGTACTCGCAGCAGCTTATAGTCAGACACTAGTACCTGTTGCCATTCTCATGGCGTTAATGGGGGTAATCATAGGTACAGGTGGCGGGATCGGCGTCGCTTTGTTATTACAAGCAATGTAAAATTTCACTCACAATGACGCGGTAGTGCGCTATCGCGTCACCTCTCACTTTAGGTTCCTTCTACAACCATTTCTATCGCGTCATGAAGCCAATATTC
This sequence comes from Pseudoalteromonas luteoviolacea NCIMB 1942, assembly GCF_001625595.1. Lineage (GTDB taxonomy): Bacteria > Pseudomonadota > Gammaproteobacteria > Enterobacterales > Alteromonadaceae > Pseudoalteromonas > Pseudoalteromonas luteoviolacea_A. The sequence continues at coordinate 9,813 of NZ_AUXT01000152.1, forward strand.
AATATTAAAGTCCACCAACTGTTTTTGAGTGTCATAACGTGCTCTTTGCACTTTTAAGCAAGGCGCTCCGCTGTTTTTCTCAAGTCTCTGGGAAGCTTCATCAGGTAAGACTGTTACACTAATCACGCACTGCTCGTGACTTATCTCCACATTATACTGGGTTGACATCACCTCTGTGATTGAGCCGTTTAAAACCCGTTTTTCAAGTCCCTCGAACCGTTTAGCAAGACAGTATATCTCCTCCATCAAAATTGCACGCTCATCGACTTTTCTTACTCTTGTCAGTTTGTAAATAGCCTCGCCTTCAAAGTGCTCGTGGGCCACTGAGTGTTCAATACATGGCGCTTCAATACTAATCACTTCTGTTTTGGGTTCAAAACCTTGTTCCTTGGTTAAGTGATTAAAGTTTACTTTTCGAGCTGGATGCCAACGAAGCTTTTGAGGTGTAACAAACCAACCTCTGCGTTTTTGACTATATATCACCCCCTCAGCTTCTAGCCTTGCAAGTGCCTCTCTCACGGTGATTCGAGTAGAGCTAAACTCCTCCTGCAAACTGCGTTCTGAAGGTAACTTTGACCCAGAACGCATGGACCCTTGAGCCAATAAATCTTGAAGATAATTACGGATTTTTTGATATAGCAACATCGCATTCTTAAAGTACAAACCCCAATGATGTGACAAGCTTACGTGACTTTTATGACAATCGGACTCTCAATTAATCTAAAATCTCACTATTCTCCACTGAGCAGAGCGACACCCATGCTGTCATATAATTAGAAGCACCATCAGGCTCTGTTTATATTTGGATCCAACTTGGCTGCACTGCCACTTAATCGGCTAAGCCAAGTGTCAACCTTTGATGGTCTCATTCCCCTATCTTGTGCGTGCTCTTCTCGTCTTATCGCATTTCGAATCGCATATGCCCCAATACTTCTAATTGGTTCAACAGGAAATTTGGCTAGTTTGCCATTCACCAAAGCACATTGGCTACAGCGGTTTTGATGCTTAATTATTAATGAAGAAAGGATCTTGCCGCCTATATAGGATTGCACAACGCCATTACCTGAGTAACCACTGCCATATAAAACGTTTTTCTTCCCGTTCAAATGACCGAAAAACGGCATTCCTGAAACACTGCGGTCGGACGGACCCGTCCATGCTCTCTCGATAGGTAAAGGGACATCGAAAAAGTGCGCGTGCGAACTATGCAAAATATCTAAATAACGGCTTGCTGCATCAAAACAAGCGTGCACTTGATTAGCAAAACTAAAGAAGTTTCCTCCCTTCCCTAGCATTAACCTGCCTTCAGAAGTAGTGCGATAATAATTGACAAAAATCCTTGCATCTATAACAGGCGCGCCATGTGTTAGTTTAAGTTGTTTAAGCAACTCAGGGATTGATTTAGTAATCATCATATCACTCGAGACCAAAACAACATTTCTAGAAAATTCTGAACGTAGAGAAGGCAGCCACGCATTGACGGAAAAAGTCAGGCTGGTAGCGCGAATAACAGCGTCTTGCTTGGTTAAGATAGTGACAATCTCTCAATCTGTATGTGATTGATATGCCGTTTTTTCAAACACACGTACACCGAGCTCTACCGCGATATATCTATGTCCGCGCACTAATTTTGCTGGTTGTACGCTACCTGCATGAGGGCAATAAATAGCATGTAAATTAGCCTCAGATCCCGTTGCTCGCAAACCTTCTTTGTCAACTGTTCGCCAGTGATTTAGATGATGCCTTTCAAGTAATGAAACGACGGGGGCCAGGCTCGCAATTTGTGCTTGGTTGGACGCCGTATAATAAGTACCGTCCACTCGGCAATCACAATCGATCCCGTGACGATCGATAATCCGTTTAATTTCATGCACAGCCTGCTTGGAGCTTTGCGCCAAAAAACGCGCTTGCTCTAAGCCATATAATTTTACTAAACTGGCAAACTTTGTTGACCAAGTCAGCATGGCTCCACCATTTCTGCCTGATCCACCTTGCCCACATAAGTCTTTTTCTATAACTGTAACATCCAGCTCTGGCTTTTGTTGCTTCAACATAATAGCTGTCCAAAGCCCTGTAAAACCACCGCCAACGATACAAGCACCGGTTTCCAAGTTATGCTGTAGCGGCTTTGCTGAGACTAAATCCGCCTCAGCAATTGCGTCATCAAACCAAAATGGCTGGAAGCGCTTCATGGGCGCTCACCGCGAGCTAGTTTAGACTCGATTTCAATCAAAACCGCTTCTACATCGGCTAATGAGTCCACCACGTAGTGCGCCCCGCAGCAGATAATTGGCTGTAAGCTAGTCGGGTTAACGTCGCTTGCTGCGCGTTATCTAACGTCTGCCATTCTTGCTCACTCAAACCAATTGCATCGCCTTCCATATCTGGTGTAATTGCCTTGGATACCTCAACGAACTCAATTAACTCACTGGGGAACAGTCAAATGCGGTTGCTCGGCTTGTTGTTTCTTCTTCTGCTGTTGGCAACCGATTGCCGTTTAAACTTGTTGAGCTCCATTGCGCCAGAAGCCCCCTGACTGCGACAAAACGACCTTCACCCTGGTCTCGTTCAATAGAAACACCAGGGATCCTCTGCACAGCTTCAGCTGCATTTCTGTCGGGCAATTTTCCTATTCCATCCGCAGCAATGACACTTTTTATACTCTCGGCATTCTTCTGAGTATTTGCAGCAGCCATTTCAGCTCTAAAAATTTGTCCAACACTCACAACTTCTTCAATAGTTTGACTACTATTGAGAATAATTGGCTCAAGTGTCACTAATTTGCCATCTACGACTTCAGCCTCTACCTCCGTATCTCCATAACCGATGTAAGAAACCACCAAGGTGTATCGACCACGACTCAGCTTTGATAACGAAAATTCACCGCGATAGTCCGTCACCGTAAAGAATTCGCTTCCCTTCACACGCACAGTTGCACCCAATAAACTTGTATGTGGGTCTGCGACTACCCCTATTAATTTGCCGTTGGAGGCATGTACACTTGCACTACCAGCCAAAACTATCGCTGCTGCGATTTGTGTTAGTTTACTCATTGCTTTTATCTCAAATGTTGGGCTTCATGGTCTAGACCAATTTATTGCAGATAGAGTAATGGTGGCTTTTTACACTGGCGTGACGGTTTGGTTAAAGCTTGATTTAAAGAAAAAGACGCAACCTATCTTTTGATATGATGGAGCCATATAAATTTGTAAACAACGCTTATTTAAACAACAACACAACTGTCATAGTGACAAGCTCGATTGAACAGCATCAACAAGAGCTCGTGACCTAACCCCGTCGCTGTTACCATTCGTAAAATAAACAATGATATAGGCATCATCCAAATTATCTTTGTATAAAATGCGTACCCTGCTCAACGCGCCGCCATCGTGACCTAACTCCTGAAACTGCCAATTACGGCCATAATCCCATCCAGAAGCGAAATAGCTGATATTTCCATCACGCAGACTATAAGGCTGAAAGTATTGCTGTAATTGCGCCTGCTTAATTAATCTGCCAGAAGCTACGGCGGATAAAAACCTGCCAATGTCTTCGAGGCTACTATAATAACCACCGTGCACAGCACTGTAGTCAGGCCATTGAATGAACTCTGATTCAACTAGCTTTCCTGCACTGACATGGTAAGTTTTAACAACATTAGGATGGTTTTGTGGGCGCTGTAGCCACAATGTGCTTTTCATTGCAAGCGGATTAAATATGCGCTGTTCAACAAGCTCTTCATAGCTGAGCCCTGAAACTGACTCTAATAATGCTGCCAATACTAAATAGTTTGTTTGTGTGTATCTAATCTTAGCCCCGGGGGCAAAGCGCACAGGCTTAGCCTTTAGCTGTTCAAATGTCTCTTTTTTACCTGCTGCAAAAACAAAGTTATTCACCTCACGGTCAAAGTACTCTGGTACACCGGAGGCGTGGTTTAAGAATGCGCTAATAGGGATGTTGTGCCAGAGTCTTGGTAAGTCCCGTACATAGAGAGACGCTGGATTGTCGAGTGAGATTTTATGCTCTTGGGCAAATTGCAAAACCAAAACACTGGCAAACAACTTACTTATCGAATGAATCGGAAATAAACTGTCTTCGGTAAGTAAGTGCTCTTTTTTAAACAGCTCACTACTATGAATGCCCTTGAACAACTCTTTGTCTTTATGCAAGACCAAAAGTCCTTGAGCCGGTATTTGATGCTGTTGCTCATGCTGAGCAAGCAATACCTTCAACTTCTCTGCATCACTGCGTTCATCAAAGAAATTACACCCTGACAAAGTGAGTAAACACAACGAAACTTGAGTGATTATTCTAAACATCGACGACTCTTTTATTGGCAACTCTACCGGTAACTCACAGAAAAATCTAGAGTTACCGATTATTTACCCACCCAAAACTACACAGTTTATATGAATAATGTTCTAGTCTAGCCGCTTTCTCTTACTTTAAATAGTGGCGAATATGCTACCCCATTTAGCATCCGCCTAGTGTTCCCGTACCAAATGTTGATGTTTGGTCCATTTTTAAAAACATTCGCTGATTGAAGGTATCTATCAAGTAGTTATTTTTTAGGCTATGAAGTAACATCAACAAAGATGAAAAATGACCAAGGAGAGTAATGTGGCAAACACAAAATGGACTCAACGCACTTTGACTCATAAGGACGCTATTCTTTATGCAGTACTTACCTGCTCAGCTATGCTAGTTACAGCCATCATCATATGGGCAAAGACGCCAAATTTCCGCCCTTTAATAGACGATCTTAGCCTAGTGGATGCTGTAAAAATTACGGATGTATTAGACATGCAAAAAATTGCTTATTACGCAGATATCGAAAGCCATATGCTGTACATAGATGAAAAACACACTCAGGATGCACGACTTGCACTTGCCCGTGCAGGTTTTGTATTTGAGTACCCAAAGTATGAGCTATTCAGCGCTTTGCCAACAGCATGTGCAAAACTCGAATCACAGTTCGGTCAATATGCGAAAATACCAATTTGGCAGCAGCCTTGGTTTATGCCTGTACTCAGGTTAATTATGGGCACGCTCGTTATTGTTATATTTATTGTCGCCGTTGTTCGCCCAGCGCTTAGAGCACTCATTGACGACACCGCTCTAAATGAACAACAGAAATAGTTTTTAAAGCGTTTAATATAGAATAAATAAACAATAAATTAAGCGTCGCACGCATGGAATGCATTATTACAAAACAAACCTTGAAGGCTGAGCAAAAGCTAAAATCTGCGATGCTCTCCTCGGATACAGAGCAATTAGCAAAATTATTGGCTGACAATCTCGTGTTTATTAATCATCAAGGTCTACGTTTATCAAACCAAGACGACCTTGATTTACACGCCTCAGGTCTACTTTGTATTAAAAGCACTATGTTGGAAGATTTAAACATAATGACAATGGGCGAGTATGACGGACAAAATGCAAACGGACAGTTTGCATTCAAGCGAGTTTGGACTAAAAAACAGTTAAATGGGCAGGTTATCAGTGCACAATCGACTTTGTGCCCCTAAAAAAGGGGCTCTTCAAGCCCGCATTAACGGTTGTGTGCTCGGGTGTAGTCTATCTCTGGGCCATTTGGTACCACTTGAGTTGGGTTAATCATGGTATGACTGAAGTAGTAATGGCGCTTTATATGGAAAAAATCGACCGTCTCTGCAATGCCTGAGTATTGATATAAAGCACGTACATAGTTTGAAATATGCGGATAACTTTCAATGGTGCGCTTGTTACATTTAAAATGCCCTACATACACCGAATCAAAACGGATCAAGGTTGTGAATAAACGCCAGTCAGCCTCGGTCAATGTATCCCCTACAAGATATGTATTTTCACTCAGTAGTACTTCGACTTTATCGAGCGCGTTAAACAACTTATCAAATGCAGATGAATACGCTTTTTGGCTTGTTGCAAAGCCAGTGCGATATACTCCATTGTTGATGTTTTCATAAACAAAGCTATTTATTTCATTAATTTCAGCGCGAAGATCAGCAGGGTAAAAGTCAAGCTCATTTCCCGTTAAATGGTTGAATGCACTGTTAAACATACGAATGATTTCTGATGATTCATTACTCACAATGCGCTGATGTTTTTTATCCCAAAGCACAGGAACGGTCACACGGCCACTATAATCAGCTTTGTTTTTGGTATAAATCTGATGCATAAACGCGCTTTCGAACAAGGCATCGCCCTTGCTGCCAGTTTCTTTGTCAAACGTCCAACCACTTTGTAGCATATCAGGACTAACGATAGACACATCGATATAGTCCTCTAGCCCTTTTAGCTTACGAAAAATAAGAGTACGGTGCGCCCAAGGACAAGCTAATGAGACATATAAATGATAGCGACCTTTCTCAGCTTTAAACCCAGCGTCACCACTTTGCCCTGCTTCACCATCTGCTGTAACCCAATTGCGCAGCTGTGCAGCCTCTCTCTCAAACTCACCATTGCTCGATGCAGTATCATACCAGTTGTCATGCCATTGACCATTTACTAATAAACCCATTACCAATCTCCTAACCTTCAAAATCTGAAATCATTCAAGCAGCTTTGACTAGATGCATACATTGCCTGTTTCCACCTTATGTAAAAGCCACTTCCTCAACAATGTATAGAGTGCTGCTCTAGCCAATACACCAGCACATGCGAGCATTATTGCTGTGCCAGTTTGTGGTCTACACTAAAACGCCCAGCGCCTGCTGATGCCAGCGCTAAAAAACCACCCGCCATTGCGATGTTTTTGAAAAACATAAAAAATTGCATTTGGTCAGCTAAGTTGTTGTGAAACACCAGTGCGCTGATAACACAAAACCCTGCAAATGCCAGCGCTGTTATTTGCGTCAATGCGCCAGCGAGTATGAATAGACCACCTACCAATTCGAATGCAATCACCAGTGGTAACAAAAATTCAGGTAAACCACCTGAAGCTAAGTACTGCGCATTATCTTCAAAGTATTGGGTTTTATTCATACCAGCAAGAATGAAAATGACAGATAAACCTACTCGTCCGACTAAGTTTGCAAGACTCGCAAGGCCTTCATTGTTTGAGATAATGTTTACTAATTGCATTTTTTTGCTCCTAAACTTTAACTTGTTTCTAGGCATTGCTGCCTGACTTGCCAACAAGTTTACTATCGATTAAAGAAGATAAAATTAGTTAATATAGAGCCAACCATTCTTTTAAAGAGAATGATAGTAAATAATGTTGGTCATCTTAAACTTAGATTTATACCTAGTAGGCGCTAGGCTAGCTAGGTAATTGAGAATAGAAGTGATGAGGGCTGAACAGCGCACTCAAAAGCCCGCTTGTGTATAGATATATGCAAGTGCACTACGACATAAAAGACCACCCCACTAAAAGATGGTCTTATGGTACTTTACCCTTTATTCATTGGTTCTTATTTACTTTATATGACTTAATGTTGCCTTCATTTTCGGAGGTCGAAGTGATATATGCCAATTGAATATCTCCAGCTTGTGGCGATAGCGTGGCTTTGGCTATCGGGTTTTGTGTATTTGCTCCCTGTCCGGCCTTCACAACAATAAGCTCATTGCGCTCAATCGGTAAATCCAAGTAGTCAGTGGTATCACCATACTCAAGGTTTTCTGCCACTTTTTCATCGCCCACATAGATGTCAACCTTACCCATATCAGCTACATAGGTATGAAAAATAATGACTCGATATTTACTACTAGCGATTTCGTCATCATTGATTTTGACAGCACCCAATTGTGCGGCTTGTGCAGAATCATTGTCGAGACGGCCAAACGTGTAAACAACATAATCTGCGTGCTCGGAAAAGCAAAAACGAGTAGACTCTATCGCGGTCTCAAGAGAGTTACCTTTAACACCGTAAAATGCAAAAACGTTACCATCAGAATCATCTTGCACTAACATCTTTTCATCAGATTTCTCGCCAAACAACAGGCCATTTTTATCCGTTAAAGACATTTCTTCATGTCCTTTTTCGAATTGCCAGTACACATCGACTTCGCTGTTCACTAAATTAATGGCACTAACGTCTGCTGTGTACGTGTCATCGTCATTACAACCCGCCAATACACCAACCACGACTAAAAACACTAACCCTTTGATTAAATTCATCTTCATCTCCTACAATTGTCACTGGAAAAAGTATAATCAAAGCGATATTTTCAAGTTGTTATCGAGTGTAATTATTAACTACTTTGATGTATTCAAGCGTAATGAGATAGGTGAAAAGATGAATAACATCGTAAATTTCACCTGTTTTAAATAAGCATTGTGATGTTTTAAATTGTTATGGCTGCTAAAGCATCAATGTTAAATATTGCAAAAGCTCATCGCACAGTTTTTTCTGAGCTCTTGTTCAAACAATTTTTGCAAGATTGTAATGTCATTTGTACGTACATAATTTGGCCTAACAACCAAAGAAATCGTACGATGAGGTCCTGGTTCATTGAGGTGAATAGCCACCAAATCGGATTCCCCTTTAACGAGCTGGTCCAATGCCATTTGTGGCACAAGGGTGGTACCCATTTTTCCAGCTACCATTTGAATTAATGTATGTAAGCTTGTGCTATCAAAAGAAGTATCTTTTTGGTCGTTAGATAACTTACATGCACTAAGCGCATGGTCCTTAAGGCAGTGACCATCTTTTAACAGCATAAGTTTGTCTATTTCAAACTGTTCGCTGGAAATTTCTTCAATACTGGTAGTGCATTCGTCTTTATGACTCACCCAATAAAAGTCTTCATGCCAAAAATCAAATGCCATCAACCCTTCTATTTGATAAGGCAAGGCTAAGACAGCGGCATCTAAATCACCTTGACGCAACATATCAACCAACACATGAGACTGCTCTTCAATAATTTTTAATCTAAATTCTGGGTATTGATTACGTAATTCAGGCAGCACTTTTGGGAGTAGAAATGGCCCGATTGTTGGGATCACTCCAATTTTCATAGGGCGGCATAAAGGTGCTTTACTGGTTTGGGCAAGTGTCATTAATTCGTCCATTTCTAGCTTAATTTTTCTTGCTTTGTCGAGTAGTTGCTTGCCCTCTTCGGTCACAAAGACGTGCTTGTTGTTACGCTCAAAAATGACTGTACCTAACTGCTTTTCTAATTCATGGATAGCGGTACTCAAGGTAGATTGCGACACATGGCAAGTGTCAGCAGCCTTTTTAAAATGCAATGTTTTCTCGACCGCCAGCGCATATACAATTTGTTTAAGTGATACCATCAATATATTCTTTATTTTAGATTGTTTTCTCTATCTTAATCGCAAAATCAAATAATGCACCTACTCGGGCGCTCAGAAATCAGCCTAATCCAGCTATCGATTCAAGCCAATAAAATAAATATAAATAATTTCAATTAGATACACTTAATTAGGTACTCTTCTCATGAATATTCTAAAAAACTGATGATTATCTTTAAGTTATTCAATTTTAATTCTTAAGTTTGTACTTTTAGGCTCTAAAGAGCACTCACTCAGGTGGATTACAGACAGAGCCTGAGCATTCTCATTTGGAGTTTTTTATGCGTACACATTTATTAACCTTAGCAGCAACCGTAAGCATGGCACTTTCAAGTGCCGCTAACGCATCACCATCTGCAACTCAGATAAAAACCAATCAGTTTTGGTGGCCTGAGCAACTCGATCTTAGTCCCTTAAGACAACACAGTGTCAAGTCAAACCCATATGGCGAGCACTTTGATTACCGAAGTGAATTCATCAAGCTCGACTTGGAAGCTGTAAAAGCCGATATTCAAGCCACTTTAACTGATTCGAAAGATTGGTGGCCTGCAGATTGGGGACACTATGGACCTTTGATGATCCGCATGGCTTGGCACAGCGCTGGCGTTTACCGTGTTCACGATGGCCGCGGTGGTGCAGCCGGTGGGCAGCAGCGCTTTAACCCACTAAACAGTTGGCCAGATAACGCCAATTTGGATAAAGCGAGACGCTTACTTTGGCCAGTTAAGCAAAAATACGGTAAACAACTCTCTTGGGCCGATTTGATGGTGCTCGCTGGCAATGTCTCTCTAGAGTCTATGGGTTTTAAAACCTTTGGTTTTGCCGGTGGTAGAAACGACGACTGGGAGCCTGATTTAGTTTATTGGGGCCCTGAAACAGCCTTTTTGGCCGATGAAAGACGCGATAAAAAAGGTAAGCTAAAAGGTCCACTCGCAGCTGTAGAAATGGGATTAATTTATGTCAACCCTCAAGGCCCGCATGGTAAACCAGACCCAATTTTAGCAGCTGAAGATATACGCTTATCGTTTGGTCGTATGGCAATGAATGACGAAGAAATCGTCGCGTTGATCGCGGGCGGTCATACATTTGGCAAAGCCCATGGCGCTAAAAAGCCAAACAATTGCGTAGGAAAAGAACCAGCAGCAGCGCCGACTGAACAGCAAGGGTTTGGCTGGAAAAATACCTGTGGAAGCGGCAAAGGCGCTGATACGAGTACCAGCGGATTCGAAGGTGCGTGGACAGTTACTCCAACGCGCTGGTCAACTAACTATTTAGATAACCTGATGAACTTTAACTGGGTACAGACTAAAAGCCCAGCCGGCGCAATTCAGTGGATCCCAGATAATCCTGCGGCTGCCAACTTAGTACCCGATGCACACATCAAAAACAAACGCAGCGCTCCAATTATGTTCACCACTGATCTTGCACTCAAAGAAGATCCGGCATTTCGTAAAATTGTTGAGCGTTTCCGTACCGATCCAAAAGAGTACGAGCTTGCTTTTGCTAAGGCTTGGTTCAAACTAACTCACCGAGACATGGGCCCTCGCGCTCGCTATCTTGGTAATGAGATACCAAAAGACACCTTACTCTGGCAAGATCCACTGCCCGAACAGACGGGAAAGAAAGTCTCAAATTCGGATATTAATAAGCTGAAAAAAGCCATTCGTGATACAGAGCTGAGCAATGCAGACCTAATTGAAACGGCATGGGCGGCTGCATCGAGTCACCGCATAACAGATATGCGCGGCGGCGCCAATGGCGCTAGGATCAGACTCGCTCCTCAAAATGATTGGGCAGTGAACAACCCAAGACAATTAGCCTCTGTGCTAACTACGCTGGAAGGTGTCCAATCACGATTCAACAAAAAGTCGAAACACCAGCTCTCAATGGCAGACCTAATTGTACTGGCAGGCGCAGCTGGACTTGAAGACGCTGCCAGTAGAGCTGGCTTCAAAGTATCAGTACCTTTTGCCCCTGGACGCACTGATGCGAGCCAAACGCAAACGGACATTCAGTCGTTTAGTTATTTGGAGCCAAAAGCAGATGCATTTAGGAATTACTACCATGAGAGTGCATTTATGTCTCCTACCAAAATGCTTGTAGACAAAGCAAATATGCTTGGTTTATCGGTCCCAGAAATGACAGTGTTACTAGGTGGAATGCGAGTGTTAAACACCAACACAGATGATTCCAAAACAGGCGTACTCACTCGCACACCTGGAAGCTTAAACAATGCCTTTTTTGTCAACCTTTTAGACATGCGTACTAAATGGAAAAAGTCAGATAATCAGCCGAGTATGTATCTTGGTTTTGATAGGAAATCAGGCAACAAGTTGTGGCAAGCAAGTTCGGTTGACTTGATATTTGGTTCAAACTCGGAATTGCGCGCTATTGCTGAGGTATATGCATCTCAGGACGCTAAACAAAAATTTGTTGATGACTTTGTAACAGCTTGGGTCAAAGTCATGAGACTGGACAGGTTTGATCTACAGTAGTATTTCAAGCAAAAGCCGCATCATGCGGCTTTTGCTTATAAAGGCTTAAAGTTTACACGGTCAAATATGGTAGATACCGATTTATTATAATGTGTATTGTTATGATTACATGCCGATTCAATCCACAATTACTAAACCAACCTTTGCCCGCAAACCTAACCAACAATTAGCCTATTATTGGTATCTCTACTCGACAGAACTTGGGTGGCATCAAACGAAGTCGCGCGCTTTGCCATTCGATCGTATAACAGGACATTTACCGTGGCCGCTAGGTTCATGCATCCAGTTGTTGGTACATACACAACGGCGTCTGCTGCATCTACAATACTTTGCGGCAAGCTGCCATCTTCTGGACCGAATATATAAAGCGCATCTTCTGGGTGCTGAAATTCAGGCAACGGGGTTGCACCTTCTACCAACTCAACACACACCAGAGCCCTTCCCGATATTTTCAATGAGATTAAGTCATCAACTTGCTGGATCGGAATGTGGTCGGCAATATTTTTAGTATCAGTATGATACTTAGCAGCTTTCGCATACCTATTACCATTAAAGTATACAGCCTGTGCGCCATAGCACCCCGCCGCACGTAATACGCCACCTACATTGGTTGGTGATTTTGGGTTAACCAATCCAATGGCCGAATACGACTTACTCATATTATTGAACTCTCTTGTATAGGCAGTAAAGCTGCCAAAAAATATCGACGCGCGATTGTATCATGTGCATAAGATTGTGCCAGTAAGCCAGTTCACCACAATAAGCCTGATTTGGACATAAACTGTAACAATTGGGAAATTATCTTCTCAAAAAAACCCCATCAACTCGGACGAAAACTTTAGCCAAAAAGAAAGTATATAAAACAATTCATTAAGAAATTTTATTAAAACAACCGTAATAAAATATTTCAGAATCAGACCCCGTAAAAGGAACGAAATTTAGTCCTTTTCCACCATGAGTGTAACATTTCATGTTTTTACATTGAATGTAGGCTCCCAATTCGCTAGCTTTGAAACGGTACAATTTTGTACAAATCAAGGAGATACCAATGAAATTAAAAATAAAGAAAAGCACAATAAAACACTTATCTAACAAACGTTCATTGAACCTAGATTTAACGCCAAACGTTGCAGGCGGTAAACCATTGGTCGAGACGCGTGCAGCATGCCAGTCCATTTGGGCCTGTACTAACCCACAAGCTTGCTTGTCTTAAACAAAACAAAAGCTCTTGTTAGCATACCATTTTAATGGCTTATTCAAGCGACCTTTATGACACAAGAGGTCGCTTATATGATTAGAAGATTTCTATATGCACCATGGCATATCACATTAACAATAACGAATCGAACTTTAGATAACATCGCAAGGCAATTAGACTTGGTTTTCTCAACACTATTCATCATGTAGTGAGATAGCTATGGCGAAAGGAAAAACAAATGTTAATCAGCGAGTCAAAACATCATGCTTTATTGGATTGTACCTTGCGTAATTGAGCCACCTACATCCAGCGTCTAACGTTACGACAATAAGCTTGGTATTGTTCTCTAAATTTTTCGAACATCATTCGTTCTTCAAAGCGAATATACCAACGATCGGATACGAGTACGAATAACACAACAACCCCCAAAGACAACTCATTTGCTCCTAAAAGCAGGAAAAGCCCTAATAATGATATTACAAACCCCAAATACATTGGATTACGTGTGTACCTAAATACACCTTCCACCACAAGTTTATTTGGCTCATCAAATGTCATTACGTTGGTTCCTACACGAGTGAATAGACGCTTTGCTTGCACGGATAACATCAAACCTAAAAAAGCAAGCCTATTAAGTTAAATGGAAATACAAGAGTGTGTGAGAGTTCAAACCACCAGCAAATTGAACTCATAGTAACAAGCGTCAAAATAAATAAAACGGGGGGAAGTAACTTTTGCATTTTTTTGCTCCTTGAAATAACGAGCAGTTTATTGTTTAAGTTACTGGCTGACCTTAACCTATGTTAAGCCCATTTTATTTCTTATTCTGGATAAGCTGACATCCGTTATCCCTAAATACATAGCAACTTGGTTGAGGGCAATATGCTGAGCCTGCTCACCAAAGTCATCTAAAACTGCTGATATCTCTGCTGACCACTTAAAAGTAATAACCCTGCTTCTCGCTTTTCTTTTTTCAAAGCTAACCGTTCGTAGACTTTACGCACATGCTCTCTCCAGTTTAAGTTCGTTCTGGAAAGCCCGAGCAATCGCTCGTAAGATATCGACGCCGTTATACAAGTGGTTAAAGCCTGTGCATAAAATGGGCTTGGTTGACGTTCAATCAATGAACCTATGCTTGTGAAAGCGCCTCCCTGTTTTACAAGTGATTTATTAAACTCTTCACCTTGTGCGTCAATATAATAGTACCACCCAACGCCAAAAATGAGAAAATACACTTCAGAAACAATATCTTGGCAACGAAATATATGGGCTTTAGACGCATGCTCGTTAAACTTAAAATGTTTAAACGCGCTGTCTAACTCTTGCTCATCAAATGGTAAAAAAGTCGTGAGTATCGACTGTAATAACTGTCTGTTTTTGACTTCTTCCATGCGATGTTCAACTCAACTTTGCGTCACTGTCAGTGGATTATTCTTTACAAATAAAAGCGTTTCATGGTCATAGATTTCATTGCACCAGTGATGCTTGCTCAATATCAAATCAGGCGCTGTGCTCTGTTCTTTCACACGAGCAAAACCAAGTTTTTCATAAAACTCAGCAAGGTGAGAAAATGGCAAACAATACACTCGCTGAAAATTATTAGCATTTTCAACCAAGAATGAAGCGAGCTTAGCGGCAATACCCACTCCTCTAAAATCTGGGTTCACATACATCCCGCCTAATTCAGCATCCTTATCTGATAAAGTCTGAACTCGCCCCACACCTACTTTTTGCCCATCGATAACAGCAATTGCGATTAAATCATGTTCAGGGTTTGAGAGTTTAAAACTAATTCGCTGATATTGCTCATTGACCCAATGAATTTCCTCTTGCTTTGCTATTCTAATCGTGACCTCGTGACTCATTGCATTTCGCTCCTTAAAACATCCTAATGTTTGAATATCATAGGCTTATGATAAATACCAGTAGTTACACAAGTGCATGAAAATTTACATATTGATTAGTTTTGAAAATGCGGTAGCGCGATTTACTGTTAACCGATGAAAAACACATTTGTTTCAGCTAATTGAAGTACTTGTCAAAAACAAAACAGGCGCTAAATCAAGCCTCTGTAAACGCAGTAAATAACACTTATCAACCTGTAAACATTGATGTTTTCATGAGCTTTTGCATTGAGTTCACCTTGCTTTACTTTCTCCTGTATACATTCATGCATGACATATTTTGGCAATAATGAAACGCATTGTTATTTAGCTTCTATACTTGTGTCAGGACTTTTGATATTTCTCGCTACACCAGCGTCTTAAGGGAATTTTGAACATGGTTAATTCAGCCCGATTCAATCTGCTATCTACATTAAGATCTAAACTTATTGCAGCTTTTTCTGCCGTTATGGTCACTCTGGCTATTATCGGTTTAATTTCTTTCTTTGCTTTAAAAACCGCATCAGATGGCTTTAAGGACTACCGTGAACTTGCTCGCGACAGCAACCTCGCAGGTATTTTGCAGTCAAATATGCTAATGGTTCGCATGAATGTGAAAGACTTTTTGTTGACTGGTAGTGATAAAGATATACAGCAGTACAGCCAGTACTTTACACAAGTAGAAAAGTTGCTAGGAGACGCAAAGCGCGAAATTAATAAGCCCGAACGTGCCGCAATGGTAAAAGAGCTTAGTAAAGAAATTACACAGTACAATCAAACGTTTGAAGTTATCAAAGCATATAGAGTACAACGAGATGAGCTCGTGAATGGGCAGCTGAACGCGCTCGGCCCACAAATGGAGCGTGAATTAACAAAACTCATGTATAGCGCCTCTGAGAGTAATGATACACAACTCGCCTACCTGACAGGTGTCGCAATGAGAAACTTGCTGTTAGCGCGCCTATATGTAATAAAGTATCTTGAGAGTAACGATGAAAGTGCTGACCAAAGAGTCAGACAGGAGTTCTCTCAATTTGAACAACAAATGGACAGAATTGAGCTTTTGACCACCTCTAATGCAAGCAAGCAAATGATTGGTCAAATCAGGTCTATGGAGTCTGGGTACAAACAAGCATATCAAAGCGTTCACGATATTATCGTAGATCGAAATGACAAAGTGACCAATACGCTAGACGTGATTGGACCGCAGTTCGCCAAATTGGTTGATGACTTAAAGCTGTCTGTTAAAGCCGATCAAGACGCGCTCGGCCCAAGGTTAAAATCAGACAACGCATATGCCGTTAATAAAATACTAGTGACCTTTGCAATCGCACTGCTTTTAAGTGGATGCGTGGTCTTTATTTTAACCCGCAATATTATGGCGCAATTGGGGAAAGATCCTAATGAGTTAGAGCAAATTGCAATGGCAATCGCTCGCGGTGATTTAGACCTGAAATATGATGAAAATACACCGAAGGGGGTATTCAAGTCTATGCTATCGATGCGCGATAGCCTGCGTCAAGGTCGTGAAAAAGAGCGTGAGGAAAAGCGAATTGCAAGTTCAAATGCGCGAATTAAAAGTGCTCTGGACAATGCCAGTGCTTGCGTCATGATAGTCAACAACGATGGTAAAGTGACTTATTTAAATGATGCCATCAACACTATGTTTAAAGCGGCCAGCCGAGATATCTGTATTTTGAATCCGAGCTTCGACTATACCAAAATCATCAACACCCCTTTGAGTAAGCAATTGCCTTCATTCGCCGATATAGAAAAACAACTTCAACAATTAGCTGAAGCTTTTGAAGGGGAATTCGAAATAGCAGGGAGAACCTTTGCCTTAGTTGCAAGTCCCGTTGTTGTTGATGGTCAAACGGTCGGTTTGGTATATGAGTGGGAAGACAAAACAGATTGGCTATCAAACGAGCGAGAAAAAGCCCGTGTCGCTTCTGAAAATGCTCGTGTTAAATACGCTTTAGACGGTTCATCTGGGCAAGTGATGATAACCGATGATAAATATCAAGTGATTTATTTAAACGCTGCTTTAGAACACATGTTTGTTACTGCTAGCGCAGATATCATTAAGGCATTACCAGAGTTTAACCCGGCTGAAGTCAAGAACCAGTCCCTTACCCACTTCTTTGACCACTTCTCGCAACATTTAGCCGAGTATGATCAATTAACCGCCAGTCATGAGAGTGAATTTGTGATTGCCGGCAGAACATTTTCCATTGTTGCCAGCCCTGTAAATGTCGAAGGCAAACGGGTCGGTACGGTTATCGAGTGGCAAGATAAAACTGAGTGGCTGGTACTTGAAAAAGAAAAGTCACGTGTTGCATCTGAGAATGCTCGAGTTAAGTATGCTTTAGACAGTGTATCTGGCAATGTCATGATCGCCGACCCTGAATTAAATGTCATTTATGCAAATAACGCGCTGCAAGACATGATGGACGAGTCAGAGCGCGATATTCGTGTGCATGTTGGCCACTTTAGCGCAAATGAATTGATTGGTTTTGGCATACAAGACTTTTACCTTGAGCCAGACCAACAGAAGCTTGTATTTGAAAACTTACAAAATACCCATCGAAGCGTGGAACATATTGGTAACAAAGTGTTCGCGTTAACAGCCAACCCAATTGAGGTAGATGGACAACGTATCGGCACAGTACTTGAGTGGGTTGACCGCACCGCCGAAGTCAATATTGAAAAAGAAATAGATAAAATAGTACAAGCTGCGTCAAAAGGCGATCTTAGCAAAAAGATCGACCTATCTGGTAAGTCAGGATTCTTTGGTAACCTAAGCCAGGGGTTAAATGGTCTTTTAGATACGGTTGAAGTAGCCCTCGATGATGTCATGCAGATGCTTGGTTCACTGGCTCACGGAGACTTATCAAAGCGGATCACCAATGATTATCAAGGTAAGTTTGGTAAGCTCAAAGAAGATACTAACGCCACCGCAGACAAGCTCACTGAAATTATTTCAAGCATACGCACATCAGCAGGCAGTATTTCACAAAGCGCAAACGAAATTGCGCAAGGCAATATGGATCTAAGTCAACGTACGGAAGAACAGGCCTCAAGTCTTGAAGAGACTTCAGCGAGTATGGATGCAATGACAGATAGTGTAAAACAAGGTAGTAAACGTGCCGAAAGTGCCAGTGAATTGTCGATGGAGGCTGAACAACGCGCCGAACAAGGTGGGCAAGTCGTAAACTTAGCAGTGACAGCTATGAAAGAGATCAGTGACTCAAGTAAGGAAATTTCGGAAATTATTGGTGTTATTGATGAAATTGCATTCCAGACCAATTTATTGGCACTCAATGCTGCTGTAGAAGCTGCAAGAGCTGGCGAGCAAGGAAGAGGGTTTGCTGTCGTAGCAGGTGAAGTGAGAAACCTTGCACAACGCTCATCAGAGGCAGCAAAGGAAATTAAGGAGCTTATTCGTGATAGCCAAACTAAAGTAGAAGAAGGTACGTCTTTAGTCAATAAGTCTGGTGAAACCTTGCTAGAAATAGTCGAGTCTACTTCCAAAGTTCGCGCGATGATGCAAGAACTTGCAGTGTCAGCTAGACAGCAGTCCGAGGGTATCGTCCAAGTAAACAGCGCAGTTACTCAAATGGATGAAATGACACAGCAAAACGCAGCCCTAGTCGAAGAGGCCTCAGCTGCTGGACAGTCGATGGCCGACCAAGCTCTCAACATGAATAAAACCATGGACTTTTTCACCCTAGAAAATAACACCACTGGCACGGGTCTAGCTCACATTGCCTATTAGTTCATTTACCCGCGGCCAACATTTGCGCTGCGGGTACTCATTCTAAAAGATGATTACTTTCCTAATGTCCCTATCAAACAAGTGAGTCTTGACCTGCCTACAACTTTATAGTCTAAAGTTCAATCAGTAGCGTACCTTCAATAATAAATGGGGGGAACTTAGCCTTTGGCCCTACTCTCCCCCAATGAAGGTGTGCTTGGTATGTACAAAATATCTGAACTCGCTAAACAAGTTGGTATATCTAGAACCGCCTTGCTGTATTACGAGAAACAACAACTAATATCAGGCCAACGGTCTCGAAAATGGTTATCGTGTTTATACACATAAAGATGTACAACGGGTGCGTTTAATCCAGCAGTTACTCGCTGGCGGCTTAACCCTGAAAGAATGCAAAGCATGTCTTGAAACAAAGCTAGATAAAGCCATTTTGAAAAGTCGCCTTAACGCACTTGATAGAGAGATTGAACAAAAACAACAGTCACGAAACTTGCTTGCAGCACTGTTAAGCGAAGGAGAATTAAAGACATGGCATGAAAAGCTAAACAAAGTCGCACCAGACATACACACAGATTGGTTGATAAACCAAGGTTTTGAAGAAAAGGAGGCACTGCACCTGAGGTGGTTATCAAAAGATATGAATGAACATGACAAATATATGGCTGATTTTATGCGTGTTTTCCAAGGCCTTGAACGTTGGGGGCCAGGAAGTAAACAAGATACGTTAAAAGCCTTTAAAAAAGTGCCAAAACCAGTTCAACAAATTTTAGAAATAGGCTGCGGTAAAGGCCAAGCGACTCGAGTCCTAGCTCAAAATTGTAAAGCCCATATTACCACGATAGACAACGAACAATCTGCGCTCGATGCGGTATCGGAAGCTTTTGCATCGTCAAACAAGACGGAGTATTAGCATGACTGAACTTGACTATCCGAATGAGTACTTTGACCTGATCTGGTCGGAAGGTAGCGCATATATTATGGGAGTAGAAAATGCCTTACGCCGCTGAAAGCCTAATTTAATTAAATCGGGAGCCCTAGTATTCAGCGAATTAGTTTGGCAAACAGATACTCCTAGTGACAAATCGATAGCCTTTTGGCAAAAAGAGTATCCAGATATTCAAACTGTTTCTAAAAGAGTAAATCGGATTAAAAATAGTTAGTGACTTCCCTCTAAGCATCAAGGCTTCGGAAAATTATTATGAGCCTTTGCGAAAACGAGTGCAAGCGCTCAATGCGAATGGACTGAGCGTCAAAGCATATGACGACATTGATTACGAAATTGATATTTGCACACATTATGCAAATGAATTTGGATATCGTATGCTCGTGCTTCAAAAGCTTTAGCTATTCTCAATAATACATTTTGGTGCGGCATAGTTCGAACAAGCATCAAAAGCATTCATGTACGTAATAATCCCAAAGGCATGCCTTTGTTGCGACTCTTTAATCGCCCAATGTTAAAAAGCACACCGTACACCTAGCAGTTCTTTTCCAATAGGTAACCTTATGAGAGAATTTATAAAATAAAATGTTAACATAAATGAGAGTGCCATTTAAAAAATTATATATGTATCGATTATGAAGACTGTAAAGCTCTTATCTTTAATTATTATCTCCCTCCTATTCGTGCTGGTATTTTTTCACCAAAAGGTCATCTCGTTAACTCTATTACCGCAATATACTGGCTGGGCCCATACCATTGAAGAACAAGGCCTGAAGGTGGGTATTGGACTATCTGAGCAAGAACAAGCCCGCGCGAAAGAAATTGGTATCAAGTACCCGAAAAAAGTTAAAACTGTTTATGTTGAAGAAGTTACTTTCCCCTATGAACACTTTGCTCTAAAGACACTTGGCGAAACACTGGGATTTATAGGTGAAGGGGTTATCAATAATGCGCAAGTATTTGGCTACACGATATATGTCAGAAATGACTTGGATTCAAATAAACCCAAATTAGCTCATGAACTTGTTCGTGTACTATAAATGGAAAGAATGGGGCTGGATAATGTCGTGACTCGACATTTTTCTGTTCTTACTCAATACGGCTATAACAGTGCGCCCATAGAAGTGGAGGCGTTTGAAGCCAATAAAAAAATATGGCCAAGACTGGTGAACCGATTTAATACACCAAACGCCATGACTAGTGTACTTGCGGACTTAGCACACTGCGACCGCGCTAGCTAAAAATACATAACCACTGTAAACACGACTAGCTTATACACAAGGAGCATCACCAAATGAAAATGTTACTAACTAGAAATGTAATCAGGTTTTTAGCCATATTTCTTGCATTCCCACTTTGGGTAATTACAACTGTTATGTTATTCATAATTACGATTGGAGAATATAAAGGCGCGTATACTTGGGCACTTGTCACGGGAGCATTTATTGGCGCTTTGAGTTTCTCTTATATTGCAGTAACAGGCCACTCCAAAAACCCTCTTTGAGTGCCCAGTCCGTATTCTACAATTGAGATGAAAACCGTGCGCCCGAGCGCGGCAAGCCTAGGTATATCAAGTTGACGCAAATATCTTTGTGCTGACATGTACTGGGTGACAAGTTAATCCTTGGTCACTTTACCCATTATCTCTTTTTGGGATACGCCAATCTGAGCTATTAACAAAGCAGCACCAATCAGTGTAAACCCTTTGAGGAAATGCGCCTGTTGCAAAGCGCGTACGACTTCGAGTTCTGCATAAAGCACCTCGTATCCATGCACAACAAGAGTCACTGGTAGTAAGAAAAGCACCAACAGCCACCTGCCAACTCAACAATACCTGAGACCCAAATTAAAGTTACTTTGTATGGAACAGTTTGTGGTATTAAATTTAAATAATAAGGCACATTCGTAAAGTGAGTAATGCCAGAAAGCAAAAACAACGACGTAAATAGAAAACGAGCGAAGGTATTAATAGGCATATTTAGGTTCATGGTGGTTGATGGAATTGCGATAGCCTTAGTTACGTTACTCATTCCGATATTTTCAAAATTAGATCACAAAGCAAAAGCCGAGACGCAAAAGGTCCTAGGTGTCGCACAGAGTATACATTTAACGCATCTAAAAGATGATATTTATATAGATAAGGACTGCGCTGAATATAAGCTACAACGTCTAAAAACTAAGTGACGCTTAATCAAAAAGTCTGGCGGCCATAAGGACGCCTATGAATGAACAGACGATATGTGTGCTGCAAGATATTCAACGGGGTGTTTAGGTTTAACCCCTTCAAAGCGCTTTACTTGGCTTCGGCATGAAAAGCCTGTCGCAATAATAACCTGTGACTGAACATGTTTTTCCCATGACATTTCGTAAAGCTGGCGAGAAGCAGATTGATTTTTCGACTCATGTCCAAATGTACCCGCCATTCCACAGCACCCGACATTCGGTGCAGTTAGTTCAACACCTAATTGCTTAAAAATAGACTGCCAAATCGAAGTGGACGATCTTGGGTTAGTCTCTTCAGTGCAATGAGAAAGCAATGTTATTGCACCAGAGCTGCCTTTTAACTCAAGACTCGATAAATCTTGTCGCTGTATCCACTCATGGATGGTTAGAACTTCAAAGGTTCCCCGCTCTGTGTCAGATAGCACCTTGCGATATTCGTCCTCATAAACAAACACAAGTGCCGAATCAAGCCCGACCATTGGAATATTGAGCGTTGACACTTGCTGTAAAAATGCACTTGTTTTCGTAGCGGTCGCCTTAAACTGCTTCAAGAACCCCTTAACATGCTGTGTCTTTCCATTTGGGTGGTACGGTAACAGTACAGCTTGTTTACCTAGCTTATTAATCAATTTAATCGCTGATTCAAGCAACTCGGCCTCATAAAAACGGGTAAATGGGTCTGACACTATCAACACAAATTGGTTTCTTTGCTGCTGACTGAGTTTACTTAGTGAAGCAAAATCAAATTTGAGTGCATTTGGTTTATGCTTACTCAATAGTGGTAAGTCTTGATATCCGACAACGTTCTTGACCAGTGAATTCGTAAATTTTGCGCCGATTATTGGGTTCAGTAGGGATGCAAATTTAGACATGACCGGTAGCAAGCGCTCAATATTGGCGACCAAATGGTCTTTTGTTGACCGCCCATACTTTTGATAATACAAATCTAGAAAGTAAGCCCTCGCATTAGGAATATCGACTTTAACCGGACACGCACTGGCGCAGGCTTTACATGCTAGACAAGTATCCATTGCTGCTTTTACTTCATGGTTTAGCTTTTTCAATACTCCCGCTTCTGAAATCTCCACTTTGGGCATGTTCGAATTTGAGTCATAGTAGCCCGAGCTTAGCTCAGGCAGTTCAACCCCTTGCAGCCCTTGCTGTCGAACCCACTCTTTAAACAATGTCGCTCTGCCTTTTGGAGAATCTCTTCTGTCGTTGGTGACTTTGTATGAAGGACACATCTGGGTCGTTTCAGAATAATTAAAACAAAGTCCATTCCCATTGCAATTTAAAGTATCTTGGAAACTTGTCTTGATGTAAATGGGGACTAACGCATCATAACGGGCCCTCAAAGGGCCATTAACCTTGGCAAGTCCAGTATTATTATTCAGTGGTGTACATATTTTGCCTGGATTCAATTTGTTACGTTTATCAAAAATAGTTTTTATTTTTCGTAACTCTAAAAATAATTCTGAACCAAAAAATTCAGGGCCATACTCACTGCGATACCCTTTACCATGCTCCCCCCAAAATAACCCTCCGTACTTTTTGGTCAGCAGTGCGACTTTATCCGAAATCGGCTTGAGCAAAGCCTGATGGGAGGCATCACATAAGTCTAGTGCAGGACGGACGTGTAATACCCCTGCATCGACATGACCAAACATGCCATATGTTAAATTATGAGAGTCTAACAGTGCTCGAAATTCAGTTATAAAATCCGCGAGACTCTCGGGAGGAACAGCGGTATCTTCAACAAATGCGACAGGCTTTCTTGCGCCTTTACTATTACCCAATAAACCCACTGCTTTTTTACGCATTGCGTATATTTTTAGAATGTCAGTCTTATTTGTGGTGATCGAGTATGATAAAACGCCCGATTGCTTATTTGCGATGTGCGAGTCTAGTTGGGTAGTTAAAGCCTCCACTTTTTCTTCGATGCCTTTTTTTTCAGAACCATTAAACTCCACCATATTTAGACCATCGGATGTAATATGTGCGGGAGTTTCTAAAAAGTCCGATACGCTGCGCCAAACCATATCTTCTCTCGCCAAGTTCAGGACTTTACTATCTACAGTTTCTACTGAAGTCGATTTTGCGCTAACCAAAAATGGGGAGTGCCTAAGCGCTGAATCAAAATTGTCGTAATTAATATTTACCAACGTTTTGTATGGCTCAATCGGTAAAATATTGAGTTTCGCTTCCGCTACAACTGCCAGTGACCCCTCACTGCCAGCAATAATACGAGTTAGATCAAACGACGTTAGATCATCACTAAATACATTTTTAAGGTCATACCCTGTCAAAAACCTGTTTAAATTAGGAAAAACAGACAGGATTTTATCTCTATTTTTTTCGCAGCTAGTGAGGACGGTATTTAATATTTTCCCTGCTCTATCGTCTTTCTTGGCACTTTCCTTCGCTTGTTTTGTTGTGGTTTCTTGCGTATCTAGTTCAAAGCCATCAGGTAAAAAGCACTTCAACGCTAAAAGGTGGTCACTGGTTTTTCCATAAACTAAAGAACCTTGTCCAGAAGCATCTGTGTTGATCATGCCTCCGACCGTCGCACGATTACTAGTTGATAAGTCAGGCGCGAAGAAAAAACCGTACGGCCTTAAAAAATCATTTAGCTGATCTTTAATTACACCAGCTTGGACCCTCACCCACCTTTGCTCAGTGTTAATCTCCAAAATACCGCGCATATGACGAGACAAGTCGATGATAATACCACTCGTAAGTGATTGGCCATTAGTGCCTGTGCCTCCTCCTCGCGGACCAAAATACAGTTCGCTAAACTCAGTTCGCTCAGAAAGAGACAGTGCCATTTGAATATCTGAATTCGATTTAGGAAAAAGCACAGCCTGCGGTATTTCTTGATAAATACTGTTGTCTGTTGAGTGCACCACTTGAGTTGAGTACCTGGTATCGACTTCTCCCTTAAACCCCTGATCGATCAGTGTATCGGTAAATGCTTTAACTGTATTCTCAGCAAGGACACTTGCTACTTTTTCTTGACCCATGCCTTTTTGCGCCCCACAAAATGATATAATATAACATACCATAAGATATATGGTAGCTTGCCTAGGGTCTCGCTTAGTTCTACTAATTTAGCAAAAATGGGCGGCAGGTACCTGTCTCTACCGCTCCTAATTGAGTATGTAATAAAAATTGAAATCTATTTCATGATATTGGACTTGAATGAGGCTTCTACCACTGACTATACCCTTCAATATTTTTTGCAAGCAGCTCGAAACAAAGATTGTCTCTGGCAATACATAATCGATGTTCGCCCTCGGTCGCTGACAATGCTAACCACTCCTTTTGTGCCAACTCGCTCGCATTCACGCCATTAAAGCTAAGTACTTCATCACCCACCTGAATGCCAGAGCCAAACGCAGCCATATCAGGCATGACATAACGCACTACAAACGCACCGTTTGTCAGCTTTCTAAGCTCCATCCCCAATAAATTGTACTTCGCCTTAAAACTCTTATTTTCGTATGGGTTTAAATGTAGCTTTAAATTGTGGTAATCAATTACATAACTAAAATGGTTTAAAATAGAGCTGCCGATAACGGACTTTCCATCATCACCGCCCTCAATGAAATTAGTTTTGACATTTTTTAACGTTAAGTCTGAGATTTGTAATTTTGGGATAGTGCCACGTTGATGAATTGTTTGGCCACTCAAACCAAAATCTGAACCTGTAACCGTTTTGCCCCTATATGCATGCCCCGCATCACGAACAAAATAGTTATTTAGTTTAAAGTAGTGTCGACTCCCCGTATCCAAAACGACTTCTTGCTCCATCGTTTGGTTACCTCCTAAATCAATTTTACTATCAAGGTACAGCTTGCTCAGAAAGATCCGCATTGGTATGGATACGCCCGCATACTCAGCATTGTAAGCATTACTAGAGATCTCAATCGTGCCTGCTCTGGGGTCAATATGCCAGGCAAAATGTTTTAATATGTCGTGTCCAATAACACCGTCATACACAGCCTCATCTGGCCTCAAAAAGTACTCGCTTTTTGTTACTAGCATGTACGCAAAGCTAACATCATTGAAGTGAACATCACCTAGCTTGATACTCTTTACATCAGTTTGAAACCCATAAGAATTTTCGCCATCTCCCCAGCCTCCCAGTTCCAATGAGTAACCTTCTTTTAGTCCGAGCCTTTTAACTTTTTCCGAGTCCTTTAAAATCGATACTGACGCGCCAGTATCTAGCATCATTTTAAACCCCTGAATGCCATTGATTGACATGTACACATAGGGTTTAAGCCCCGTGTCTGCTTGCAACTGAGTTTTGTTTTTTTGAGCTTGCCACTGCGGTCTGATGTCATCATTCTCATACTTGAGCCGAACGTAGTTTGCGACACTGCAACCACTCAAAGTCATTGTACATAGCAAAGTGAAAAGTAACTTCATAACACATATCCTTTTAACTATCGTGTGCAGTCACGTTACTAAGTCTTATGTGAAAAAAACGTCAAATCGGCTGGTCCTTGCTTTGTTATTTTTAAAAAAACTCTCAAAAATAGAACTTTCTATCCAATTTTTGCTTTTTTACGCTCAAAAAATCTGATACTAAAATAAACCCATAATCATTGACGTGTATTGATTTTATACGAGGAGAAAATCTGTGGCGCAGTTACTAACAGCAAGTCTACATTGGCGGCATTGAGGTTGATCGCCTATTACCCCACATGAAAAAGCAGATGGTGGGACCATTTATCTTTTTTGACCACATGGGCGCTAGCCACTTTCCTCAAGGGTAAGGTATTAGAGGTACAACCTCACCCTCACGCAGGGCTATCAACCTTGACTTATCTTATCAAGGGCAGCCTAATGCATCGAGACTCTCTGTGCAACCATATTGAAATCACGCCCGTGATGCAAATTGGATGACTGCTGGCAAGAGGATTGTGTCCACTCAGAGCAAGAATGCTTTGAAACACGAGGAAAGCCCCACACCATTAATGGCCTACAGTCGTGGATTGCCCTACCCGAAAAATACGCTGACATTGCGCCTAGCTTTGAACATGTTGGCATACATACATGTGTAGCTACTGGTAAAAGATGGTGTCATGAAACGCGTGATTACGGGACAAGCTTATGGAGTGACGCCGCCAATCAAAACATACTCCCCAGTGTTTTATGTGGATCTGATAACAACTAAACATAACACATTAGAATTACCCAGTAATACTCAGGAGACCGCTATATGCCTTATTTTTGGGCAATTAGAATTGAAGGTAACGTTTACAAACCGGGGGACTTGGTCCTATTAGATGATTTAAGTAGCGAAGTAAAAACTTTAGAAGACTCAAAGGTGATTTTGCTCGGCGGTGATAAATGGGAGGTAGTCCCTTATATATACTGGAATCTTGTGTCTTTCAGCAAAGAACGTGTTGAATAGGCCAAATTAGATTGGCAAAGCGTCGTTTTCCAGAGATTCCATATGACAACTTAGAACTTGTCCCTCTACCTACAAGGAAATAAAAAGACTGATTAACGACCAGCAAAAGTAAAGTCATTTGGTATAAAGTGGCGTTATCTTCATTGAAACGAGGATAAATTGAGCTGAGATTCATTAAGGTATAGTGGATATACCTTAATGATTTTATCCTCTTTGGTACACATCATAACAACTTTCATAGAGGTGCTCGTTTGGGTTCTCCTACAAGACACAAATTGTGCCTTCATGCCAAATTTTTGCTTGTAATCAGCCACCACAGTATCAATCTTAGCTCTCATTTGCGGTGTAGCTTTGGCATACAATGCTTCGTAAAAGTCTACCCACTCGGTAATGCCCGACGCAGCGGCAACGCCTAACCAGCCCATACCAATCAAAGTAGACTGTTCAACATGCTGGCCTTTTAAAAACATGAAAGCCAAATAATATTGCGCATCTTTATAACCCCAAGTGGCAAGCTCACCCAGCTCTTCAAACGCGCTGGCATACTGCCCTTGTTGATAGAGTTTGATCCCATTGCGCTCTTGCTTGTGGATTGCATCGATATCTTTAATGATGGCTCTATTCGACTGGCAAGCAGGTAATACCACAGCGATTAATATGATGATGAGCATTTTATACATGATAGATATGAGGGTTGTGCTCAACTTTTAACATAAAAGCCATGTTACATCAGTCCATACAAATTAAAACTTTTAATTATAGATAGTTAGGAATGGACAACTGAAATAAAAAAGCGGCGGGACACACCCCCACCGCTTTATTCTACACACTCTCTTCTTTCGAAGATAAAGGAACATAAGTATGCGAATCCTTTGAATACTAACGATATTTTATTACAAAATAACGAAGATATTAGATATTTTTAAAGTCTAATGCCACCGTCGATTTCAACAACACGACCAGTGAAAAACTCATTTTCAATAATATATTGAGCAGTATGTGCAATTTCTTGCGTTTCGCCCAAGCGGCCTACAGGTTTCATTTTAACCAAACGCTCTTTCGCTTCAGGTTTCATTGCATCGGTCATCTTAGTGCGAATAACACCTGGCGCAATTGCACCAACTCTAATACCGTAGCGACCCAGTTCTTTGGCCCACGTAGTCGTCATAGCCACCACGCCAGCCTTTGCTGCAGAGTAATTAGTTTGGCCGATATTTCCTGCACGCGCCACACTAGACATGTTAATAATCACGCCGCCTTGATCTGCCTCAATCATTTTTACAGCAGCCTCTCTGCCGCACAAAAATACGCCCGTTAGGTTTACATCCATCAATGACTGAAACTGCTCTAGAGACATTTTATTTACGACTTCGCCCTCTTTGACTTTTACAAATAAGCCATCACGTAAAATGCCCGCATTATTGATAAGCACTGAAAGAGAACCAAAATCATCAACGATCTTGTCGAAGACCTCTTCCACATTGCTCTCAATACTTACGTTTGCAACATACGTTTTAACGGTTACATCAAATTGGCTCAGCTCTTCTACCGCTACTTGCAAAACTTCTTCTTGCATATCAACCAAAGCAAGGTTAGCGCCTAAGCTTGCCATCTTATGTGCCATAGCAAGACCTAAACCTTGCGCGCCCCCAGTAATAACAACCGTTTTATTTTCTACATTCATAATTAATTTTTAAACCTTTACGTTTTAAGACTTTTCAGAGAAAAGTTTAAATATCGCACTGAAATCTTCTGCCCCTTTGCCTTGGTTTTGCATCAGGTTGTAAAGATTTTTTGCAAGTGCGCCCATTGGGGTGGCTGAATTTTTCTGCTGAGCTGCTTGCATTGCAAGTCCTAAGTCTTTTGCCATCAAATCCACCATAAAGCCCGGTTTGTACTCATTTGAAGAAGGAACATTGTCCAGTACATTCGGGCATGGGTTATACACTTCAAGTGTCCAATTGCGCCCAGAGCTATTAAGCATTATTTCGCTTAATACTTTGGGGTCTAAGCCGTGATCTACACCCATTTGGAGTGCTTCGCTGGTCCCTGCCATTAAAATTGACAGCAGCATGTTATTACAAATTTTTGCGACTTGCCCGGCACCGATATCTCCAGCATGATAGATATTTTTACCCATATCCTTCAACACTGTGTGCGCTTTAGCAAAATCTTCGTCGCGTCCACCAACAATGAAAGTTAACGTCCCAGCAGCAGCTCCGGCCACACCCCCAGACACTGGTGCATCAACAAAAGATACACCCGCATTTGCTAGCTCTTTACCAACAAACTGGGCTGATTCTGCATCTATTGTTGAGCAGTCAATAACCAGTGCCGACTTACTAAGGTAGTTGATTAATCCATCTTCGCCAGTATAAATTGAGCGAACATGTTTTCCAGCTGGAAGCATGCTGATCACAAAGTCTGCATCTGTACAGGTATCTGAAACTTTTGAAGCTGCACTCGCACCTTGTTCAACTAGTTGATTTACAACTTCTTCGTTAAGGTCAAATACCGTTACTTGATGACCTGCTTTAACCAAATTTGCAGCCATTGGGCCACCCATGTTGCCAAGGCCAATAAATCCTACTTTTGCCATTTTTATTTCCTTACATATCCGCTAATGGGTGGTTTTCTTCATTCCATTTTGGTTTAAAGAACCCTTCAATTACATCAATTTCTACATCATTAATAGATTTAAAGCGCCAATTTGGTTGGCCATCTTTATCAATTAATAAAGCGCGCACACCTTCTTGAAATTCACCAACCTCACCACAGTGAACGGACATTGTCAGCTCATGTGAAAAGCAGTCTTTTAAAGATTTTCCGGCTAGGCGCTTCAATTGCTCACTCACTACCACAGCACTAATTGGAGAGCCATGTTTTAACCCAGCTTGCGCTTTGCTTAACCATTTATTCTCGCTGTTATCAATCGATAGAATATGATCAATTTGTGCAGATAAATCGGGGAGTTCTACTAAGTGGGCGATATCTTTCGCAAGTGGCTTAAGCGCACTATTAGGTAAAGAGTGGGCACCGTCTTCGATTGAAAGAAGTAACTGGGTTAACTTGTCGTGGTTTAGCACATTGGTTTTACCCCAATTCACTTCACGCAAATTATGAAGCAAGATGTCAAAGTGATCAGCATTGATGAAGTGATCTGCAAGGCCTACTAACTTTGCGTCATTCGCATTCACAGAGGCACCTGTCAAACCCAAGAATAATCCCATACCCGCTGGCATTTTATTCAAGAAATAAGAACCGCCCACATCAGGGTATAAACCAATCGTAATTTCAGGCATAGCAATACGCGAGGTTTCTGTCACAATTCGGTGACTAGCGCCTGCCATTAGGCCTAATCCGCCGCCCATAATTATGCCGTTGCCCCAAAGTAAAATCGGCTTATCGTAATTATGTATTTGAAAATCTAGGCGGTACTCTTCACTAAAAAACGTTTCCAGATAATTGTTGCCGTCATTTGCAGCCATCGAATTATACAAGCTAACAACATCTCCGCCTGCACAAAATGCTTTTCCACCTTCGCCTTTGAGCACAACCATAGCAATGCTGTCATCATTGGCCCATGCAGTTAACTGCGGTGTAAGTAGACGGATCATATCCAAGTTAAGCGCATTCAACGCTTTTGGCGCATTCAAGGTGGCAATAGCCACCTTCATGTCATTATTACAGTGCGCCAATTGGAACACGACCGGCGCGTCTTCTTGGTTTAGTAACTGTAATTCTACCATTAGCGATTCACCCAGTTTGCTTTGCGTTTTTCTAAGAATGCATTTACGCCTTCTTTTTGGTCTTGCGTATCAAATAGCGTTACAAACAGCTCTCGCTCAAGCGGTAGCGCGCTATCAATCGTGCCTGTGCGACCTTTTTGGATAAGTGATTTACACGCTGTAACAGCCACAGGGCTTTGATCTTCAACTTTCGTAGCCAAGGCAAGTGCAGCTTCAAGCGCCTGACCTTGCTCAACCACTTCTTCAACTAGCCCTATTTTCTCTGCTTTATCTGCTTTTAAACGCTCACCACATAAAATCATGCGCTTAGCCCAGCCTTCACCCACTAACCACGCTAGATTTTGTGTACCGCCAGCACACGGAAGCAAGCCCACTTTCGCTTCGGGCAGCGCCATTTGTGCCTGAGTTTCTGCAATACGAATATCACAAGCAAGCGCCACTTCTAATCCACCACCCATAGCGAAGCCGTTAATTGCAGCAATTGAGACACCGCGAAAGTTGCTTAAAGTCTCAAATGCTTCACCGAAAACGCGTGACATATCAGCAGCAACACCCTTGTCACCATCAGCGAATACATTCAAATCAGCGCCGGCTGAGAAGAACTTTTCACCTTCACCGGTAATAATCAGTGAATAAATTTCTTTATCCCCATTAAGTTCATTTACCAACTCTTTAAGACCAGCTAGCGTGTCTCGCGTCCAAGTATTTGCTGGTGGGTTAGACATCGTAACAATTGCAATGTGACCACGTTTTTCAAGTTTTAATTGTGCAGACATTTTTTGCTCCTTATAAAACGCTCGCAGCGCCTTCAGCTAAAATTCGACGGGCAATGATCACTCGCATGATCTCATTCGTGCCCTCTAAGATTTGGTGAACGCGCACGTCACGTAAATGGCGC
Organism: Pseudoalteromonas luteoviolacea NCIMB 1942; assembly: GCF_001625595.1. Classification (GTDB taxonomy): domain Bacteria; phylum Pseudomonadota; class Gammaproteobacteria; order Enterobacterales; family Alteromonadaceae; genus Pseudoalteromonas; species Pseudoalteromonas luteoviolacea_A. Next base: position 41,652 of record NZ_AUXT01000152.1, read on the forward strand.
TCGAGAGGATATTCTTTGATGTAACCGTAACCACCATGGATCTGAAGTGCATCATCACACACTTTAGTCCCTACATCAGTCGCAAAACGTTTGGCCATTGCACAGTAGGTGGTTTTTTCAGGGTCATTGCTATCAAGTTTAAACGCAGCCAAACGAACCATTTGGCGTGCAGCAACAAGCTCTGTATTCATGTCAGCAATTTTAAACTGTAACGCCTGAAATGCAGCCAATGGTTTACCAAACTGCTGGCGTTCTTGCATGTATTCTTTTGCTGTATTAAGTGCCTGTTGCGCAGTGCCAATTGAGCATGTCGCGATATTAATACGGCCACCGTCTAAGCCCTGCATTGCAAACTTAAATCCTTCACCTTCTTTACCCATTAGGTTCGCAGCAGGAATTCTGACGTCTTCAAATGTAATTAAACGAGTTGGCTGTGCGTTCCAGCCCATTTTCTCTTCTGCTTTACCATAAATCACACCAACTGCATCAGCAGCTACAACAAACGCAGAGATCCCTTTAGGGCCGTCTTCACCAGTGCGGGCCATAACAACCAATACATCGGTTTCACCAGCACCTGAGATAAACATTTTCGACCCGTTTAGGACATATTCGTCACCTTCTAGTACGGCTTTGGTTTTAAGTGAAGCAGCATCAGAACCGGATCCTGGTTCCGTTAAGCAGTAGGACGCGAGTAATTCACCCATCACTAGTTGGTCCATGTACTGACTCTTCACTTCTTCAGTACCAAAGCTTGCAATCATCCAAGTCGCCATATTGTGAATCGTCAACATAGCAGTCGTTGCGGTACAGCCCATTGAAAGTTGCTCGAAAATGATGCTTGAGTCTAAGCGAGACAAGCCAAGGCCGCCGGCCTCTTCTGGTGTGTATAAACCACAAAAACCCAGCTCACCAGCTTGTTTAATCACGTCCTTAGGGAAAATATGCTCTTGGTCCCAGCGAGCAGCATTTGGTGCGAGCTCGGTCATTGCAAATTGGTAAGCGGTTTCAGCGAATGCCTGTTGATCTTCATTCAGATTAAAGTCCATAAAAGACCTCTCTTTGTTGTCATACCAAGTGATTCAAATCACTTGTTTTTATTCTTGTTGCACCTGACAGCGTCAGGCGGTACTACTAAAAACCCAGCATAGGTACTGGGCTTAGGGATATTGCAGAATTAACGAAGGTTAATACTCATGTTCGGGCCTGTTACTGCTTCATCAGCAAACCAGCGAGATGTAATGGTCTTAGTCTCGGTGTAGAAACGCACGCCTTGTTTACCATAAGTGTGAACATCACCGTAGAATGAATTTTTCCAGCCAGTGAATGAGAAAAATGGTAGTGGCACAGGAATTGGGATATTGATACCAACCTGACCAACTTGAATTTCTTGCTGGAATTTACGAGCAGCAGCACCGCTTGCGGTAAACAATGAAACACCGTTACCGTATGGGCTGTTGTTAACAAGCGCAATAGCTTCTTCTAGCGTGTCAACAAATACACAATTTAATACTGGACCAAAGATTTCTTCTTTGTAGATGTCCATGTCTGTTGTCACATTGGTAAATAATGTGGGACCTACCCAGTTGCCGTTTTCATAACCTTCAACTGTAAAGTCTGAGCCATCAAGCAAACAGGTTGCACCCTGTTGTTTTCCTGATTCGATTAAAGACAATATACGAGCTTTGGCGGCAGTTGACGTCTGAGGGCCATAAGCAGCTTCAGGGTCATTCCAAACACCTGGGCGTACGTTTTCAAGACCAGCCTTTAAATCATCAACCCATTCTTGAGATTTGCCCACAAATACAGCAACCGAAATGCCCATACAACGCTGACCTGCAGCACCAACAGATGCCCCCACTAGGTTGTTGATTGTCTGTTCTTTGCTTGCGTCTGGCATAATTACCATATGGTTTTTAGCGCCTACACATGCCTGAACACGTTTTAGATTTTCAGTGCCTTTACTGTAAATGTATTGTCCTACACCACAAGAGCCTACGAACGATACAGCACGAATTTCAGGTGCTTCTAAAATTTGGTCTACCTGATCTTTACCACCATGAACAACTTGAAGCACCCCCTTTGGTGCGCCTGCTTCTTCGAATAATTCTACTAAGCGCATTGGTGTCAGAGGGTCTTGCTCAGATGGCTTAAGAACAAATGTGTTACCGCATACGATTGCCATTGGGAACATCCACAATGGGATCATTGCTGGGAAGTTGAATGGCGTGATACCCGCACATACCCCTAAAGGTTGAATGTAAGAGTAAGTGTCGATGTTACGCGCGACATTTTCAACAGTCTCACCCATCATCATTGCAGGCGCGTTAGCTGCTTGCTCAACTACTTCAATCCCACGCCAAACATCACCTTTAGCGTCTTCAAACGTTTTGCCAAGTTCATGACAAATGATGGTAGCGATCTCTTCTTGGTGCTCTTTTAATAGCGCAGCATAGCGCATCATGATGCGAGCACGCTCAGGTACTGGCACGTTTTTCCAAGTTTGGAATGCTTCTTGAGCAGAGTTAATTGCTGCCTGTACTTCTTGTGACGTTGCGCAAGGTACCTGTGCAAGTACTTCTTGATTTGCTGGATTAACGACGTCTAACCATTTGTCAGACTGCGACTGTGTGAATTCACCGTTGATGTATAATGGTACCTGGTGCATTTTGCACTCCTCCCCAAATAAACTGAAAGTAGCGCCGCGTTAAAATTTAGTATAGTTACGGCGCTTTGACGATTTAAACTTCTACTGCTACTGCAACCGCCTCACCACCACCAATACATAGTGATGCAATACCTTTTGATAGGCCACGATTGCGAAGTGCGTGAATAAGTGTAACTAAAATTCGGGCGCCACTTGCACCAATTGGATGACCTAATGCACATGCTCCGCCATTGACGTTAACTTTTGCGCTATCAAGTTTCATTTCATTGATAGCAAGCATAGTTACCATGGCAAATGCTTCATTTATTTCCCAAAGGTCAACATCATCTTTTGACCAACCAGCTTTATCTAAAAGCGAGTTCATCGCGCCAACTGGTGCAATTGTGAACTCTGCTGGAGCTTGAGAATGTGTCGTATGTGCCACAATCTTACAAAGTGGTGTTAAGCCGTGAGCTTTCGCTTCTGACTCACTCATTAAAAGAAGTGCCGCCGCGCCATCGGAGATTGATGAAGAGTTAGCAGCCGTAATGGTGCCATCTTTTTTGAACGCAGGGCGTAACGAAGGAATTTTTGCAGGACGCGCATTACCTGGTTGTTCATCGATAGTTACTTCAACATCACCTTTACGTGTAGAAATGATGTGTGGAATAACTTCATTGTCAAAACTACCATTTTCAATTGCAGCATTGGCTTTACTTAGTGAATTCAGTGCGAACTCGTCCATATTTTCACGAGTAATGCCATACTGATCTGCAGTGTCTTGGGCAAAGCATCCCATTGCTTTTTTATCATATGCATCTTCAAGACCATCAGCCATCATGTGATCTACTACTTGACTATGGCCCATACGCATACCGCCACGAGCATTTGGCATGAAATATGGCGCATTGGTCATACTTTCCATACCACCCGCTACTGCTGATTTAATGCTACCAGATTTGATTAGGTCATGTGCAAACATCGCCGCTTTTAGACCTGAACCACACACTTTATTGATAGTTGTTGCACCAGTAGAACGAGCAAGGCCCGCATGTAACATCGCTTGGCGCGCAGGTGCTTGGCCAAGTCCTGCTGGTAATACACATCCCATGATAACTTCATCGATGCTGGCATCCGATAAACCAGTATCATTCATTACAGCTTTTATTGCAGTTGCACCTAAATCAGTTGCTGCTGCACCTGAAAGGCTCCCCATAAAACCACCCATAGGTGTACGTTTTGCTGCTACAATGACTACGGCTTCGTTACTCATTTAAAACTCCTGTTAACAAGCAAATAGCTTGCTTTTAGTAATCTATTACGTCGAGCATACCTAAAATTTACGTTTACGCCAACGTAAATCTAAAATCAAGCATTTTGCGTTTATTAAAAATGTAAAGTTTACTTGCACAGTTATCTTGCCACGGTGGCATTTTACTGCGTATTCCCTTGCTATATCCGATGTTGAAGAGCAATTTAACAAAGCATATAGTGCCTTATGCGAGCTAAAAGTAGTTCAAGATCCAGATTTTGCATATGCGACTAAAGCATGATGCAAAAACGACACTTTACCTTTACGTAAACTTCACTTATATTGGTCTAATCAGTTTCGAATTAAGTGTGTAAATAATGCAAGACACCAATAAAGAACCAACCTACTCAATAAGCGAGCTCGCTAAAGAATTTGACATTACCACACGAAGTATTCGTTTTTATGAAGATCAAGGATTACTTTCACCAGAACGTAATGGCCAAACCCGAATATATTCAAAAAGGGACAAAGTTCGTCTCAAACTTATTCTGCGCGGGAAGCGACTTGGTTTTACGCTTGCCGAAACTGGTAGATTGTTTGAGTTGTATGATGCAGACAAGTCCAGCGAAAAGCAGCTACATACAATGCTGCAACTAATTGAAGAAAAAAAAGCAGATCTTAGCCAACAGATGGATGACATAAAAGTCGTATTGATGGAACTTGTCACTGCCGAAAGACGCTGCTTAGATACACTAAAAGAATTACAAGACTAATTATTAGACAGTAAGTGTCTGTCCGGAGTGGCTTTATCAATCACACTCCGGTTCCCAACTGGGGACGAAGTACACAATCTCACACAGGATGACAACAAATGAGCACTGTATCATTATATAAAGAATTGAATTTTGGACTTGGCGAAACAGCAGACATGATCCGTGATCATGTAAATAACTTTGCGACTAGTGAAATCGCGCCACTGGCTGAAAAGACAGACCAAGAAAACACTTTCCCAAATGAGATGTGGCCAAAATTCGGCGAAATGGGTTTACTTGGGATTACGGTGCCAGAAGAGTTTGGCGGCGCAAACCTGGGCTACCTTGAGCATGTCATTGCGATGGAAGAAATAAGCCGTGCAAGTGCGTCAATTGGTTTAAGCTATGGCGCACACTCAAACCTGTGTGTAAACCAAATTAACCGCAACGGTAATCAAGCTCAAAAAGAAAAGTATTTGCCAAAGCTTATCACTGGTGAACATATTGGCGCACTGGCTATGAGTGAGCCAAATTCAGGTTCTGATGTTGTTTCTATGAAACTAAAAGCTGAGAAGAAGGGCGACAATTACGTCCTCAACGGCAATAAAATGTGGATCACAAATGGTCCAGATGCAGATGTTTTTGTTATCTACGCAAAAACTGAGCTAGATGCCGGCCCTCGTGGTATTACTGCTTTTATTGTAGAACGCGACTTTCCTGGGTTCTCTACTGCTCAAAAGCTAGATAAATTGGGCATGCGAGGCTCCAATACTTGTGAGCTGGTTTTCGAAGACTGTGAAGTGCCAAAAGAAAATATTCTTGGCACTTTGAACGAAGGCGTAAAAGTACTTATGAGTGGTCTAGATTACGAACGCGTTGTGCTAGCTGGTGGTCCACTGGGCATTATGCAAGCTTGTATGGATGTCGTTGTACCTTATATCCATGAGCGTCAACAGTTCAACCAATCAATCGGCGAATTCCAGCTTGTTCAAGGTAAAATCGCAGATATGTATACGCAAATGAATGCTGCTCGTTCTTATGTATATACCGTAGCAAAAGCATGTGATCGTGGCGAAACAACACGTAAAGATGCAGCGGGCGTTATTCTATATGCTGCCGAACTAGCCACCAAATTAGCATTAGATGCAATTCAACTTCTTGGTGGTAACGGTTACATCAACGAGTACTCAACTGGTCGCTTACTACGTGATGCAAAACTTTATGAGATTGGTGCCGGCACCTCAGAAATCCGTCGCATGCTTATCGGCCGTGAGCTATTCAACGAAAGCCGCTAAGGAGAATTGGCATGACAGTATTAAATACATCGATTAATACGCATGACCAACAGTTTAAAGACAACCATGACGCGATGGCGTCATTGGTTGCTGATTTAAACGATAAGGTCGCAAACCTTAGTCAAGGTGGTGGTGAAGCACTCATCGCACGCCACCAAAGTCGCGGAAAGCTATTTGTCCGTGACCGTATAGACACCCTGCTCGACGAAGGCTCTCCATTTTTAGAAATTTCACAATTTGCAGCGTTTGGTGTGTACGAGCAAGACATACCTTGTGCTGGCGTTGTTGCAGGCATTGGCCGTGTTAAAGGCGTCGAATGCATGATTGTAGGTAATGATGCAACGGTGAAAGGTGGTACATACTTTCCATTGACCGTTAAAAAGCATCTGAGAGCACAAGAAATTGCCGAGCGTTGCCACTTGCCTTGTATCTACCTTGTCGACTCTGGTGGTGCAAACCTACCCGAGCAAGATGAAGTATTCCCTGACAAACTTCACTTCGGGCGCATCTTTTACAACCAAGCGCGCATGTCGGCAAAAGGTATACCGCAAATTGCGGTAGTAATGGGCTTGTGTACAGCTGGCGGCGCATATGTGCCAGCGATGGCAGATGAAAGCATCATCGTAAAAGAGCAAGGGACAATTTTCTTGGCTGGTCCACCTCTTGTTAAAGCCGCCACTGGCGAAGAAGTGAGTGCTGAGGACCTTGGTGGTGCTGATGTCCACTGTAAAGTATCCGGCGTAGCCGATCACTATGCAGAAAATGACGAGCATGCGCTCTCCATTGCTCGCCAATGTATTGAAAGGCTGAACCACCAACGCCCCACCCAACCTATTCTAAAAGACGTTAAACCACCCAGATATGATATCCGTGAAGTTTACGGCATTGTCGGAACAGATCTCAAAAAGCCCTTTGATGTCCGTGAAGTGATTGCACGCATTGTAGACGACTCTCAATTTGACGAGTTCAAACGCTATTTTGGTGAAACCCTAGTTACTGGGTTTGCAGAGATATTTGGCCGTCCGGTTGGTATTGTGGCCAACAATGGCATTCTATTTTCTGAGTCTGCACAAAAAGGTGCTCACTTTATTCAACTTTGTGCGCAACGTGACATTCCACTGCTGTTTTTACAAAACATCACAGGGTTTATGGTTGGCCAGAAATATGAAGCCGAGGGTATCGCAAAGCATGGTGCCAAGATGGTAACTGCGGTGTCTTGTGCAGACGTACCTAAATTTACCGTTTTAATCGGTGGCTCATACGGCGCTGGAAACTACGGCATGTGTGGTCGAGCATACGAGCCGACCATGATGTGGATGTGGCCTAACGCGCGTATTTCAGTAATGGGTGGTGAGCAAGCCGCAGGCGTATTGACACAGGTTCGTCAAGATGGGTTAGCACGCAAAGGCATGAGCATGAGTGATGAAGAAGTCATTGAATTCAAAAAGCCAATTGTTGAACAGTACGAGAAACAAGGTCACCCATACTATGCGAGTGCACGACTCTGGGATGATGGCATCATCGACCCAGCCGAGACACGAAACGTATTGGGATTAGCGCTAGAGGCTGCTGCTAATGCACCGAGCAAAGAATCTAAGTTTGGTATTTTCAGAATGTAGGGGGCGTACATGTCTGTCACTTTAAATATTACAAAAAGCAAGGTGGCGATTTTAGAATTAAGTCGCCCTGAAAAACATAATGCATTCAACGCAGAAATCATCGCAGAACTCATCAAAACAATTGAGTACGCGAATGAACTCGACGTCAGAGCTTTAGTTTTAAAGACACAAGGTAAGCACTTTTCAGCAGGTGCAGATTTGGCCTGGATGAAGTCAATGGCGGATAACAATTATGAAGAAAACATCGCCGACTCAATGGAGCTTGCAAAGTTAATGCACGTGCTGGCCAGTTCACCTCACCCTACACTTTGTTTAGTGCAAGGAGCAGCATTTGGTGGGGCGCTGGGCCTAATCGCATGCTGTGACATTGCGGTAGCGACAAGCGACGCAAAGTTTTGCCTAAGTGAAGTTAAGCTGGGACTTATTCCGGCAGTTATCAGCCCATACGTCATCAAAGCTATTGGAGATAGACAAGCACGCCGTTACTTTTTAACAGCTGAGATATTTAAAGCTGAAAAGGCCCTTGAACTAGGTTTAATACATGAAATTGCCGATGACCTAAGTCAAAGCGAAACTCACTTTATCGAAGTGTTGCTTAATAACGGGCCAATGGCTGTGAAAAGTGCGAAGTCACTGATTGACGAAGTTGCGGGTAAACAGGTTGAAGCGTCTCTGATTGAACATACAGCTAAACGTATTGCAAAGATCCGTGTTAGTGAAGAAGGGCAAGAAGGCCTCAGCGCCTTTCTTGAAAAACGCGCACCCAATTGGCAACCTGCCACAAGCGAATAAGGAGTTCAGCATGTTGAAAAAGATTTTAATCGCTAACCGTGGTGAAATTGCTTGTCGTGTTATGCGCACTGCAAAACGATTAGGAATGAGCACTGTCGCGGTCTACTCAGACGCTGACGCAAATTCACTTCACGTACAAAATGCGGACGAAGCTTACTGCATTGGCGCAGCTCCCAGTAAAGATTCCTACTTGGTTAGCGAACGTATTTTGGAAGTCGCAAAACAAAGTGGTGCAGATTGCATTCACCCAGGTTATGGTTTTCTTTCAGAAAACGACGCCTTTGCTAACGCATGTGATGATAACAATATTGTTTTTGTGGGTCCGCCTGCGAGTGCCATTGAAGCTATGGGTTCGAAAACTCGCGCAAAAGAGATCATGGCACAGGCCAGTGTGCCTCTAGTACCTGGCTATTACGGTCAACAGCAAGATACTGAATTTTTAACTGCCGAAGCCGAGAAAGTTGGTTACCCTGTACTCATCAAGGCGGCTTTTGGCGGCGGTGGTAAAGGCATGCGCGTAGTGAGAAGCGCGGATGAATTCCTCAGTGCACTGGAAGGTGCTAAACGTGAGGCGCTCGCAAGCTTTGGTAACGACCTAGTTTTGTTAGAACGCTTTGTTGATAAGCCTCGTCATGTTGAAGTACAAGTATTTGCAGACAATCACGGTAATTGCGTTTACTTAGGTGACCGTGACTGTTCGTTGCAACGTCGCCACCAAAAGGTAATTGAAGAAGCCCCTGCACCAGACTTGAGCGATGCACTTCGCAAAGAAATGGGTGAAGCGGCTGTGCGCTGTGCACAAGCCATAAATTATCGCGGTGCGGGGACTGTTGAGTTCTTGTTGTGTGGTGATGAGTTTTTCTTTATGGAGATGAACACGCGTCTTCAAGTAGAACACCCTGTAACAGAAATGGTGACAGGTCAGGACCTTGTAGAGTGGCAAATTCGCGTCGCCAACAATGAACACTTACCCCTTGAACAAGCTCAAATCACTTTACAAGGCCACAGCTTCGAAGCACGTATTTATGCTGAAGATCCAGAAGAGAACTTTATGCCCTACTCTGGCAATCTTGCACATTTGAGTTTCCCAGCCGCACAACGCGGTGTGCGCATCGACACAGGTGTTCAGCAAGGCGATGAAATCAGCCCATTTTACGATCCGATGATAGCTAAACTCATTGTTCACGGTCATGACAGGCGCACTGCCCTGCTTAAATTGCGTTCTGCTCTAAATGAAGTCCATTTAGCGGGCGTAAAAAGTAATATTGCGTTTTTGCATCACCTTGCGGAGCATCCCATCTTTATGGAAGGTGCACCTGATACGCATTTCATTGATACTCAAACGGATGAATTAACTGCCTCCAAAGCACCTAGCGATACTTTGGTATGTTTAGCAAGTATTGCTTATCTTGCACATAAACAGGCGACAAGAATGCAATCGCCATGGCAACAAGTTGGTTTCAGGCTCAATCAGCCTCGTAAACTCACCGTGCCATTTACTGAGTATTTTGTGGTCGCACAAGCGCAAGGTCACCATTGGCAGGTGCACTATCAAGATTTTGAACATCGTGTTGAAGCCAAACTTGAAGGCCATAAGCTTACGGCAAATATCGATGGCAAGCGCCTGATTGCAGATGTACTCATCAGCGAAACTGACATCACAGTCATGTACGGCCCATATCAGCACACTTTTGAACTCAAAACCAAGCACTATGTAAGTGAACATGAGCATCAAGAAGCGCCACTCGCAGCACCGCTAAACGGCACAGTGGTTAAGCATTTGCAAGAAATTGGCGCTCTAGTATCAAAGGGCGACCCTATCGTAGTCATTGAAGCGATGAAAATGGAATACACGCTAAATGCACCATTTAATGGCACATTATCGAGTTACTGTTTTGATGAGGGAGAGCTCGTCAGTCATGGGGCGATGCTCGCTATCGTAGAGGAAGCATGATATGCCAAATTATCCGACTCAAGTGAAAATTGTTGAAGTTGGCGCACGTGACGGCCTGCAAAACGAAGCCGCAGTTTCAACCGCTGACAAAGTGAAATTGCTCAATGCTCTCGCTGATGCTGGCCTTAAACACCTTGAAGCCGGCGCATTTGTGTCACCCAAATGGGTGCCACAAATGGCAGACTCCGCAGATGTGATACAAGGCTTAACTCGGCATGACCATGTTGAAATAAGCGCGTTAACACCTAACTTGAAAGGTGCCGAGTTCGCGCTTGCAAATAAAGTCGACGAATTTGCAATTTTTACTGCCGCAAGTGAAGCTTTTACTCAAAAGAACATTAACTGCTCAATAGAAGAAAGCATAGAACGCTTTCGGCCAGTCGTTGAACTTGCTCAAAAAAACAACATAAAAGTAAGAGGTTATGTTAGCTGTATCGCTGGCTGCCCATATCAAGGTGAAGTAGACCCAGAGCAAGTTTTATCGGTCTGTAAACAATTATTGGCACTTGGCTGCTATGAGATAAGCCTTGGCGATACGATTGGTGTTGGAACGGCAAATCAAATAGAAAACCTACTTAGCTTGCTACTCGAACATATCCCAACTCAAAGGCTTGCAGTGCATTTTCATGACACGTATGGACAAGCCCTAGCAAATATTCACAAAGCGCTTGAAATGGGGATCTCGACTATTGATAGCGCGGTCGCGGGGCTCGGTGGTTGCCCTTACGCAAAAGGCGCGTCAGGAAATGTTGCCACTGAGGATGTTATTTACTTACTCCAAGGACTTGGCATTCGTACCGAAATTGATTTAGAAAGGCTTGCAAAAGCAGGTTGGCAAATTTGCGATGCACTCAATAAGGCACCTGTTAGCAAGGTATCTTTAGCACTTAAAAATACCTGCCAATCTTAACAATAAGACAATATTGACAACGAGGAGTGGGCTAATGGCCGGTTTCGATAAAGTAGTTTCCAGCTACGCAGAAGCGATGGAGGGTCTTAAAGATGGAGACACCATCATCGCAGGTGGTTTTGGGCTATGTGGTATTCCAGAAGGTTTGATTGCTGAAATTAAGCGCAAGCAAACTAAAGAGCTGACAGTTGTATCTAACAACTGTGGTGTTGATGATTTTGGGCTAGGTATTTTGCTTCATGATCGCCAGATCAAAAAAATCATTGCGTCATACGTCGGTGAGAATGCCTTGTTCGAGCAACAGCTACTTGATGGCATCATCGATGTAGAATTAACTCCACAGGGTACATTAGCTGAAAAGATGCGCGCCGGTGGTGCAGGCATTCCTGGCTTCTACACCGCAACTGGCTACGGTACTCCCGTTGCAGAAGGGAAAGAAGTCAAAGAATTTGACGGTCGCCCGTATATTCTTGAAGAATCTATTACTGGTGAGTTTGCAATTGTTAAAGCGTGGAAAGCAGATCGCTATGGCAACCTTGTTTTCCGACACACTGCAATGAACTTCAACCCAATGGCAGCGACAGCTGGTAAGATTACTGTGGTAGAAGTGGAAGAAATTGTTGAGCCTGGTGAACTTGAGCCAAGCCAAATTCACACCGCTGGTATTTATGTCAATCGCGTTATCAAAGGCAACTTTGAAAAACGCATCGAACGTGTAACAACGCGCAAGTAAGGAGATCACCATGGCTTTAAATCGTGAACAAATTGCAATGCGCGTCGCGCAAGAATTACAAGATGGGTATTACGTAAATCTTGGTATCGGTATTCCTACTCTTGTCGCAAACTATGTACCGAGCAATATGGAAGTAATGCTTCAGTCTGAAAACGGCCTGTTAGGTATGGGTCCGTACCCAGTTGAAGACCAAGTTGACGCAGATATGATCAACGCGGGTAAAGAAACCGTGACAGCTGCTACAGGAGCAGCTATTTTTAATAGCGCGGAAAGCTTTGCCATGATACGTGGTGGTCATGTAGACTTAACGGTATTAGGTGCATTTGAAGTGGATCAGAACGGTAATATTGCATCGTGGATGATCCCGAAAAAGTTAATCAAAGGCATGGGTGGCGCGATGGACCTTGTCGCTGGCGCACAGAATATTGTTGTGACCATGACCCATGCTAGCAAACACGGCGATTCCAAATTACTTGAGTCATGCGCATTGCCATTGACTGGGGTAAATTGTGTGAAAAAGATTGTCACAGACCTTGCTGTGTTAGAAGTAAAAGATGGCGCATTTCATTTGCTTGAGCGTGCGCCAGGTGTTAGTGTTGATGAAATTATCAGCAAAACTGCGGGTAAACTTATCGTCGATGGCGATATTCCAGAAATGCAGTTTGCAGAATAGATTAATCAATATGGTCACAGACCTAGTCAATAGCTAGCATAAATGTACCGACCTCATTCCCAGTGCCAAAGGCGCTGAGTTACCCAAAATCCCTCGTAAGAGGGATTTTTTTTATCCTCCTTTCGTATCATAGGTTTATTTCAAAATAAGCCAAGTCGTTTGACGCACAATTGCACATCACAACATTTTGTAACACTTCCTCGTCATACTTACCCTTGAGAAACTCCGCACGGCCTCCATATTGGTAGTTGTGTGTTAAACGTTTTTTATCTAGCAAGAATAAAACTAGTAAGTAAACTTTAAAGAGGTGACTATGAAACGCGTGTTACTTTTCTTAGCGACAAACTTAGCCATCATGGTGGTTTTGTCCATTATCTTATCTATCCTAGGGGTCTCCTCTAGAAGCTATGCCGGTATGCTGACTATTGCTGCTGTATTTGGCTTTGGTGGTGCCTTTATCTCACTGTATATTTCTAAGTGGATGGCAAAGAAATCAACTGGTGCGTATGTCATCGATCAACCTCGCAATGAGACTGAACATTGGCTTGTGAGAACGGTCGCCGAACAAGCGCAAAAAGCGGGTATTAAAATGCCTGAAGTCGCAATTTACGACAGCCCAGAGATCAATGCTTTCGCTACAGGCCCTAGCAAGAATGACAGTCTCGTAGCTGTCAGCAGCGGACTTTTAGCGGGAATGAGTCAAAGTGAAGCTGAAGCTGTATTGGCCCATGAAGTGTCACATGTTGCAAATGGTGATATGGTCACACTGACGCTGATCCAAGGCGTTGTAAATACGTTCGTGATCTTTATTTCTAAAGTGCTTGCAAATATCGTTGACGGGTTCTTAAATGGCGATGAAGAAAGTGAAGGGTTCAGCTGGACATATATGATCTTCGATATCATATTCCAAATTCTATTTGGCTTCCTCGCTTCGATGATTGTGGCGTACTTTAGCCGTAAACGCGAATATGCAGCGGATAAAGGGGCTGCTGACCTTGTGGGTGCGCACAAAATGAAAGCAGCATTAGAGCGTCTTCGCAGCAATCAAGAATCGAAACTTGAAGGCTCAATGATGGCGTTTGGCATTGCTTCGGGTAAAAGTGTGATGGACCTTTTTGCTTCTCACCCTCCACTTGAGCAAAGAATTGCTGCATTGTCATAAATCACGATGTAAACATTTTGTATACACAATAACCAAAGGCCCACTCGGGCCTTTTCCAAGACGATTTACAATTAATTAAATTTAGTCATTTATCGCCACGTCATTTTCCCAAATCCGTTATAAAAAATAATATTGTTATACGACAAGGGCATATAGAGTTCGTAACCTTTACTTAAGTCGAAAGTAGCATTCAAACAAATCTCTTATAATTAAATCCAGTAAATACTACGTAGTATTTTTAAACAAAATGGCTTTATCCTCAAATTAAGGTTAAAAATTAACCTTAATTTAATTGTAATATTAATTTAAACCATACTTTTTGCGTGTATCCATACCGGGCCCATTTGTTTAAAATATGTAACTCATTTTATTGACATAATAGCAATATTAAATTTCACATAAGGTAAAAAAGAAGTATGCTAATCAAAACCCGATTACTCATTTCATTTATGCTTATTGGCTTAGTGCCAGCGGGCATACTCGCGATGATTTCACTGTGGACTGCGTCTTCGGCGCTTGAGGAACAGGCATACAATCAGCTCACATCCATTAAACACATCAAACACAAGCAAATCGATGACTACTTAACGGCTCGAAAAGGTGACTTGTCGGTCATCGCCAAAAAATGGCAACTGGTTGTCCAACAAAATTCAGGTCAAACTAACGCTCAACTCGCGCATAATTATCACTCTCTTTTCGACACCTTTATCAATGAAAAAGGGTTCTACGACCTGTTTGTAATAGAGCGTAACGGGTTGATAAGTTATACCGTTGCGAGAGAATCAGATTATCAGACGAACCTTATAACTGGTCCTTACCGAGATTCAGGTCTAGCAGATCTTTTTAACCGTGTAGTGACCTCAAATCAATTTGTGATTTCGGATTACAGCCCGTACGCCCCGAGCAACCAAGAACCAGCAGCGTTTATCGGTATACCTGTTGTGATTGATGGACAAGTCCATTCTGTCATGGCTCTGCAGCTATCTATAGATGCCATCAATGCTATTATGCAACAACGTGATGGTATGGGAGAAACAGGCGAGTCTTACCTTGTTGGTGATGATTTTCGCATGCGCTCAGATTCTTATTTAGACCCAATTAACCATACCGTTATCGCGAGCTTTGCAGGTACCGTTGCAGCCAATGGAGCAGACACTGAAGCTGTCAGAAAAGGGCTTCAAGGAATTTCAGATACTGAGATCATTATCGACTATAACGGTAACCCAGTACTTTCTGCATACCTCCCCTACACTTTCTCTGGTTTACAGTGGGTTTTACTCGCAGAAGTAGATAAAGCAGAAGCTTTTGCGCCTGTTCATAAGCTGTACTGGGTAATTGCAATCATCTTTGTATTCACGGTGTTAAGTGTTGCAGTTGCTACGGTGATAATTTCACGTGCCGTACTGCGCCCGTTGGGTGGAGAACCGACTGAAATGCGTATGATCAGTGAGCGTATTGCTTCTGGTGATTTACGTGAGAACTTTGGTTCAGAGCAACACGCTATTGGTGTTTACGGTGCAATGAAGCAAATGAATACTTATTTGACTAGCGTCATTGGCACGATTGTAGAAACCACCTCTCAGCTGGCCTCTACTGCGACACAAACAAGTGCCGCGAGCGAGCAAGCAAATGCAAGCTTACAAGAGCAGCATGCTAATATTGAGCAAGTTGCAGAAGCCATTCAGCAAACCTCTAATTCAATTGACGAAGTTGCGAACAATGCGCGTAATGTGGCTGATCTCAGTTTAGATGCTGAACAAACTTCTCTTTCTGCCAATCAGACTTTGCGCCAAACAGTCGCACAAATGGAGTCACTTAACAGTGCTGTTGAGAATTCTGAATCAGCAATTAAAGAAGTTGAATATAACACGCAAAACATCAGTCGCGTTATCGAGGTTATTCAAGCAGTAACAGAACAAACTAATTTACTTGCCCTGAACGCTGCAATAGAAGCCGCACGCGCAGGTGAGCACGGTCGCGGATTTGCAGTGGTTGCTGACGAAGTTCGGCAGCTTGCGCAAAAAACGCAGGCATCTACCGCGGATATTGAAACTATGATCGCTAATTTGCAATCTACCTCTCAAACCGCTGTATCTGAAATGCATGCATCAGCCGAAGCGACGAGAGAAACAATTGCGGCAGCAAATGACAGTGCGGCATTGCTAGAACAAAGCGTCAGCCAAATTAATCAAATTGCTCAGAGTGCTCAAACCATCGCGCAGGCGGCTCAAGAGCAATCTGCGACCACCGAGGAGATTTCGTATAATGTGGATTCTATTCGACAAGCCGCGATTGATAATGCCGCGGGTGCCGACCAAGTGACTTCTGCGAGTCTTGAATTAGACAAGCAATCAAAAACCTTAAAACAAGTTACTGCGAGTTTTAAACTGCCTAACAGTTTTGGCTCATAAGTAAAAAAGAGCAAGCGCTTAACTGCGCTTGCTCAATTCCATTGTAACCACACTCGCCAATACCAACATTGCGCTAGAAACGAGTAAGCACGCTTGTAATCCATATAGTTGAAACACCAACCCAGATAGTACAGTGCCTATCAGACGCCCCATCGCGTTGGCCATGTAATAAAAACCTACATCCATTGACACACCATCACTGTCTGCAATTTTCACGATTAAAAAGCTGTGCAGTGAAGAATTCACAGCAAACACGGCGCCGAAGACTAATAGACCACCGATTATAACCAGCTTTGGTTGCCATTCTAGCCATAACCCCAGCGCTAATAGAGCAGGAATGAATGACAATACTGCAACCCAATATAAGGCTTTTTTAAAGCTATTTCCTGTGTTTTTTGTGATTTTTGGGGCATATGCTTGCACAATTCCATAGGCGATCACCCAGCTAGCCATAAAGCCTCCGACCCACCAATGATCCCAACCAAAAGTTGACGCTAAGAATACCGGTAAGGCAATTACAAACCATACATCACGTGATGCAAACAAGAACATTCTCGCCGCAGCCAATAAATTTAGCTGTCTGCTTTTAGATAAAAGTTCACTGAATTTAGGTTTGTTCTTTTTCTTTCCTAAGTCTTGCTTAAGCAAAAATAAGCTCATCAGCCATGTAACGGTGAGCATAGCCGCCATGAACCACAGCGCGTCTTGAAAGCCTAGTAAACTGAGCAATAAACCGCCGAGGAAGAAGCCGACGCCCTTGAGTGCATTCTTAGAGCCCGTCAGAATTGCGACCCACTTGTACAAGGTACTGTCTTGCTCTTTAGGTACTAACAATTTTATAGCACTTTTAGCACTCATTTTATTAAGATCTTTTGCTATGCCCGACAAAGCCTGTGCAACCATCACATACGCGATAGACAACAATTGCTCATCAATTGCTAACATCGACACTGCAACAATCTGTAAAAACAACCCAATATTCATTGTTTTGTTAAGGCCTAGGCGGGCACCAAACCACCCTCCTAAGAGGTTAGTTACAACGCCAAAAAACTCATAAAACAAGAACAATGAGGCTATAGCCAAAGGGCTATAGCCTAACTGGTGAAAGTACAATACCACCAGCATACGTAGCGCGCCGTCAGTCAAAGTGAATGACCAATAGTTACCTGTTATGACTAAATATTGTTTTATTTCAGGTGACAATCTTGAACTGAGCGACTGAGTCATTTATTTACCCCAGCGCTTCTCTACAACTAGACGAACTAAGTCTGCCGTGCGATTTGCATAGCCCCATTCATTGTCGTACCAAACATATAGTTTCACTTGGGTGCCATTAACAACCATGGTTGAAAGTGCGTCGATGATAGCGCTTCTAGGGTCAGTCTTGTAATCAATAGATACCAGTGGGCGAGTTTCATAACCTAAGATACCAGACAGTTCGCTGTTTGCCGCTTGCTCCATCCACCCATTGATTTCTTCAACTGTCGTTTCATGACTTACTTCAAACACGCAGTCTGTTATTGATGCATTGGTTAAAGGTACCCGCACTGCGTGACCGTTTAGCTTCCCTTTTAACTCTGGGAAAATATGTGTAATAGCAGTCGCAGAACCTGTCGTTGTTGGGATCAAACTCGTACCGCAAGAACGCGCGCGACGCAAATCCTTATGAGGTGCATCGATAATAGTTTGCGTATTGGTGATGTCATGGATAGTCGTCATCGAACCATGTTTAATGCCAATATTATCTTGAAGCACCTTCACTACAGGCGCCAAACAATTGGTCGTGCAAGAGGCTGCTGTTACAATTTCATGATTTCGAGCATCAAAATCATGATGGTTAACGCCCATTACCACATTTAGGACGCCCTCTTCTTTAACCGGAGCAGTTACAACAACTTGCTTAACCCCTTGTGCAAAAAAGCCAGCAAGCTTTTGTTTACTTTTCAATTTACCAGATGCTTCAATAACCAAATCACACATTGACCAGTCATTTTCTGCCACGCTTATTTGTTGCGTCACTTCAATACGCTGATCATTGATCACCATATCGTTACCATCGACCAGCGCCTCGTGCGACCATTTGCCGTGAACTGAATCAAAGTTCATTAAATGTGCAAGAGTAATTGCATCGCCTGCAGGGTCATTGATTTTGACAATCTCTACTTCACTCGACTCCCACAGTGCGCGCATCGTTAAGCGCCCCATTCTGCCGAAGCCGTTTATTCCTACTTTTATTTTCATCTTATGGATACTCCAATTGATAATATGCAATGCTGTAAAGCACCAAATTTAGTCAAATATAAATCACTTTGCAGCCGATATTCTGCACCTAAGTACTCATTTTTTATCTCACCAAATATATGGTAAATCATATATTCGATTTTTCATATATACAACCCTATAAAAGTGAACCTTTTGTATTATTTTAGTTAATTTTATTTGAAATTTATTATTGGTTTGCTAACATAAAAATGGAAGCAATGAGTAAATGAAATCTTTAAAGGAGCTAATTATGAAGCTTAAAGTCAACAAAAGACCGCTAAAGAAACTCAATTTTGACAAACTACCGCTAGATAGAAAACTAACCCCGTTAATTGGAGGTGCAGGCTTGAGTAACGGCCCGACACAAGAGTGCGAATCGTATTATCACTGCGATTCGGAAACCCCTTAGTTCGCGTTAATAGACGTATATTGCAAACGTCATGCTATTTCCCCGTCATGACGTTTGCCAAAATCTCCAGGACCTCCCACCAAATTACCTCTATTAATGGTAAACTAGACACTATCTGAGTTGTTTCGAGTAATTAAGATTGGATAAAAATACCTATATTCCAGAAAACTTCATTGATGACGTAAAAAGTTACATCCCATCCCACCTCACCATCGGGGGTTTTCTCAGTAGCTGCCAAGAACCTCTTCGACTTTCCATACGTGTTAATACACTCAAAATGTCTGTCGCAGAATTTGAACTCGAAGCACAAAAAATCGGTTGGCAGATCACTCCTATTCCCTGGTGCCCTGAAGGCTTCTGGCTTAATCGAAGCTCTGAAGAGGAAACCTCTTTGCCAATCGGAAATACTGCGCTTCATTTAAGTGGATGCATATACGTCCAAGAAGCAAGCTCTATGCTACCGCCTTTGGCTTTGCGTGAAGAGATTCAAGCTATGCAAGGAAATGAATTTGCCATGCTGGACGTTGCGGCAGCGCCAGGTTCAAAAACATCGCAACTTTGCGCGCTGATGGATAATAGAGGGCTTCTAGTTGCAAACGAATTTTCTTCTTCTCGATTAAAAGTGCTCGCGGCCAATATGAAACGCATGGGGGCATCTAATGTTGCCCTATCACACTTTGATGGCAAAATCTTCGGCGACTATATGTATGAGTGCTTTGATCATATATTGCTTGATGCGCCTTGTTCTGGAGAAGGTACCGTTAGAAAAGATCCAAATGCACTCAAAAATTGGTCTATTGAATCTAACGTAGAGATAGCAGAGGTGCAAAAATCACTCATAAGAAGTGCTTTTTTAGCCCTCAAACCAGGTGGCACTTTGATTTACTCGACCTGCACACTCACTCCGCTGGAAAATCACAATGTATGCGAATATTTACTGGACGAGTTTGGAGACGCAGTTGAGACAATATCTCTCGCGAACCTATTCGAAAATGCAGAAAAAGCCACAACAGAGCAAGGTTACCTGCATGTATGGCCACAAATCTTCGACAGCGAAGGCTTCTTCATTGCTAAATTTGTTAAAAAGTCCTCTGTTGAAAATGAAAACCAACAAATCAAAA
Source organism: Pseudoalteromonas luteoviolacea NCIMB 1942 (assembly GCF_001625595.1). GTDB lineage: Bacteria > Pseudomonadota > Gammaproteobacteria > Enterobacterales > Alteromonadaceae > Pseudoalteromonas > Pseudoalteromonas luteoviolacea_A. Next base: position 61,641 of record NZ_AUXT01000152.1, read on the forward strand.
AGGGCACATTTCCTTTCGAACGTTTTGCACCAAAAGCACAGCAGGCATTTAATTCATACCTTAAAAAGCAATTTAAGATAAGTGCACTGTCCGGCAACTTAATGCAAAGAGACAAAGAACTCTGGCTATTCCCCGAGCAACTTGATGCTTTAAAAAACAAGATTAAATACGCAAGATTGGGGATTAAACTCGGTGCTATCCATAAAAATGGTGTACGTCTTGAGCATGAGCTAGCCACTGCATTTGGCCATCTAGCTCAGCAAAACACACATGCACTAACACAAACACAAGCTGTGGATTACTTTCAAGGAAAAGACGTTCGTTTGGATGCGCCATCTTCGCAAACTGGAGAAGTGATTTTGACGCTATGCGGCGCCCCTGTTGGGCTTGGAAAGTGGCAAAAAGCGAAAATTAAAAATAATTTACCGCGAGATCTCATTGCACAAGGCCAGTTGATAACTTGGGTATAACCTGAATAGAACTTTTTGACAACTTTAAGATTATTAATTCATATACGCATAAGCTAATGATTTATAGATATTTTAAAAATGTCAGATTGTTTGTAAGTTTTCAGCAGTATTAACTACACTTAATAAACTTTCTACTTCTCCCTTATGTGTAATAGAAGGTGTTAAAGTTAGCGCACGGCTCCATATGAGCCTTCCCCTACGCCCAGATTCACACATTACTGGGCGTTTTTTTTTGCTTTTTTTAGCTACCTCCTCCATCAGGTATATTCATAAAATTGTCACAAAACTAGTTTCATACACATTTAGAATGTGATTTGTTGTTGATTTTAAATTCGCAAAAAATACAATACATATATAGATTGATATATAACGCATATTATGGGTATTGTGAAAATTTCTGATGAGCTCCATGAAGAAGTCAGGCTAGCTAGCCAAGTTATGTCTCGCTCAATTAATTCTCAAGCTGAGTTCTGGTTGAAAATTGGCCGTCTTGCTGAGCAGAACCAAGACAAGTCTTTTGCAGAGCTAATCCAGATAGAAGTAGAACAAGTAAGAAAAAAGCAGAATGAAACCAGTCATAATTAAAAGTGATGAGCACATACAGTGTATGAAAGAGTCAGGGGCACTACTAGCAAGCGTATTTAAAGCCCTAGATGAGTACATAGAAGTCGGGATGACGACCATGGAACTCAATGATTTTGTAGAAACTTATATTACGGAAAACCTTGAGGCAATAGCCTCAACAAAAGGCCAATATGGCTATCCTTATGCAATAAATGTGTCTATTAACGAAGTCGTATGCCATGGCATGCCTAAGGCCAGCCAAAAAATAAAATCTAGCGATATTATCAATGTTGATGTGACTCTAAAGCACAACGGTTACTTGGCCGATTCAAGTAAAATGTATGTGATGAAAGATGCCTCGCCTCTTGCCAAAAAGCTTGCTAAAGAAACTTATCAAGCTATGTGGGAAGGGATTAAACTCGTTAGGCCTGGTGCTAAGCTTGGGGATATCGGTCATGCCATTCAGAGCTATGCTGAGCGCAGAGGCTACAGTATTGTTAGAGAGTTCTGCGGCCATGGAATTGGCAGTGAAATGCACGAAGGCCCTGATGTACTCCACTTTGGTAAAAAAGACACCGGATTAGTATTGAAACCGGGTATGACTTTTACCATTGAGCCAATGATCAACCAAGGTTCGCACAAAGTCAAAACGCTTAAAGATGGCTGGACTGTTGTCACCAAGGACAAAAAGCTTTCTGCTCAGTGGGAGCATACCATTTTAGTGACTGATAATAGTTATGAGGTTTTGACTTTACGACACGATGAAGCTGTGACTTGCTCCTAAAGCTTAGTTACAACCTGCACGTAGAGCTTTGCCAATTAAAGCTCTCAGTTAAAGTGAGTATTCCTATCAAGTGTATAAAAACCGCACCATGAAAAGATATAGGATTTTATTTGCACTTTTGTGGCTTGATAAAGGAAAAATCACCGGTTCATTGCTCTCGCTCATTTTTACTTGTTTGATGGCATTTGATTTCCAGACTAGGTTTTTTGATTGGCAACTCGCATTAAGTTGGGGCGTCCCGACTCTCTTAATTGGTTTTGGGTTAGGCTTTTTGTTTGATTTCAGCCGCTTTTCTGAATCAACTTACAGAAAACGTTATAATAAGAGTCCTCCTCCTCCGAAAGATGGAAACGGCCCGATGGATTAAGAGCAACTAAACACTCTTATAATGGCCACTCTTTAACAACTCTCCCATTTCGCGTTTCTATATTGATAATATCACCCGGTGGCACTGCCTAGTGTCATAATTCTATGACTCTGTATGTTTATGCTAGCGCAAGTTTTAAGCAGTTGTTTTGCTGCGCAATATACATAACAAGAAGGAGTATGGAATGAAGCGTATAAATCTCAGTCTCATATCATGTGCACTCGTTGCTGGTTTGACTGCGTGTAATGGCGACGATGGTGCTCAAGGTGCATCAGGTAGTGACGGTACAAATGGTACGACTGGTAAAGATGGCAACTCAGGTCTATCAAGCCTTGTAAATCAAGCAGAATTACCTATGGGCGACAGTACCTGTTTTTTTGGTGGTATCGCCATAAAGTCTGGCCTAGATACCAACGATGATGGCGTATTGGACGATTCAGAAGTGTCGCAAAGCAACTCAGTATGCCAGCCTTCTCCTTTAACAGCGCAGGGGGCTGCCTTACCTTATACAGCACTTAGAAGTGACTTACAAAATGGTACGGTTGAAGGCAGCGTATTTGAAATTCGAAATGGAGGGTTTGGCTCAGATATGGTAGCTCATCCTCAAAACAAGAACCAGTTTTATACTTTGACCGATAGAGGACCAAATGCAACGTTTACGGGAGGCTATGGCAAAGGCAAGAAGTTTCCAATACCGGACTATACACCTCGTATTGGGCTATTTGAATTACACAAAAATGGCACCATCAAAAAGCTGAAAGAGATTCTTCTAAAGCGACCAGACGGCACACCAATCTCTGGGCTGCCAAATACATCTAGCATGGGGGGAACTGGTGAAACACCCTATACGGCAGAAGGACTTCCTGTTTTGGAGGATCAAACTCAAGCTTTTGATGAGCTTAATAACCCAATCAAGTTAGATGACTATGGGCTAGATGGCGAAGGGCTTGTCGCATTGGGCGATGGTAGCTTTTGGATAAGCGACGAGTATGGTCCACATCTTGTGCACTTTGATGCAAAGGGTAAGGAAATCGAACGCATCAATGCTTTTAAAAATGATGATCGCGTATCGCTTCATTTGCCCCAAGAGTTTTCAAATCGCAGAGCAAATAGAGGCATGGAAGGGCTTGCCATTACTCCTGATGAAAAAACACTTGTCGGGATCATGCAATCAACGATGTACAATCCAGATAAAGCGGTTAAATCGCTAGATGTGACACGCATAGTAACAATAAATTTAGAAACACAGCAAATCAGCCAGTACTTATACAAACAGGAACAAGCACAAAACTCCAACTCTGGGATTGTCGCGCTATCCAACTCAGAATTTCTCGTTATCGAGCGCGACGGCGCTTTCTATCAACAGAACCCAGATGCGATAAAGCGGATTTATAAAATCGATTTATCTGCGGCAACCGACCTCGAACAGGTTAACGAGAATGGTGACCTGTCTCAAGACTCTGAACTTGGCCTACTGATATCAGGAAAAACCATAGAACAAACAGTATTGGAAACGAGTTGGGATACGCTCACTACGCACGACATTCAGCCGGTTAGCAAAACATTGATATTAGATCTTGTCCAAGAAATTGCCTACCCACACGATAAACTAGAGGGGATGTGGTTGATTGACCATAACCGCTTGGCTGTGATTAACGATGACGACTTTGCCACTTGGTCTACCGATGGTGTGCTGGAGCAAAAGTACTTAGATACAGGGCGTACGCAAATAGATGGAAACAAGCTCTATTTGTTTGAAAACCTACAACTCAATCAATAATTATAAAGGATTTTCATGAAGCACTTTATCACCTTTTTCTCCCTTTTGATGCCTCTCAACGTACTCGCCGTTCCCACTATCGACTCAAAAGAATATAAAGTCATGCTGAGCACGACGCATTTTTCAAAATCTAATGAGCATCTAGCGGTCAACCAAGTATTTGAAGAGGTTGCTGGTTTGACCTTATCAGCAACAAGTAAACCACTAATAGGCACCTCGTATTTATCAAAAATACGCCAAGTTCGCTTTTATGATGTTGCACAAGTATGTACATTAAAAGAGCTGGGGTATGTCTTCAGGGAGCGTATTGAAAATGGCAGGTCAGAAGTAACTTTAAAATATCGTCATGTAGACAGCTATTTATCTGATTTTGAGGATGTCTCAAGTCAACATAGTGAAGCAAAAACAAAGCTAGAAGCAGATTTTAGTATCGCAAATAGCGGAGTGTGGAAAATTGTATACGGGCACTCCACTAAAGTACCTAACAGTAGATATATCAACGAAGTAAAAGATATTAATAAACACTTTACAGGCTTTGATAATGTTTATCGGTTACCGGACTCGACACCTCTGAGTCCTGTCTCCGGATTAGCTGTGTATGAGCGAGTCTATGAGGGGTATACGGTTGACCTAGGTCGACAAGACGCTGAATTTTCACTCACTCTTTGGTATCAAAGTGAACATACCGAAACGCCACTAGTCGCAGAGCTTTCTTTCAAATATGCAGATCAACAAGGCGATTTTAGTAAAACCGTAACCCAGCGTGCTGCTCGTTTATTCGAAAACTTTAGAAACAACCTTAACTATATAGACAGCACAAGCATGACCAAAACACAGTTTGTATACCACCATCAACCGAGCTTTTGCGCTGAATAAGCCAAAAGTAAAAAAGAAGGGCTAACAGCCCTTCTCTTCATCCTAGAGGATATTCATAGGTTGGATCTTAAGAAAACTTGAAGGCGAACTCTGTTAATGATCAAATGGTTACGCTAACAATCACTCAATCAAAAACAGAGCGCTTATGAACCTTAACCAAATTTGCCAACAAATTAAAGCTGTCTTTTCATCTGATAACCTGAACCAACAAGCTTAAAATGCTAAATTCCAAAAAAGATTACGCAAGCTTTCCTGTGACCAGCTTTTAAAAGCTGCATTTAAAACCCTTTCGACTCAAAAGGATGCCAACCTATCTGATATTCACCAATCTTTGCAAAGCGACTTTGATTGTGCAATTGACTACAAACCATTTCACAACCTTACTTAAAAAATTGACTGAGCAGGCGATACCCTCAATGACGTTTTCTTCTCTCGATTGCTCATTTTTCTCTAAAAGAGGTGTTCATCGGGTATTGCTCCAAGATGGCGCTTCCTTTGCGCTCCATAAAGAGTTGGCCGAAACCTTTGCAGGGCGATTTAACACAACCAGTCCAGCAGCAATCGAATTGCATGTGACCTATTCTGCGAGCAGCCTTGTGAGATAGACATTCGTCCTGATGTGGAAGCAGAACGAGATTTCTTGTCTGGTAGCGACACGCTTGAAGACACGTTACTCTTAGCAGAT
>NZ_AUXT01000153.1 GCF_001625595.1 Pseudoalteromonas luteoviolacea NCIMB 1942
ATGAATTCGGGGCGATTCATATAGCCAATTGAAGAGAGTAAGTTTAGCCTTTATATATCAAAGAACTAGGAATATTAAAAAATTTGGAGAACGAGGGAATATTCATGGTGTTTTGTGATCTTATGGATCGCCAAAAACAACACAACTAAACACCATGTAACCTTAAGAGCTGTATTCCATTTGCCGCTAAGAGCTTTAGAGGGGTTGTAAATTCCTTGCTCGCGATTATGGGTACTTCGTTGCAATCACCTAGTTATAGCTGTTTATGCAAACGTAGTAAAACACTTGATGTGCAATATAGATATCGTTGTCGATAGTTCCGATCTTAAAGTGTACGGTAATGGTGAATGGCATGCGAGAAAGCATCGTGCGAATAAGCGGTGAACTTGGTGCAAATTGCACTTGGCAGTTGACGCGACAAGTCACGATATTGTGGGCGCTGAACTGTCGATGGTCAATGTATCTGATGGTGAAGCCCTTACCGATTTAATAAGACCTTTTCACAGAAATATAGGCAGAGTTACTAGTGACGGTGCGTATGACACCCGCAGTTGCTATGAATAGGTTGCAGCAAAAAAGCGATTATACGGGTGCCACCAAGAGAAAGTAACCAATATTTGGAAGAAGGACACCCCAGAAACAATGCAATATTTATGATGCACCAGATAGGGTTTAGGGTTAACGCAGTGGAAAGTTAATTCAGTGTACCATCTACGTTCACTTGTTGAGACGGCGACGTATCGTTTTAAACAATTAATGGGGGATAAGCTTAAAAGTCGTCAGTTTAATAATCAGCATACTGAAGAATGATTAAAGTGAAGGCAATAAATAAAATGAATGGCCTAGGTATGCCCAGATATCGGCAATAGAGTTAAAACTGAGAAATTGATTAGTAGTTAGCTATTTGATCAACAAGGCCGAACTTAGCCCAAACAGCAAAAGTAACAACGTTAAACTCAGCAATTCGATGGTTAGTTTTTATATAAAAGAATAGGGTTCAAAGCCTGATTTTACTCGATAAGAAGAAATTATTCTAGTAACCAGCATTGTTGACATTAAGCCACATAATTTAATATTGTGTTCAATGAACTTTAAAGAATGGATGTATCAATGGACTACAGCAATTTATTAGATGGTATTATTCTATTAACCAGTGGTATCACAATTTATTTATTTGGCTCAGGTAAATTATTCTCGAGTCTTGGCGGCCGTGAAAACGCCAGTATCATGAAACTGGTTGTAACAGTTGGATTATTGATATCACTTGTAGGTATCGTGCAACTAGTAACGCACATGTTGTGGTAAAAACATAGAAAGCTGTCTAAAAAAGCAAAATACGATTTGCTTCGCAGAGACTTATGTTTTCATTAGAACGTGTCTGATTTTTCCAACTACTTTAATCGTAGTTTTTATAACTATCGGTTTCTAGATTATAGGAAGTTCCATTTTTCAAAGAGAATTAAGTTTATAACCTCGTATGAGTTTTGAGCAATTATCAAAGATAAAGCTTGCAAGGCATAGCCAAATTTAAGGCAGTCAGGAGTAAATCAGGTTATTCGCTGTCTCAGAGATTACTTCTATTTTTCTCAAATAATGAACTAATAGCACACAAATAGCCGTTTATAATTACCCATGAGCTGTAATGTATTTAGAAAAACGAGTCGTTGAAGGTATGTAGGTACAACAGTGTCGAGAAGTATGACCACTCACACTGTGTCCGATACTAATCAGTATCGGACACAGTGTGAGTAAAAAAAGAGTACAGAGATCAATAGGCATATATAACTCTGATAATTCATGACTAAACACTATTTAACATAACATAAATTATGGGATATAATTTATGTGCTGCTTAGAGCCAAATAAATGCCCTGTAGTCTGTCAACTATAACAACAATGAGACCTTATAGAAATTGACACCATATCTGCATCAAATAATATTGACTAGCACTGAAAAGCACTATCGACTCTCTAGCTTGCAACACGTTTTCATCCAAGATGAAAACGAATCTTGAAATTGTGTTATGTCTATGCGCTCATCACTCGAGCGATTATGCTGCGCCATCACTTTACGTTGCGATGGCTTCACCACTTTTTTTGTAACGCTTCCTGAACTATTTCCGCTTTTAACCGCTCTTCAGCATACATTTTTTTCAGGCGACGATTTTCTTCTTCTAGCTCTTTCATACGAGCCATAAGTGATGCGTCCATCCCGCCATATTTAGCACGCTACTTGTAAAAAGTAGCACTACTCATGCCGTGCTCACGACATAGCTCTGGAACAGGAATGCCCGATTCTGATTGTTTTAGAATAGCCATTATCTGGCTGTCACTAAATTTTGATTTTTTCATGTAGATCCCCCTTCGTCTAATTTACGAGAAAATTCTACTTTTAAGGACTGTTATTTTTAGGGTAAATTACCTTATGAAGAATACACTTTTATCAAGTACCCTATTAGCTGGTATGAATGGTTCTTAGATAGAGATTTCCAACCAGCCTCCGCAATAGCGACTGATTGTGATGGTGTGGACCATACATACAGCTTACACGAGTTCCTTTTTTAACCACCATTCTGTAAAAAACGCCTAGTTTTTAAGACTAAGCGTTTTCAATTTAGCCCGTGATAATACGCAGCATTCTACGTAGGGGTTCAGCAGCCCCCCAAAGGAGTTGATCACCAACTGTAAAAGCACTGATATATTTATCGCCCATTGAAAGCTTTCTGATCCTACCGATAGGGATATGCAAAGAACCTGTCACATTAACTGGTGTAAGCTCTTGCTCTGTTACCCCTCTTTCATTCGGGATCACTTTAACCCATTCATTATGCCCATCCAAAATCTTTTCAATTTCGCTGACTTCAATGTTCTCACGTAATTTTATGGTCAGCGCCTGAGAATGACAACGCATTGCACCAACCCTGACACACAGACCGTCCACAGGTATTGGTTGCTTTATAGAGCCCAATATTTTGTTTGCCTCAACCTCTGCTTTCCATTCTTCTTTACTCTGGCCAGACTCCATTGGAACATCAATCCAAGGAATAAGGCTACCTGCAAGCGGTACGCCAAACTGATCTTTAGGGAGTGAGTCAGATTTAAGTTTATCTGCAACTAATTTATCTATTTCTAAGATTGCTGACGACGGGTTCTCCAGCTGTAACTTAACGCTGTCATGTATGTCACCCATTTGTGAGATTAATTCTCTCATGTTGCGAGCACCAGCGCCTGAAGCTGCCTGATAGGTCATTGGGCTGACCCATTCAATTAAGTCTTTTTCGAACAAACCACCCAAAGCCAATAACATCAAAGAAACAGTGCAATTACCGCCGACAAAAGTTTTAACACCTTGCTCTAACCCCTGCTGAATTACATCGTTGTTGACGGGATCTAAAACAATGATGCTATCACCCGACATGCGAAGTGCCGATGCAGCATCAATCCAATACCCTTCCCAACCTGCGTCGCGCAATGGTTGATATATTTCCCTTGTATAATCACCCCCTTGGCAAGACACAACAATATCCATTTTTTGCAAAGAAGGAATGTCAAAAGCATTATTGAGTGGTTTAACTTCACCACCAAACGCAGGACCTAGTTGTCCAGCTTGAGAAGTTGTGAAGAAATGCGCGTTCAGATGAGCAAAGTCACCCTCAGCTATCATACGCTCCATAAGAACAGAGCCAACCATGCCGCGCCAGCCAATAAATCCAACATTATTCATTACATTACCCTTATTTTGATTAAATTTCTCATTGCGTGAGGGGTACGTCTAGACGTCTAAAGTATCAGAATAAATCCACCAGCTCTAGTACTTTTTGTCGTGAATTTTAAATCTATACATCAAGTTCAATACACGGTGATTAAGTGCGGCGTTATCAAGTCATTTATTTTTGATACATAACCACACCCAGTGCGCTACAGGAGCAAGGTGAACTAAGTAGGTAAAACCCCGATGCAAACATAAAATAATTGAGTACCTAAGGCAGTTCGGTTGTACACAATCAAGATTGTACTGAAGTCATTATTCTTTAGGAGGGTTAAAAAACCCCGCAATTAGCGGGGTTTGGATACAACATGTAAAGGTTGCGTCCGAGCTCAATGCAGCGCATCAAACTAGAACTCTGTACAGAAGAAATGTTTAATTAATGTTAACAAAGCTTCTAAAATCGGTAAGGATATGCGATAACCCTTTTGTGTTAGCCATTATGAGTCACTTTAATACTATTTTCAAGTAAAATTCTTTCATAAAATTGATCTAGGTTATAAAAAAAATCTAAATTTTATATATGTTTACGATTACGTAAATGTCATATTTTTCACGTGAAAGTCTTTCTATTTATTAGCTTTTATTTTTATCAATCTTAATGACGCGAATCAGCTCATTATATTTAAAAGATTTTTAAATATTTATATCACACACAATTGTGAATAATTAATTAATAGTTCTTAGTAAATAAAAAAGCCGCTATAACGCGGCCTTTTGTTAGCTGATATATTCAACAATTAGAATTCTATTGCAAAGTCTAAGCTAACTTGTTGGGCAGTCTCATTTTGACGAATTAGCACGTCGTTTTGCTCAACTTCAAAATCTTGATCTAGAAGATTTTTCACCTTGAATGTTACCGTTGTGCTAAACGTTGGGTAGTAGCTATAAACTAAATCCAATGAATTAATCGGCTGCTCGTAAGCATCATCAAATCCATTGACACCAGCGGCTAAAATACGGTCACCAAAGACATTGTAGATTACAGATGCCTGATGGTTTCCATCATGAGAGTCATAATTTAACTGTAAGTTAGCTACGTATTCAGAATGGCCCGTCATTCGACGTTTAAGATTGGTTAAATCACCACGCGCACTCTCTAGAATTTCAACCTCTGAATCACTCACAGTAAGGTTACCAGATGTAAAGAATGCACCACCTAGGAAGTCAGAAGATAACTCCACTAACCACTCAGCTTCCACACCATATACGTAAGCAGAATCGGCGTTCTCAAACTCAAGTGTAAAACGACCATCACGCTCGTTAAGCTGAGCTTCAATCGGTTTGTCGATATCCTTGTAGAATGCACCTACTGAGAAGTTGTCACCGCTTTCAAAGTAGAATTCAACACGTACATCAAAGTTATCTAAGTTACTTGATACAAGTGTTGGGTTACCCAACGTTCTATAGTCAGTTAACGGATCTTGATATTGAACCGGCGTCAATTCACGAAGATCTGGTCTTACAATAGTCTGACCCCAACCCGCACGCACTTGATAAGTTGGTTGACTATAAGTCATCGACAATGAACCAAACGTATCATCTTGCATTACTGTCGCTTCTTGAATTGCTTCTGCACTTAACTTATCTTGAAGTAGTGCAGGATCAAAAGCTGAACGAGAGTATGCAAGCGCTACCTGTCTAAAGTCTTCATATCTTAGACCACCAGACACTCGCCAATCATTTGCAAATACGTAGTCAAAACTACCATAGTAAGCATCGATTTTCTGTGCCGCGATGTAGTCGTCGGCAGTCGGTTCCTGGAATTGAATTTCAATGTCCGTATTATCTACTCGAGAATCATCTCTGAAGTAGCTACCAATACCCAGTGATTCATTTCTATTTGTTGCAAGCGTTAACTCTTCAGACGGACCAAAACGATACTTGAAGAAATCGGTACGGTATTCTCGTGTTTTATCAACAAAGTAACCGCCACCTTTAATTTCAACTTCAGAAGAGTCAAAGTAAAATGCTTTTGATAAGTTCCAACCGTAGTTTTCTACTTGGTCTTCCATATCAACAAAGCGATATAGAAACGGGTCACCACCAAGTGCACCACTTGTATAAGTTTCTGTATAAACGCCGTCTGTATAACGATCTCTCGCTGTGATCTCTAACTCACTAGGGATGTTTGTTGTCGCCGTAGAGTCAGTATACTGCCAGTCAAAACCTACACCTTTGATAAAGTCATACTCAATGTTGTGAGTACCGCGAAGCTGAACTACCTCTAGCTCACGCTCTTCAAAGGACGTCAAGTTTTTACGTTGAATCTCACCGCTTGCAATACTTAGTGACTTAGAAGGCTCCTGGTACAGCGAAATTGATGCTTCGTCTTCTGTGTCTTTTAATGTCATGTAGCTTGCATTTAAGTCATGACCATCTAGTTTATAGCCAAGGTTTAAAGACGTATTCAGCTTAACGTTCTTCTTAGTAGATTCTTTGTCGTTTCTAGACGAGTAACACTCTAAATCAGACTTGCCGCAATCATCAGGGTTAACTTCAGTCGAAGAAAGTACCGCAGTATAGCCTTTACTGTGGCTCCACTCGTGATCGTATGCCGCAGAGAATAAAAACCCTAATGAACCACCAAAACCGAATAAATCGTCAAAGCGGTCACCATACACTAGTTTACCACCTACATCGGGATCTAGGCTTTTTTCAACCATTCCAAAATCACGATGCAGTGACTTTGTCAGGGTTTTATTTATAGCAATTGCCTCATCCTGAGATATATCAGTACCACGCAGTTTAGATTCTACAGAGCGAATGTTTAGAACAGAGATATCCGAAATACCGTTTACATAACGATTAAGTGCATCAGTCATGGCTTGAGGCATAGCTCTTAGACCATCATCTTCACCCATCCAATCGTCGTCACTACCATTGTAAACAAAACCTTTATCGTTGGTGTTTTTGTGTGCGACACCTACTTCGATCTTAATTACACGGTCATTTGGAATACTTTTTGTTCTGATATTAACATCACCTCCACCAAATGCAGCTGGCATGTCTGGTGAGTATGCTTTTTGAACAGCAAGTGATTCGATAATGCTTGAAGGGAAGATATCTAGAGGTATAACGTTACGCGTTAAGTCTGGACTTGGTACCTGAGCACCATTTAATCTCACACTTGAATATCGCTCACCAAGGCCACGAACATAAATAAACTTATCGTTTACCAAGCTTAAGCCTGTTACACGACGCAACGCAGAAGCGGCATCGCTATCACCAGTTCTAGAAATTTGTTCTGAACCCATGATATCAGCAACAAAGGCTTGGTTTTTGCGCTCTTCAATAACCGCGCTTGCACTTCCTTTTAGGCGGCTACCAACAGCAACGACTTCTTCAATTTCTTGAGTAGTCTCCTCTGCCATTACACTTGCAGACAAAGGGCTCAAAAGAGAAAGCAAAGAAATAGTTATCAAATTTGTTTTGAACACTTTGATTGGTTTCATTTGTAATTCCTCTAAACCAAATATTTATTCACAAAGGGCGCTTTAAAGCGCCCTTTAACTGTTTATTAGATATGGCTTAGATTATTGAGTACGCTTTACTGACTCAGCTATAAATTTAGCCCACTCAGTGTCAGTTTCGTCTTCACCTAACGCACCGATGTAAGTTACGTCAGTGAAGAACGAGTTATCTTCGCTTAGCTTAGAAGACTCTACAGCTACGTTATTACCATCTTTGTCTTTGATAGTACCGTTAGTTGTAGCCATGTCAGCACCAAGTACATTCTCGAAATTAGTAAAACCGATAAGCTGATTACCGCCGCCAGTAAACCACTGCGCGATATCAAAGCTTGCTAGGTCACCTTCAAGTGCTGTATGAATATCTTCAAAGTTTTTAGCACATGCAAAGATTGAGCTGTGGAACTTTATGTCACCTGCTACAGCATTAGCATGGATACCAGCTGAGCTAGAAGCATCTTTCTCGTTGTACAAATCGAAACAACCTGCGCCGTCTTCAGTACCTTTACTTACAAATAACATGTTGTGAAGTTGAGCTTTACCCCACTCTTTCATTTCCATGCCAGCACCGTGACCACGAGGACCTTTCACACCGTTACTTACAACTGTTGCATTAGCAATCGTTGGGTTTGAACCTGAAGTTGCGCGGTCAGAGCCTTCTGCTGATGTAGGGTCTTTCTTACCGCCGTCAGTTTCGAAACCGTGGTTACCTTGGTTAAGAGTTTGAACAAGGATGAACTGACCGTTACCTTTCCAACCAGTGTCCCAGTCAATCCCGTCATCCGCAGTATCTGTAACTACGATGTGCTTGATATTAACTTGACCACCGAATAGCTCGATACCATCATCATAACCTTGGTGGATATGTACGTACTCAACCGTGGTGTTTGAGCCAACAGCATTTAGTGTGATTGAGTTTAGCTCATCACCCTCAACACCGTTACCAGCGAATTTTACAACAACATGCTTCAATGTACCGCTGTCATCAGTATCGTCATTACCACCGTAGTATGAAACCACCCCTTCAGCAGCAACGTTACACATACCCGTTTCAGCTTCAGTCTTAGAACACTCTACTGTTGTTGCCATACCGTTGATTTGAATGCCACCCCAGTCCTGCATCGCCGGAGTAGTTGAATCATCTTCGTCAATCTCAAAGAAAGAAGTGAATGTAATCGGTTTGTCGACTTCACCAATAGCGTGAATGTTTGCACCACGTGCAATACGTACAAAGTTTTCTGCCTTGGTAAATGCTATTGTTGCACCTGCTTCAATTGTAAGCGTAGGGCCGTCAAGGTTAACAGAACCGCCTTTTGAAGTATCAACATCTTTACCGATGAACAAAGCGCCTTCAAAGATATGTGCGCCATTGTCTGGTAGTGCCTTGATAAGGAAAGAAGCATCAATATCTTTTGCGTTGCTTGCGAAAGCTTGGCTGTACTTACAGTTTTTGCCGTCTTGCTCACCTTTGAACTCTGTACCGTCTAATGTGTATGTAGCACAGTCTAGCGTAACTACTTTATCTGGATCGGGATCAGTACCTGTGTCCGGGTTAGGGCTTGGATTTGTTACATTATCTACAGAGTTATCAACTCGGTTATCGTTCGTAGTTGGGTTAACGTTGATGTCGCCACCACAGCCAGCAAGTACAAGAGCAGAAGAAATTAAGCTTACTTTAAATAAACCAGAAAGGTTCATGTTGGTCTCCAAGAAATATAATTGTTATAACCGTATTTATTTGATGGAGTTAGATTATAGTTTACATGTTACACATTGGTTACAGATTTTATAACTTAAAATGACAAAGCTAATTATAATTAAAAACTTAATATGTCATAAAATAATAAAAGCCACCCGAAGGCAGCTTTGGCGTTGCGAATATAAAATAAACAAATTTACTAAATTGCTTGCCTCAAACTTTCCTGATGCAGCTTCTCTTTTTGTACATATTTAATCCATTGACGCGCAAGTTTTGCTGATTTTTTATGCTTTTCAGCTTGCTCAAAAGCAAGTATTGAAGCATCAAAGTTTTTCATATTATATTGCGCCATTCCAAGCGCAACATACGCATTGGATTCAAAGCTCAAACTCCCTTTATCAAGTGCGTTTCTGGCGGCATCAGCCGCATCATCGTAGCTTTCCATGTTGATATAGACCTCAGCCAGACGCTGCTGGAAGTTTCCATGATCAACCAATTTGTCCGCTGCTTCGAAAAATTCGATTGACTTCTTGTCGTCCTTAGCTTGGACATACGCTTCAGCAATAAATGATAAATTCTTAGCAGAGCTCTCGATAATATTTGAATCAATACCTGACTTTAATGTCTGTGCTGCTTTAAATGGTAAACCACTATAAAGATATACTTGAGACAGCTGTAATACTTCAGTTTTAGTTTTAATAAAACCTCTTTGTTTAGCTGTTTCCAATATCGCTAGCTGTTTTGACTCTTCGCCTACTTCACCATACATGCCGCCAAGTTGGACCCAATACTGAGGTTTATCAAATAATCTCACCATTTTTTCGATGGTTTTTATTACATCCTCAGGCTGATTTAGGGAATAATATAGTGCTCGTTGTAAAACCAACCAATTCTCTTTTGGTACTTCGCTTTTATATTCAGCTAAGTCAATCGCATTATTTATATTTTCTAAAGCTTCTTTATAATTTTTGCTCTGGTATAAAGCTTGCGCTTTTAAAGTATAAAAACTGCTTTTAATTGGTTGAGTATTTAACTTTTCCCAATCGTCTAAATATTCAACCGTTTTAGCATAATCACCGTTTGCCATAGCCAACTGTGCAAGACTAAAAGTTGTTGATAGTTTTAAAGACTCTGGGATTGCTTCTTCGGCGACCACTTTTTCAAAAGAAGCGATGGCTTGTACCAAGTCATTCTCGTTGTAATATATGAAGCCATAAAAGTTATACATCATCGCAACTTCATATGAATTCATACTAGAGGCCCGCTCTTTAATAGAATCTAAAACTTCTAAGCCTTCTTGGACATGGCCATCATCAGCCAACTTTTGAGCTCTTGCCAATTGACTGTATACTTTTTCACGTAGTGCAGGCACGCGCTTCGTTTTAGTCTGTGCGTAAGCCGTTGCAATCGACACCTCTGGCACTAGAGAAGTTAGTGTAACAGCCGTATTGACCACTACAATACTCACACTGAGCACAAGTAAATTTTTAATCACTTTCATAATTCAAACTCCTAAATTCCACTAACCATTAATTTGGAATGAAA
The DNA here is from genome assembly GCF_001625595.1 of Pseudoalteromonas luteoviolacea NCIMB 1942. Lineage (GTDB taxonomy): Bacteria > Pseudomonadota > Gammaproteobacteria > Enterobacterales > Alteromonadaceae > Pseudoalteromonas > Pseudoalteromonas luteoviolacea_A. The sequence goes on from NZ_AUXT01000153.1 coordinate 10,481, forward strand.
TTTTATTTTGAACGCCTGCAACTTCTACGGCTTCACCATTTACTACACGAGGTTTGTACTTGAATTTTAGTGCAGCTTCCAACGCGGCTCGGTCGAATATATTCTCAGGCTCAGCTTGTAGTACTTTTGGATCACGTATCGTACCTTGCTTGGTCACCACAAACTCTACAAGTACATACCCTTCAATACCTCTAGACAACGCACGGCGCGGGTAAACTGGCGCAACCTTTACAATTGGCAAGTACTCGCCATCACTTGACTCCAATGCCAAGCCACCAGCTAAGTCAACATCCGCATCCACATTTGCAGAAAAGTCAAAGTTCGAAGCACCCGCTTCTAAGTTATTAGACTGCATTTGAGGTGCATCCATCGGAGGTGGCGGCTCTTTCGGCGTTGGTGGCTTCTCTGGTTTTCTTTCCTTTTTCTGAACTGTTTCTTCTTTTTTCAATCTCACAAAGTCAAGCACCTTGCCTTTTACTGGCTCAGTGGCAGTACCCTCGCCACCAGTTATAAGCGCTTGCATCCCTAGAAATAAAAAGAAAGTAACAACACCAGCAATCAATAACGCAACAATATAACGCATCGTTTTACCTTAAGATTCTTGGGCGGCGATTGACACATCAAAGGCACCAGCAGCTCGTGATGCATCCATTACCTTGATTAATATCTCAGTAGTCGCTTTTTTGTCTGCTTGAATAACAACGCTACCTTGAGGGTTTTCAGCTTTTAAACGCTCGATATTGGCTTGAACAGCTCTAATATCGATTTGACGTTTATTAATCCAAATCTCTCCCTTGTCTGAGATTGCCACTAAAATATTTGCTCTTTGCTTTTTAACAGCTGTTGCAGCCTCGGGGCGATTGACGTCAATTCCAGCTTCTTTTACGAATGAAGCCGTTACGATAAAGAAGATAAGCATGATGAATACAACGTCCAACATTGGCGTCATGTTAATTTCTTCTGTTTCTTCTTCTTGAAAAACTTTTGCTAATGGAGCTCTCATTTTTACCTCAAATTCTTTAGTGATCTAACAGTAGCTTGTCTTCTAAAAGCTCAACTTCTCGTTTTGCTTTTCTTTGCAAGTAGGTCGATGCAAACACACCTGAAAGCGCTGCTACCATACCCGCCATAGTCGGAATCGTTGCTTTAGATACACCGGCAGCCATTGAACGCGCGCTACCTGAGCCTGTTATTGCCATTACGTTAAATACTTCAATCATACCTGTTACAGTACCTAGCAGACCAAGTAGAGGACACAGCGCCACCATAACGTTGATAAAAGGTAAGTTGGTGTTCAATTCAATACCGGCTTTTGAAATCATTGCTTGACGGATTTGCTCTGCATTCCAGCTATTTCTTTCGCTGCGACCTTTCCAGCCATCAACAATCTGCTTTTTATAACTACGGTACTTCCCAAAGAAATACATAAAGCGCTCCAAGATAAGTAGCCACATAGCAAATGTAACCGCTCCGATGACCAGGAGAACCTGGCCACCCGTATCGAGGAACTCTTGTAGAGCAGTTATCGCATCTACTAGAAGTACCATTGATTACGCTCCCTTCTCGCTACGTTCAGCGATAATACCAGCGCTCTGCTCTTGTAGAATGAGTAGCAGATTGCGAGAGCGAGTATTTAGAATGGTGTATAAGAATACCGTTGGAATTGCTACAACAAGCCCAAGTACTGTCGTTACAAGCGCTGTTGAGATACCACCTGCCATCAATTTAGGGTCGCCGGTACCAAATAGAGTGATAGCTTGGAAGGTATTAATCATACCCGTTACAGTACCTAGTAAACCTAGAAGTGGTGCAACAACAGAGATGATCTTAATCAGTGTCAGGTTACGCGTGATTTTCGGCATTTCTCTCAAAATTGCTTCACTTAGTTTTAGTTCCAGTGTGTCATAAGCAACATCAGGATATTGGTCTTTAACCTTCATTACGCGACCAAGCGGGTTATCATCTTTGGCAACCTTATCTTTAAGTTGGCGTTTGATTTTTGCCCCCATAAGCATAAGAGATACAAAGCGTTCAAGAGCAATTAGTAACGCCAATGCACCTACGGCAAGAATTACATAGCCAACGACCCCACCTTGCTCAACTTGTTCTTTTGTATTGGGCGCTTGCACAAGCAATCCTAGGATTGAACCACCCGTTGGGTCTAAAGCAAAATCAACCTTACCAGAGGTTGCTCCCTGCAAATCCCCAGCACTTTGCTGGAAACGCGCGACAGGTTGACGAGTTAACTCAGCGATTGTATTTGTCTCTGGGCTGTAAGCTAGGTATTTGCCATCAGCAATTAGGTTAAATGCACCAACGCGTAGTACTTCTTTGCTGACTTTAGAACCACCATCAACGATAACTTCTGAGGTATAGCGAGATACTTTGCCTTGCTCTGTCATTTCACGTTGCAATTCAAACCATACTTTTTCGATATCCTCAATGGATGCTAACTTAGACGTAGAGCCCATCTTTTTGGCCATTTCATCCATAACACCGCTACGATTTGGAAATTCTGCAGATACAACCGATGTTCTAAATTTTGAGCTAGCATCACCTGATGCCTGCTGAAGCACACCAAACAACTCTTTTAGTGACCCCATTCTTTTTGAAAGCGTGTCGCTTAAGTTACCCAGTTTAATTTCGTTCTCTTCGAACTGCGTTTCCATGCGCTCAGAGCGGCTCAATTGATTATTGCGCTCAGATTTCAGCTCATTAAGCATTCTTATTTGCTGGCTTTCTTGCGATTTAAATTGCGCTTCACGTTGTTTATTTTCTTGTGTTTGGGCAACTTGTCCAGCTTCTAACGTTTTAAGAAGAGAGTCCAAGTCCATTGCTTTCTCAGCAAAAGCCGAACTAGATAGAGCAAATGCAGAAACGAACAGTGCTTTACGGCTAAATGATTTTAAAAAGCTCATTAGTTATACCTCTTATTGAGCAGCTTGGATTGGAAGAGTTAACATATCCGGCGCTAGCTGTTTGCGAGCAATGCGAACACCTTTGTTGATTTGACTAATATTTGTGTTTGGCAGCGCATCAAACTGTTTAGTATCTTTATTCCAGCTACCCGCTTTTGCCGAGTCTTTTGTAACGTATAACAACTCAAGGCGGCCAATACGTAGCATGTCTACTTCACGCTCTTGACCATCAACATCAAGTAATGTTGTATACGCTTCGATTGTACGACCATACTCAACTTCTACTTGATAAGCTTCAAGCACACGTCTGAACTTCTCACTTGATGTGATGTCCGCTCTGTCCATCATCGTTTTAAGCGTTGCGATACGGTTTGTACGTTCTTCTTTTAAGAAAGGCACGTCAAGCTCTACAAACTGCTCAAGTCCGGTGATCATTCGAAGCATAAGCGGCGTGATCTGACGTTCAATAACTGACACTTGGTCCATAGAAGCGTTGATTGCAGCCATTTCTTCAAGTTGGTTGTTAATTTGCTTATCTAATTGGTTGTTATAAACAACAAGGCCTTCGATTTCCTTGTTTAGCGTTCTGAATTGCTGCAGACGAGACTGCATATTATCTGAGATCGCATCGATCTTATTTTGAGAAGTTAGCGCTGATTTATTGATTTCAGAGCTAGAGTTTATTACTTGATTGAGATCGTTTGCCTGCGCACTGCTTGCTACTGCAAACGCGCCCGCTAAAAGCAATTGGTTAACGCACTTCATCTCACACACCCTTTATAATATTTGCTTATTCAAATTTTGAAGTGTGTGCAGTTTAATTGCGAAAAATGACAACCGTGTTGCGTAATAAATACAGTAATGTTACAGCTGTAATATTACTGTAAAGATGGGTTTATTCGATATATTTGAATATTTAAAAGGGCTGCAAAAATACAGCCCTTTGTTTATTTATACTTTAAATTTACTCATCATGTTTTCGAGTTCATCAAATTGCAATTTTAAAGTTTTGCATTCGTCTAGCGTTTGTTTAAGGCTTTCACTGCCCTGTACACAGAGATCGCTAATACCGTGAATGTCACTATCCAATGACTGGATAACTGTATTTTGCTCTTGTGTCGCGTTTGCTACCGCATCGTTCATACCGTCAATAGATTCAATAGCATGTGACACTTCTTGCATTTTAGTGCCAGCCGATTGCGCTTTTTCAGCACTTGCACTTGAGTCCTCGATACTTAATTTCATCACCGATACCGCAGATGCAGATCCTTGTTGTAATTCTGCAATGGTATTTTCGATTTCTTGTGTTGACTCTTGGGTACGCTGAGCGAGTTGCCTTACCTCGTCAGCAACAACCGCAAAGCCTCGACCCGCTTCCCCGGCTCTGGCAGCCTCGATTGCCGCATTAAGAGCCAGTAAGTTAGTTTGTTCACTGACTCCTTTAATAACTTCAAGAACCTGACCAATACTCGCGGTCAATCTATCTAGGCCATCGATAGTAGATTGTGCTTCTTGCATTTTAGAGCTTAGTGCACCAATCTCTTCAATATTTGAATTTAGTGCAGTTTGGCTTTCATCAGACAGGGTATTGGCTCCCGTCGCAAGTTCTGATGCATGTTTTGCATTATTTGAGATTTCTATAGCACTTGAAGACAGCTCATTTATCGCTGTTGCGACATTATCTGTCCTTTTTGTTTGTTCGGTATAGATGTCTAACGCATCTTGCGTTTGGCTCTGTAGCCCATCCATAACTCGTTCAAGCGCGAAGGTTGTGTCTTTAACTTTAGAGATGCTCTGATGTATCTTTTCAACAAATAGATTAAAGTAGTTCGACAGTTCACCAAATTCATCTTTGTTCTCGACGACCAACCTACGAGTAAGGTCGCCCTCACCTTGCGCAATATCTTTAATTGCCTCATTTAAGTGATTCATAGGTCTCATCAGGTATTTAAGTAGCAACTGCATCATCACAACTATCACCACAACACCCAATAGCATATAAATTAGTGCCATATTTCTGAATGATGAAATAGATGAGTAGGCGATTTCTTTGTCTATGACAACACCTAAGTACCAGTCGACATTTTTAATTCCATGCATTTTGACAAATGACACGAGCTTTTCTGTCTCATCTATTTCTAACTCAATAAACTCTTCTTGTAGTGCTAACTTTTGACCAAACAAACTTTGCATATTCTTATCGTTAAGCTGGGTATTCGGGTGACCCAAAATACGGCCGTCGCCGTCAATTAAGAAGCCATAGCCGAAGCCTAAGAAATCAATTTCATTTATGATTTCTGTAATAGTCGCCATGTCGATATCTCCACCAGTTGCACCAGCTAATTGACCATTGTGATAAATCGGCACAACTGCCGTGATGGTCAATTCGTTCGTTGTTGCATCAGTATAAGGAGAGGTAAAAGCGGTATCTCTTTTTTGCATGGCTAGCTGATACCACGGTCGTGTTGTTGCATCAAAATCGCTAGGTAAATTAATCGTTGGGTCGTTTAAGACAAAACGCCCATTTGGTGTGCCAATAAACGTATTTTTAAAATGCCCCGCATTTGCTGCTGTTTGTAACCTTCTGCGAACCTCTTCTTCACTATCAGATCTTTGATGCCCCTCTGCGACAGACTGAACTATATCCAACCTATCATTTAACCAGTTTGCAATATTTTGCGAGACGGACTCTGAAATTTCTTGAAGAACGAGAGTGAGTTGATCTTGCGTCTGCGAACGCATCAAGACAAAATTATTTACGGTGAACAGGCTCAAGACTATGACCAGAACTACCGAAGCTGCGAGAGTGATTTTGGTGGTAAATTTGAATGCGCTAAACATGCAGATCCTGTTTTTCTTATGTACTACTGACTAGTTTGTATCAAATATCAAAAGCTTTGTCCCTCCTTATCGACAGTTTTTATGTAAATATTATAATTTTATTGAATTATTTTTAATAGGTACGAATAAAGGCAAGTAAAACTTGCCTTTAACATAGTGAAAAAGAACTAAAATTAGATTGATTTTTGATAGTTAGACCAAGCGTTCTCGAGGTTAATGTTCTTCGCTTTGGAAAAGCTCCCCCAGCTCCACTTCTTCTTATCATGAGGATCTAATTGGGCATTTAGTTCAACCAACAAATCAGGGTGATGATTCGACTCTAACCAGTGAAGGAAAAATGCCGTCGTTTTATATCCGCTGTCATAATTACCACCATGCCTTCGACTTGAAAAGTCAACGTAACCACCTTTCATCCTGACGACATCGGCTATTCCCTCAATCACCGGACCAATCTCTTTATAGTTGTGGTCATCAAGCTGATAAGCATGTGCAATCTCATGATACAGAATACCGATAAGCTCGTCATACACAGCCTGTGGAGAATGAGTTTCTTTGTACTTGTTTAGATATTGTGCACTAATATGTATTTTAGCACCTGAGAAGTCCCCTTCTTTATAAGCTACGCCATCCATATCTTCCAACACAACTTCTAAAAGCGGCAGCTTAGGCGCTTTGTGTTCCTCTTTATAGAGAATGCGAGCCACATTATATGAAATCTGTTTAACCAGATTCACATCAACATGCTGCCAAGCGGTTACTTGCTCTTGGCTAAAGTAACGTATTTGTACATTGGGTAAGTCGAATGCCAACCAATTAACATCCCCATTAAACTGGACTGGTTTAATCTCGGTACTAATTTCTTCAGTCGCGGCCGTTGCACTGTGAGCCATCAAGCCCACAGTCGAAACAAATGCCAGAATTACAGCTTTTGCATTCATATTATTTGTATTCAGACAGTGAAGGTGGACGAGCATTATGAGCGCTACCCCAAGCTTTGTTAGGCTTATCACTCATCACGTACTTTAATTCGCCGCCAGCCATAATATCTGCATGTGTTAAGTAATTTCGCTCTAATGGCTTACCATTCAAGCTTACAGACTGAATGTACTTATGAGTTTTGCTTAGGCCTTTTGCCGTAGTAGTGAACTTTTTACCATTTGCGAGTTTTAACGTTACCTTTGGTGTTTGAGGCGCGCCAATTGCGTATGATAAGTCGCCTGGAGACACCGGATAAAAGCCCATTGCAGAGAAAATATACCAAGCAGACATTTGCCCTACATCGTCGTTACCCGCAAGTCCATCTGGCTTATCTGAGCTAAGCGTATCCATTATTTGACGAATACGCTCCTGAGTTCGCCAAGGTTTACCAGCGTAGTTATACAGGTATGCAATGTGATGACTCGGCTCATTACCATGTGCATAGTTACCAATAAGGCCGGCAATATCTTCATGCTCTTTGATCATATCGGCAGACAGTGGTGTATCGAATAAATCATCCAAACGCTTTTCAAACGCATCGTCACCCCCCATCAACTCAATTAACCCTGCTACATCTTGCGGTACATAGAAGCTGTACTGCATTGAGTTACCTTCAGTAAATGGGCCCATATACTTTGCTTCATATGCGTTAAAGTCCCTATTCCAGTTACCTTTGATATCTCTACCACGCATAAAGCGAGTTTGCGGATCAAAGACATTTTTATAGCTCATTGCACGCGCATAATAACCTTGGGCAAGTTTGGTTTTGCCCATAGATTCAAACATGCGCGCGATTGCATAATCGTTGTAAGCATATTCCAACGTAATAGAAACTGACTCAGGCAACACATCCATTGGTACATAGCCGTACTTTTTATACTCTGGAATAGCATCGTAAACTGGGTTGTTTGCCGTACTTTGAATCGCTTCAATAGCCAAATCAATATCGTAGTCCCTTATGCCTTTTAGGTATGCGTCAGCGATTACAGAAACAGCATGATATCCAATCATTGTCCATGTTTCATGGGCATGGAAAGACCAGATAGGCAGCATTTTTTCGTAACTTTGTTGATAGTGAACAAGCATTGACTGGATCATGCCAGACACGCGATCTGGGTCGATATAGGTCAATAGAGGGTGTAACGCACGATAAGTATCCCACAATGAGAATAATGTGTAATGCTCAAAGCCTTTGCCATCATGGATTTCACCATCCACGCCACGATATTGGCCATTTACATCTTGATAAATGCTCGGCGCTTGCAGCGCATGATAAAGCGCAGTGTAAAACTGGCGTTTCTCTGAACGTGTGCCCTCAACGTCCACTTTATCTAAATATTCAGCCCAATCTTGTTTCGCTTGCGCTCTGACTTTTTCAAAATCCCAATGAGGAATTTCAGCGTTAAGGTTCTCAAGTGCATTAGAGCGGCTAACAGCCGAAAGACCGACTTTCATGTATACAGGCTTTTTATTAACACCCTTAAATGACGCAACAAATTTAACAGCTTTACCCGCAGTCATCTTAACTGCTGTGTTTTCGATAGTTGAATGCTTTTGTTTACTATCAAGACAATTCATGCATCTGTAGCGCATGTTGTCCCGATTAATAAATTGGTAGTCGTCGATCGGCTGTGAAAATTGAATAGCAAAGTACATTTGCCTATTACGTGCCCAACCATTTGTTGCCCTGTAGGCCACTAAAGTTCTGTCATCAACCTTGCGGATATCGCTCCATATCACTTTATTTTCGAAATTATAAATGGAGCTAGTTAGGTCAAATAAAATGTGCCCATGATCTGCGCTATTGAATGTGTACTTGTGCATTCCAACGCGCGTTGTCGTAGTCAATTCAGCTGTTACGTCATAGTCTTGCAGTTCAACACCGTAGTAACCGGGTTCAGCCCATTCGTTATCGTGTGAAAATCTTGAGCGATATCCTGAATCAGGTTTTTCAGCAGTACCCGCGTCCAACTTAACTTCACCCGTAATAGGCATTACTAGTAAATCACCAAGATCTGAATGGCCAGTACCAGAAAAGTGTGTATGCGAAAAGCCGACAATTGTTTCGTCATCATAATGATAGCCAGCGCAGCGTTTATATATTTCCGGTTGCGGTGACACGCCTCGCATAGGGTTATCTGTGTCAGGGCTTAGCTGAACCATTCCAAATGGAACTACAGCACCTGGAAATGTGTGTCCATCCCCACCTGTACCAATAAACGTATCTACCCACTGAGTGTTTGATTCGCGTGCTTCACTTACCGCTGAAAGTCCGGCAAGTGACACCATAGCTGCGGCCCAAATTGAGCGATGCATGTGCCTCTCCTTTATTGTAAATTATGTTTGGATCGTTCCAAGCGGTTTTAATATACAACGTCTATGAATACGTATTCAATAGTATTGAGATAGAAATTTATAAATTTAAGACAAAAAAGGCAAGCGAACGCTTGCCTTATATTCAGTGTGGGGTTGATTTAGGCGACTTTATCTTGCCACTGCTTTGATAGCTTCATTACATTAACACCATACCATGCTATGAACACATAACATACCAAAGGCACCACGAAGCTGATTTGAATATTCATTCTGTCAGCTATAACCCCCTGGAGCAAAGGAATAATCGCGCCACCGACAATTGCCAAACACAACCAGCCAGAGCCTTTACTTGTTAAAGAGCCTAAACCTTCGATTGCAATTGTAAAAATAGTTGGAAACATGATTGAGTTAAACAAACCAATGGCTAATACAGAGATCATCGCAATATTGCCGTCTGTAGACATCGTCAGAACCAGTAACAGCATTACGCTAATAGCGTTAAATACCAAGGCTTTAGAAGGTGCAATCACTTTCAATGCCTGCGAACCAATAAAGCGGCCAACCATTGCTCCACCCCAATAGTAACCAAGCAATTTAGCAGCTGTTGGGGCATCGATACCACCAATGTGTTCTTCAGCAAAATAATTTACAATAAAGCTACCAATGGATACTTCTGCACCTACATAGCAGAAAATAGCCACAACTCCCATCATTAGATGGGGCGCCTCTTTTAGGTTGTGGCCTTTAGCTTTACAGTCTTGTTCTTCTGTATGCTCCGCAATCGTCGGAAGCTTTAAAAATGCGAATACGACCGCAATTGCCACTAGCACTGCTGCAATAACCAAATACGGCACTTTAACAGAATCGGCACTAGCCGCTTCAACCGCCATTGCGCCACCAGCACCAAACAGTAACATACCGCCGGCAATTGGCCCCAAAGTCGTCCCTAAAGAATTAAGTGCTTGAGCGAGGTTTAGACGGCTTGAAGCTGTTTTAGGCGTGCCAAGTGCTGCAACATAAGGGTTTGCAGATACTTGTAAAATTACAATCCCTGACGCCATGACAAAAAGCGCCGTCAAAAAAATCCAATACTGATGGACAATTACCGCAGGATAAAACAATAAGCAGCCAAACGCGGCTACAAGTAATCCAACAATGATACCTTTTTGGTATCCAAATCGTTTTACGAGGTTACCTGCTGGCAGTGAAACTACAAAGTATGCAATGAAAAAACAAAACTGAATTAACATCGCCTCAGTGTAGTTTAGGTCAAAGACGCTTTTTAACCTTGGAATTAAAACGTCATTAAAAACAGTAATAAAGCCCCATAAAAAAAACAGGGTTGTCATTGCTGCTAGCGGGAAAAAGTAGTTTTTTTCGTTGTTCTGCGCGCCTGCAACAAAAGTTTGATTCGTGTTGATTTCACTCACTCAGGTTACTCCATGTTAAGGGATGTAATGATTCTACACATTGTTACAAGAAAATCACAAATGTTTTATTGGATCGTTCCATTATTTTTTTTAAGATGCTAGAGTAACTAGATAAATGAGAAAATACAGGTTAGTAAACTTTTTGAAATACCAACATGGCAACCGCCATGACAGTGCTTTTTGGAAAGTCAAAAACCGTTTTGCGATTAGAAAGTGGAGCTTGATTAATGTCGCTTGATTTCAGAAACAAAGAATTTTTGCAGCAGCATATTGATAAGACAATGGCATTTTATCACCCGAGATGCGTCGATAGCACAGGCGGTTTTTATCAATTTTTTAAGGATAACGGCGAAGTCTACGACAACTCTACCCGCCATCTAGTTTCAAGTACACGTTTTGTTTTTAACTACGCTATGGCTTACCTCAATACATCTAAACAGGAATACTTAGAGCTTGTTAATCATGGGATTGATTACTTAGAACGAGTTCATAAACAACCAAATGGTGGTTATGCTTGGTTAATTGAAAATGGTGAGCCAAGTGATTTGACGAACCATTGTTATGGTCTGGCTTTTGTACTGCTAGCTAATGCTATGGCTCATAAATCGGGCGTAAAATCAACACTTACCACCATAGAACATGTTTGGCAACTTTTGGAACAAAAGTACTATCAAGCTGAATATTCGCTTTATTTAGACGAATATGATGCAAAGCTCGAAAATGCGGATAAATACCGTGGTCAAAATGCAAATATGCATATGTGTGAAGCGCTGTTAATGTGCTTTGAAGCAACAAAAGATAATAAGTTTTTAGACAGGGCTTACACCCTTGCTCATACAATGACCGTAAAGCAAGCTGACTTAGCTCAAGGCCTCGTTTGGGAACATTACGATAGCAACTGGCAAATCGACTGGGACTACAATAAAGAAAATCCCAAGCACCTATTTAGACCTTGGGGATTCCAGCCGGGCCATCAAACTGAATGGACTAAGTTGTTGCTTATATTAAACAGACATAAGCCAGAAACTTGGATGGTTGAGAAAGCAAAGTTTCTATTCGACGAAGCGTTAAAATCCGCCTGGGATGAACAACATGGCGGGATCTGTTACGGATTTGCGCCAGATAAATCCATTTGTGACGGCGATAAATACTTTTGGGTGCAGGCGGAAAGTTTTGCAGCAGCTGCACTATTGGCATTAGCTACAAATGAAGAAAAATATTGGCAATGGTATGACAAAATCTGGCATTACAGTTGGGAACATATGATCGACCACCAATATGGTGCTTGGTATCGTATTCTTACCCAAGACAATCGCTCTTACAGTGACGAAAAAAGTCCGGCAGGAAAGACAGATTACCATACTATGGGCGCTTGTTACGAAGTCCTCAGAGCCTATCAATTACAAGAGAGTAAATAATGAGTGTTATCTGTTTCGGCGAAGCCTTAATCGACTTTCTGTCTAATGGAAAAGAACCCGAAGCGTTTACAAAATACGCAGGGGGGGCACCAGCTAATGTATCAGTCGCTGTGGCAAAGCAAGGCGAAAAAAGTGCCTTTTGCGGCATGCTTGGTGATGATATGTTTGGCCACTTCATTAATGAGGAATTGCAGAACCACAAAGTGGACACACAATATGTGAGGTTCACAAAAGAAGCACAAACAGCACTTGCTTTTGTATCTTTAGATAATGATGGCGAGCGTAGTTTCAGCTTTTATCGCCCTCCAGCTGCCGATTTGCTATTTAGAGCTGAGCATTTCGAGCCCGATATGTTTACATCAAAAAAAATACTACATGTGTGCTCTAATAGCTTGACCGAGAGAAATATTTATCTCACTACTGTTACGGCAATGCAACAAGCGAAAAACAATGGGCTGTTAAAAAGCTTTGATATGAATTTGCGAGAAAACCTTTGGCCATCTATGACCCATTGTTTGGAACGTATTTGGCATGTTTTATCTCAGTCTGACGTGGTAAAGCTGTCGTCGGAAGAGCTAGCATTTTTAAATGAGCACGCCCACCCTGAGCAAGATCAGCAAAAAACCATAGAAGCAGTATTGAAGACCAATGTACGGCTTTTATTAATTACTGATGGACCCAATGATATTAGGTATTTCACGGAATCTTTTTCTGGGTACATTTCACCTCCAAAAGTACAAGCAGTAGATACCACAGCTGGTGGAGATGCATTTGTAGGTGGTTTGTTAGCGGAGCTTTCACGTAAACTATCGAAAAGTACTTTTGTAGAACTATACAAAAGCGAAAAAGAGATTATCGATATCATCAACTTTTCGGCAAAATGTGGTGCCTACGCGGTAACGCGTTTCGGTGCCTTTTCATCACTGCCAACCAGGCATGACATTGATTAACCGTTACTCTGACTATGCGTGAGACAGGCTCAGGGATGAGCCTTTTTATTTAACCTAGTTTATAAATACGACAAAAATTTATCGTAAAACCAGTAAACGATAGGCCCACAAACACACCATCCAATCATAAAAGGCCTAAAAAACCCTAGCCTTTGTACATCGAGCTCCTCAACAACAGACATGTTATAAGCAGACTTTAAAGGGAAAACTTTTCGATACACTTTAAATATTGTCAACCCAACTATAAACGGTACAATGATAAGCGCAAAAAATAATAACACTGCATACCAAGTCTCGTCAGAAACACGATCCATAATCACTCGCTGTTGCTTTTTAATGGCTCAGAATAGAATTTGGTTGCATGAATTACAACAAGAACAATGAAGTTTCATTTATGAAGAATTACCTCCCTTTTTTCTTAGTTCCTCTTTTGGTAAGCTGCGCAACCCCAAACAAAATAGAAAGGTTGTCACCTATAAAAGATGTCAAATACAAACAAACAGAAGAATATACACATCAATTTGCTAACACCTATAAAAGGCCAGAGCGCTACCCACAAACCTGCGAGCAAGACTGCTATCCAGATAGTAAAGACATTCAATGTGAAAGTCATATGGAACAGTGCAAATACATTGGTAGCAACCCGGCTTCAAAAATAGAAGAGACTGCTATCTACAGTATAAGGTGGCTTGGGCACGCAAGTTTTGTTATCACTACTCAAACCAATGAAACAATTCTAGTTGACCCTGTTACAAGGCAATTTGACTGGCCTATAGATTGGGCTTTTACAAATCTTGCCGGAGGTTTTTACCGAACCCCCCCTCCCCGTGTCACTAATGAAAAGCTGGCTTCAGTGCAGGCTGTTATTTATTCACATATTCACTACGACCATTTCAACAAATCTGATATCGAAGAAATTGGTAATAACACAAAATACCTTACTCCACTTAACTTTGCTGACTATTTTCCAACCGGAGGCTACGATATAGTCGAGATGCCCTGGTATTCAAGTTACAACGTTGGTGAAACCACATTACATTTTGTGCCCGCACATCACTTCAGTAATCGAATCGTCATTCCTTTTATTACAAACGATGATGACGAGACTCTGTGGGGCGGTTGGCTACTAGAGAATAATGGCAAAAAAGTATTTTTTGCTGGAGACACAGGCTATTCTAGCCACTTTAAAGACATTCATAAAGCGTATGGAGACATCGACGTTTGCTTAATTCCAATTGCATCTTATCATCACGAAGAACATGGGAAGTGGTACCGCAATGTCCACCTAACACCAGAAGATGCGCTTGTTGCTGCTGAAGATTTGAATTGTGGTGTTATGATCCCTTGGGGCTATGGAAATTCAAGCTGGAAGATGGGCGACCACACCTCTCACTCAGCATTATTTAGATTACTCCATATGAGAGAACGACTAGATAGTAAGATACCTTTGTACATACTTAACGAAGGCGAGGGAGCAAAGTTTTAAAACGCCCCCCAAGCTAGCGAAGTATTTTTTACCTCGCTAGCACAGTGTACATCTTATTACTCCACTTCCCACTCGTGTAAAGCATCACCAAGCAATTGTTTGCGCCAACCTTGAAACAAATCTGGTTTAATCATTTTTTTACGCTGCTCTTTAGACAGCTTCCAGTTCCAACTGATAACTTGGTTGATCTGTTTTTTCGACGCCAGCACGTCAATCGGGATGCCCTGCTTTTGAGCCTCGATAGAAATGAGTCCTTTAATATCTTTGGCAGCTTTTTTATACCCAGCAAAGTCAATTAAGCGCTTAACTTTTTTGGGCAGAACATCGTCAGACACTGACTTTCCTGCATCTATGCACGCAAGAATTTCTTTACCAGAACGATTCACTTCCATCGCTTCAACTTCTGGGATATTGCGCATACTCGCAAGAGATGAAGGACGTCGCTTGGCGATCTCAACCATATTGAGCTCTTTTAATATAAAGTTTACCGATATATTTTTCGTTTCAGCTTTATTCAAACGCCAAGCTGCAAGCTCTCTAAGAACCGCCAAATCCCTGCCCCGCAGTTGCCATACATTTTTGATATTTAAATAGACATATTCATCAGGTGTACGGAACGCGCGCTTTTCAGATATCAGTTTACTCTCTGATATAACGATATCGTTAAAGCCATTTTGCTGAATTTTTTCCACAATGCGTTCGTAGCATGGAAGCAAATAGTATACATCCGCAGCGGCGTATTCCAGCTGTTTACTAGACAGAGGCCTTTTCAGCCAGTCGGTACGAGACATACTTTTGTCAATCTCGATACCCAATAAGTTTTTCACCATATTGGCAAATCCAACGCAGTTACCTTCACCTAATAACTGCAACGCAAACTGTGTATCAAAAAGCGGTGATGGACATATACCTGCAAAGTTTTGAAAGACTTCAATATCTTCTGATGGAGAATGGATAACTTTCATGATGTCAGGTGCAGTAAATAAAGCCCAAAGTGCTGAAAAATCAAGTTCAATTAAAGGATCTATCAACGCTAAATGCTCACCGTCATAGACCTGAAAAAGAGCGCTTTCAGGGTACAGTGTTCTTCGACGCATAAACTCGGTATCAATGGCCAACACCTTACTACCCGATATTAGATTGATAAACTCATTTAATTCAACTTGATTCTGAATAAACCGATACTGCACTTTTACTCCTTCGCTATAGCGAAAAAAAACCGGCTTTCGCCGGTTTTTTTTATTTTAACGCCCTACGTAGAATTTTTCCTACGTTCGTCTTTGGCAGTTCATCTCTAAACTCAACCATTTTCGGAACTTTGTAGTTTGTTAGGTTTTCACGACAATGCGCTATTATATCTTTTTCTGACAAAGATTGATCTTTTCTGACAACAAAAACTTTTACTTGTTCGCCACTTACTTCATGAGGTACACCTATCGCCGCAACTTCCAGTACGCCATCGTGACTTGCGACAACTTCTTCTATCTCATTCGGGAAGACATTGAAGCCAGAGACTAAGATCATATCTTTCTTACGATCAACGATATAAAAGAAGCCTTCATCATCATATGTTGCGATATCGCCAGTCGCAAACCAGCCGTCTTGTAAACACTCAACAGTCGCGTCAGGTCGATTATAATAACCCGCCATAACCTGAGGACCTTTTACCAACAATTCACCAGGTTCACCTTTTGGCGCTTCGTCACCATTTTCCAAAACCACTTTAAGATCTGTGCTTGGTGCAGGCAAACCAATTGACCCATTGTAGCCTTCTAAATCAAGAGGGCTAATTGTCACCAACGGCGCACATTCGGTTAATCCGTAGCCTTCTAACAAACGTGACTTTGTCACAGCCTGCCAACGCTCGGCAACTGGCCGTTGAACGGCCATGCCTCCGCCTAGTGATACTTTTAGGTTTGAAAAATCTAAATCCGCAAAACCGTCAGTGTTAAGTAAACCGTTAAATAGCGTGTTAACACCCGTGATTACGGTAAACGGGTACTTAGCCAAGTCCTTAACAAAGCCCACCATGTCTCTCGGGTTAGTAATCAGGATATTGTGACCACCATACTTCATAAAAGTTAAGCAGTTAGCGGTCAATGCAAAAATATGGTAAAGCGGTAAAGCAGTAATAACGACTTCTTTGCCCTTATCTAACACTTTATCCAAGCAACCCGACACCTGCTCCAAGTTTGCAACCATGTTGCCATGTGTAAGCATTGCGCCTTTAGAAACACCAGTCGTACCACCTGTGTATTGCAAAAATGCAAGGTCGTCTTGCGTTACTTGAGGCTTTTTATAGCCACTCAAGTCTGCCGCGACGACTTGTGAAAATGGGATTGCGTTAGGTAATGTATACGCTGGTACCATTTTCTTTATTTTCTTAACAACAAAATTGACTAGGTGCTTTTTCACACCCCCGAGTAAATCACCGATTTGCGTCAACACAATGTGTTTTACGTCGGTTGCGGGTAACGCTTTTTCTAATGTGCTGGCAAAGTTTGCCAATATAAATATGGCCTTTGCTTCTGAGTCATTAAGCTGATGTTCTAACTCTCGTACTGTGTACAGTGGGTTTACGTTAACCACCGTACAACCTGCGCGTAATACACCCAATATAGTGATAGGTGTTTGCAATAAATTTGGCATCATAACAGCGATTTTGTCGCCTTTGCCTAATTTGAGTGTATTCTGTATATAACTTGCTACAGCTTTAGTTGCATTATCAATCTCTTGATAAGTAAGCGTTTTGCCCATATTTGAATAAGCTGGTAATTGGGCATAATTGGTGAAACATTCGTCTATTAATTCTAGCAGCGAGTTGTAGTGTTCTGGGTCAATCGTTGCCGGCATACCTTCTGGATAGCGCTTTAGCCAGATTTTTTCCACTCTTAGCTCCTGTATTCTCGTTCTTTTTTTATATTTACCTTAAAGCAAATAAGGCTCTTAAACAATTGAGTAAATACTCTAAACCTTGGATGTTCCCATATTTCTCGCAAAGTTACAATCAACAACCACGCGCCTTTTCAATGTGGGAGACGATCTCAAGTACTATTTGTTTGGGGTTTTCCATGTGGCAATGATGTCCACCAGCAACATTGGTTACTTTAACCCTATCAAAACACGAAAGAAATTTTTTCATGTTGTCACGCATCTGTGCATATCCATGTTTAGGTAAGATAAGCATAGTGTCTACTGAAATTTTATCTAATAAACTCTGCGCCTGTTCCTGATTAAAGCGCATAGTTGATGTCAATTTTAGCCTAGGATCTGAAGTTAAGGCATACTCTTTACCATTACTTTTTATACTGCGTGACATCAAAGTTTCCGCAAGCTCCTCAGAGAAGTCAGATACACTCGCACGTGCTTTAATAATACTTTGTCTGTCTGAAAACCACCTAGTATTTTGCTCAGACAACCTTTCTCGTTCATTAAATGCTTTAAGCAGGTTTTGCTTTGCACTTTGTGAGCTTTGGTATATCAGGCCAATACCATCGATCAAACTCAAAGTGCGTACCTTATCAGGGTATAAGCTTGTTAACAAATTTGCGATTAACGCCCCCATTGAGTGGCCAACAAAATGCGCTTTGTCTATGTTAGCCGCTTTCATAAAACAAATAACATCATAAACATATTCAACAAAATAATATGAAGCGTCAGGAGACTTCCAAGCTGACTTACCGTGGCCCGGAAAATCTAACAAATACCATGTAAATTTGTCTGTCTCTTTTTGCGTAAGCTCATCTGCAAGCGGTTTATAACTATTACCATTGTCTAACCATCCGTGAAGACATATTACGGCTTCACTACCACTGCCTAGCTGTTGCCAAGCGAAGCCACCTTCTAAATAGTCTTTCATCTTGTTTTTTTTATTAATCAACATTTAAAGATATTCATCATAACCACATTTCGATATGATCATACGCGATATAATCTGAGCGTTTAAGCTAATAATTAAAATTTGTTATCACACTTCAATGTTCTCATCTGACGTGTGTGCTTACATGCTTGTTACACACATGTGTATAAAAAACGCTTACAATCAAACACGGGAAATCGAAGGAAAAACTATGTCACGCAAATTATCGGCTGTTGCAGCGGCAGTCTCCTTACTAAGCAGTAGCCAACTAATCGCGGCACCAAAAAACATCATCTATATGATTGGAGATGGAATGGGCCCAGCTTATACAACTGCGTATAGATATTACAAAGACGACAAACAAACTAAGACTGTAGAACCAACGGTTTTCGATTCAATTTTGGTCGGTATGGCTCATACCTATCCTGATGACAATACAGTGGTAACGGATAGTGCCGCAGGCGCTACGGCTCTGAGTACCGCAACTAAAAGCTATAATGGTGCCATTGCAGTAGACACTGAAAAGAAACCATTGAAAACCATGCTACAAATGGCAAAAGAGCGAGGGAAAACAACGGCGCTAGTTGCAACTTCACAAATCAATCATGCAACGCCTGCAAGCTTTGCAGCTCACAACGAGTCACGCAGAAATTATAATGAAATCGCTGATGACTACATTGATGTAAAAGTGGCCGGAAAACTACCTGTTGACTTAATGCTTGGGGGCGGAACCAAGTACTTTATTCGTGAAGATAGAAACCTAATTTCTGAGTTTCAGCAATCAGGGTATCAATATTTAGATGACCTAGACGCGCTCAATACGATTAATGCAATACCGGCCATTGGGTTGTTTGCCGAACAAGGTATGCCTTATGCCATCGATAAGCATCCGAAAAGGCTAGAGAAAATGACCGAAAAAGCCCTGTCGTTGCTTGATAATGATAAGAACAAACAAGGTTTTTTTATTATGATCGAAGGAAGCCAAATTGACTGGTGTGGTCACGCTAATGACATTGCATGTGCAATGAATGAAATGGATGATTTTGCAAAATCTATTTCTATTGCTAAGGCCTATGTTGATAAAAACCCGGATACGCTCCTGATCATTACTGCTGATCATTCAACCGGTGGCTTAACTCTAGGCGCTGACGGCGACTATCGCTGGGAAAGAGATGTTGTTGCAAATATAAAGGCATCAGTGAAAAAAATTGCGAAGACGATTAAGGACAGCAAAAGCATAAAAGAAGATTGGAAGGCTTTAACTAACATAGACTTTACCCCTGAAATTGAAAAAGCGCTTAAAGAAGCAAAAGCAGGTGGTGAACAGGCGTTGTACACATCTATCAATAAAATTATCAATGACGCGAGTTTTACAGGCTGGACTACAGGCGGACACACTGCTATTGACGTTCAAGTATTTGCGCACGGAAATGGCCGCGAACATTTCATTGGCTCACAAAATAATACGCAAATTGCTGAAAAACTGATTTCATTTATAAAATAATGCATCTAGTAAGGGCCACGAAAATTGGCCCTTCTTACTTTATCTACCACTCTAAAAGTACCTCCAACCACCAGTGCAGGGTAATCATTCAGCCCCACAAAATCTCACCCCCAAAAATTAGGTTACAAATTGAGCCAAAAAAAATAATTTATTGACACCTTATTAGGTCAATAACTAAGCATTTGAAATTTTGACGCTTTATTATATTTTCACACTCTACAGTATGACTTCTGCTTTGACTGCCAAAGTTTAAATCCATTTAGGTTTAGATTCTCTTCAACTAAAAATGATCAATCTGAATTAAGCCTTACGTGCTCGTCGCATGATCATTATCTGCATCTGTTTTTTGAGCAACGGGAGAATTTTCGCCTAAACCTTTAGTCATATACAGATATATAGCTTCTTCAACCGGCATCGCTTTAAAGTATAGAAAACCTTGCACACAGTCTATGTGGGATTGCTTCACCACTTGCTCTTCATCCGTTGTTTCTACCCCCTCAGCTACGAGTTTAAAACCTAGCTTTGAGATCATTTCGGAGAGGTTTGTATATAAAGAAATAGACTTACTATTAAGCTGCTCAGGTAACAAGCTCCTATCAAGTTTAATAGTCGAGATATTCAACTTAGATAAAACCGACAGACATGAGTAACCAGTTCCAAAATCATCCATTGCGCAATCAATCTTATTTTTCTTTAAGGAATCTACTACCGATACAGTCTTATTAAAGTCCTCTATGTAACTAGACTCTAGCAACTCGACTTCAACCTGCTCAGGGAACTTCGAAAATGCCTTGATAATACGGCGATAGCCACCTGTCAGAAGGTTTTTGGGTGATATATTAAAACTGATTTTAGGATGCAGCTGAAGTTTTGAAAATTGTTCCAAATCTATCTCAAGCTGGTCGATGACATAGTTATCGATAATATGTAGTAAATTGTGCTGCTCAAGCGTTTCTAAAAACCATGGTCCAGATATCGTGCCGTCTTTGTTGGTGAGCCGAAGCAAAGCTTCAAACCCTACAACTTGCTTATTATAGGGGTTGATTTTAGGCTGATAAAACAAGGTCAATGCACCTTGATTTAACGCTTCTGTAACCTCTTTCAGACTGTGAGCATTAATCTGTTCTTTTCGCTGAGTAGCACTGTATGAGCCCTCTGCACCCTCTTCAATTAGCCTGCCCGCAGTGTAGCGTTTCATCAGCACATCTAACGCCTTACCAGACAAATTGTTATCACGGTTAGCTTTAAGAAATGGAAAGTAAATTAAAGCATTTAATAGCACTAAAAATAGCTGTAGTAGTATTCCCCTAAAGCTTTCGGTTAATAACCAAGCATTAATAAATATAGGCGTAAACCAAGGTATTTCGTGTACATATTGGATAGATACAAAACCAGAGTAAAACGCAAAATATGCAATGCTCGCATTTATTAAAGGACAAAGTAAAAATGGTAATAATATGTATGGGTTAAAGACAATAGGTAACGCATAAATCATTACCTCACTTATATTAAACACCGCTAAAGGAGATGAAATAGCCGCGATTCTTTTTTCGTGTTGACCTTTTTTAAGAAAAACTGCAGCGACTATCAATCCCCATATACAGCCAGTGCCGCCTAAAATCACAAAGCCGGTGAAAAAGTTATAACTGATTAAATCTGGAAGTACATAATAGCTAGTCAATTCGCTAGATACCAATATATGGTATGTATTATCTCCATGCACCCCCATAAACCAAAGTAAATGAGCTATTAGAAGCTGCATTGACAACTTCTCAAACACATTCCAATGAGGGTTTAATGAACGCAGTGTTTCCACAGATGCCTCGGCGGCAAGGTCAATGTATGGAAATAAAAGTAAAACTACAATGGTTACAATAAGGTATGGCAAGATGAGGTTCAAATGCTTTCTCAAAAACAAGCTAATTGAGCTAACTCCAACCAAACGGAAAATCTTTAATCTTTCTAAGTAGGAGAGAAAGTAACAACACACGACCGGCATCAGTAATGAATACAGCGCTCCCATTCGGTGATTTATGGCGAGTTCATTACCTGAAATAGTAATATAACCTGTTGTCGCAGTAAAACAGGTGAAGACCAAAATTGGGCTTGCAATTGTATGAACTTTCAAGTTTTTAGAAAGGTAGTAACTGAAAGACATTAAGGTTAATACTGGGAAAATCCCCCATACTAGAGTATTAAAATCTTCTAGAAATTGGTGCTCAACCCCCTTCATCGATATATTTAGCCATTGATTTATAAGGGAGATAAGCGAGGCAACAATGAAAAAAGGAATTAATGCAATATACCCTTCCCGCAGAGAAAGAATTACGGTGTTAGATGATATTTTGAAGGCATATTGATTAAATTTACTCAGCAACGCTTTTGTCACATCTAGGTTTTTCTTTTTACATTACCCAAATAAATTTAGAATACAATCGCTACTTGTAATTTTTTACTGAAAATTATTCACGCTGCTCAAGCGTATACGTCAACACCGAGGAGTGACTGAACTTCAGAGCGTCTAAGCTGATTTTGAACTGATGAATATGCTTGAAGTGCTTTGCGTGAATTAAAATCAGGTTGGTCGTATATAACGTCTCGCCTGTTTTGTTGAAACTGCTCTGCTAATTTAACCCCTTCTTGGCTAAACTTAATCTCACTAGCAGGGTTAGAAGTAGATGGGCGTGATTCGGTAGGATTCTTCAACGCTCTTGAATCCAGCTGATATGTATGTTGATTTTGAACTACTTGATTAATTCTCATCATTCACGCCCACTTTGTGCCTAATTTAAGGATAGAGGTTTATTCTCTACCTGGCAATTTTTTCCACGTTACTGTGTCTCTTACGTAATGTGGCTGTGCATCTTGTGGCTCTACTGTATCGCCATTTTTAAAGGCTGCATCACCTAATACCAACATATACTCAGAGCTCGGTAATGTAATGTTTTCTAATACATTCACCCCGATATTGGTCGCGGTATCTGGGTAGCTTTTCCATCCCGTCCCAACCGCTGCTACATTATTGAAATTGGCTTCAATTGATTCAGGCTTTACTACAATTTCTTCTCTTTTGGCAGTAGCAAGACCGTTTGTACTTTTTTCAAAGTGACCCAGGTACACTTCACCCATTCGAGCATCTATCGCACTGATCACTTCATTGCATCCATCTGAACCCATTGCTTGCTGCGCCATAGCCTGCAAAGTGGACACGCCACAGAGTTTAAGATTAGCAGAGTATGCTAAGCCTTGAGCTACTGAAACCCCTATTCTTACACCAGTAAAACTACCTGGACCGCGACCGTATACAATACCATCTAGATCTTTTAAAGTGCAATTCGCCTTAGCGAGTAAAGACTCCACCAACGGTAAAATTTTTTGACTATGTTGTTGAGGACAGACTTCAAAATGAGTATGAGTTTCCCCATTAAAATGAAGCGCGAGGCTTAAAGCTTCTGTTGAAGCATCTAGGGCTAGCAAGTTATGTTTCATGTGTATCTATATTCTCTAAAAAGTTTAAAGCCTTATCTAAGTCTCTAGTGCGAGTCATATCAGGCAGGCTCTTAATAAACGTTTCACCGTATTTTCTCGTAACTAAACGATTATCGCAAATAATCAGTACGCCTTTATCACTCCTGTCGCGGATCAAACGCCCCACGCCTTGTTTTAGCGCAATGACAGCTTGAGGTAACTGAATGTCTTCAAAGGGTTCTTTGCCACTTATCTCTGCATCTTTCATTTTTGCTTGCAGCAGCGGATCATCAGGGGATGTAAACGGAAGTTTATCGATAACAACACAGCTTAACGCATCACCTCTAACATCGACCCCTTCCCAAAATGACGCCGTACCCAATAGAACTGCATTACCGTGTCGTACAAACTGCTCTAGAATAATACGCTTTGAAGATTGTCCTTGCATAAATACAGGGTATTCTGTTGCAGTACTGATCCCCTCGTATACCAAATGCATTACTCGATAGCTGGTAAAAAGCAAAAAAGTCCTGCCTTTAGCTGCATTAATGACTGATTTAGCTATTTTTACCAAAGAATGTGGCATCAATTCGTCTTTGGTTTCTGGTAGGTATCTGGGCAAGCACAACAATGCCTGCTTTTTATAATCAAATGGACTATCGACAATTTTATGAAAATCGGGTTTTAGTCCTAAACTCAAATTAAAATGCGTTAAACTATTGTCCACAGACAACGTAGCTGAAGTGAATACAAATCCGGCCTCTGTCTTGGTAACCAACTCTTGAAAACGCCTTGACACGTCAAGTGGCGTAATGTGGATCGTCACAAACCTTCTCGTTGTTTCGAACCAATAACTATAGCCAGTTTGCGTAACATCAAAGGCTCTTTCTAATTGTCCTTTAAATGCAATAACACGCTCAAACGGGTGCTCTATCTTCTCGGTTCTATCTAAACACAATTTAAGAACTTTATACAAAAAGTCCAAATTGCTGATAACACGATGAAGCGCCTCACAAATGACTTTATCTTGTAAAGCTTCTCGCCAATCTCCCCTCGCACCATCTCCACCGAACACCAATCTCAGATCTGCAATACTCGTTGTAAGCTTGTTCAGTGTTTTACCCAGTTGTAACATATCCGGAATATCACTAAGGTAAATCACGCGGATATCATTTACCAAATCTTGTAACTGTTTGGTGCTAATTGTTTCACCAAAATAATCACTTGCAATTTCATTTACTTGGTGAGCTTCGTCAAAAACATATGTGTCTGCTGTTGGCATAAGCTCGGCGAAACCAGAATCTTTTACTGCCATATCGGCAAAAAATAAGTGATGATTAATCACAACCAAATCAGCTTCCATAGCTCTTAAGCGTGCTTTTCTCACATAACACTCAGCAAAATCTGGGCATTCTTTTCCTAAACAGTTATCAGCCGTTGAGCTTACATATGGTAATACCTTGGCATCTTCTTCTATGCCTACACAATCAGCAAGATCACCACTTTGCGTCTCTGTCGCAAATTTAGCAACCATAGCTAACTGATGCATAACATCCGAGTCATCTGTAGGCACGTGAGCAACATGTTGATTGAGTCTATACGTACATAAATAGTTAGCACGCCCTTTGAGCAAAGCGGTCTTGCGTCCTTTTTTCAAAGCTTTTAAAAGGCTCGGTAAATCACGATGAAATAACTGCTCTTGAAGCGCTTTCGAACCAGTTGATATAACCACTTTGTTGTTATTCACCAATGCAGGCACCAAGTAGGCAAATGTTTTACCTGTGCCGGTTCCAGCTTCTACAACACACTGACCGCCATTCTTTACGATATTATCGATTGCCACGGCCATTTCAATTTGCGGTAATCTTGGCTGATACCCCTTAAAGTGTTGAGCAAGGGGACCTGTGGATGAAAAGTACTGTTCTATGGACAAAGAAAACACTAGCGCTGCTTGATAAGTTGCGCAATTTTAATTTTAAAACCGCCAATGAGCAAGCCACACGAGTAAACAACTTATATTATCAACCTTAACTGCAATATTTTTAGGAATACGCAACCCCTTACTACCTCTTGTATGTAGTGCCAAATGCCCCACTCTTTCTCGAGTTTTTATTTATATCAAATTACGCCCAAGTATCTAAATGCTCTTGCTCGTCAGTATCTTTTTTTTCCTCATCATCGTCGTTTGCTGGCAAATCTCGTTTGTCTTTCAATTCACTATCAATTTGATTTGCTAGAGACTTCCCCTTGATCTTTTCCGCTTTATTATCCAAAACGCCTACGATCTTAAACGGGCCATTGTGCGCAACTTGCAACCTAACTATAGGTGCCATATATGTTTTAAAGACATCCATCAAGATTTCCCCTACACCACAGAAGTGATTGACCTACATACTTATTATCGGCTGATATATTTTATTCTTTAATTAATACCAAAAAGTTCTTGCTCTTTTTAGCGCTTTCATGATTATCTATAAGCAGTTAATCGAATTACATAAAATTTTTACATCATAGGTAACACAATGTTTTTAAATCTGACAGCTGTACATCATCACCATCATACATCGGGATAGCCTGTCAGGTATTTCGCTGGTGGGTTATTCCTAAAAGGAACCTCCGGCGAACCAAGTAACAAATTCAAATTTATTTTCGCCCTGAGGTTCCCTCGGGGTTTTTAGTTTTTAATATTAGGAAAATAAATTATGAATACTTCTACACGCTTACGTATCGCAATTCAAAAATCAGGCCGCTTATCAAAAGATTGCCAGTCCCTTTTAAAACAACTGGGCATTAAGCTCAATTTACGTGAACAACGTTTAATCGCACACTCAACAAATATGCCAATTGATGTGCTTCGCGTACGAGACGATGATATTCCGGGTCTAGTCATGGATGGCGTATGTGACCTAGGTATCGTTGGTGAAAACGTACTGGTTGAAACACAAGCAGAGCGCAAACGAGCTGGACAACCGAATGAAGTTAAAAAGCTCTCTAAGTTAGACTTTGGCTATTGCAGATTGGCGCTAGCTTGGCCTCAAGAGCTTGAGCAACAGCCTAAAGAATGGTTCAACGGAAAGCGTATCGCGACGACCTACCCAGAAATTCTTAAGCAATATCTCGAGGCGGAAAACATTGATGCAAGTGTGGTAATGCTAACGGGTTCTGTAGAAGTAGCTCCCCGTGCAGGTCTGGCTGATGCAATTTGTGATCTCGTTTCAACTGGCGCAACACTTGAGGCAAACGGCTTGATGCAGGGTGAGACTATTTTGGAGTCAAACGCATGCCTTATCCAAAATGCGAATTTAAACGACGATTCAAAACTATCGCTCATTAATAAACTCCTTCCTCGACTAAAAGGAGTCAGACAAGCGAAAGAAAGTAAATACATCATGTTACACGCACCGAAAGCAAAGCTTGACGAAGTATGCGAATTACTGCCAGGTACGGGCCAACCTACGCTGCTCGCACTAGCTGGTAGCGATGATTATGTTGCGCTGCACATGGTCAGTAGTGAAACTTTGTTTTGGGAAACCATGGAAGAGCTCAAAGGGTTAGGTGCAAATTCCATTCTAGTAATGCCAATCGAAAAAATGATGGAGTGATTCATGCTGGTTTGGAATGAGCTCGACAGGCAATCGAAACAATCAGCACTAACCCGCCCAGCGGTTAGCGCTGGGGTTGAGGTGCAAGCAGCGGTTGAAACCATAATTTCAAAAGTAGCAGCGCTTGGAGACGATGCGCTCCTGGAACTTGCACAACAGTATGATGATAGACAGTCTCCTCGACTGCGTGTGCCAACGTCTGAAATTGAACAAAGCGCATCACGCCTCAGTGACGAATTGAAGCGTGCCATCGACCAAGCATATGACAACATTCAAAAGTTTCATGCAATGCAATTGCCGCAGCCAAAGAAACTTGAGACGCAACCAGGTGTGACTTGCGAATTACGTTATCAAGCGATTGATGCGGTTGGTATCTATGTGCCGGGCGGAAGTGCACCTTTGCCTTCTTCCGTATTGATGCAAGGAGTTTGCGCACAACTAAGTGGCGCACGTGCGATTGTGCTCGCTACACCAGTACAGGGTGATGAAACAATCCACCCAGCCATTTTGTACGCTGCAAAAAAATGTGGAATAGAGACGATTATCGAGAGCGGCGGCGCAGGTGTAATTGCTGCAATGGCCCTAGGTACAGAGTCCGTGCCTAAGGTAAGCAAAGTGTTTGGCCCAGGTAATGCCTATGTCACCATGGCAAAGCAGATCCTGTCTCAATCAGTGCCGGGGTTTGCCATAGATATGCCAGCTGGGCCTTCTGAGGTATTAGTCATAGCTGACAAAACTGCTAACCCAGCATTTGCAGCAGCTGACCTTTTGTCTCAAGCAGAGCATGGGGCAGATTCTCAAGTTCTGTTGCTAAGTGATGATGAGACGTTTATCAAAGAAGTAAATGCTGAAATCGACCGTCAACTTGCATCGCTAAGTCGCGCCGAGACAGCAAAAAAGGCAATGAAAAACAGTTCGCTAATTTTGGTTGAATCTATTGAACAAGCATTTGAATTATCCGCTGAGTATGGCCCCGAGCATTTAATTTTACAGTGCCAAGACGCCTATAACTGTCTTGATAGAGTGAAAAATGCAGGCTCAGTGTTTGTTGGAGATTACACTCCCGAATCTGCCGGTGACTATGCGTCAGGTACTAATCACGTATTACCCACTTATGGTTATAGCAAGACTTATTCGAGCTTAAACCTAATGGACTTTTATAGAACGTACACAGTGCAAGAAATTACAAAAGATGGATTAAGCTGCCTTAGCACAGCGATACTGCCCTTAGCAGAAGCTGAGGGTTTAGACGCACACGCGAATGCCGTTGCAATAAGATTAAATGGTGGAAAAAGCTAATGTCAAAATCATTATTACCAAAGAACATAGCTGAATTAAAAGCATATAGCTCAGCCAAGAGTGAAAAGCTAACAGGGACAACATGGTTAAATGCCAATGAAAGCCCTTATGCAAAAGAGTTTAAGCTCAGCATAAGCAACTTAAACAGATACCCAGAACCACAGCCCGAAAAAGTCACCAATGCGTATTCCAATTACTCGCAATTGAACGCTGAGCAAGTATTAATGACCCGTGGCGCTGATGAAGGGATAGAGCTTTTAATGCGCACCTATTGTGAATCGGGTAAAGACAGCATAGCAATTTTCACACCTACATATGGAATGTACAAGGTGTCTGCGGATACACAAAATATTGCGATAAACGAACTCAGCCAAAATCTACTGTTAAACGCTGATGTAAGTGAAATTTGCGAGTCAATTGCTGGCGCAAAATTGGTGTTTATTTGCAACCCAAACAATCCAACCGGTAGCCTTACTCCAGTGAGTAAAATTGCAGCTTTAGCTAAATCTTTGTCTGGTAGAGCGCTAATCATCGTAGATGAAGCTTATATAGAATTCTGTCCTGAGCAAAGTGCTGTGCCTTTGCTACAAGACTTCGAAAATATCGCTGTTCTTAGAACACTATCGAAAGCATTTGCGTTAGCGGGTCTTCGTACAGGCTTCTTGCTTGCAAATACTAATCTGTTGGCACCAGTTAGAAAGGTAATCGCACCCTACCCTGTATCCACAGCGGTAGCTTTGATTGCAGAGCAAGCTCTGAGCACGGACTCAGTGACTCAAATGCGACGACAAGTCTCGATTTTGAATCGTAACAAAGACAGTCTAAAAACAGTACTTAGTAACTCACCTAAGGTCACCCAAATATTGAGCGGTGAAGGCAACTTCATTACTTTGCAACTTAGTGATAAGTGCTTTATTGAGACTGCAATGCAACAAGGTACCATCATGCGTCCGTTTTCTTTATATGGTGAAGACAATTGGTTACGCATTTCCATTGGTAGTGAGCAAGAATTAGAACAAGTCAGGCTCTGGCTTGAGCAACCAGAGTAAGTAAGGAAGTAGAATGAGTACGCCGTATCTATTTATAGACCGAGATGGCACCTTGATTGAGGAGCCAGTGACAGATAAGCAAGTAGACAGTTTAGAAAAATTAGCCCTACTGCCTGATGTGATCCCAGCAATGCTTGCATTACAAAATGCCGGCTACAAGTTAGTTATGGTTTCGAACCAAGATGGCCTAGGCACTGCTAGCTTTCCTGAAGAAGATTTTGCAGCACCGCACAATATGATGATGGGTATATTTACCTCTCAGGGTATCAAGTTCGATGAAGTCCTTATATGTCCGCACTTCGACGAAGACAAATGTGACTGTCGTAAGCCTAAAACTGGTTTATTAACAAACATCATGCGCTCAGGGAAAGTGGACTTATCACGCTCCTATGTAATAGGTGACCGTCAAACAGATATTGAGCTTGCCAAGAACTTATGCATTGAAGGCATTTTGTACGAGAACAATTGGCCTCAAATTGTCACCAAGCTCACGACTCAAAATCGCGAAGCAAAGATAGTCAGAAATACCAAGGAAACGCAAATATCTGTTGCCGCTAACTTAGATCAAAGCACAAATGGTGAAATCAGCACAGGGCTTGGTTTTTTTGATCACATGCTTGACCAAATTAGAACACACGCAAACATTGGCTTAGAAGTTAAAGCCAGCGGCGACCTACACATAGATGAACACCACCTTGTTGAGGATGTCGGGATTGCGCTTGGACAGGTTATAAAGCAATCGCTTGGCACCAAATCTCAGATAGCGCGCTATGGTTTTGCACTCCCAATGGATGAATGCAAAGCTGAGTGCCAACTCGACCTGTCAGGTCGTGCGTCTTTTGTGTTAAATGCAAGCTTTAGCCGAAACATGGTGGGTGACTTAGATGTACAAATGGTCGAGCACTTTTTTAGGTCGCTCGCCGACAATGCTCAGATCAGCTTAATTTTAAGTGTCACTGAAGGGAATTGTCACCACCAAGTTGAAGGCCTGTTCAAAGCGTTTTCTCGGGCACTCAGAATGGCTATAGCAAAAGACACAACGCAACAAACAGCAAGCTCTAAGGGGTGTTTATGATAGCCATTATTAATACCGGCTGTGCAAATATTAATTCGGTGAGGTTTGCGTTTGAACGTCTAGGCGTAACACCTGAGATTATCTCAGACCCCTCCCAATTAAACGGCTTTGAACGCGCAATATTACCTGGAGTTGGGCATGCAAATGTCGCGATGAAACGTTTGGAGGAACAAGGCTGGCGAGAAGCAATCGAACAGTATGAGAGACCATTGATGGGTATATGTTTGGGTATGCAATTGCTATGTGATTACAGTGAAGAAGGGAAAATTGAAGGACTCGGTGTGATCAATGGACAAGTTACACAATTACAAACTGGCAAGCTTACTAGCCCGCATATGGGGTGGAATACGATTCAAACTGTCAAACAACACCCTTTAACTGCGGGCATCGTTCCTGATGATCAAGTTTATTTCGTTCACAGCTTTGCGCACACCGTAAATAGCTCGACCTTGGCACAATGCGAGTATGGTCAACCCTTTTCTGCCATCGTTGCTAATGACAATTATGCTGGTATGCAATTTCACCCAGAAAAGAGCGCCAAAGTGGGCGCAAAACTATTAAATAACTTTATGCAATGGCAAGTTTAATAAGGATAAAAAATGATTATTCCAGCTTTAGATGTTTTAGATAGTCAAATCGTCCGTCTTTACCAAGGCAAATATGATACGGCTCAATTTTACCCTTTTGACTTGCAAACCCGGCTCCATGAGTACCAAGAATCTGGTGCGATTAAGCTTCACCTAGTTGACCTAGAAGGCGCAAGAGATCCAAACAAAAAGCAATGGCTCCAAATACAACGGGCAACAAGCCAGTTGAACACGCCATATCAAGTAGGGGGCGGTATTCGCTCCTATGAAGATATAAAACAATGGTTAAAAGCTGGTGCTGGACAAGTCGTCATTGGTTCATTGGCGGTTGACCAAAAAGAACAACTTGCACAGTGGATCGAAGAGTTTGGCCCAGAGCGATTCGTTATTGCATTAGATGTCAACAAAACCGAAAACGGCTGGTCCGTTGCGACCCATGGCTGGCTAAGCAACTCCGAGGTTTCTCTGTTCGAGCTAATTGACTTTTATATACAAGTTGGTGTTTATGACTTTTTGTGCACTGACATCAGCAAAGACGGCACCATGACCGGACCTTCTTTTGAGCTTTATGAGCAAATTGTTCAATATAATCCAGCAGCAAAGGTTCAAGCTTCTGGTGGCGTGAGCTCGCTGCAAGACATTCAACGCCTAGTTAAAATTGGAGTGAGCGGAATTATTTTGGGTAAATCTTTACTGGACGGTGCATTTACTGTTGAGGAGGCCATCGCATGTTATCGAAGCGAATAATTCCTTGTTTAGACGTAAAAAACGGCCAAGTCGTCAAGGGCGTGAAATTTAAGCAACACGAAGTGGTTGGCGACATTATCGAGCTCGCCAAAATATATAGTGAGCAAGGTGCTGATGAGTTAGTGTTTTATGAAATTAGCGCGAGCGTCGAAAAAAGACTGCTTGATTTAAATTGGGTAAGAGATGTCGCAAGAAATATTGATATTCCGTTTTGCGTCGCGGGTGGTATCAAGTCTGTTGAAGATGCAGCAAAAGTGCTCGAACAAGGTGCAGATAAAATTTCAATTAACAGTCCTGCAATCGCCCGCCCTGAACTTATAAAAGAGTTACACGATGAGTTTGGAAAGCAATGTGTCGTTGTAGGCATTGACAGTTTTTATGATGCAAAAAGCGGTGAATATCTAGTTTATCAACTAACAGGCGATCCGGATGCATCTAGTCAAACTCGATACAAAACACAAGAGTGGGTAACTAAAGTACAAGAGTTAGGAGCGGGCGAAATTGTGTTGAACTGTATGAATCAAGACGGTGTGCGCAAAGGCTATGATTTAAATCAGTTACAAGAAATGAGAGCACTGTGTGACATACCCCTTATCGCATCGGGTGGTGCTGGGAAAATAGAAGACTTTTCCGCAGTTTTCAATCAAGCAAATGTAGATGGAGCACTTGCCGCCAGCGTATTTCACAAGCAAGTAATTCAGATACCAACACTAAAACAGTATTTAGCAAACAATAAGGTAGCGACAAGACTATGCAGCTAACTCCATCTAATATCGACGCAGTCGATTTCGAAAAGGCAGACCTCATTCCCGCAATCGTACAGGACTACGCCACGGGTGTGATTTTAATGCAAGGTTTTATGAATAAAGAGGCATTACAAACTACCTTCGACAAAAGGCTTGTGACCTTCTTTTCTCGATCTAAATCTAGGCTTTGGACAAAGGGAGAATCATCTAACAATGTATTGACCCTAGTTGAAGCACATACAGATTGCGACTTTGATAGTATTCTTTTACTAGCAACGCCAGCTGGGCCAACGTGCCATTTGGGTACACAAAGTTGCTTCGCGGATGCGAAACCCGAACTCGCATTTTTGGGAACACTCGAAAAAGTTATATCAGAACGGAAAAACGCTGATCCTAGCGACAGTTATACGGCTTCTCTGTTTGCTAAAGATCTGAGTCGCAGCTGTCAGAAAGTTGGTGAAGAAGGCGTTGAAGTTGCACTGGCCGCTATGAAGCACGACAAAGAGGAATTACTTAACGAGTCAGCTGATTTAATTTACCACTTGTTAGTACTTTTACAACGTAGTGAGATCAGTTTGTCGCAAGTTGTCGATACATTGGCCAAAAGGCACCAATAACCTACCTCAGAAGATATGACCATGGTATGCTTAGGGAAAATTCGAAAAGGAAGCTGCCATGGTTTTTCGCCATCTAATATACTCTCTTGGCTTTATTGCACTGACTGCCTGCAATTCACTACCAAGTGACGTTCAGAAAAAAGTTGAAAATATGACTGACTGTGAAAAAGTCAATGCGCTCATTTCTGGCGCTGATGACGGTTTTGCAATTTTGAAAGGCAGTGAGATCAATGGCAAGTTGATGAAGAGTTGGCAACCAAAGGCACACCTACTCAAAAATAGCTGCCAAATCAATTTATATACCAGCGGTAACACGGCTTATGAATGCAACAAATCATTTGCAGGAAAAACCGAAGCATTAGTCAGATTTGAACAGGTGAATGAGCAACTTAAAACTTGTTTGAGTGCAGATTGGACTGAAAAGCAACACTATGGTGATGATACCAGTCGTTCAACTTTTACCAGCGAGCATTCTGAAACAAAAGTTGCTGTTAATTTTGGTAGCACGCTAGATAAAAGTAAACCTTGGGCTGTCAGTTTGGAAATTGTTAAGTAGTATGAGCACACAACCTCCTATATTTTTAATAAACCTTGATCAAAGTGAAGATCGCCTTGAAAAAAGCGCTAAGCGATTAGCAGAACAAAACATTACTTTCGAGAGAATTTCAGGCGTATATGGTAAATCACTCCCCGACTCTGAAATTAACAAGCACTATAACGCTCAGCTTAATCGTGAACGCTTCTATAGAGTGCTTGGTAAAGGCGAAATAGGTTGTTATTACAGTCATAGAAAAGCATGGCAGACCATTGTTGATAGGAAGCTTGACTATGCAATTGTTCTAGAAGATGACTTTAGAATTGCCGGAGATTTGAAACGTGTGTTTGACACACTACAAACGCTAAAATTTGACTGGAAATTGATAAAGTTAGCAGCTTACGAAAACCGTGAGAGGCCGATAGAATTTAACCACCCTTTAAACTCTGAATTTAATTTAGTTGTGCATAAAAAAGCAATGACAGGCTGCTGTGCTCAAGCAATTACTTTAGAAGGTGCCAAGGCTTTACTTAAAGCAACAGATCAGTTTGGTCGACCTGTCGACACAGATATTCAGCACATTTGGGAAACGAAAGTACCTGTTTATTCAATGATGCCATATTACATTGAACAAGACTTAGAGTTTGAAAGCGATATAGCAGCAGCCACTGGCAAGTCAAAAATTAAAAAACGCTTTTGGCAAAGGAAAAAACTCCAAATTTGTGAAAAGATACAAAACAAGAAGCATACAAAACAGATTATAACCGACCTTAAAAAAGCACTCTCATATTAGGGTGCTTTTTCTATTCTCAACCTCTGCTAACTAAACTTTCAAAGTGAACAGGTATTTAGGCACAACTTAAAAACCACAATGAGTTAGTTTTAACTGTACTCGAACATAGTGGCAAACTAATCTTTTAGTTGGTTCACGTTTTAACGTCTCATTCAATCAAAATTATGGGGTTATTTAATAACCTCATAATAATTAATAGGTTATGTAATAAGTTGTTTAAATACATAAGTATACTAATATTTTTATGCACCTGAGTGTAAATCAACCAACTTTTGACTTTTTTTCAATTATTGTAACTTTATGCTTAATTTAGTGTAGTTTTAATGGCATAGTGACGTCACTAAAGTAGGCATTTCAAACATTTATTTTAGCGACCTACTGGATATAAAAAGAAACAAGTGCATAAGGGAGAACATAATGTCCATCCAAGTAAACTTTGAATTAACCGATATCGATTTAGAACACTTTCGTTCAATGATGCAATCTGCTATCGAGCGTAGCACCCACTTGAGCGATGAAGAAATCATCAGCAAAGCGCGTGAATTGGTTGATCAAATGGAAGGAACAAACGTTCCTGAATTCGTTCGTACACGTATGATGTCTCTATCAGCACTTATCGATGCAGTTCAAGACGAAGAATGGCAAATGCCGGAAGATGAGAAAAAAGAGATTATGTTGTCTCTTGCTTATTTTGGCGAACCAGAAGATATCGTTCCGGATAATGTGCCTGTACTTGGTTATATTGATGATGCGATTATGATTGAGTTAGTGCTACAAGACCTATCCCTAGATTTGAAAGCATATAGAGAATTTTGTGGCTTCAGGGCAACCGAAGAAGCAAGACGTGGTGAGCACGCAAAAGTGAACAGAGAAAGTTGGTTAGCTAGTACTCGTGCACAGATCCGCTCTTCTATGCGCCGTAACAGATCAGGTGCTAAGAGTTCACGATTCTTCTCACGGATTATGTAATGTAAATAAAGGGCGCTATAAGCGCCCTTTATACTCTAGTTGTTCACATTTGGGTGAGTAACACCGGTCCAAACTTGATATAGCTTGGCTTGTCTTTTTGAAGGTGATTTTACCGCTTTTATCACTTTGCTACGACTATGCCCTTTGCCAAGTTTGAGCTCTACTGAAGTAAGCTTGTGTCGACGAATGAAGTGTATTGTCACGACCTCTCCAGCTTTAAACATCGACAGTGTTGTCGCCATATCTTTTCTAACTTGATGCTTGTTAATAGCAACGATTTTGTCTCCAGCCGTCAAGCCAGCAGCCCATGCATTTCCTTCTCGTGCGACGTGCGTTAATTCAAGAAGCTGTCCTACACTTTTCGATGTACCATCAAATTTGGCTACTTCTGTAGTACCTGGCGGGTAAACGTATTCAAGGCCAACTATATCAAACAGGTTGTCAAAATCTAAAATTGCTGGACCATCTACATATTCAGACCACCACTTAGAATAATCGCGTCCACTGACTTCCTTAAGAATACGTTTCACATCGTCTGTATTAAAAGACTTCGGTAATTTGTGTTGTTTGTATAGCTCCGTATGTACATCACGATAGCTTACTTCACCGTCACTTTTATCAATTAAATCGATATCCAAAGCCATTGATACGAGTGCACCTTCCGAATAGATATTCGTACTATAGTTTTTACCATGATCCCCACCTTGATTGATCCATTTGTCAAAGCTGGTATGGGCCACTGGCTGCACTTTTCGCCCAGGCGTTTGCATATGGCGATTTACCGTTCTCGTTAACCCTTGGTAAAACTCTTGATTAGTCGTTATTCCTGCACTAAGTAACAGGTAATCCTCTAGGTAACTTGTGGACCCTTCGACTAACCATAATAACTCTGAGTAATTTATGGAAACATAATCATAGGGAACGAGACCAGACGGACGGTAATGTTTTACATTCCATGTGTGAATAAACTCATGTGCAGCAGTTGAAATAAAGCCTAAGTAATCACTTCTTGAGGCAAAACGGTCACGATGGCGCTGAATAATTGTTGAATTCAAATGCTCTGTCGCGCCTCGAGCACCGCTTGTCGCATGCACCATGAACACGTATCTATCGTATGGGTAATCATGCCAAATTAAACTCCCTGTTTTCACGAGTTTTTTTAGGTCCGCCAACATCAAATCGACATCGTAATTGCCCTCGCCCCATATTACCAACTCGTAGTTGCGTCCATCAACCGAAAACTTATGAAGCTCATTGATACCAGTTTCAATCGGAGAGTCCAAAAGAATGTCATAATTGTCAGCTTTAAAACTATGTTTAGAGTCAGCAAAATTCATGCCTGATACAGAACGCCATTGCTGCGGCACGTCTAATTCCACAGTTATTGGGTCTTGCCTAAATGAATCGCTGAACATGAAAAAGCCAGATGCATCAATAAAAGCATGCGTGTCGTCAATGTGCCTCGAACGCATAGCTAACTCATTTGCATACACTTGATAAGAAACAGAGATTTCTGTTGGTTTGTCTAAATGTACACGCCACGTATTTTTATCTACTTTATTCCATTTCAGTGCATTGCCTAGCTTGTCCTGCGCGTTAAAAAAACGGATCCCATTGGCCATATCCAAGATTTCATAGCGACCTGTTCGCCAATCAGGCAATTGAACATCCAAATGAGCCTGTGCAGATTTCGGAAAGGTAATGTCTACATTCCCAAGGTGATGCTCAGGCTCAGGAATAGATAAACGATACTGAACATCTGCAAATGAAAAATGACTCGCTAAAGCTAAAGTCAGAAGGGAAAGTTTTGTTTTCATATTTATTAAAAATCCATGAGTTTTCTTAAAATTAGCAAAACTGAGAGCACGAACGCCATTAAAAACGTTGAACCAACACAATAAAAAGCCAGACTGTAAAATAATTTCTTCCACATTTTTCAGTAATTTGTTGTAAACTTGCTAGTGATATAGTTAAAAAAAGATGTTGGACTTTTGTGACTGATAAAACTGTGCTACTTGAAAAAAAACTGTCTCAAGCTATTTCAGCGAGAAAAGCCTTAGAAGAAGCGAAGAAAACCCAAGTTACCATGTTGTGTGACTTTGCAAGTAAGTTGTCTTTTGGTTGCAGAGGGCAAGATGTTGCTTTGGATAATCAACTCGCTAAATTTAGAAGCGCCCTTTCCAAAGGCACTGAACTAGAGCAACTTACACCGGTTATAGAAAGTGCGATATCTCAGTTAAAGCAGCAAGAATCAATCTATGAGTCTAATGAGCGAACACTCAAAGGGCACATTCAAGGCGCCGGCAAACAGCTACAAAAGCTCAAAGGTTTGCCTGACGATACAAGAAGAAAGTTGCGTTATTTGCTCGACCACGAGTTAGACAATATAAAAGCAAATGTAGATTACGTCCCTCTTTTAGATAAGTTGCTGCAGTTTTATATGCAAACATTGCAAGCTAAAGCCGGACCCGAGTTTTCGTCATCTAATAGCAATCCAGAATTGGCAATGGAATTATTAGCTTTGACTAATGAGCTTGTTTTCGAAGAAGATGTCTCCGAGCAAATCAAACAAATAAAACAAAACTTGTCAGCGGACGACTCGGTTGACTCATTGCTCATGAACGCCGTCAGCATTATACGAATTTTCGCTAAGTCTATTGCACGTGAAAGACAATCAGCGCAAGGCTTTTTAGTTTCATTAAATCAAACGCTAGAAGAGCTACACAAATCGATTGTAGAGACAACAAATCAGTCTAAGTCAGTCAATCAAGAAGTGTCGGCGTTAAACAAGCGCATCGAAGAAAAAATCACAAAGCTTAATGTGCAGACGCAACAAGCTACATCCATCTCAGAACTTAAGTTATTGGTGGATAATGAGCTTAAAGAGCTCAGCAAAGATTTAATTGAGCGTGAGAATATTGAACGAAAAGACAAAGAAATCTTGCTAGAGAGCTTCGATAAGATTAACGATCGCATCAATGTCTTAGAGTCTAAGGTAACGAACTATAAAAAACGTCTTAATGAGCAAAAATTTAAGAGCCTACTTGACGGCCTGACAAAATTACCTAATCGAGCGGCATTTGACGACAGATACAACCAAGAGTTTCACTTGTTTGAAGTCCATAATGGCGATATAACCTTAGTTGTTATCGATGTAGATCATTTTAAGTCCATTAACGACAAATACGGTCATAGTGCTGGAGATAAAACATTGCAAGTCATTGCAAGGGCGTTGAAAAAATCAATTCGCAAGGCTGACTTTATTGCCCGTTATGGAGGTGAAGAATTTGTATTGTTGATGCCAGGAATGCCATTGAGTGAAGCCAAAGCGCCACTTGAAAAAATAAGGAATACGGTTAAGGCGATACCATTTAGATTCAAAGAGAAAGAAGTACAAATTACAATTTCTTTAGGGGCAACCCAGCTTAAATCAGGAGATACTACATTAACCGCATTTGATCGTGCAGATAATGCCCTCTACGATGCAAAAAACTCTGGTAGAGACAGGCTTTGCTTAAGAGAATAAAAAGGAGAAGTGCCTATGCATGTACAGCTAAACCCAACAGGTGTTCTTAATCTATTATCGCAACTAGAAGTTGATTTGTTGCAGAAATCATCGACTTTTGAACGATATAAACTTTTTAGAAACTGCGTTTTAGCAGTGCTGAACGTAGGCAGTCATACCGACTCAAGCTATGAGATATACAAAAAATTTGAAGACTTTGATGTAAAGCTTGTAGCGAGAGAACGCGGTATAAAAATCGAACTAACCAACCCTCCTGAGTCAGCATTTGTTGACGGCATGATTATAAGCGGTATCCACGAGCATATATTCTCTGTTATCAGAGACATCCTATTCATCTGCCAAAGGCACCAAGAAGAGCTGGTAGAAACAAAAAATATCACTCATATGGTTTTTGATATGTTAAGAAATGCTGGCGCATTGCAGGTAAATACCGATCCTAATATGGTAGTGTGCTGGGGTGGACATTCAATTAATGAATCTGAGTATAAATACACTAAAGAGGTCGGTTACCAGCTTGGGCTCAGAGGTCTAAATATTTGCACAGGCTGTGGACCAGGTGCCATGAAAGGTCCCATGAAGGGCGCGACAATCGGGCATGCAAAGCAACGTATTACAAATAACCGCTACTTAGGTTTAACTGAACCAAGTATTATTGCGGCCGAGCCGCCCAACCCTATTGTAAACGAGCTGGTTATCCTCCCAGATATCGAAAAGCGACTAGAGGCCTTTGTTAGAACAGCACATGCAATCATTATATTTCCTGGCGGCGCGGGTACGTCAGAAGAGCTACTGTATATATTAGGTATACTGCTGCACCCAGACAATGAAAAGCAGGTTTTACCCGTAATACTAACCGGCCCGGCGTCAAGCGCAGCTTACTTTGATGAAATAGCTAAATTCGTTGAAAAAACGCTAGGTAAAGAAGCGCTTAGTAAATTCAGAATTATCATTGATAACTCAGAGTTAGTAGCCCAGACCATTAAAAATGAAATGCCCACAGTACGAGAGTATCGTAAGTCAGAAGGCGACGCCTACTACTTTAACTGGACTCTCAAAATAGAACCTCCATTTCAAATGCCCTTTGAGCCAACCCACGAAAACATGGCATCTTTGGATTTACACCTTGACCAACCTAAAGAGACACTTGCAGCAAATTTACGCAGAGCATTTTCAGGTATTGTTGCCGGTAACGTGAAAGATAACGGCGTTAAGGCAATCAAAGAGTACGGTCCATATATTTTGGATGGAGACAAGTCCCTAATGAAAGACATGGATAAGTTACTCCGTGCGTTTGTCTCACAGGGTCGAATGAAGCTGCCTGGTAGCAAATATGAGCCTTGTTACAAAATAGAATCATAACCAACTTCGATACTATATTGATTTAAATTCATAAATTCTAGTCCATGTACCAGAGGAGCGATGAACTCCCTTCCACCCTCTGGTACAATACACCAATGTCTAACCGATTTATTTTTTCAATTGTTATATGGCTCACTTACTTTTAATAGATGCACTTAATTTAATCCGGCGTATTTATGCCGTTGATTGTGAACAACCAGGGTTAACTGAAGAGCAAATTATTAAAAGCTGCCTTCATCGGGTAAAGAATGCGACACGTAAGTTACTGAAGACCACTAAAGCAACACATGCCATAGCAGTTTTTGATGGGGATAAAAGTTGGCGTTATCACTTGTATGCTGACTACAAAGCCAACCGAAAACCAATGCCCACAGAGCTTCAAGTCAACTTAGAGGTCGTCTCTCAAGGTTTCAATGACAATGGTGTTAAGGCTTACTTTCCACAACAAGATGAAGCTGACGATATTATTGCTACACTCGCTCATAAATCGGCGCTACATAATGTGCAGGCAACCATCGTATCTACAGACAAAGGCTTTCTGCCGATGTTAGAGAAGAATATTCAAGTTTATGATTACTTTAAGCAGCAGTACATAAGTGAAAAAGAAGTGGAGTCTAAATTTACTATCTCCAAGGACAAGTTACACGATTACTGGGGGCTGATGGGTGATAAAACCAATGATATACCTGGCGTCAAAGGAGTAGGCAAAAAAACAGCATTGGAAGTTCTGTCACAATACGGCTCAGTAGAACATGCACTTCAAAGCGCGACATTGAAAGAAAGCGTAAGAAAAAAACTAGAAACAGACATGGACAACTTTGTACTCAGCAAGTTATTAGTTGCACTGCGAACAGATATTGAAATGGGATTTAAACTAAGTCAGCTAAGGTTGACCTAATTGCTTTAAACGCAAATCGGTTGTTATGGCCAAACGCTTGAGTTAGGCTATTTTGGCTGTTCTCAGGTGATATAAATGATTAAAAAAGTTCTACAATATATTTTTCTAGGCTTAGCTGTTTATGCTGGTATCGTCTTTCTTGTCATCAACTTTTACAAAGACGACCCTCGCGCAATGGTATGGAAAGATAGAGAAGCGTTCAATAAACGTTTCATAAGCAAGTTAAAACCGAATGCAGAGATGGAACTTCACACAGTATTAGACAATTTAGGAAGCCCGGATCTAACCTATGTTAAATCTGATGATAAAGACGTGTATCAAATCGTTTTTTACCGGACACAATTAATGAAGCCAGATGGTATAACGACGCAAGACGAATGCACCGGGATGTTGTTTAAAAATGGTCAGCTCATGTTATGGGGAGCAGGTGCCATTGTAGCGTACGAGAAAGCACTTAATAATGTCACAAACTAATCACGAAGTATCAAAGCAACTTTTCGAACTAATTCAAAAAACGGAGATAGTGCTCAGACTTTATTATAATAAAAATAAGTGGTCCAACATTTTTCCTACTTTGGCGGAACTGGCACAGCTCTATAGAGAAGTCTACAGAATCGCGCCCAACGCACTACATAGCTATCTATCATTTTATTTTGAAGAGTACTCCCCTACCACCAACTTGGTCGTCAAAAAATGTATTTTGGTCTGCATAATCTCTGAGGGTCAAGGCTACTCTTCAAAAATTCAGCAAGAGTTGCTCGTTGCTTGTATAGCAAGTTTCATTTGCATCAAAAATGAAAATGACAAATTGCAGAAGGGGCTCCCCCTTAGTGAACAGGGTAAAAAGCTATGGAAAATTCGGTATCAACTTGCTGTTAAAGTACTTGAACACGGTGGCTCTATCAATAAACAAGCTGCACGCGTTCTCGCAAGGCTTCAGCCTTACTGTGAAACATTGCGAAGTAAAAATCTCACTCCACTATACGATAATACGACCCTAGTAGTCGCCATCGCCCAAATTGTTGCTTTTGCTATTGCCAAAAAAGGCTGTAAGCGTAATGCTTTGAGCCTTGCTATCAAGCGTTTATATCTAACAAACACAGATGAGTTTGTA
Organism: Pseudoalteromonas luteoviolacea NCIMB 1942; assembly: GCF_001625595.1. Taxonomy (GTDB): domain Bacteria; phylum Pseudomonadota; class Gammaproteobacteria; order Enterobacterales; family Alteromonadaceae; genus Pseudoalteromonas; species Pseudoalteromonas luteoviolacea_A. Next base: position 52,565 of record NZ_AUXT01000153.1, read on the forward strand.
CGTACCTCATTATACAAAATGGTTGAGCAGTTTAGTTTATTGCCTGTTGGATCTTGTACTAACTATGAAGGTGATACCGCTGTATTACTTCTCAAAAACGACCAACAGGTTTTATGTACAATAAAAGACAGTAAGCTTACCAAGTTAATTAAAACCAAAAAGCCATACGACTTTGAATTTAGGCAAATTGCAACAACAGATAAGCAACTCCTGTACAAAGTTTGGGGCCATATAGAGCTTCCTTCTATTGGGGCAAAGGAGTCTAACTTTGATAATACCTTTGCTGTAATAGAAAAGCTAAATACAGGCAGTTTTGGGAGTTTTAGAGCGATTGAAAAAACCATCACCCCATTTCCCCATATTGAAGAAGCACTCACACAAGCCGCTAAGCTTTATAATAGAGAAGCCCAAAAAGGGGCCAACATTCGACATAGCTTGACGATGGTAGGATTAAATACCGCCACATTGCTGTGTCAGCGCGTTTTAATAGAACAGGTAATCTCTCAACTTCGTCACCCTTTCGCACAGGATGTGTGGCATAAATATCAGCAAATCTCCCTAATACTAGCTACTTTGATTAAACGTGCTTACGGGCAAGAATTTGAAAGCATTCTCTCACCAATAAGTGCCGTTGTCGCTTTTATGCTTAAACATCATGATATTGATATTAAGAGGTTTACCTATACAGAAAAAGAAAAAGACGGCACGAAGCCTTACTCACTGTCTCGGTTATTTGGCTTTCCTCACTTCGATGAACAAAAATTGCTGACTTATTTTGAGTCTCACTTTGGGGATAGCGCAGCGCACCAAGCATTTCAAAATTCAGAAAATGAAAAGCACAATGCATTAAGTGACGATGCACAAACGTTTGTTGCTGTCAAAATACTTGCTATGTACTGGAATAGTGCGAGCTTTGAACCGACAGCATGGCAAAAGACTGTTTTGGAAGAGCAAGTGCTAAAATTTGGTTGGTCAGATGTTGCTCAGGTTCAAGAAGCGATTCTCACACTGGCAATGCACAGTATTATTGAATAATATTTATTCTATAAATATAAGATATAACAAACATAACTTTAAGTTATGACCATTTATCATTCCTTACTGGAATAAGGATGAATAAATTGCTATAAAACGCGCTTAATTTTTCAAGCGATAACACACTTTTTATTTCATTGACTACAATAAAGTGGTCCTTCTATTAGGTGTGTGCAATTTATTTTGATAAAGGAAAACTAAATGGCTAAGCAAACAGTTACTGTTATTAGAGGCGATGGTATTGGTCCAAGCATTATTGATTCAGCTATTGAGATCTTAAATGCTGCAGGTTGTGACTTTGAATACGAATATGTAGATGCAGGTCTTGAAGCCCTAGAAAAAACAGGTGAACTACTTCCACCAGCAACTCTTGAAGCTATTGAGCGTAACAAGCTTACCTTAAAAGGTCCTTTAACAACGCCTGTTGGTGAAGGTTTTACTTCAATCAACGTAACACTTAGAAAGCAATTTGGTTTATACGCAAACGTACGCCCAGTTAAGTCTTTCGAAGGTACACAGGCTCGTTACGATGATATCGACATCATCACTGTTCGTGAAAATACACAAGGCATGTACTCAGGCCTTGGCCAAGTTACTTCTGAAGATGGCACTGAAGCGGAAGCAATGTCAAAAATCACTCGTGACGGTGCTGAGAAAATCGTGACTTTCGCATACGAGCTAGCACAGCGTGAAGGTCGTAAAAAAGTAACTGCGGTACACAAAGCAAACATCCTAAAGTCGACTTCTGGCCTGTTCTTAAAAGTAGCGCGTGAAGTGGGTGAGCGTTACCCTGAAATCGAATCTGCAGAAATGATTGTAGATGCGACTTGTATGAAGCTAGTAATGAACCCTGATGAATTTGATGTCGTAGTAACAACTAACCTATTCGGTGACATCATTTCTGACCTGTGTGCAGGTTTAGTTGGTGGCTTAGGTATGGCTCCGGGTGCAAATATTGGTGAAAATGCCGCTATCTTTGAAGCTGTACATGGCAGTGCACCGGACATTGCTGGTAAAAACCTAGCTAACCCGACATCAGTTATTTTGGCATCAATCCAACTGCTTGAGTACTTAGATATGGGCGAAACAGCTGAGCGTATTCGCAAGGCTGTGGCTGACGTAATCAAGTCAGGCGACCGTACTACACGTGACCTTGGTGGTAACCACGGCACTACTGACTTCACACAAGCTGTGATTGAGCGCCTTTAATTAGTGCTCAGCGAATAGCGCCCTGCGCTATTCGCTACCATTACTCCCTCAACGCAATCTCTACTGTACTCCATTCCACAATATCTTTTTTACATAACAGCAATCCTGCTCACCCTTACAATGCTTGCTATAAAACCCTTTAAAAATACACTTTTATTGCCATTAAGGCAGCAAAACACTTGGTTTGATTATGCGAACAGGTTAATTTTTAAAAATTGAAATACTACATTTCAAATTTATCAACGCTAACAGGGGATATATTATGCAAATTTTCACTCAAACTCCTTGACAGAAAATCAAATTGGCCTTTAAATGAACTGGTGTTTAGATTGATTAAGTAGATATAGAAATGACGTTTACAAAACTCGCACAGCTTGTCCTCGTGGTGGTCTTGGTTGAAAGTCCATAGGGGCCTGTGTGAGTAAACGCTTTCATCGACCCCGCCATTTGCGGGGTTTTTTTATGCCAAAATTTAAATTGACTGAGGAATGAGGTAATGAATGAGCAATATAATGGCTCCGAGTTAGTTGTAAAGGCACTAAAAGATTTGGATGTACAGTTCATTTTCGGTTATCCCGGTGGATCTGTGTTAGACCTTTACGACGCGCTTTTTGAGCAAACCGACATCGAGCATGTTTTAGTTCGTCATGAGCAGGCAGCAACCCACATGGCAGATGGCTATTCGCGAGCAACAGGTAAAACCGGGGTCGTATTAGCTACGTCTGGACCTGGTGCAACAAACTGCATCACAGGCATCGCCACAGCCTATATGGATTCAATACCAATGGTTGTGCTATCAGGCCAAGTTCCCTCAAATTTAATTGGTGACGATGCATTCCAAGAAACAGATATTGTTGGCTGTTCAAGACCTATCGTAAAACACAGTTTCAATTGCCGAAACGCCGAAGACATTCCATCAATACTGGCCAAGGCGTTTTACTTGGCTAGCTCCGGTAGACCTGGACCGATAGTCGTAGAATTACCGAAAGATGTATTAAATCCACAGCTAAAGTTCCAATACCACATGCCAAATCAATTGGAGATGAGGACGTATAACCCGAATACTAAAGGACATGGTAAACAAATTAAAAAAGCGGTTGAAACTATCCTCAGCGCGAAAAAACTCGTTGTATACTCTGGTGGCGGTATCATTCTGTCAAATACCTCAGACAAACTGACAGAGTTGGTAGAAAAGCTCAACGCTCCTATCACTAACACGCTTATGGGTTTAGGTGGGATAAGCGGTAGCCACCCTAACTTTATCGGCATGCTTGGCATGCATGGCTCACTTGAAGCAAATAAAGCAATGGCAAATGCCGACGTAATATTGGCCCTTGGCGCCAGATTTGATGATCGAGTAACAAATAACGTAAGTAAGTTTTGCCCCAACGCAAAAATTGTACATGTAGACGTCGACCCAACTTCTATTTCCAAAACAATACAAGCGCACATCCCAGTAGTTGGATGTTTGGATATCGTCATAGAACAAATTCTTGAGGGTATCAACCAAAGTAATACATCGATTGACCGAAGCGCCCAAGAGGTTTGGTGGAATGAAATAACAAGTTGGCGGGCTAAAGGCTGCTTAAATTATGACAAAGAAGTAGACAGGCTAAAACCTCAGACGGTTATTGAAAAGCTATATGAAATAACCAACGGTGACGCATACATTACATCTGACGTAGGTCAGCACCAAATGTTTGCAGCTCAGTATTACCCATTCAAAAAACCACGCCAATGGATCAATTCAGGTGGTCTGGGAACCATGGGCTTTGGCCTTCCAGCTGCGATGGGCGTTAAAGTCGCATTCCCTGATAATGAAGTTGTATGCGTTACTGGTGACGGCTCTATACAAATGAATATTCAAGAGCTGTCTACTTGTTTACAGTATGGCCTGAACGTCAAAGTTGTCTCACTAAATAATCGCTCTCTTGGGATGGTGCGCCAATGGCAAGATATGCTTTATGATGGAAGACACTCAAGCTCCTATATGGAATCACTACCTGATTTTGTCGCACTAGCCGAAAGTTATGGCCACGTTGGTATACAAGTCGACCACCCGGATGAATTAGATGGTGCGCTGCAAAAAGCATTTTCAATCAATGACCGACTCGTCTTCCTTGATATTAGAGTAGATGAAAGCGAGCATGTGTACCCTATGCAAATTAAGCACGGTGCTATCGATGAAATGTGGTTGAAAAAAGGAGTAAAAGCATAATGAAACGTATTTTATCTATCTTGCTAGAAAATGAACCGGGCTCACTGTCTCGAATTGTAGGTTTGTTCTCACAGCGTGCTTATAACATCGACAGCTTAACCGTTGGAACAACAGACGATAAAACGCTTTCTCGTATAACAATTACAACACACGGTGACGACCGTGTCGTAGAGCAAATTACAAAACAAGTTAATAAACTAGTCGATGTATTGAAAGTTTTGGATTTAACCGAAGTTAGTCATGTTGAGCGAGAGCTACTGATGGTGAAAGTATATGCACGCAATGAAACAACACGTGCGGCGATAACACGGGTTAATGACGTGTTTGGCGGTACTATCATTGATATGGGCAAACAGAGCTATACACTTCAGCTGACAAGTAGTAGCGATAAAATTGAAAATTTCTTAAAGATGCTGTGCCACGAGAGCGACCTCATCGAGGTAGTTCGTTCCGGTTCAGTTGGGATAGGACGCGGTGACAAAGCATTGAGAAGTTAAAAACAAAAAAGAAAGCATCGAGCTAATGCCATTCACTTAAGATGAGCGGCATTTCTTTTTGTAGGGTAAGCTTCTTTACCCATCCAGGGAATGTCCTTTACCGTCTAGGAAGGTAGTGTTCAAAAATCTGTGTCATTTCATAAAAATTTTTGAGCTACTGCATATTTTCATGCATCGCGATCACCGAATAACATTGATGCCGAACAGCCAATAACATCCATCGCGATCATGCAATAACATCGATGCCGATCACTTTTGGCTAAAAATGTTATTGGGCGATCGACTTAGGTTATTCGGTGATCGACTTGATGTTATTGACGTAAAAGTCACCCTTTCTCTCACATTGTAGGTGTGTTTAACCGTTATTCTTATCGTTTTAACCGCGATGGGGGTAACTATGCCAACGGCACCTATATCAATGAGAAAATTAAAAGAAATATTACGGCTAAAATACGGCGCAGATTTAACGCATCGTCAAATAGCTAAAAGCTTATCTATTTCCCCATCGTCTGTTTCAACTTATGCTAATCGAGCTGCACAGCTCGGCATTACCAGTTGGCCATTAGATGATACGTGGGATGACAGTAAGCTCACTCGTGCATTCTTCGCAACCAAAGTCCAGCCTAAGCAGTATGCTTTACCTGATTGGCTTACCGTCAAGCAAGCCTTAAGCTGTAAAACCATGACCTTAATAGATAAACTCTTACCGCAAACCGTTTATCAATATACCTTCGTGAAGAAGGTGCACGTACACATTGATTACCAT
>NZ_AUXT01000154.1 GCF_001625595.1 Pseudoalteromonas luteoviolacea NCIMB 1942
ATGGTAATCAATGTGTACGTGTACCTTCTTCACGAAGGTATATTGATAAACGGTTTGCGGTAAGGGTTTTAACGCGGGTTTATCTATTAAGGTCATGGTTTTACAGCTTAAGGCTTGCTTGACGGTAAGCCAATCAGGTAAAGCATACTGCTTAGGCTGGACTTTGGTTGCGAAGAATGCACGAGTGAGCTTACTGTCATCCCACGTATCATCTAATGGCCAACTGGTAATGCCGAGCTGTGCAGCTCGATTAGCATAAGTTGAAACAGACGATGGGGAAATAGATAAGCTTTTAGCTATTTGACGATGCGTTAAATCTGCGCCGTATTTTAGCCGTAATATTTCTTTTAATTTTCTCATTGATATAGGTGCCGTTGGCATAGTTACCCCCATCGCGGTTAAAACGATAAGAATAACGGTTAAACACACCTACAATGTGAGAGAAAGGGTGACTTTTACGTCAATAACATCAAGTCGATCACTCAACAACATTTTTAGCCAAAAGTGATCGGCATCAATGTTATTCGGTGATCGCGATGCATGAAAATATGCAGCTGGCTAACCGGATAATTTGAAGCTAGCTGTTTAACGGTTTCAAACGCTACTTGGTTTCCTTGAGCAACAGGGCACTGGCCTTTTATAATATATCTTTTTCCATCCTCAGCTCCTTATTTTCTTTGCGAAGACGGAGCAGCTCGTCACGCTCATCGGCACTTAATGCAACACCCGATTGCTCTGCTTCCAATTTGGCCTTCCAGTTGTAAAGCAGCTTGTCTGTTATCCCTAATGACGCCGCCGCTTTAGGCACGCTATAGCCTTGCTCGGTAACCAATGCGACAGCTTCTTGCTTAAACTCGTTGGTATAAGTTCTGTTTTTTCGTTTTGTCATGTAACACCTCAATATCAGGATATTATTCCTTTATTGAAGTGTCTGGTCTGATTAAAGCAGATCACATGCTGCTGCTGATAGTTTTGGAGATAGGGGAGAATTCAATGTTCATGAATTTAAGCTCGCCGGAAAGTTAAATAGTTTATACGCCGATTGGTGGGAAGCCATTGCATTTGGGCTACCGAGAGCTAAAAAACGGTTATGCAAGGAGAGCTTTAAAGTGCCAGTGCAAGAGAGGGCAAGGCACGTCGCCTCTCTAAAATAGAGGCTAGAAAGGTGAGAAAAAAGATAGGGGAAACCATTGCGCAATTGTACATAAATTGACTAATGAACTAAATGGCATATTGTTTTATATGGCTAGACTTATATTAGTTTGGTAAATGGGAATTATTATCATATAAATGCTATTTATACCGCGCATTAACTTTATAAATTAGCGTAACGTAGTGAATCTAGTGTATTTTGCGGCCCAAATAAAAACTAAAAAGTGCTTTTTAGTTAAATGATTACGAGCGCTTTAAAATAGGGTAAAATAACCCTGTTTTATCTATGCGTATTACTGCCTGACGAGGTTTATATGAGTTTGTATAATGAGTACTTGGATGAAATCCAGACCCGTAAAACGGAACAAGGACTAAATCCAAAACCAATTGATAGCGCAGAGCTATTATCTGAAATTATTGCCCAAATCAAAGATGATGGGCATGAGCACCGCGAAGATTCTCTTAAATTCTTCATCTACAACACACTTCCAGGCACAACGAGCGCTGCTGGTGTTAAAGCACAGTTCCTAAAAGAAATTATCCTAGGTGAAGAGATTGTCGCTGAAATCACAGCTGACTTCGCATTTGAGCTTCTTTCTCACATGAAAGGTGGTCCTTCAATCGCTGTGCTTCTTGATCTTGCTCTTGGCAATGACGAAGCGGTTGCGAAGCAAGCGGCTGACGTACTTAAAACACAGGTATTCTTATACGATGCTGATACTGCTCGTCTACAAGACGCATTCAAAGCAGGCAATGCAGTTGCTAAGGATATCCTAGAAAGCTATGCGAAAGCTGAGTTCTTCACTAAGCTTCCTGATGTTGCAGAAAAAATCGAAGTAGTTACTTTCATCGCGGGCGAAGGTGATATTTCTACTGACTTACTTTCTCCAGGTCACCAAGCGCACTCACGTGCTGACCGTGAACTTCACGGCCAATGTATGATCACACCTGAAGCACAACAAGAAATCGTTGCGCTGAAAGAAAAGCACCCTAACGCGAAAGTGATGCTTATCGCAGAAAAAGGTACTATGGGTGTTGGTTCTTCACGTATGTCTGGTGTGAACAACGTAGCACTATGGGCTGGTACTCAAGCAAGTCCTTACGTTCCATTTATCAATATCGCCCCGGTTGTTGCAGGTACAAATGGTATTGCTCCTATCTTCCTTACTACTGTTGATGTAACTGGTGGAATTGGTCTTGACCTTAAAAACTGGGTTAAGAAAGTAGACGCTGACGGCAATACTGTTACTGATCAAAATGGTGACTCAGTATTAGAAGAAGCATACTCAGTAGCAACTGGTACTGTGCTTACTATCGACACTAAAGCTAAAAAACTATTCAATGGCGAAGAAGAGCTTGCTGATATTTCATCTGCGTTTACTCCTCAAAAAGTAGAGTTCATGAAAGCCGGTGGTTCTTACGCGGTAGTATTCGGTAAGAAACTTCAAACGCTAGCTGCACAAACACTAGGTGTTGAAGCACCAACGGTTTATGCACCTTCTAAAGAAATCTCGCATGAAGGACAAGGTCTAACGGCTGTTGAGAAAATCTTCAACCGTAATGCCGTAGGTGTTGCTTCAGACACGCCACTACATGCAGGCTCTAACGTTCGCGTTAAAGTTAACATCGTAGGTTCGCAAGATACAACAGGTCCTATGACGTCACAGGAACTTGAAGCAATGGCTGCTTCAACGATTTCTCCACTTGTTGATGGCGCATACCAATCTGGTTGTCACACAGCGTCTGTTTGGGATAAGAAAGCGCAAGCTAACATTCCTAAGCTAATGGCATTCATGAACAAGTTTGGCCTTATCACTGCACGTGACCCGAAGGGCATTTACCATTCAATGACTGACGTTATCCACAAAGTACTTAATGATATTACTGTGGACGACCGTGCTATCATCATCGGTGGTGACTCTCATACTCGTATGTCTAAAGGTGTGGCGTTCGGTGCTGACTCAGGTACTGTAGCACTCGCGCTTGCAACGGGTGAGTCGGCAATGCCTATCCCTGACTCTGTAAAAGTTACCTTCAAAGGTAAAATGGCAGAGCACATGGACTTCCGTGACGTTGTACACGCAACTCAAGCACAAATGCTGAAGCAATTTGGCGGCGAGAACGTGTTCCAAGGTCGTATCATTGAAGTACACATTGGTACACTAATGGCTGACCAAGCGTTCACTTTCACTGACTGGACTGCAGAAATGAAAGCGAAAGCGTCAATCTGTATTTCAAACGATGAAACGCTTATCAAGTCAATTGAACTTGCTAAGAGCCGTATCCAGATCATGATCAACAAGGGGATGGAAAACGAAGCGAAGACGCTTCAAGGCCTTATCGACCTTGCTGACGAGCGTATTGCGGGTATCAATTCTGGTGAGCAACCAGCTCTTGCTCCAGATGACAATGCTAAGTACTACGCAGAAGTGATTGTTGACCTTGACGAAATCGTCGAGCCAATGATTGCAGACCCTGACGTAAACAACGAAGACGTTTCTAAGCGTTATACGCACGATGTAATTCGCCCAGTTTCATACTACAACGACAAGCCAGTTGATTTAGGTTTCGTTGGTTCTTGTATGGTTCACAAAGGTGACATGCAGATAATTGCGCAAATGCTTCGTAACCTTGAAAAGCAAAACGGCTCAATTTCATTCAAAGTGCCATTAGTTGTCGCGCCACCAACATACAACATTGTTGATGAGCTAAAAGCTGAAGGCGATTGGGAAATTCTAGCTAAGTACGCTGGTTTTGAGTTTGACGATGAAAAACCGAAAACAGCTGCACGTACTAAATATGAAAACATCCTATATCTAGAGCGCCCAGGGTGTAACCTATGTATGGGTAACCAAGAAAAGGCTGAGCCTGGTGACACTGTAATCGCAACTTCTACGCGTCTATTCCAAGGTCGTGTTGTAGCAGATACATCAGAGAAGAAAGGTGAGTCTCTGCTTGGCTCAACACCGTTGGTTGTACTTTCAACTGTACTTGGCCGCTTCCCAACTATGGACGAGTATAAAGCTGCGGTTGAAGGCATTGACCTAACAGCATTTACTCCACTTGAAGAAGAACTAACGACTAAGTTTGGTTCTGAGCAAGCAGTGCCGGTTAAAGTTGTATAATCTCTAAAGATTAACAAATAAACAGCCAGAAAAAGCGCGTTTTTATACGCGCTTTTTTATTACTTTTAAAAAATTGATCCTAGTGTCAGGTTTCGTTGTACACTGGTTTTATATGTAACGATTCATAGCTACCCGTGTGATCTCTATTCACTCTGAAATTAATAAGATGGATTACACTGTTAGCCCAGCCCTGTCTTCATCTCTATCTGTCTTCAAAAGTTAATAATTTGGAGCGTTCTACTGCTGTGTAAATAGTGGTATGAGTCTATTTGTTCATTACTCATCCTTTTAATAAATTTCGGTAGATTTTGGGGAGGGTTGCCTTTCTTAGTATTTTACCCTTTATTTTTAATTAAGGACTTATGATTTTAAGTAGTAAAATATAGAATTACATCTTGTTACAAGTTATAAAATAATTAATTTATAAATTTCGATTATTCTTTTTTTTTAAACTAATATAAAGTGAATAATTAATTTTTACCTTTTCTGGGGAATTAAAAGCTATAAAATCAATTGAAAAGGCTGAATTTAGGGTTAAAGTATTGGTTTGTTTTTTGAAATTAACCTAAAAACAATAATAAGTTTTTATGGATATTATGGTGTTGGGGATTTTTTTACTCGTTTTTTAATTGACATTGAATGTACCAAAGATCAAGAATAATACGCCATTAGGTGAAAATACATTGTTTCGTGGGTAATAACCAAAGGATATTGAAATGAAAACCCTATACGTGCTTACCGAAGCGCTGTTCCATACAGCGTATCTTGTAGATAAAATATCGAAAAATAAAGAATTTGATAATATAGTTTTTTTAGTAAGAGATAATAATAAACTGGACAAAGAAGCTCTCACCAGCTTGCATAAAAAATATGAGGGAAATTCTGACTTATCAATTGAACATATTAATGAATTTGACAAAGCATATGGTGGACTGTCTCTTTCAGAAATAGATATGATAAAGAGGTTTGGCGTACCTAGTACATCGGCTATTGGAATGGATAATTGCATCGTATTAACGAGTTTTAATAGCGATACCATAAAGCAAATGGTGAGTGCGGATAAAACATTTAAATGCGCGGCAATATTTCTAGACTGTATTTTAGATGATTGGTGGATTGATTGTTTTGAACAAAGAATTGTAAATGCTCATTCAGCCGTTCTACCTCATGCCCGTGGTATGTTTGCTATTGAGCAGTACCTGATTTGCGCATCTCCTGCTGATCTTGAAGAGGCTGCCGGTGCAACTATTCACTATGTAAACAGTGGTATAGATAAGGGAAATATCATAAGAACTAAAAAGCTGGAAAACATATGGGAATTAGAGTCAGTGTGGTCGATAAAAGCAGATTCCTACATGACTGCATTTAGTCTAATAGAAGAGTATACTAGCCAAAGAGATTGTTTTTCACTTTCTGATTCAACCCCACAAACCCATTTTGGTCCATTATTTTTGGAAAAAAACTTCACTAAAGAGAAGCGTATATTAGCTCAGGAAATGTTTTCTGAGATGAGAGAGTCTCTTGGAGTTTGCAATGGAGCAGCTTAACATTGTCTTATTTTTGACTACGAGTTTAGTAATAAACGCAATTCCCGGACCGGATGTACTGTATGTAATTAGTAATTACAAATATAAGGGATGGAAAGCGGCGACTCCTAGTATTATAGGGCTTTTCTTAGGGTATTTGTTTCATGTGTTGATTACATTTATTGGTATATCAGCAGTTATTGCTAGCAACCCTGTTTTATTCAGTGTAATAAAGTATCTTGGATCTGCTTATTTAATATGGATGGGTATTAGCATTATATTAGAAGTTTTTAGAAGGGACGGCCATAAGACAGTTCAAGTTGAACAGCCCAATCAAACAAATAAGTATCTAACAAGAGGTTTTATTATTAGTGCATTAAACCCCAAGGTTAGTGTCTTCTTTTTATCTTTTTTACCACAGTTTATTCCTCAGAATGATAAGAATAGTTTTGTTATCGTGATTCTTGGTCTTATTTTCTGTATAGGAGCTACTTTTTTCAATTTTTTATACTGTTTATTAAGCAGTGTAAAAACGAAAAGAGTATTCCAGCATAAACTTTTAGATTACCTCCCAGGCGTTATATTAGCTTCGGTAGGTGTGTATACCGCATTTTAAAAAACCTTATGTCAACCAAGGAACTCGGAGAAAATGATATGAGTATGGCAGAGATCACACTCGGCTTTAAATCAGTATCTTCACTTTTACCATCGGAAGAGCACTGTTCAAATCATGCTAGTTACCTAGCAGATAAAATATCTAAACATAAAGTTTGGACACATCCCGTTTTAATTGATGAACAAACCAATGTAATTCTTGACGGACATCATAGATTTAGCGCCGCTAGAGCACTGAAACTTACAAAAATACCTTGTCTAATGGTTAACTATGATAGTCCATTGATTAGTGTAAAGTGCTGGGATACTGGCGTTGAAATAGACAAATCTCAAGTAATTTCAACGGCGCTTGCAGGAAAATTGCTTAATAAAAAGTCGACTAAACATGAATTGCTGATAAAAATTCCACTTCAATATGCGCTGCCAATCGAGTTTTTGATGGAGAGTAGTCATGATCTTTAAGTCTCCCTTAGATTGCGTGTTTGATGATTTGTTTGTTGAAGAAAATACACTTTTGCCGCATGCCAATTTATTCCTAAAGATGGAAGGTTTTTCAATTGGAGGTTCTATAAAGATAAAACCTGCTCTTAAGATGATCAGCCGCCTTGAGTTGCAAGGTAAATTGAAACAGGGCAGTAAAGTTATTGAAAGCTCTTCAGGTAACTTAGGTATCGCATTAAGTATTATTTGTGCTGCGAAGGGTTATGAATTTATTTGTGTCGTTGACCCGAACATATTACCTAGCTCAGAAAGGCTTATTAGAGCTTACGGGGCTAAGATCATAAAAGTTAAAAACAAAGACGAAAATGGCGGCTTTCTAAATAGCCGAATCGCTAAAATAAGAGCTCTTTGCCAGCAAGATGAGTCGTTAGTATGGATAAATCAGTATGAGAATATCGATAACATAGAAGCACATTACTTGTACACGGCAAAGTCTATTGCGCGTCAATTTCCAGATTTAGATTATATCTTTGTAGGCGCTGGTACTACCGGAACCTTGGGTGGAATAAGCCAGTTTTTCAAAAAGAACATGCCTCAAACCAAAATCATTGCTGTAGATTCTGTCGGCTCAATCACTTTTGGCGGGATCAGTGGCAAGCGGAAAATCCCAGGGTTAGGAGCGAGTAAAGAGCCGCCGATTAGTCGCCTATCTTATTTTGATGGGTTGATAAGAATCGAAGAGCAAGACACGCTGGATATGTGTCATCAACTTGCAAATCGAGGTTTATTAGTCGGAGGCTCGACAGGAACCGTTTTGTGTGGTGTGAAAGCATATGCAGATCAAATACCCGTTGGGGCAAAGGTAGTCGCTATTTCACCAGATCATGGTGAACGTTACTTAAACACAATTTATTCACCCGAGTGGCTTGATGAACATTTCTCAATCAATAACGCCGACTCAGAGCAACTTTTACAAGAAAATTTCTAAAGGAGTATTAGTATGAAACCTTTTAAGGTTATTGGTGCCAAGGCTGTATCACAGTGGTTAAATAATCACGGAGATAAATTACTTGATAGTGTTGCTGATTGTTATTGCGAATTTGAAGCTGGTAACACAGTTTGCCCAGATAGTTATTTTCTGCGCTACCCTGAGCAACCACAAAATCGCATTATTGCGCTGCCAGCATCTATAGAGTCGGAAAAAGAACCGGTTTCAGGCATTAAATGGATAGCTAGTTTCCCTGATAACTTAAAGTCAGGTTTGGACAGAGCATCTGCGGTTGTGATCTTGAATGATAGAGAAACAGGGTACCCTCTTGCGTGTTTAGAAGGCTCGCAAATTTCATCATTTAGAACAGCTGCTTCAGCGGTTCTTGGTGCAAAATATCTGCACGCAACGCCAGGTAAAATTGAGAATTTATCAGTTGTTGGCAGTGGCTTGATATCTCATACAATTGTCAAGCTACTTGAGCAAACAGGGTGGCAAATCGATACGATGACAGTAATTGATTTAGACATTCAGCGAGCGCAAGAGTTCTGCGCTAAATTCCCTCATATCGAAGGCAAAGGAAGCAATGATATTTCTGATATTTCAAAGTCTGATTTAGTCATGTTCGCAACTTCTGCAATTACTCCTTATGTTAAAGATAAAGCGCTATTAGCACATAATCCAACGATTATTCACATGTCACTTAGAGACATTTCGGCGGAGCTAATAGTTGATAGCCAAAACTTTGCTGATGATATTGATCATGCAATTAAAGCCAACACTTCACTTGAACTGGCTGAGCAGATCAATGGCAATAGGGCGTTTATGGGGGGCAATATTGTTGATTTAATTAAACAAAGAGTGAAACCTGATTTTAATAAACCACGTGTCTATTCTCCATTTGGGATGGGCATACTTGACGTATTACTAGGCTATCGAATTTATCAGGATACCACGTCAGACAATTCAGTTGAAATAGAAGACTTCTTCCCTGTTCCGTACAGTAAAAACTAATCAATTTAAACTAAGAAGCAAGTTGTCACTTATGTTGCGCAACTTGCTTTTTTTGCCTATCACCCTACCTTTCGTGATTTACAGGTGCAGCGTTGAAGTGCGCCAAAATATGCCGTTAATTGTGCTGGGTTTTTCGTATTTACAGCTGAGTTTACATGCAAAGATTTGCAGTAAATTATGCGTAGTGACATACGATGGGAAGGCTAGAGGATAAGAGGCTTTATTGAACATTCTGTAGAGTACATTATTTTCTATCCCTGTTTCCTAAAACTCACCGCGCTTGCACAAAGCGCCAATAAATCACGAGGAAATTATGGGCGATCCAAAAGGCAATCCTGAGATAGAGCTTGGGGGTATAGAGAACGTAGCCGGACATACAAGCATTCTTCAGTTAGGTAAAGTTAAAGGTGTAGAAGGTAAAGCAAGCTTTAACCCTTTGGAAATAACAGGTGCTTTTTCAGCTGAATTTGGTATTACAGGGGGAGGTGCAAAAGCCGCCGTTAATTACCTTTCTCATCACTACAATGGTGATAAATTACCATACAAACGTGCTGAGTCAGATGTGGTTGATATTCTTACACCGGAATATCGCTCTTCATTGCATCATTTAGCGGGTGCCAAATATCAAGGCAAAATAGGGGGGAGTGTATTTGTAGGGGTAGCATCTCCGGAGATGGAAGGTACCGTTGTCGTGCAAGCAAAAGCTGGCGTCAGCGGGGAGGGGAAAATAGGCTGCAGTACTTTAATCTTAGCATGTATCAGCTCTGACTATTTTTCAGGAGATCTGATTCAAGTTACAAAAGATGCAGACCAATTGTCTCAAGATAGTCAAGGCATCAAAAATAAAGCGTTTAAAAAAGAAGTCGGCAAGTTCCTTAATGAACAGCACGAACTTAACAAGGAGCTTTATCCATTAAAGGTGGAAGAAAAGTGGTGGTGCTCTGAATATAAAACAGATTCCGTAATAGCAGCCTGTCGAGCACACGTAAAAGCACCTAATTCGGAGCAACCCCTAAACGCTCAAGCCAACTCAGTGGATACTAAAACAGCGGCGATACTGAATGAAATTAGACGGCTAGGCGAAGGCAAGTCGGTGAAACATGAGAATACTAAGGTATATATTACCTTGACTGAACTTGATGGAAGCATAGAAGGAAAGATTGGCGCGGAGGCTGAAGTTGGTCTCAATGCTGCTGTAGGTGAAATCAAGTTTAAAGCTTCAGGTGGTGCGGAACTAAATTTAGCGAGTGCGGACTATGCCAGAAAACATACTACAGGCCGTGTTCAGATTATGCTCCAGCCGCTTAGAGAGGGCCAGGAGGATGTCAGGTTAATGCATACTCAAGATATTGATATGACATACACCCAATATGGTGTAAAAGCGCTATCTGCGAAAGGACAAGTCAAGGGAACGGTTGGTATAGGGAGTGTTGAAGTCGACAAAAGCAAATCATTAGAAGCTGCCGCTTATGAGAGTACTTATTCTCAAGTTAGCTACATGGCATTGCATACATACTGGCGAACTCGACCAACAGCTGAATATCACTCTTCGGGACTCTCTGGTAATAGTTTAAGTGTTGGTAGTAGTGTAAGTTTAAGTTACTTAGACAGCATCGCGAAAAAGTTAGCAGGTCAAGGAAGCCATCTTACTGATGATGATGTAGAAAAGTTTGTAGCGCAGTGGGCTGCTCGATTAAAGGTTAAAGCTGAGGACTTTAGAGCATTTTTAAGTAATGTAAGCGCCTGCGATGGATTACTTTGGATTAGCGAAGGGCTAAAACGTATCAGCGGAAAAGATACCGTATTTATCGAATCTCAATACCTGCTAAAAACACCATTACCATTCTTATTTAATACAGACAATAAATTACAAAAGCATAACTTAAAAGAAATCTTTGTAGATACCAACATTACCCCTAAATACATTCACCTCAGAGCAAACCTGAACGATTCCTATACACCCAAAGACTGGAAGTTGTCGCTTGGTGTAGACTTTAAAGTGTTTAAGCTGGGCGTCGAGTTAAAGTCTGTAGATAACTTTGTTGCGCAGCAGTTATCTGATTTGATTGTCAAAACAGAAATCCTAAGTAGCGATGCTGAAGTAGAGTGGGAACTGCCCGTTGCTACACCTATGTTGCAGTCGTATGTAAGTTAACTAATCTATATATTGGCACATGTACGTTGTTAGCGCGTGATGTGCCTTAGCTTTTCTGAGAGCTTTTTGCCTTGGGCTCATAGGCCCTTAGTTCGTCTTCGTTCAATTTCTGACTAAACTTTGCATTATGTACTTCGTTTAATAACTAGGTGATTAGTGTGAGGTATTATGAATTCAGGACGGTCAGGTATTTTGCAAGCAAGTATATTTGCCGCAGGTATATAAGCACACTAAGGTGAAATCTTAAAGCTTTATGGGAGCCCAAGATATTATGGTTGACGCGACTAATTTTTATTTTCAAAGCTATGAGCAGTGGCGACATGCGATTACTGTGAAATGTCATATCAATCTGACGCCAGAGTATACGCGATCACGAATTGCATCACTACGTGACTCAAATGAGCGTCATACTAAGGAGTTTACCGCTAAATATGGTGAGGCTTACTTAATGCAGGTCATTGAGTGGTTTGCACGCGCTGAGCAGGAAAGCTAGCTGTAAATTCTAATAGGCTTAAATAGTAATAACCTTAGCTATCATTGATATATAAGACCCGTGCTAGCTAAGCGTTTGTTGTGTAAGACAAATACCTTCAAGATAGAGCACTTTCAAGTTTTTAATGCTCTTAGAGTTGTTCTTTGGGCGTGGAAAACTGATTCAATCGTTGCATAGTGATTATTTGCTACCTTGTCCTTTCAGATTCACATTGTGAAACGTTGGATATATGAGATGGGTATCAATGCCTTTCACAACTAAATCTATCTGATGTAGACAAGATGGCTATTTCATCGGAAATGGAGTGTGGCGTTTTGATAGTCTTAAAAAGCTCAATAAACTGAGGCGCTGGTTTTAAATTCGGACAAAAGTAAAGTGCTACCCCTATATATGTTTCTTGGAATGGATGGGCTTTATAGGTTTAAAGCTGCAAATTTTTTACCGCAATGGGCTTTTGTTACTCAGTTTAACAAGTTTTCATGCTGGGTTCGGAAATGAGTGTTTATGAGTGCTCTGAGAATAGTACTTGGTTGAAACAGCACTGTAGAGAATAAAAAGCTCTGTCATTTATATTTGGCAGAGCTTTTAAATTACGGAAAAGATATTAATTTTTATTCATGTCAAAATAGATTTTGCGAATGCCCTAGGTGGCGCATTACAATTCGACACAGCCTTCGCATGGAGGAACACTGGGGCCTTGTACCCAAGTACTACCCATATTAATGGTTCGGTGATAGTTGCCATCATGCACTGTTACTTGTATGTCGTAAATACCACCACCTGCGTGAGCAGAGATTGGCAGTGTGTAGCTACCTGATGTACGTGTAGTCGTAAATGTCTTTGAACTTCGAGTATCGTAACCGTCACTGCGAGAGGTAACAGTTAGTTTTACTGGAGTATTAGAGTCTTTAGCAGCTTTTGAGTAGTTATCTACAGAGTAGTTAACTTTTGCTGTGATCAGATCTCCAGACGTACTTAATCCACTGCCTGACACTGATGGGTTATTTTGAACCCATACACCTTCTGCAGAGCATAATGCACCGCGCGTTATCCAGATTAGGCCGTAACCGTGAGTCTTATCAAAAGACATGTAGTGGTAAGAGTTTGCGTCTAAATTGGATTTATCACGCCCCGTATAACCTTTCTCTGAATTGTGAAAGTTTACGTAGGCGTATTTATCAAATAAATTGCCTTTTGCTCTAAAGCTTGAGCCTCGCAAAACGTGCTTCGGAGTTTCAACTCGCAAATAGTCGAAACTGTCCAGTAGATCAGACATACTGTCAAAAAATTCATCCCACGCTGCGAGGTCGTATGGGTTGCCAAATACCTCTAACCCGTCTGATACAGCACTAGACACTTGATGAAATTCTACATCATATGGCGCATGACGGCCGTAATCACAATTAGCTGGTAGGCTATTTGTCACCGCGAATGCAGAGTTACTAACAATAAGTGTCGCTAAAGCAAGCATTGCTTTTTTCATTTTATATTTCCTTATTTAAGTATTACTTTTTATAAACTATGTTTTCTTTTTGTGGCTCTTAATTTGCGTATTTAAAGTATTTGTATTTTTTTGTTTTATCAATGGTTGTGGGTAATCTTTATGAATTTATTTATAAAATTTCGATGCTTTTAATGTTGGTTTTTGCAACTCGTTTATGTGTTTGTATTTTATTCTTTTTTTATTTTGTACTGTTATTTTTACCAGTTGTTTTTTATTTTCAATGGTTAGTTTTTTAAGTTTTTAATGTTGTTTTTTGACGGTGATTTTTATTTTATTTTTGTTTTTTCTTTTATGTAACAACTTTAATTTGATTGTTTTGTGATCTGGGTTTGATATTAATTAATTTAATTATAAATTTATTTTTGGTTTTTTGTTTCTTTTATATCGAATGGTAGAGAAATAGCAATCCAAAAGGGTTCAATTGGTGCAACGATAATAGTCTGTAATAAAGCTTTTGGCTGCTTTAAGCTAAATTGTGCTTTTAATTAACAGTGGTCATTAAGGAAAATAAATGAAAGTTCAAAGCGTGTAATAACGTTGCTGGCCATATGGTGTCATTCATCACTTGCACACTCTTCATCACACCCGTCATTGGAAAATACCGTGCTTCCTATAGCAGGTGGCGGCGTCAGTACTCAAGCTTTTCAATTTTATACCATGCTCGGTAAAGGGAATGGCTGGAAGTTAGCGCTTTATCAGAATAAAAGGTTGGCAGTCCATATTCTAAGTACATTTAATGCCTATGAGGAAAGAAGCCTATATGAATTTCAAGCGAAAGATATCCCTATCTTCATCACAGATTTACGATATATAGCAATAGCAATGATTGATATGAGTATGCAGGCGGATTTGTTGTGACAGGCATGTACTTTTATGATGAGGGGGACAGAAACGTAGAACGGTTTGAATGCACGAGGGTCTTAGGGAAATCAACTTCTTATCTCCATAGCTACAAAGATTCTGATATTAATGGTCCAGTAGTGTGTGGCAAAGTGGATGGTAGAGAAATTTACGCGACAGGGTTTTATTATCAAGATACTGGTGATGATCGTATTAGCTATGTGAAGTGTAGTTATTTTTATTGATAAATGAGAGCCCAGGGCAAGAGCGTGAATATTTATTAACCACCGGTCCTGATCACTTTATCTGAATTAGTGTGATTACCAAGGGAAACAGACGGTATAAGTACCAAGCGATTCTGACGTAATCACACCCTAGTAGACAAAAGCCGTAGAGCGCCAAATATAAAAAATCGAGTTGATGATGAGACTGAAAAAGCAGTCGTTCAGTATGCTATCGAATATCCAGCTCATGGTCAGCACAGAACGAGTAACGAGTTAAGAAAGCAAGGTATCTTCGTATCTGGAAGCGGTGTGCGTTCAATATGGCTTCGTCATGATTTAGAAAACTTCAAAAAGCGACTTAAAGCATTAGAAAATAAGGTCTCTAAAGAGGGAATTATTTTAACTGAAAGTCAAATAACAGCCCTTGAGAAGAAGAAAAATGATGATGAAGCATGTGGTGAAATAGAAACTGCTCACCCAGGTTATCTCGGTTCGCAGGACACATTTTATGTTGGCAACCTAAAAGGCGTTGGCCGTATTTACCAGCAAACCTTCATTGATACCTACAGCAAAGTCGCATTTGCTAAGCTCTATACGACTAAAACACCGATCACAGCAGCAGACATACTCAACGATAGGGTTTTGCCTTACTTCGGGCAATATGAGTTGCCAATGTTACGAATTCTGACTGATAGAGGCACCGAGTATTGCGGAAAAGTTGAGCATCACGATTATCAGCTATACCTTGCAATCAACGACATTGATCACACTAAAACCAAGGCTATGTCGCCTCAGACAAATGGAATCTGTGAACGCTTCCATAAGACAATTCTTAATGAGTTTTATCAAATTACGTTCCGTAAAAAACTATACGATTCGCTAGAAGAGTTGCAAAAGGATCTGGACGAATGGATGGTTTATTACAATAATGACCGAACCCACCAAGGGAAAATATGCTGTGGTAGGACTCCACTAGAAACACTGCTTGATGGGAAACGAGTTTGGGCTGGAAAGAACTTAGCGCAAAACTAAATAACTAAATTGACAGTCACCGATAGAAAAATGGGTAACTGTCAGATCAAGTCTGAGCTAGTACAGCTTATGACATCGCGAGTGTGTTTATTTCTAGTTTAAAGTAATTTTTTTGTGTGATATGGCAAATAAATGGGGTTGCTGAACAGCCCTAGTTATTGCTTGAATAAAACTGGCGCAGATAAGGAATAATCTCTTGTTTGGGCAGAGCTTTTTGGTAATACCACCCTTGTACAGTTTCTATTTGTAGAGCGCGAACAAATTTTAATTGTTTTTCTGTTTCAACGCCCTCAGCAACTAAGTGTTTGTTCATTTTGTGCAAGAGTGCCACAACATAAGTATAGAAATCTTCGCCAGTTTGGGTCTGAGCCTTGTCCAGCATGGATTTGTCTAATTTTATAATGTCTATGGGCAAGTCAGCCAGCATGGATAGACTAGAGTAACCCGTACCAAAGTCATCGATTACGGTTTTAATATTGTTGTTCTTTAACTTCTCGATATTGCTAATAACTGTGCGCTTATCTTTGAGGTAAGCTGACTCGACAACTTCAATTTTTAATTGATTAGGAAATAACTTAAAGTTTTCACACATGTGGGTGATGAGTATATTGTCGCACAGTACTTTGGGGTTTACATTGATGCTGATAATGGGCCTGTAATTTCTTTTAGCAAAGTAGTGCAGATCTCTCTGTGCTTGTTCTATCACCCATGTATCGATGATATCTGTCCTATCATGTTTTATTAAGGTGTCTAAAAAGTGTGGGCCTATAATCGTGTCGTCTGGCTTTTGTAATCTCAACAAAGCCTCAAAACCACGAATTTCATTTGTTTTCTGACATATCTGCGGCTGATAAAAGAGTAATAATTTACCGTTACTGATCTCTAACAATGTATGCTGTAACGCTTTGTTTGATTTTTCGATATCTTGCCTATGGGATAGAAAGTCCTTTTCGCTAGACTGCCTAAGTTGCTCTGCAATGTTTAATGAGTCGCTGAGTTTACTGACCGCATTGATAAAATGAAACTGCTCACTTTGCTTTTTCAAAAAAGGGTAATAGATAAACGCATTAAGCAATATTAAACAACATTGCAATATAACACCCGAAAAGCCTTTAGATACTTCATACCCGCTAAAAAGCGTAGGGAGCATCCAGCTTATATGTACATCAGACACAGTGACCCAGTCCGCGCTAATAACGATGTATGAAATAATAAAATTCACGATTGGTGCAAGTAAAAAAGGGACTAGCATGACGGGGTTCAAAAATACGGGTAACGCAAATAGGATTATTTCGCAAAAGTTGAAGATAGTGAAAGGCAAAGATAATTTGACGATGTTCTGTTCATGGCTACCACGTTTTAAGAAAAATGCTGCGATAATAAGTCCTGCAAAACAGCCTGTACCCCCCATCAAAACGAAAGTATCGTAAAAAGTTTTAGCTGGTAGATTGGCCAATATTGGTTGGGTTAAGTACTGCGCATCAAACAGCATGTTAAAGGTGTTGTCTCCATGGATACCAACAAACCATAAGGCATGAATGGCAATCATTCGCTGAAAAGTTAATTGAGCGATGGAGAGCTCATCAGGATTTGGAGTGATTAAAACGGCGATTTCATTCCCAATTAAATTGAGCAAGGGCATAAACGCATAAAAGCTGAAAAAAGCGATAAAGAAGGGCAGTATAATTAGCAATTTTTCACTTAGAAATCGACTAACTTGATGAAAGTAAGTAGCGAGATTAGGCTGTATCTTTACCAAGAAAGTTAATAGTAAACTGCTGATACTCGGGATAATAAGCGCGTAAGGCGTCGCCCCACTGGGGTTTAATGAAAAAGCGCCTTGGTCTATGACTATGTATTGACCATGAACCGAAAAGCAAAGCAGCGCTAACATTGCGCCAACAATGCCGCTCTGGCCGTAATTTTTACAAATGAAAAAGCCTATTGAAATCGCAACAATCACAGGGAAGAGAGCCAATATTAAAGAGGCTGCGTTGAATACATTTTCGTACAGAGAGTGCTTAACTGTGATGATGTTAAAAGCAAGTGCGCTATTTAAAATAAAAATCGCCAAAGCACTGCAAACAAAATAAGGGATTAAGGCGATGAATGCTTCTCTCAGCGAGAGCAAAAACTTGCTGTTTAGGATGGTTTTTAATATTGATTTTAAGCGAAGGTACGACAATCAATTAGCTCTTTAATTCTTGTAACGCTAAGTATAATCGCCTTCGGTAATTCTGCACGATACTTTACTTTGTTTGACTGAACATCACCGAATTACCAACGAGTGTAGTCACATTAGGTTCGCTATCTTACTTGTTCATATAGTAGCTGGAGTGAGAATATGAGCGACAACAGAGAGTCTACTTTGCAGAAAAGTCAGTCCTCTTCGTTGATCCAGAGAGTAAAGCAGAACATTCGCAGCATCATACTTGGCTTTGCAGGGGTAATTTCCGCAGCTGTGATCCCTGTGTGGCAAATTTATTTTGTTGAGACACCTGAAGTTGTGATCGAAATAGCGTCTATTAACCGCGATGAATCTTCGCGTTTCAGGGTACCACTTGATACTGACGAGCTCGCACTATTGGAACCGTACATCCC
Organism: Pseudoalteromonas luteoviolacea NCIMB 1942; assembly: GCF_001625595.1. Taxonomy (GTDB): domain Bacteria; phylum Pseudomonadota; class Gammaproteobacteria; order Enterobacterales; family Alteromonadaceae; genus Pseudoalteromonas; species Pseudoalteromonas luteoviolacea_A. Next base: position 17,711 of record NZ_AUXT01000154.1, read on the forward strand.
TGACGAATTGCTGTATGAATATAATAAGCTAGGGCAACGAGGTGACAAAATAGATTACCCAGAGTTTACGCTAAACACTGTATTCAGTGCATATGAAAAGGCCAAACAAGATCTAAAAAATATGGCCGTAACGAAGGCAAATTTGCAAAAAAGTATCGAGAGAATTGCAGCGTACTTGGATCCTAATAATCATCAATATCCATTAATTGAATTCAGAGTCAGTGAGCTTAAAGAATGGGATTTGAGCAATTACATCGATGATTCTGAAGCGCGCTATTTTGAAGAGCAGGTATTGGCAATTACACGAAATTATTCTCAAATGGTTTTTGATCAAAAGGAAGATCCAGAAATTAATATTGCTGCACTTAAGTTCCTACTTAATGATGTGAAAGAGGATATTCACGACGTCATCATGGAATCGAGCACTAGGCATGAGCGTCTGCGTGATGATATAAGGAACATAGAAACGCAACTTCAAAAGCTAAAGTCTCAGCAACTAGAGTTATATACTTACTTTGAAGTAGAAATTGTCGCTTCGAATGCTGGCCGAGCAAGTACATCATTGAGGCCTTTAGCGCTTATGCGTGTAAAGATAAGCCGAAATAACTATGTAGATATTCGTCTACAGCTTCTAGACTATACCGAGCAAGCTGAGCTTTCGCCTTCATCAACGAATATTTTGCGCTACCGCTCAAGTGAATTGAATACCTTCCCCCAAGAAGATCAAGGTCTTATCAATACGTTTTGGGGTAGCACTGGGCAGGTGCGACTCTATGCTATGGATACGAAACATAATGTGTTTGTGTCCAATCAAACTGCTTTTGTAGACAATCGCAATCAAAAACTAATAGTGGATAAGCTCAAAGAAGTGGCCACTTCGGATATCGAATAACTGCCAATTTACACTAGGATATTTGCGCGTCAATTGGGCGCAATAATCGCCGCATAAAACATAGTTTTTACAGATTATACTTTTCGCTGTCCAGATAAACTCCAGTTCATAACAATGAATAGATAAGGGGAGTTTTATGCAGGTTAACTCAATATCCGAGAAGTTTTCGAGCACGTTTTCCATTAAGCTAGCCACTACACAAGCAGAAAAGGAGATAAGTTACGGTATTCGTTACCAAGTGTATTGTTCCGAATTAAATTGGGAGCCAAAGAGTTCGTCAAAGCTGGAATCAGATAGACATGATGAGCGAGCACTGCACCTCTTGCTCAAACACAATGAATGTGATCAATTCATAGGGTGCAGTCGCCTCATTACAAGCCCCTCAGCAGGTCAAGTTAGCTCACTACCTTGTATGCACTATCTAACCGACTATCAAATTGAACAGCATCGTAAATTTTTTGACCAAGGTTGTCTTGGCGAGGCTTCACGTTTTGCAATATTGCCTCAAGTGAGAAAAAAAGAGTGTGAAACTTTTAAAATCGACGAGTACGCGCGCCCTTTAATGTCTGCAGGCATGTACTTCAGCAACATTGCACTTGCGAAGTTATTGGGTATGAAAGGCATGCTTATATTTGCCTCTCCTAAAGTGGCGCGTAGAGTTGAGATGTTAGGACTGGAGTTAACAAAGATAAGTCAAGGCATTGATCACAATGGGAGTCGCGCGATTTATTTCTTGCCGGTCGAGCAATCACCATACTTGCTTCAATCTAATCCCAAAATGATTGAGTTCTACAACAGTATTCACACCAGTATTGAGCCGCAAGTAGACGGCTTTCTTGCGTTAAATCAGGCGAAGTAAACTAAGAATAAGGATAAATAAAATGGCACATAATTTTGACTATGACCTCGCTTTTTCAAGAAATATCGGTTGGATTACGCAAACAGAGCAGCACGTTCTTCAAAACAAACGGATTGCGATAGCAGGTATGGGCGGCGTGGGTGGAGGTCACTTACTGGCATTGACTAGGCTAGGGATCACCAAGTTTAGTCTTGCTGACTTCGATGAATTTAATTGTGAAAATACCAATAGGCAGATTGGCGCATCTACGTCCACTTACGGGAAAAAGAAGTTGGAGACCATGATAGATATGGCCAAAGATATCAATCCAGAAATTGATATTAGAGCGTTTCATGAGGGTGTCACCAAAGACAACGTGGATGCTTTCTTACAAGGGTGTGATTGTTATGTAGATGCACTGGATTTCTTCGTTTTGGATATTCGAAGATTGGTATTTTCGCGGTGTGAAGTCGGTAAAATCCCCGCGACGACAGCTGCTCCTATCGGGTTAGGTACGGCTTATATCAATTTTTTGCCTGATAAGATGTCATTTGATGAGTATTTTGATTTTAAGGATGACTCAGAGAGTGAGCAATACCTTAAATTCTATCTGGGTCTAACGCCCTCAAATTTACAACGGCATGCTTTGGTAGACGCGACACAGGTTGATTTAGCCAACAAAAAGGGCCCTTCAAATGTGGCAGGATGTCAACTCGCCGCAGGTGTCGTTGTGGCACAAGTGGCAAAGATTTTACTAGATAGGGGTACTATTGTATGCGCCCCCTATAGTCTACACTTTGATGCTTTTAGCAATAAACTAAATAAAGTTTGGAGACCTTTTGGAAATAAAAACCCAATCCAAAAACTCGCATTTAAACTTGCCAAAAAGCAATTTAACGGGCTTGTGCAAAGTCCACAAAATGATGATTGTGTTGAAGAACCTGTGGATTTAACACTCGCTTGCAAAGTTATTGAACTGGCCAAGTGGGCACCTAGTGGTGATAACTGTCAACCATGGCAGTTTGAATTAGTTGATGAGTTTTCATTTAATGTTCACGCCAATAATACTCGTTCATCTAGCGTGTATGACCTAGATGGTCATTCTAGTCATATTGCTCATGGCATATTATTAGAAACCATTGAAATTGCGGCCAGTAAGTTTGGCTGTGGGGTTGAGATGGAAGAGCTACCTGGTAACGGGGTAAGTGATCTCTATAAAATTTCCTTGATACCGAGCGACACTGTTATACGTGATCCGCTAATACCCAATATTAAGACTCGTACCGTACATAGAAAAGCAATGGGGTCTCGCGCATTAACGGAGGAAGAAAAAAGCAGCTTAGCAGAGAGTTTACCCACGGGTTTTAAAGTGCAGTGGTATCAAAGCACAGCAGAAAAAAGACGTTTTGCGTGGTTAAATGCACATAACGCAAAAACTAGGTTGACGATGAAAGAAGCTTACTTAGTACACAGGGAAATCATCGACTGGGGTAAACAGTTCAGTGAAACAAAGATCCCTGAGCAAGCGCTCGGTTTAGATAAACTCACGGCAAGATTAACCCAGTGGTTGTTTCAGAGTTGGGGGCGAGTGGCCTTTTTTAACCGCTACTTGTTTGGCACAATTGCACCACGCCTTCAACTCGATTTGATCCCCGGTGTTCGTGCCAGTTGTCACTTTACAATTCATAGCGAAGCGCCAATCGAAAATGGGCGTGATTATGTTGCTGCGGGCAGAGCAATACAGCGGTTTTGGCTTAAAACAGACCAATTACAGTTGGGGCTACAACCCAGTATGACACCTCTTATCTTTGCAAGGTATTTGAAGAATGACATTTCATTCACAGAGAGTAGAAATGCCGCGTTCCATGCTTTGAAAAGCTATTATTTGCTTAAAAAAGTGGTTAAAAACCACGAGAGTGTAGTTTTCATGGGTAGGCTGGGACTTTCTAACAGACCACTATCTAGATCTGTTAGAAAGTCATTAAATGTACTTCTTTTTAAACGCTCGTAATTTCACGCATGGTATGAACTGAGTAAGTGCAAACGTAATCGGTCGTCACTCAGTTCATCATTGCCTATTATTTTCTGTGGCTTTGTGGTGTTTGCGTTGAGTTTGTTGCCAAGCCCAAATTGGAGACTTGTAAAGTAGCTTAAATTTATCTGACCAATTAGAAATCATGCCGATTTGTTGTGCTAATTTTATGTAGCCACTAAAGAAAGCCTTTAATGGGTTAACGCTATTTAATTGTGGATAGACACCGTAGTTTACTTTTTCCTCTTCTTTGGCAAAGGTACCGAAAAGCCTATCCCAAATGATAAAAATGCCCGCGTAGTTTTTATCTTGGTACTGAGTATTTCTCGCGTGTACTCTATGATGCGACGGTGTGTTAAAAATCGCTTCGATTGGGCGAGGTAACTTTTTAACTGTTTCTGTATGTAATAAAGTTTGGTAAACCTGCATTATCACTTCGACAAGAAGGATAATAAATGGATGAAACCCTAACAAAGCAAGTAGTAAATAAAAAAACAGTGGGGAAAAACAGTCTAATGGGCCGTGGCGATACGTGACCGAAATATTAAAATGTGGTGAGCTATGATGCACCGTATGCGTCGCCTACGCAAAACCATTTTTGTGTAAAAAGCGATGCTCCCAATAATAGGCAAGATCAGCCAATATTATGCAACACCTTATTGTCCAAAGAGTCGGTGGAAGTTCAACTAGCTTAAAGTTGTCGTAGACAAAAAAGAATACGGCGATGTAGGCAAGTGCTACAAAACTCACCAACAGCATGAACAAGCCCAGTGTAACAAAGTTTGTGATGCTGTCGCCTAATAGGTTTTTAGTGATTTTTTTAAAGGCATATCGTAGTAACTCAATAAAAAATAGGGCGAAGCATACCTATGGCACCCGTATAATCGAAAGGCACAGCCAAATATGTACTGGCTCACGATGTTGTACCTTATTAAGAAATTTATCCTACAAATGTCCTCATGTGCCAAATAAAACATCCCCCCGTTACATAGGGTGACAACAATGCTGTCTGACTCCGGATGCTCATCGGGTTTTAGGTTTCGCAAAAGAATTGATTAAATGATTCCAAGCCGCCTGAAGGGCTATTGGGGTCTGATCTTTCGTACTCGTTGATATCAAAAGGGTGGGCTTTTGTACCTGTATATTTCATCCACTCTCGTAATGTGGCAGTGGAGTCGGTGCTGTTGACCCAAATGCCATGGCAATCTAACAAGGTTTTAAACCAATTTCTAAAATACGATTCGTTCGCAAGCTGAAGCCTCGTTTCTGTATTAACTAGGTAATCCCAGTACTCAATATGCTCATCTGGGGTACTCGGTACTGGCGTGTATGTCAGCCATTTAGTGAAAAAGTGGGTAAGAGTATAGTCAGGTTACTGATAAAGATAAGGTAGCCAGTATTTGGTGACTTCTTGTCTACGCGCAATAGTTGCCTCAATACATAGCTCTGACAGAGCGCCTAAGTATAAGTATTTATAATTTGGGTTTTGCTCAAAAGTTACTGTTAACTGGTTTATATGTGCTTCGCAAGCACTTGCATGATCAAACCAAATGCAAGAAATGGGAAGGGCGGAACGGCGTAATTTGTGACATGCCAATGCATCCTTATTAAGTCGAATTTGATGGCCCACAGTCACTACAAAAATACTTTGAACGGCGATTAAGTTGTTTTAAAAATGGTGGTTATTGATCAGTGTAGTTAAGTGGCAGATATAAATAGGTTCAAAAAGTGCTTTTAGGCATACACTTTTTGAATCGCACATATAGGTATTACTTAGTGCATTATTTGTTTAAGCGCCTCTTCTAAAGAGGTATATCGAAACCGATAATTGGCATCCAGTGCTTTTTGAGGTACGACTTTTTGACCGTAAATAAGAATGTCTGACATTTCACCAAAAGCCCATTTCAAAAAACTCTCTGGTAGCCAAAAAAAGGCAGGTCGATTAAGCACGTTAGCTAAGCAATAAGAGAACTCTTTGTTGGAAACTGGGTTGGGGGCTGTCGCATTAAAGGCACCTTCCAACTCAGTGTGCTTAATTAAAAATAGGATCAGTTGTATCATGTCATCAATGTGGATCCAGGACATCATTTGTTCTCCCGAACCCATTGGGCCGCCCATACCCCAAGAGAAAGCGGGTAACATTTTCTTTAGTGCGCCGCCGTGGCGAGATAAAACAACACCTGTACGTAACAGACAAACTCGAGTTTGTTCACTTTTAGCTACTAAAGCGGCATCCTCCCAGTCTTTACAAAGCTGGTGGCTGAATTCGTTGAACGGTTTATTGAAGCTTTCATCAACAGTAATATCTTCAGACTGCCTGCCATAAAATCCTATGGCACTGCCTGATATGAATGTATGGGGCGGGTTTTGAGCTGCATTTATGTGGCTTGAAATTTGTTCGGTCAAGCCAACACGGCTAGAGATAATCGCCTCTTTTTGTTTATCACTCCAGCGTTTGTCGGCAATAGGTTCACCAGCGAGATTAATGACGATGTCCATTTCATTAAAATCGACCTCGTTAAGCTGCGAAACAAAATGTCCATTTTGAGGCAAAACCTGCCGCGCTTTAACTTCGCTTCTGGTCAAGATGGTTAGGTTGTGTTTGTTGACTAAAAACTTACAAAGTTCTTGGCCGATAAGTCCTGTAGCTCCAGTGATCAGTATATTCATTCCACGCCCAAATAGTGATTGGTTTATATATGTTTTGAGTTTTACCCTAGTGTTTTGAAAACATTTTCCATTACAATAGTAGCAGATACATATTAAAATTATGTGTGTTCATTCCTTCAACGTTGCGACCTCGCATAAGGATCAAAAGTGTCATCATTAACAGGAATAAACAAAAGCTTAGTCGTTTTAGCTTCTTTATTCATTGTATTGGCAGGGATAAAACTTGCAAACGATATATTGGTACCATTTATTTTGGCTGCCTTTATCGCTATTATTTGCAATCCTTTATTAAAGTTTTTTGCCAGTTACCGTATTCCAAAAGGGGCTGCGATACTAATAATCATCGCCTTTGTTGCGTTACTGGGCATGAGCTTAGCTGGCTTAGTTGGTCAGTCTCTAAATGATTTCTCTCAACAATTACCTAGCTATAGGGAAGCACTTCAAGATAAGTTTATTTGGCTGGTAAATATGGCTGCAAACTACAATATTTTAATTGATAAACAGCAGCTAATTTCTCTTTTCGACCCCGGGAAAATGATTGATGTTGCCACTAACATGTTAGCTGGTTTTGGCGGTGTAATGGCAAACATCTTTTTGATTTTATTGACTGTGGTATTTATGTTATTCGAAGCGCCCATGCTGAGTAAAAAAGTACATTTGGCACTCGATGATCCGCAAATGAAAATGCAGCAAATAGACCGTTTCTTAAACTCTATCAACAGCTATCTAGCCATTAAAACATTAGTCTCTTTAGCGACAGGAGCATTGGCAAGTTTAATACTGTGGATTTTAGATGTAGATTATTTTGTCCTTTGGGGCGTATTGGCATTTTTACTTAATTATATTCCAAATATCGGTTCTATCATTGCTGCAGTGCCACCTGTACTACTTGCATTGGTAACTCATGGACCGGTTGTAAGCGGCCTTGTCGCAGCGGGGTACTTATCAATTAATACTGTCATGGGTAACATTGTTGAGCCTAAATATATGGGTAAGGGCTTGGGTTTATCGACATTAGTGGTGTTTGTATCGTTAATATTTTGGGGATGGTTACTAGGCACCGTTGGCATGCTGCTATCTGTGCCGTTAACCATGGTGGTTAAAATAGGTCTAGAAAACAGTGAAGATGGTCGCTGGTTAGCGACCATGCTAGGTAGTTTCGAAGAGTCTAAAAGTTAGCTTTTAGCTCTTTGGTATGGTGCTGTAAAAAAGCTATTTTACAGCGCTTATACACTTTTGCAGCGCTAGTAGAGTTTGGCAGTTCTTTTAAATAACGCCATTTACATGAGTCCTCCATGTAGCGGCTTTGACTCAAGAGGCTACGCTTAATGATGGGCATTAGCTGCGTATTGCCAGTGTCTTTTTCTAGCTCTTCAGTGTCCATTATAAGCTTGTTGATCCACGCCTGTCGGTCCCGCTCCAGCAGTTCAATATTACCGTCTAAACACATCAGGTAACGCTTGGCTTTTTGAGGATGATCCGAGTCAAGATGCGTGCAATCTAAAAGTGTGCTGGTGCGAGCACTCGCATCTATACTGAGTGCCGCGATGGTAATTAAAAATAGATTAGTGATTTTGCTCATAACCAAATTCTATTGTAAATTGGGCCCCGCCAAGTTCACCGTAATCAATGATGATATTGCCATGGTAGGAGGCGACCAAATCAGAAACGATAGCCATTCCGACTCCATGTCCAGCTTCATATGTATCCAGACGCGTTCCACGTTGCAGTAGCTCGTGACGCTTACCTTCAGGTATACCTGGACCATCATCACCAATAATAAAGATAGTGCCTTTACTTGGAGTAGTTTTTACTTGTATATCAATTTTATGTGTACATGCTTTACATGCATTATCGATGATATTACCCAATATTTCCATTAAATCGGTTTTATCGCCAAGGAAAGCGGCATCATCAGCACAAAATGCCGAAAACTGAATGGCTTTATCATGATAGACCTTGCTCATAGCATTGAGAATAGAGTCTAGAACGGGCTTAACCTTGGTTTGCTTCTTCCACGTATCAGATGCGCCTGTCGCTGCGCGCTTCAGCTGATGCTCAATCATGGCATTGATACGGTCAAGTTGTTCTTGCGCTTCTGCATCATTGGCTAAAGAGCTAGACTTTAAAACAGCCAAAGGAGTTTTGAGTGCATGTGCGAGATCACTAAGTGAAGCCCTATAGCGCTCTTTTTGACGACGTTGAGAGTCAAGCAATAGGTTCAAATCAGCTTTGATCGTATTCAGCTCTACCGGATAAAGGCCTGAAATCTTATCGCGTTCACCAGCCTCAACTTCTTTAATTTCTTTATCAAGGCGTTGTAGCGGCCTGGCATTCCATACAAATCCAAATGCCATCAGCGCAGCGATCACAACCCCCATAATCAGCATCCAATTAACCAGCGTATTTCTAAACTCAGACATTAAAGCGACTAAGGCTGAGTTCTTTTTTAGCAAAATAAACTTGGCTTGCTGGGATTGCTCCGCATTGCCGAGTATGACAGTCAAGCTGAGCTGCCAAAACTCTTCACCACTGTATTCGACCTTTTTGAATTCAGAGGCACCAGCTTGTGTCTGAGATACATCAGGCGTCACGGTCAAGCTAACAGCAGACTCTGAATACCAAACTAAAGTATTTTGCTGGTACACGAGAGCATATGTATCGGAGTTCAATCTATTTAGCTCAGGCGCAAGAATGGTTCTGGGCATCGAAATACCATCAGATACAAACTCAACTTCTGAGATCAGCGAGTAAAGGTGTGCTTCGAGCGTTTTTTCGGTGGCATCAATAAGCGTCGCGTGATAGGCCCGACCGATTGAAAAGAACAACGCGGGAAGGGCTATGATTAAAACAAAGACAAGGATAAATCCTTGCCTTATTTTAAGGGAGATCTGTGCGCTACTTACCACTGGGTTTTAAACCTGTAACCTCTACCACGCAGGGTTTCAACTGGGTTTAAAGTACCATCTGGGTCAAGTTTTTTCCTCAGACGAAGTACAAATACTTCAATCACGTTTGAATCTAGGTCAAAGTCCTGATCGTAAATATGCTCTGTGAGCTCTGATTTGGAAATCACCTTGTGTGGGTTGACCATTAAATATTCAAGTACTTTATACTCGTATGCTGTAAGAGAAAGTTCTCTTTCGCCTACAAAAACTTGCTGAGAACGTGTATGTAATGTAATAGGTCCAATGGTGATCTCTGGGTTAGCTTGTCCAGCACTGCGTCTTATCAAGGCATTACAGCGTGCAATAAGCTCTTCAACATGGAATGGCTTGGTAAGGTAGTCATCGGCACCCGCATCTAGCCCTTCGACCTTTTCTTGCCAGCGATCGCGAGCTGTTAATATTAAAATTGGAATTTTAATATCTTCGGCCCTAGCGCGTCTTATCAACTCAATCCCATCAATCTTTGGCAGGCCTAAATCGACTACCGCTAAATCTAGAGGGTATTCCGTTAAGTGAAAAAGGCCATTTTCTCCGTCGTGACAAAGGTCTACGCTATACTTCTCTTTTTCTAAAACGTTACGTAAGTTTTCAGCTAATTGAACGTCATCTTCTATTACTAAAATTCGCATTGTCAATCCTTCTTCACTTCACCCGTTACTTTGTGAACTTTAACATCAATGATTCTGCCGCCGCTTTGAAGAATTCGTACCACATAGAAATCACCTTCAAGGGAGATCTTTAAGGTCTTTCCTGGCTGTTTGGTCGTTGCTAATTGTACGGCTTCTTTTTTGCTTATGGTGTCTTGAGTATTTTTCGCTTGTACAGGGCTAAAAGCCATGACGCAGGCTAAAAACATAACGGCAAGACAGTTTGGCAACTGCATTCTAAGCTCCACAGTAGGGTTGCTTAACATCTTGATCAGGAGGTTAAGATTTATTGTCTTAACCACTGCTGAACTTTACGTTAAGGTAAAACTTTCTTATATGGTTTGACTACGCTGTGAGCGTATACACCAGCTTCAATATAAGGGTCTGCATCTGCCCAAGCTTGAGCTAACTCTAATGAATCAAACTCAGCAATAACTAAAGAACCAGTAAAGCCGGCTTCGCCTGGATTTTCGTCATCAATCGCAGGGAGTGGGCCTGCTACAAATAGCCTTCCGTCGTCCTTAAGCGCATTTAAACGCGCCAAATGAGCAGGGCGAGCGCCTAGACGTTTCTCTAGTGAATTTTCCACATCCGTTGAGTAAATCATGTAAAGCATAATAGTAAGAAATAATGCGTAATTAATTTTGTGTTTCGTATCATAGACTGGATTGTCCCCAAATGTAAATGAATAGGCGTTATCTTAAGAGAATCTTGTTTGGGACTTGAAATCCGCAGGCCTTGGCTGTTACAGTCCTTCGACTATCGTGAAAAATAATAATAAGGTTGTTTTAATGAGTGCAAACCGCGAGCAATTTAGCTCCAGACTGGGTTTCATTTTAGCAGCGGCTGGCTCCGCTGTGGGGATCGGAAACTTGGTCGGTTTCCCTGTATCTGCTGCCAAAAATGGCGGTGGTGCGTTTCTGATTATTTATGCACTGTTTGTTGCGTTTATATGTTTGCCAGTCATGATCGCTGAAATGGCGCTTGGTCGTAAGGCTCAAAAAGACCCATACGGAGCTTATCACTCGCTTACTGGTGGTGATAAAAAGTGGTCCTTCGCCGGTGCACTCGCTGTTTTAACGCCATTTATGATTGCTGTCTTTTATATGGTTATCACTGTTTGGATTTTCGGCTACCTAGTCCAAACCCTCATTGGTAATCTTGATCAACTTGCAAACCCTGACAATTTTGGCATTTTTATTAATGAATACACAGTGTTTGGCTACATGGCAGGTGTTGTAGTACTGGTTAATTTAATTTTAGTCGGCGGTGTTAAAGAAGGCATTGAAAAAGCGGCAAAATTGATGATGCCTGCGCTTTTTGTGCTACTCATCGGTCTCGTTGCTTACGTTTTGACGTTAGATAATGCCATGGCGGGTGTACGTTATTATATTGTACCTGACTTTTCTAAAATGGACGCCAGTGTCTTAAACGGGGCGCTGTCTCAGGCATTTTTTTCATTGTCTTTGGGCATGGGTATTTTAATAACATACGCGTCTTACATTTCTAAGAAAGAAGACATTGTTGGTAGCTCTAAAATGGTGGCAGTGACGGACTCATTAGTGGCGTTTATTGCAGGTCTGATGGTACTGCCAGCTATCTTTAGTTTTAACCCGAATGTAAACCCTGAGGAGCTTTCGGATTCTTCAGTGTCAATGATCTTTGTGTATCTGCCGCAGTTATTGTTGACTTTGCAAGCGGACATCGGTTATATGGGTGCATCGGCTGTTGCGGGTATTTTCTTTTTGCTTGTTTTCTTTGCCGCGATTACCTCTTTGGTTTCGATTATTGAAGTACCCACTGCCAGCTTAATGGAAGCGAAAGGGTATAACCGTAAAAAGTCATTGACCGTATTAGCGGTGACGACTGGTATTCTGACGGTGCTATGTACTATGTCATTTGGCATGGTTGAAGGGCTGACCAAGTTTACTCATTACGGCGATGTCGACAAGAGTTTGTTTGACATTGTTTCGGATGTGTTTTACGACACCATCTTGCCTTTCAATGGTTTGTTATTGTGCTTATTTGTAACCTACCGCTGGCGTAAGGCTAACTTGTCTGAAGAACTTGCGCATGGCAATGAAGGCTACAAGGGGAGTTTCATGGAAAGGTACGTGAACTTCTCACTATCGACTTTTATTCCAGTGATCTTGTTACTGATATTCGTCAACACGGTGGCAACTAAGTACTTTAACGTGAGCTTATTTGGTTTTTAATTAATTGCAAATGTGTGGAGCCCTGCTCCACACATCATGTAAATGTCACTCCCGCATCTAAGTATTTTCCTGCTCCTATTGTAAATAACCACAATCCCCACAAACTATGCTCAAGCACACAAACCACTAAAGAGCGACTGTGCGCATAAGTATAAGAAAATAACAGTCCACCTAAGAAAGACATAATAATGGCCATCCAGTTGTCATACACACAATGGGCCAGCGCAAAAACACTGGCACTGAGTAATATTCTCACAGTTTTACTCGGTAAGATGCGCTTGTAGCGGTGGAAAAAGTAACTTCTAAATATAAGCTCTTGAGGCAAGACAGATAAAATTGGATAGGCGATGAGTAATACTAACCAATCAGTGGTTGAATTAATAGGTAAATCAAACCACGTTTCTTGACTGATTAATCCGTACAGCATGCCAGAAAATAACGCGCCGATAAAAAAAATGGAGAACAATCGTTTTTTGATGGCGGAGAACTGTCCTAAGCTGGTCAATCTGAAACGTTTGAAGTGCGGATCAGAAAGTAGTAAATAGGTACACACAGACATAATAATGATTAGGGCTGGGAAGAGCCAATTAGCCAATTCATGGCGAAAAAAGTAGGCAATAAATGGAAGTAGAAAAAAGACCGAGAATAGCTCAAACCAACGAAACTGATGTGCGTTCAAAGAAGTTACCCCAAATGGTGCTGTATCAATAAAATATAGCAAGTGTTGGGAGGATTTCGCGTAATCTAGAAAAGATTACGCAATTGATAAGGTATACAAAAACTAAAGTAGATTGAATACTATCTAGTCGTCTTCTGGAAGGTATTTCGAGACTTTCATGATGGTAATGAGGATGGCAACAAATGTAATTGCCATCAACCCGAATACCTTAAAATTAACCCAGAAATTCAGTGAAAAATTATAAGCTACATATAAGTTGAGTACCGCAATAAAGAAAAACAGCGCAGACCAAGCAAGATTCAGTCTATCAAATAAAGCCTCAGGAATATCTAACTTCGCAGCAGGGTTATCAGATTGTGCTTCTTCTTTACTCGTTTTCTGCTCTTGTAGCATCGCACTGTTCAAAACGCTTAACAGCGCTTTTTTGGCAAGATTCTTCTTAAACACATAGTGAGACACCAGTAAGCTAGCTCCTAGTATCGCGTAGATGATGGTTGCTTTCCACATGATGAATTGCTCATCTTGGAATAGGATTGTCATACCACCGAGTAAAAGAGCGATTGCAAAAAAGACCCAGTGTCTTTGTGATACTTTTCCATCGGTGAAGTACTGATAGATCATTTGAATCACTGATGCGACAATTAGCACCCCAGTGGCCCAAAAAATATCCATAAATTTATAGACCGCAAAAAACAGTATCAGGGGAAAATACTCTAGTATAAAAGTCATTCACTTCCTCGATGATTAAGCCTTTATTGCGTTTTATCAAGATATTGTCGCAAGTTCAAGATTGACTTTTTAAGACTAAGCTTCTAGCCTCCGCACAATTTATAAATAAATTGAGAACTCTATGAATAAGAGCGAACTAGTATCGGCAATGTCTGCACGCAGTGAACTGACCAAAAAAGACTCAAAAGCAGCATTGGATAGCATTCTGAACGCGATCACGAAGCGTTTATCTGAGGGTGACCCAGTTGCACTTGCAGGGTTTGGCACATTGTCTTTGAGCTATCACCCAGCTAAGGCTGGCCGTAACCCAAGAACGGGTAAAGAAATAATGATTGAAGGACAAAATAAAGTGTTGTTTAAATCGGCTAAAGCGCTCAAAGACGCTTTAGCCAAGTAACTTTATATTACTTTTGTGTTGCAGCTTTCATGGTTGCAACAAATTCACGTAGTCGCTCGCACATCAGTGCAGGCTCTGTTAAGTTTTCTTCGATAATTTTCACGACCGCAGAACCAGAGATTGCACCCGCTGCCCCTGAGTCGATGGCTGCTTTCACATGCTCTGGTGCTGAGATACCAAAGCCTAATATTGCAGGTGCGGCATTGTACTCGAGTAACTTATTGATCATGGTATCCGCTGGCATTTCAGCTTTCGTCTCAGTACCTGTTACACCTGAACGAGAAAGTAAGTATGTATACCCTCGGCCATAACTTGCACACAGACGCAAAGTGTCGTCGCTTGCATTAGGCGTTGCAATAAAGATCGGCTCAATTTCTGCCTGCTGCGCAGCCTGCCTGAACATTTTAGACTCGTGCAGAGGGACATCTGCAACAAGGATTGAATCGACCCCGGCATCTTTGGCTTGCTGGTAGAAGGTTTCAATGCCTTGCGCAAAAACCAAGTTTGAGTATAGCAATAAGCCGATTGGAATATCTGCGTTGTATTCGCGGATCTGGCGAATAATATCAAAGCAGTCTTGCGTGTTGATTTTGCTCTCAAGCGCGCGAATGTTAGCTGCTTGGATAACAGGACCATCCGCAATTGGGTCTGAAAATGGAATACCCAGCTCGAGTGCGTCTGCACCGCCACCAATCAGACTTTTTACGATATCTAGGCTGATTTCTTTAGTTGGGTCACCTAAGGTTACAAACGGTACAAAAGCGCCTTGCCTGGCATCGTTTAGACGTGTAAATAGGTTGCTATATCGGCTCATAGTTCACCTCGTTCATTCAATACGTTGTGTACATGGGCAAGATCTTTGTCACCACGGCCACTCAAGTTAACGACAATAATGGTTTCTTCAGTTTGCTGCTCAGCATATTTAAGCGCATAAGCAAGGGCATGGCTTGATTCAAGCGCAGGGATAATCCCTTCATTTTTTGCCAGTGCTTGGAACGCGTCTAGCGCTTCAGTGTCTGTAATACCGACGTATTGAGCACGACCTGTTTGATGTAAGTAGGCATGTTGAGGGCCGACCGCAGGGTAATCAAGACCCGCAGAGACCGAGTACGACTCTTCGATTTGACCATCATTGTCTTGCATGATGTATGTATATGCACCATGAAGGATACCTTGGCTACCTTTACAAAGCGCTGCACCATGCTCTTCAGTATCAAGGCCTTTACCTGCAGGTTCAATACCTACAAGTTTGACGTCCTTTTCATCGATGAAATCAGCAAACATCCCAATCGCATTTGAGCCACCGCCTACACACGCCATGACAACGTCTGGTAAGCGACCTTCAGCGTCAAGTACTTGCTGTTTAGCTTCTTCACCAATCATACGTTGGAAATCTCTAACGAGTGTTGGGAACGGGTGAGGTCCGGCTGCTGTGCCAAGCAGGTAGTGCGCGGTCTTGTAGTTTGCAGACCAATCACGCATTGCTTCGTTCACGGCATCCTTTAGAGTGCCTGAGCCCGCAGTTACAGGAATAACTTCCGCACCCATTAAGCGCATTCTAAAAACGTTAGGCTGTTGACGCTCAACATCTTTTGCTCCCATGTATACGCGACACTTTAAGCCTAGTAGCGCGCACGCCAGTGCTGTAGCAACACCGTGTTGTCCTGCCCCAGTCTCTGCAATAACTTCTTTTTTACCCATACGCTTAGTCAGTAGTGCTTGACCCAGTACTTGGTTTGTTTTGTGCGCACCACCATGAAGCAAATCTTCACGTTTTAGGTACATTTTTACCTTAGGGTTTTTGATTAGGTTGCGAGACAGCGTTAAAGGAGTAGGGCGACCTGCATACTCATTTAGCAGTCCATAAAACTCTTCTTTAAAGCTTTCATCTTGCTGTGCTTTGTTAAATTCTTGCTCAAGTTGTTTAAGCGCTGGTACTAGTAACTCAGGGACGTACATGCCGCCAAAGTCACCAAAATATCCTGTATTAGTCATATCCACCTCAGTATTTTCGAATATTGTTGAAAGCATCGCGTAATTTTTCTGGACACTTTTTGCCGGGGCTCGTTTCTACCCCTGAGTTAAGGTCAAATCCAGCCGCACCTAAGTATGATGCGTCGCTGACATTGTCTGCATTTAGCCCGCCTGCGAGCATAAATGGCTTTTTCGCACTTTTAAGTAGTTGCCAATTAAATACTTTACCCGTGCCACCAAATGCGCTTGCTGTTTTGGTGTCGTAAAGATGTTTGTCTACTTCATCAAAAGGAGCAGGGAACTCATCGACAATGCCCTGTGCTTTCCATATCTGACAATTAACAGGTAACTGTTTGCGAAGGTTGGTGATAAATTCCTGTGTTTCGTGGCCATGCAATTGCACCACACTCAGGCGCAGGCTTTGTGCATATTCAATGATTTGCTCAGCTGTCGCATCGACAAATACGCCCACATATTTCAGTGGTGCGCTATCAACGACTGCGCGAGCGCAATCAAAGTCAACGTATCTTGGCGACTTAGGGTAGAAAATTAATCCACCGTAAACTGCACCAGCTTCATAAGCTGATAAAGCATCTTCTACACGCGTTAATCCACATACCTTATTTTCACCTAAGATAAGCTTGCGACATGCGCCCTCTAAGTCTTCTTCAGCCATTAAAGAGCTACCGACCAAAAAGCCATTACAGTGTGGCGTTAGGCGTTTCACATCATTATGCGTATAAATCCCAGACTCCGAAATAACAGTTTTATCTTCTGGAATTAAGGTGCGCAGTTGTTCCGTTGTCGCAAGATCTGTACTTAAATCTCTTAGGTTACGGTTATTGATACCAATCAACTTGGCATTTAACTGGAGTGCACGATTGACTTCTTCTTCGTTGCTAACCTCGGTTAACACGGCCATATTTAACGAGTGCGCTAAATCAGCAAGTTCACTGTAAGTTGCATCATCTAATACTGACAGCATTAGTAAGATGGCATCGCCACCTTTCAAACGCGCTAAATACACTTGGTATTCGTCAATGAAGAAGTCTTTACAAATTAGTGGTTGATTGACCTTTGTACGAACGTAACTAAGGTACTCATAACTTCCTTGAAAGTACTTCTCGTCAGTTAATACGCTAATGCAGGTGGCATATTGTGCATAGACGCTCGTGATCTCATCGAGATCGAAGGTTTCTCTGATCAAGCCTTTTGAAGGAGAGGCTTTCTTACATTCCAGAATAAACTGTGTACCAGACTTTGACATTTCACCGTAAAAATCACGTTCAGTGGGTACTACTTGATCTTTAAACTCGCTCAGTGGCAGCGTCTTTTTACGCGCTTCAAGCTCAACACGCTTGTCAGCGACAATATTTTCTAACACGTTAGCCATGACTTACCTCCGCAATGGCTGCTAATGTTTCTTCACAGCGACCTGACGCCAGTACATCAAGCACTTGCTGAGTGGCTGATTTTAGGTCGGTAGCTTTTCCAGACATAACAAGTAAAGCACTGACATTTGCCGCAATTGCAGCGTTATGTGCAGTTTTACCGTTACCACTTAAAATGTTTCGTGTTGCTTGGGCGTTGTACTCAGGTGTGTCTCCTGCGATGTCTTCCAACGAGTAGTTGTCTAAACCGAAATCTGCTGGCGTTAACGTGTACTCTGTAATTTTACCATCCTTTAATTCGGTAACTTGTGTTGTGCCGTGAAGTGCTATCTCATCGCAGCCAGCGCCATGAACGATCATTGCACGCTTAGTACCAAGCATCTGCAGTGTTTCGGCCATTGGGCGGCAAAGCGCTGGGTCATAAACGCCAAGTAACTGAATATCAGGCTTAGCTGGGTTTGCCAGTGGGCCCAGAATATTGAATAGGGTACGTGTTTTAAGCTTGGTACGTACTGGCATCGCGTGCTTTACGCCACTGTGATAGAGCGGGGCAAACAAAAAGGCAAAATTGGTTTTTTCAAGGCAGTTGGCGCCTTGCTCAGGTGTCATCTCTAAATTGATACCTAATGTACGAAGCAAATCAGCCGAACCAGACTTACTGGAAACACTGCGGTTGCCGTGTTTAACCATCGGGATACCGCAAGCCGCCGCTACGATAGCAGCCGTTGTGCTTACATTGATGGTATTGGTACCATCGCCACCTGTTCCGCAGCTATCTGCACAATCTAAGCCCCGGTTGTCAAAAGCAACAGCATGGTCACGCATCGCTTTTGCGGCGCCAGCAATCTCTGCCGCAGTTTCCCCTTTGATTTTCAAAGAAATCAGCGCTGCTGTGAGCTCCACTTCAGAAAGCTGTCCTTGCATTACTTGGCTAAATAACTCGGTTGTTTGTTCAAAGCTTAGCGACTGTTGGTCAATCAATTGATTTAAACTTTCCATGTTGCCTCCTAGCAGGTCAAATAGTCGATGCTTTGCTTCAGTAGCTTGGCACCATCTGGTGTTAAAATAGACTCAGGGTGGAATTGATACCCGATAACCTTGTCTGTCGTATGATATACAGCCATTGGAATATCTTGGTATTTCGCAATCACTTTGAGTGTGTCAGGTACGCTGGTTGCCATTAGCGAGTGATATCTTGCAACTGGGAAGCGCTTTCCAAGGCCCGCAAAGACTGGGTGTTCCTCAACATCGATATGTGAAGATTTACCGTGCACAGTTTCGCCGGCGTGACCAATGGTGCCACCATAGCTTTGCGTAAGAGCTTGCTGACCTAAACATATGCCAAGCATTGGAAATTTGCCTTTGCAGAGATCTATCAGTTCTAACAAGCAGCCAGCTTCGCTCGGCTTACCAGGACCTGGCGATAATACCAAGACAACAGGTGCGGTTTCATTACACATTTTGTCGTAGATGGTGCGCGCATCAATATGATTTCGGTACACGACGAGTTCACTGCCAAGCTGAGACAACTCATCAACAAGGTTGTAGCTGAACGAGTCAAAGTTGTCTAAAAAATATACTTTAGGCGTCATGACCCACTCCTTGGTAGCTTGATTGAATCGCTTTGATCACCGCACGTGCTTTCGCTTTTGTCTCGTCAGCCTCAGCTTGTGGGTCTGAATCAAAGACTACACCTGCACCAGCTTGTACATAAGCAGTATCATTTTTTACAAAGGCTGAGCGGATCACAATACAGGTATCCATCGCACCGTCACCAGTTAAGTAGCCGACGGCACCACCGTAGCTGCCACGACGTTGCTTTTCTGTATCGCGTACTAATTGCGCTGCTTTTACCTTTGGCGCACCAACCAGTGTGCCCATATTCATACAAGCTTGGTAAGCATGCAGTGCATCAAGGTCTGGTTTAAGCTGACCAACAACACGAGATACTAGGTGCATTACTTGTGAGTAACGGTCTACTTTTAAAAGCTCTTTAGCGTGGCGCGTACCAGGTACGCTTATTCGCGCTACATCATTGCGTGCTAAGTCCACAAGCATTAAATGCTCAGCGCGCTCTTTTTTGTCGTCGCGTAATTCAAGCTCAATGCGGCTATCTAAGTCTGGGTTAATGGTACCATCGGCAAATTTTCCACGAGGACGAGTACCCGCTATAGGGTAAACTTCCACTTGGTTACTTTCTTCACAGTACTTCAATGCCGACTCTGGTGATGCACCAAACAGAACAAACTTTTCATCGCGCATATAAAACATATATGGACTTGGGTTTTGTTTCTTTAGGTGTTTGTATGCCGCAAGGGGTCTAGGGCAGGGAAGTGAGAAAGTGCGAGAGGGTACAACTTGGAAAATATCGCCATCGACAATATTTTTCTTCAGTTGTGTGACTTGCGCTTTAAACACGTCATCCGAGATATCTACATTCACTTCATGCTCGGAATCTTCTGGTCCTTCCTTATAGGAGATATATTCGTCACACTGACGATTTAGTTCCTCAAGTTGTCTGCCTACCTCAAAACAATTGGCATGAACATCTGGGCCGTTAAAAACATTACCGATAAGCTCGGTGGTTTTTACTTGATGATCTATCAATACCATTGTTTCAGCGAGATAAAAGACATAATCAGGACAATCATTTTTGCCATCAGGCACTTCCGGTAAGGATTCGAAATTTGCCACCATATCGTAGGCAAATACGCCACCTAAAAATACCGAAAACGGCGTGTCTGAGTTACGTTTTATAGAATCAATACAAGTTCTCAGAGCACTAAAAGCATTATCAGCTTTTAATTTGCTGTACTCATCTAAACTAAGATCCTGAGCATTATAAGTTAGCGTAAGAACTGCATATTCTTTGACAACAGTACAGTTATCTACTTTATCTGCGAGATAATTTAGTAATTGTTCACCATTGTTAGACAGTGCACGTACTTTTACTTCCAGTCCGTTACACTCAATTCTCAATGCAGCATCCGCCAAAATAATACTTTTTACATTGTCCTTGGAATCAATTTCAGCTGACTCCAGTAACAGCGAATTGGGCTTATTGAGGGCCGCGTATAAAGACAGAGGGCTTGCGATATAATCGCGCCGCTGCCTTATACTTGTCACCTCACCCGGTGTTGTAGTTATATGACTAAAAATCAAACCTCATTCCTCTTTAGTACAAAAAACCCCCCGAAGTATTTTTACTTGCGGGGGGTGTGTATTTAGTTACAACAATGCCTTCCCGCTAATTCAGGCACCACCACCAAGATTCTGTAGATGAATTGTTGCAAAAATTGTTAATCATTATAAAAATTCCATAAAAAAACCCGCGAGCTCAGCGCGGGTTTATAAGTCGTCAGACATAACGAATCACACCCGCAGTTACGAGTGCCACCACCAAACGATTTTTGTTTTTTGTGTTAGATTCATTTGTAAAGTTTTCGTTATTCCGATTTAAGTAGGTACAGTAAACCTTACTCTGGTACAAACTGTCAAGTGCAAACATCAAAAAATAACCAATAGCATTAAATAATGTGAATCTATACGAATATTGACCTAGTGCTTAGAGCATATCAGCCTCGCTAACTGCGACTTTTTAAGTAAATTAAAACGTACGCATAAATCTCCTCGTGATATACTGCGAACGTATGTTTTTAGAGGGTTAAATTTTGATTAAATATGACTTACACAGTCATAGTACTTTTTCTGATGGGCGTTTAGCCGTCGCTGAACTTTTGGAGCGCGCAACAGAAAAAGGCGTTGATGTACTTGCTTTAACTGATCACGACACCGTGGCTGGTATTCCAGTGGCGCAGCAATATATTGCCGAGCGAAGTCTTGATCTTGAGTTGATCAACGGTGTTGAAATTTCAACTAAATGGGAAAGCTTCGAGATACATATTGTCGGCTTAAACATTGATATTGAATCTGCACCACTTCTTGAGCTGTTAAGAACACAACAAAGTAAACGACGTGAGCGCGCCAAAGAAATTGGAGCCCGACTAGAAAAACGTGGATATGAAGGGATTTACGTACAAGCCTTAGAGTTGGCAAAGGGAGCTGAAATTACCCGTGCACACTTCGCTAAAGCCCTAGTTGAGCGTGGCATTGCAAAAAATATCCAAAGTGTGTTTAAAAAGTTTCTGGCACGCAATAAAACGGGGTATGTGCCTAGCAGTTGGTGCACAATGGCAGAAGCAATTGAGGCAATTCATAGCGCTGGAGGCATCGCAGTGCTTGCGCATCCAGGGCGTTACCAAATGTCCAACAAGTGGCTGCGCAAATTACTAGATGAATTTAGTACATCTGGGGGTAAAGCAATGGAAGTAGCACAGCCACAACAAGCGCCCAGCGAAAGACAGTTTTTAGGGCAGTTGTCTCGCGAGTATAACCTTCTTGCCAGCCAAGGCTCTGATTTTCATTATCCAACTAGTTGGTTGGATCTAGGAAGAAACCTATACTTACCAAAAGATTGCCAAGGTGTATGGCAGTTTTGGGGAGCCGCAGAGGAATGTTAGCATGAGTCAATTTTTGCATATTCACCCAGATAACCCACAAGCACGTCTGGTCCGACAAACCGTCGAAATAATTCAAAAGGGTGGGGTGGTGATTTATCCTACTGACTCTGGCTACGCAATTGGCTGCAGCCTCGGCAATAAACAAGCCAAAGAAAGAATTGAGCGTATTAGAGGTATCGAAAAGCATCATAATTTCACTTTGATGTGCAGAGATCTATCTGAGTTATCTACCTATGCAAGAGTAGATAATCAAATGTTTAGAATGATCAAGAACAACACCCCAGGTCCATATACCTTTATTCTCAAGGGCACTAAAGAGGTGCCTCGTCGCCTGCTTAACGATAAGAAGAAAACCATCGGGATCCGAGTTACACAGCACCCAATTACCAGTGCAATCTTAGAAGAGTTAAATGAACCGCTGATGTCCTGCTCTTTGATTTTACCGGGTCAACAATTTACAGAGTCAGACCCGGATGACATCCATATGCAACTTGAAAAGCATGTAGACCTTATTGTACATGGTGGCTACCTTGTTGAGCAGGCCACTACGGTTATTGATATGTCGGACGACAGTATTGAGATTTTACGTCACGGCTGTGGTGATGTGTCGCCATTTGAGTAAGCATGACTGAACAACAACAGCAAACACCACTGGCTTTTTTAAAAGGTGAGGCCGTTTTAGAAAAGCCAGAAGATCTTTATATCCCACCCGATGCCCTACAGGTTATTCTTGAGAGCTTTGAAGGTCCTCTTGACCTGCTGTTGTATCTTATCAAAAGGCACAAGCTCGACATATTGGAGTTACCAATACTCAGTATTACGCAGCAATATGTTCGCTATGTTGAAATGATGCAAGAGATGCAGTTAGAACTTGCTGGTGAGTATTTAGTCATGGCGGCGTTACTGGCACAAATAAAATCACGCTTGCTATTACCCAAGCATGAAGAATTAGAAGAAGAGGAAGATCCCCGCGCCGAGTTGGTTAGGCGCTTGCAAGAGTATGAGCAGTTTAAACAAGCCGCTGAAAATTTAGATAAAATTCCGCGTGTTGATAGAGATATTTTTATTGCCCGCGCATTAATTGAAGACGCCAATGACAATGCAGACTCTTTGCCAGACGTTGAACTCAGGGAGCTATTGTTAGCGATGAGTGAAGTAATGGCTCGTGCCAAAAAATTTGAACATCATCAAATTAGCGCAGAAGCATTATCGACTCGCGAGCGGATGTCTATGATATTGCAATACTTGAGCGAAAACCCAAACCCTGTGGAGTTTAGTGTTTTGTTTAGCATGGAAGAGGGAAGAAGTGGTGTTGTAGTAACCTTTATTGCCATGCTAGAGCTTCTAAAAGAACAGTTGATCGCTATCGTGCAGGTAAATATCGGCAGTGCAATTTATTTGTCATTAAAACTACAAGAGTGATGCGCTCTCTGTCATAATACCGCGCTTTCTACTAGCCTTATGAAAAATACAGTGACATGACACGCCGAGTAAGTGACGAGCAATTGGTCGAATTGGTTGAAGCGGCCATATTTGTGGCTGACAAACCACTGTCTAAAAAACACATGAAAGAAACTGTGTTGCAAGAGATCAGTGTGTCTGACAGACGTTTGCAGCAGGCAATTGAAACCATTTCGGAACATTATCAAACTCGGGGCATAAAATTAGTTGAAGTGGGTACTGGTTACCGGTTTCAGGCTTGTCCAAGTCTAAGCCCTTGGCTAAACATGTTGTGGCAAGAAAAGGCACCGAAATACTCTCGAGCAACGCTCGAGACATTGGCGTTGATAGCCTATCGGCAGCCCATCACCCGAGGTGAAATTGAACAGGTGAGAGGGGTTACAGTAAGTTCTAACATAATGAAAAGTTTATTAGAACGTCAGTGGATAAAAGTGGTTGGGCACAAAGAAGTACCTGGTAAGCCAGCGCTTTACGCAACGACCAAGTTATTTTTGGACTACTTTTCGCTTACTGGTTTAGATGGTTTACCAAAACTGCCTGAATTACAAAGTGAGAAGCTAGATCAGATGTTAAATGATCCTTCTGTGAGAGAACCATCAGAATGAGTGAAAAGCTACAAAAAGTATTAGCACGTGCGGGCGTTGGCTCGCGTCGTGAAATGGAAAAGTACATTGAGTCTAACCGAGTTAGTGTCGATGGCAAGGTGGCAAAACTGGGCGACCGTGTTGAAGAAAATGCCGTGATCCGCGTTGATGGACACGTTGTTAAGATTGAGCAAAAAGAAGAGCGCATCTGCCGTGTATTGATGTATCACAAACCGGAAGGCGAGCTGTGTACACGCAAAGATCCAGAAGGCAGACGCACAGTGTTTGATAGGTTACCGCGTTTAGAAGGCGACCGCTGGATAGCAATAGGTCGATTAGATATTAATACTTCGGGTTTATTGTTATTTACAAATGATGGTGAGCTGGCTAATCGTTTAATGCACCCTAAATATGAAGTTGAACGAGAGTACTCGGCTCGCGTGTTTGGTGAAGTCTCGAATCAAACTCTTAAAACCCTAACACAAGGTGTTGAACTAGAAGACGGCCCTGCCAAATTCTTGTCAATCAAGCCACGCGGTGGAGAGGGGATCAATAAGTGGTTCAACGTGACATTAACAGAAGGGCGTAACCGTGAAGTTCGTCGTTTATGGCAGTCACAAGACGTTGAAGTATCGAGACTGATCCGTGTTCGTTATGGGAAATTGGAGTTGAACAAGCGCCTTCCTCAAGGCGGTTGGGAAGAGCTGAAACTAGAAGATGTAAACTATCTTCGTAAATCAGTAAGTCTGCGCCCTGAAACACAAACAAAGCTGTCTGTGATGCCAGAAAAGCGTAAAGATAAACGTGCTAAAGTGAATCGTATTAGAAAAGCCGTTCATAAACATAACCAGAGACTCAAGCAAAATAAACGTCGCTAGATTTTGCTAGCACAATAAAAAGGGCGCTATGGCGCCCTTTTTTTGATCTCAATAACCGGTGACTACTTAGGTTGTGCGTCTATTGACTGGCCATTTACATCTGCAGAGTCATCAGACATCAAGTATAAGTAAGTTGGCATTAAATCCTGCGCAGTTTTTAGTGTGTCAGCATCTTCTCCAGGAAATGCGGTTGCGCGCATACTCGTGCGCGTTGCACCTGGGTTGATACAATTAACACGGATGTTAGTTTTACCCACTTCGGCTGCCCATGTTTGCATCATTCCCTCTGTCGCAAACTTTGAAATAGCGTACGCGCCCCAAAATTCACGGCCCTGTCTGCCAACACCAGAAGAGGTGAATATGATGGACGCTTTAGTCGCTTTGCGCATAACTGGAAACAAAAAGCGCGTGATCATGGCCTGGCCCGTTACATTTACTTTCATGACGTTTTCAAAAGTCGATACACAGAAATGCTCGAGTGGTCCCATTGTGCCTAAAATAGACGCGTTATTTAACAAACCATCCAACTTTCCGAATTGCTGTTCTATGGTAGCCGCTAGATCGCGATAATGCTGTTTAGTTGCACCTTTGAGGTCCAATGGGACGATGGCCGGTTGTGGATAGCCAGCAGCCACAATTTCGTCGTAAACAGCTTCTAATTTACTGGTAGTTTTACCTAGAAGAATAACTGTTGCGCCATGTTTCGCATAATTTATTGCGGCAACACGGCCAATACCGTCACCCGCCCCAGTGACTAAAATCACCTTATTTTCTAGCGCGTTGCTAGCTGCATCATATGTGTGCATATTGGACCTCTAACAAATACATTTGCTATATTTTACCATAGTCATGACGCAAGTTATCGAATTTATTGCAAATAGGAGTGGCGAAAGGCTACACTTTGCGTTAAGTTAAACTGGTCTAATGTCTTATTAAAAGCAAAATTACATAGTTTTAACGAATTATTCTCGGCGGCTTATGGGTGCTTACATCTTAAGGCAGAGGTAAGACTTGACCGAGAAACAATAATAATAAAATTATGTCGGAGCCAATATAATGAAGAAACTGATACTACCACTTGCTGTTTCAGCCGCATTAGCGGGCTGTGGTGGCGGTGAAACGCTAGAAGATGTAAAACAAGATACTAAACCTGTAACGCCAGTTGCATCGGTTAAGTTTGATCCTTCCAACGGCGTTATTTCCTTACCAAATGACATCCTTTTTAGTGGCACACAAGATGGCACATTAAATATCCCGGGAGAACTCGACTCAGAGTCGATGCCTTTGGTTTCAAAAGCCGGCTATGCGGATCCATCTCTAGCGATTGGTGGTCTTGACGGTTGGTCAACACAAATGCCATACCAGATTGCGTTAGACACACCAGCGAATGTTGCGATAGACGCGGCTTCTGTAGCGGCTCCTGGCTCTGTGCGTATATTTGAAGTGGTCATGGGCGCAGACCCAGAAACTGAAGCGTGTGCAGGCTTCTCTGCAGCATTTGCATGTAAGGTAGTGAGCGAACTTACTTTTGGTCCTACAGGCGATTTCGTTTCTCAGTTAAGCGCAGATGGTAAAAGCATCAACGTTATTCCTGTTAAACCATTCAAAACCAATACGACATATATCACGGTTTTAACAACCGGTATTAAAGATAATGTAGATGGTGGTCGCAGCTTATCTCCTTCTTCAACGTATACTTTGTTACGTCAAGAAGCGCCGCTAGTAACGGATGCTCAAAAATCACTTCAAGCATTGATTCGCAGTTACGAACAAGCTCTGGTAGCAAGTGAGTCTATCATTGCATCAGATATCGTATATACAGCTGCAATGACGACGCAATCTACAGGTATCGTTGTTGGTTCAATTAAAAAGATTTTAGCATCAACCATTGGTACTGAAAGACAACCTATGGTAACTGTGCCTGAGCAAGGCGTGACGTCTGTTGCTGACATTTTTACAGCGCTTCAAATTCCAGTTTCGGATCAAGTGCTCGCTTTGGCCCAAGGTGTGAGATACCTAAAAGGTAGTGTTCAGTTACCTATGTATTTGTCACCACCAAAAAGTGCAGATCCGTCTGCTTTAGCTGACACATATTGGGAAGCGCAGTGTGATAACGGTGTTGCTTTGGCCGCAGTTAAAGCTGCTGCTGGAGAGCTTCCACCGGTAACCGACCCTGAGTCAAATGACGCACTATGTAGCGTGTTATCAAACGGTCAGTTACGTGATTTGGGGCTTGATAAGCAAAAGTTCTTAACCAAGTTCAATCCAATTCCAAAGCAGTATGGCGTTGCTAATGCTCCGGTTCAGATCACTATGCCAATGATTGAGACAAACCGTCCTGAAACAGGATGGCCGGTTGTCATCATGCAACATGGTATAACTAGTAAAAAAGAAGATATGCTTGGTCTAACGCTCGCATTGACTCAAGCTGGTTTTGCGACAGTGGCAATTGACCACCCCATGCATGGTGAACGTGGTATTGACGCAAATGGTGATGGTGAAGACGATTTCAATGCAACCACTAAGAGTGTGTTACATTATATGAACTTGCAGTCGCTACTTGTTGCGCGAGACAACCTTCGTCAGTCTACAGCTGACTTGCTTGCACTTCGTTTAGGTTTACATGCTATTAATGCAGCCTCGCAGGTGCCTTTACTTTTCAATACTAACGACGTTAGTTTGGTAGGCCATTCATTAGGTTCTATTGTAGCACCGAGCTTTATTGCACATGCAAATTTACCATTTGAAGAAGATGTGTTAAAACCAGCTGAACCGCTATTTAAAGTAGGTGCTTCGGCACTATCTAGTGGTGGAGCTGGAATAGCAAACTTTTTGATAGAGTCTGCGTCTTTTGGCCCTGTTGTTAAGTCGGCAGTCCTTGTTGGTGCTTCTGATTTGGCCATTTCTAAGAAGTTTACAGCGTACCTAGGTGAAGGTGCTATCACTGATTGTGGTGCATTTGCGCAAGATCCGAGTCGTTTTACAAACTGTGCTTACAGCACATTCACCGCGACGCTGCTGGCTGAAGAAGATACCGCTGCATTGGCAACGATTGCTGCGACAGTCGATCAATTCGCCTATGCATCTCAAACCGTGTTAGATAGTGCAGATCCGCTTAACTATGCACCTTTAGTTAGGGCGGTAAATACGCCTATGTACATGAGTGTGATTGTTGGTGGTGAAGGCGAAAACAAAGCCGACCAAGTTATTCCGCCAAATACAGCGGCGCGTAACCCGCTGGGTGGTAGCACACCTCTGGCTGCATTTATGGGCTTAGAGACTGTAACTGAATCAAAACTGTCTACAGATGGTACGCCAGGGCGTTACGTCGTGAACTTCTCGCAAGGCCACCATAGCTCACTTCTGACAACGTCATTTGATGAGAATACAGGTGGCACAGCTCAGGGCCACGCACAAGCAAGTCTTGAGATGCAAACTCAAGTTGCAACTTACCTAGCTTCAAAAGGTTTATCTTTACCAATTACTGATACAACGGTTATTGCAAAGTAAGTATATTTAAGACAAGATTGAAAAGCCGCTAGTGAGCGGCTTTTTTTTTGTAATATAGTTTGATTTAAAGCATGACATCAGGAGATTACATTGGCATTTTTGTTTGAATATGGTTTGTTCCTAGCGAAGGCTGTAACGGTTGTTGTTGCAATTGGTGCTATTGTCGTTTTAATAGTGGGGGCGAGCCAAAAGCCAAAGAGTAAATCAGGAGAGATCGAAATCAAAGATCTTTCTGAAGAATTAGCGCAAGCAAAAGAATTATTTTTACACCAAACTTTGGATAAAAAAGAATTAAAAGCGCACCTAAAAGAAAATAAGAAAGCCTCAGAGGAAAAGCCTCAAGGCCAAACGTTTGTGATTGACTTTTCTGGCAGTCTTGATGCGCATGAAGTGTCGAGTTTGCGTGAGGAAATCACTGCAATCCTGACCATTGCTAATAAAGAAAAAGATCAAGTTTTGGTAAATTTGGAAAGTGGTGGTGGGGTTGTACATGGCTATGGTTTGGCTGCGTCACAACTGATTAGAATTAAACAAGCGGGTTTGCCATTAACCGTTTCTGTAGACAAGGTTGCAGCAAGTGGCGGCTACATGATGGCGTGTGTAGCTGACAAGATAATTGCGGCACCTTTTGCTATTGTCGGCTCTATAGGCGTTCTTGCACAGATACCAAACTTTAATAAAATTCTGAAAAAAAATGATGTAGATTTCGAACAAATTACAGCGGGTGAATACAAACGTACTCTGACTATGTTTGGTGAAAACACAGAACAAGGTAGACATAAATTCAAAAGTGAAGTTGAACATACACATACGTTATTCAAACAGTTTGTCTCACAACATAGGCCAAGCTTGGATATAGATAAAGTTGCGACTGGCGAACATTGGTTTGCAACGCATGCTAAGGAGTTTGATCTTGTTGACGAGATTAAAACCAGTGATGACATGCTACTGGAGTTAAATAGCACTCAGCAGCTTTACAAGGTGAAATATAAAGCGAAGAAAGCTTTAGCAGAGCGCTTGGGCGTTGGGTTAAGTGTAGTTGTCGAAAAGCTTGGTATAAA
The DNA here is from genome assembly GCF_001625595.1 of Pseudoalteromonas luteoviolacea NCIMB 1942. Lineage (GTDB taxonomy): Bacteria > Pseudomonadota > Gammaproteobacteria > Enterobacterales > Alteromonadaceae > Pseudoalteromonas > Pseudoalteromonas luteoviolacea_A. The sequence goes on from NZ_AUXT01000154.1 coordinate 47,138, forward strand.
AGTTCTGTCGCGTATGCAAAACAGTAAATTTTAACTCCTTAGTTTAAGCTCACAATGAGACTAGATTTAAAACCCAGTAGTCGTCGCTACTGGGTTTTTTTATGGCATTTTCGCTACATTTAGTCACCTACAAATAGTCATAAGTCTATCTTTTTCATATCTATAAACCCGACCTTTTCCTCAACTGTCATTTGTGTCAGTTGTTGGTACCTGCCGAGATTGGTTTAATGACGGCCATTGCACATTAGTCAATACCAAAAATTTTAATTGACGAGTATAAAGTGTTGAGCTGACGGTCATTATCCAAGTTGTGGGTGAGCTTTGTTTCGAAAACATACAACCACCAGATTTAAGTTGTATGATGTATGCATCGATGCCTAGTTTGCGAACTGGATGTACAGTATTTAAATACTTGCCATACCTAACTTGGATATTTAAAGCTGACTTGAATAATGACTGAAGCAAAAATAAATACCATTGACAGCTTTCTCAGGAGAAACAATGAACAAGCCAAAAGTAATCAACTCAGTCGCCAGCAGAAACATGGAGCGTAAAAAGAGCACGATATTTTGTGGATGTATATTTTGTCTTGTAGATAAGAAAGCGCACGTAGGTCCTCGCAATCGATGAACGATATCAATAGCAAGCGTGCGTTGAGCGCTGGATATCCGTTTTATGAGGAGCTATAAGGTTTGCTCGGTTCTCATTTAGAGTTTGGGTATGGCGTTAACCCATTAATTTCGGGTCATTTAGTCAGTGCATCTTTCGAGTTGATGTTAAGCCAACAACAGGCAAAGCAAACTCAAGCTTTTTTAACTTTAGAAAGCGGGATGGAGGTCCTTAATCTCCAATATGAGTCAGGCATTCATTTTCAGTTATCGTCAAGACAATACTATGAAGCTGTCGGGCCTTCGTATTTTGAACATGCAAAACAGATGGCAGAGGAAGCCGATCTTGATGTTAAATTTATCCAAGGTGACAGGCGTTATTTAAGATGTAGGGATAAATATGACAGAGTCTTCCTTACTCTTAGCTGTTTTGAAATGCACAACAACGCGGTAAATCTTATGATAATTAAAGAGATCGCAACTTCGATTAAGGTAGGAGGGCGTTTATTACTTGTGGTATCTGACCACAGTTCAGCTAATATCCAGTGTACTTGCACTGCGCAAGTGCTCGAACTTAAAGAAGTTTGGCACAGTAATAAAGAGCTAAGTAAACTGTTTGAAGCGTGTGGATTAGTGCCAAAAAAATGGTACATAGGTATAGAGCACCCAACGCTGGTGGCTGGTTTTGAGCAAGTTTTTGCTATTGCAGAAAAAGCCAATGTTTTTTAACCATTGGCTAATTTGAGTATAAAACTAATCCCAATAGCTATCCCAGTTTCCGCGAATAGCGAGCGTTTTGGTTGGTGAATATATATTTACAAATAAAGTTGAGCCATCAGGTGAGAAGCATGCGCCTGCAAGCTCTGTTTGAGCGTTGAGTTTAGCAAATGGGTAAACAGCCCCTTCTGGTGATACACCGCGTAAATGGTTTTTTGTGATAGCAGTATATTGATCTTCACACACTAGCAAATGTCCCTGAGGCGTGACAGTTAAATTATCACCAAAATTGTAAAGTGACTTATCGCTGCTTTCTAAAAATAGTTGCAGTTGACCTGGATGTTGAATCTCGTCTGTTGTTCCCTCGTAAGCCGATGGTTGATATCGCATAATTTGGCCAAGCTCTTTTCCCCCACCGTTAGTACAGCAGAAATAAAACTCATTATTACCAAAGTGAATACCTTCGCCTCTGGCAAATAATGCTGCACCTTTTTCATGGCCCTTGATACGAAGATCATCGTTTGGACTTTGTGGGTCGTCTAAAGTAGTCCAGCTTGCTTCGTACCATTGAGATACAGGCATTGTCTGGTTATGCCAATTTCGGGTATCAAATTTATTCGCATGCTTTAACAAAAGGGCTTGCAGGGTACCACCCGCTGCTAAATTGCCCTTATGCTTTGGTATAAAGCGATAAAACAGACTGTCATTTCTGTCTTCAGTCAGGTAAACAATGCCTGTTCTCGGGTCTACCGCAGCTGCTTCGTGGTTAAATCGACCCATATCTACTAGAGGCACAGGGTCGCATAAACCCGTTTTATCTGTTGGGACTTCAAAAATGTAACCATGACTTTTTGATATTTCTTCATCAGGAGTACGTACCGTTTCCTCGCAGGTTAGCCATGTGCCCCAAGGGGTTGTACCACCAGCGCAATTTCTTATTGTACCGATAAGACTGTAATATTGCTGTTCTATTTTTTGTTTTTTCAGGTCATAAATAATGGTGGTTGTACCCCCAGGTAATGCAACCCCTTGCTTATTCGTATCAAACGCTTTTTCGCTCTGATGTTGTGCGATAACTGGTGCGGCTGACTTAAGGTGCTTGGGACTTAACTCATGGTTTCTAACTAACGCAACACGATGTTTATCTAGCCTGATACAACCCATACCATCAGCATTGTCTGGAACAACGAGCCCGTCGTCCATTGGGTCGTTTAAAGAAGAAATCACCTCATAACTAAAGCCGGCAGGTAAATTTAATAAACCTTTTGGATCCGAGGTAAGCGGTCCGTAGCCGGCGCTTGTTGGTGTTTGAATTGACTGCCTTTTTTGAGAGCAGCCAAGTAGGCTGCTATTTAACCCTAAAAATGCGAGTACCACCGAGCCCTTTGTGAATTGTCTTCTTGAGACCATATGAGATACCCCTAAAATTGCTGGTGTAGATGTGCGACGAATTGTTTGCTCACCAGTTATTGATTTAATCATCCGCGCTAAATTTGACGGGAAAGTTATTGCGATAGATAGGTAATGTATGAGATGTTATAATGTAACAAAGTTAATTGCGACATCATCGGGGCAATATGTGTCAAAAAAGTATTAGCACGGATTATTTAATCACGGTTTTTAATCATGCGGGGATTAAAGCCACAGATAAAAGAGTGGCGATCTTCAAAGGACTCATGATGGCGGAGCAAGCTTTATCACCTTATGAATTGGCACAATATTGTAAAGAACATTTAGAGCTGACGTTACCGGCGGTGTCCATTTACCGAGTGTTAGATTTATTAGTTGCAGCAGACTTAGTCCATAAATTAAATACAGTCAACAAGTATATCTGTTGTTCTCATATTGATTGTCATAAACCGCATCCACACAACCAGTTTTTGATTTGTTCTGTGTGTCAAAGAGTCGATGAGGTGCACATGTCTAGCCAGCTGATGACGCAATTATCTCAGCAGATCCAAGAGTGTGGCTATCAGCTCAATTCACCACAATTTGAGTTCCAGGGGATCTGTAACAATTGCCAAACGCAAGCAGGCGAATCTTTTAATGGGTTAAGTGCGTAGCTCTAAAAGCCAAGCATATACCCGTTCACAAATTTGTTTTATTAACACTTTCTAAAGGTGAAGTATCTATGGCGAATATTCTTTTAAAAAATACCCAACTGATTAATGAAGGTAAAGTTGAGCAGTGCGATGTGCGTATTGTTGGGAAAAGGATTGACAAAATAGCGCCAGAAATTATGGCCACTGGTATCGATCAGGTAATTGATTTGGAGGGTGACTTTTTATTGCCAGGCATGATCGATGATCAAGTGCATTTCAGAGAGCCTGGCCTTGATTGGAAAGGCACAATTGGTAGTGAGTCTCGCGCAGCTATCGCAGGCGGTATTACAAGTTACATGGAAATGCCAAACGTCAGTCCTGCAACGACTGACCAAGTAGCTGTAATGCATAAACATCAAATCGCGGCATGTAATTCCGCGGCAAACTATTCGTTCTACTTGGGTGCGACACCGGACAACTTAGATGAAATCAAAGCTTGTGATCCGAGCTTAGTTTGTGGCGTTAAAGTGTTTATGGGCGCATCTACAGGAGATTTACTGGTAGAACACCCGAGTGCGTTGGAAGCTATTTTCAGGGAATGTCCGGTATTGATCGCGACGCATTGTGAAAACGGAGATGTGATCGCCGGTAATTTAGCAGAGCTGGGCAACAGGGAGCTAGCGATACAAGATCATCCAGTGATCAGAGATGCCAATGCATGTTACCAATCATCTTCATATGCGGTAGATCTTGCTAAGAAGTATGGTACACAGCTACATGTCTTACACATAACGACTGCTAAAGAAATGGATCTTTTTGAGCCGGGTCCAATTGATGGTAAGCAAATCACCGCCGAAGCGTGCGTACACCATTTGTGGTTTAACCAAATGGATTACGAACGTTTAGGCAATTTAATCAAGTGTAACCCTGCGATTAAAGCAGAATCAGATAGACTTGCATTAATTGAAGCATTGACTAGCGGTAGACTAGATATTATTGCCACTGATCATGCGCCACACACTTGGGAAGAGAAGCAGCAGACATTTGCCAAAGCACCAGCCGGTTTGCCTTTGGTACAGCATGCTCTGCTTACTTTGTTTGACCAAGTTCAGCAAGGTAATATGACTTTGCCTCAAGTGGTAGAGAAGACAGCTCATAATCCAGCAAAGCGTTACAAAGTCAAAGAACGTGGATTTGTAAGAGAAGGGTATTTTGCTGATTTGGCTGTGGTTAGTGCTAAAGCTGGTGAGCTCGTGAGGCATGACAATACGCTTTACCATTGTCAGTGGTCTCCATTCGTTGGTCACCAATTCTCACATCAAATACGCTATACGTTTGTAAATGGTGAGTGTGTTTACCGCGATGGAAAAGTGATGGACGTGGCAGATAATGCAATGCCACTGGTATTTGACAGATCTTAACTGGTTGTATGGTGGTATTATCAGCGCTGCTACCCACTGAGAACTTTACTAGTCAATTTCTTATAGCATTTTATATTACCTTTATTTTAAAACTCAAAGGAATCAGATGCTGACTCTATTCTCTTTATTCGAATTATAGGTGCGCTTTTTTTGCGAAGCAGCAGACGATTGTCATTAATCTTGTATTACCAACATCAAGTATGTGGAAGCGTTCATTTATCAAACGGTAATTCAACATATGGTTAAGTGGTTTAAAAATATGTTTGCTAGTCGGGAAACGGGCCCAGCTAGAGAAAGAAAAATGACGAATACACTAGTACTTTACTATTCAAGTTATGGCCATGTCGAAGCAATGGCGAGTGAGGTTGCTGAAGGTGCAAAGTTTGTAAATGGTGTTGAGGTGACGGTAAAACGTATTGTGGAGCTGATGCCTGAAAACGTTGCTAAAAATGCAGGTTTGAAACTCGACCAAAGAGCCCCAATAGCGACTCCTCATGAACTGGAAGATTATGATGCCATCATATTCGGGACGCCAACTAGGTTTGGCAATATGGCTGCGCAAATGCGTAACTTTTTGGATCAAACTGGTGGGTTATGGGCTGGAGGTAAGCTCATTGGTAAAGTCGGTAGTGTATTACTTCAACATGTACCGTGGGCAACGAAACAACCATTCAGTCCTTTCATACGACATTGTTTCATCATGGTATGGTTGTGGTTGGGCTGCCATATGCGGCACCTGAAGTAACTGATATATCTGAGGTGAAAGGTGACTCTCCCCTCGCGCTGTATGTATTGCAGGTTCAGATGGAATTTGTGAGCCATCAGAAAAAGAAATCGCATTTTAAGGCAAGCATGTAGCGACAACTGCATCACAGTTAGCGTTAATATTAGTCAAATAAAGGCGTGCTATGCATGCCTTTGTCTACATCTTTAATAAATACTCCATTTTTATCATACACCAGTATCCTAGATATAAATAATTGCTATTTTTTATTAATATAATGATTTCTTTGTTACTGTAAAGTGAGTAAATTTAATTTTAGTCAGGTTTTTTAATCGGTAATAATCAATTTTTTATTTTTTTTGGTGCGGGGGTGAATTGCAAGCTTTTACAAATGTTATTCTATGTTTAATTATTGTATTTTTTAATAGATGAAGCCTGAGAGATTTAATATTTAGTTTAAAAATAATTTAAATTATTTTCAATGGCGATATTAAGCCTAAGTTCGGTGTTTGCTTATGTTGCTCAAACTAGCGATGAGGGTGGTAAAGGATTCTATACTGGTACTTCTTTTTGATAAATAAAATAATACCACCGAATGATTGATTGGTTTTTCTTATCAAAAAAACATTTTTCGATTAAATTTTAACTCTCATGGAGTTAGGTAGTATTTTTCTAAAGGCGGATTTAGGTTCGGTAAAAAAAGAGCGTTATAAGAAGTATTCACGTTTTAAAATTTATTTTTTATTAAATTTGCCCCAGAATTGAGCTTTAAACCTTTTTAGCAATTTTCTCTTTTAGATTACCCCGTTTGATTTTTATTAAAGAAGTTCAGAACTCATTATTTCACTTCAACAATTTTATTGTTGCTCAAGGCTCAATATATGGTTATTTTAACTTGTGGCTTTAATTACGAGTAAGGATTGCACATGCCCATGTTAGACACGCTTCCGCATATGATTTTACCTCATTTAGACTTTGCTGGCGTACTGGAGGGCCTAAACAAAGAGCTTAGCGAGCTTGAGCGGAAAGTTCAAGAAGTGGCAGAGTACAAGGTATGGGATGAACTAACTAAAACACTTTTAGCCTTAAAACGATGCAAAGATATGCTTCAACAGCCAGAGTGGTTGGAAGACTTAATTGACCTGTTTGAAGTGGTTGATAAACTCTTTTCGTGCTTAAAAGTACTTGATGAAGAGAAATATAGAGCTCTGTTACAGACGAGCGCGTATCAAAATTGGTCTAAATTAAGGCGCTCTTGGGTCGATATCACCCAATCGATAGGGGAGCAATCTCTGGTCATCAATGAATCAATTACTCATGCGACAGACTTCGGTTTTAAGCGACCTCTGCAACAACTAAGTGTTGCAGATCTCAGTTTTGGTTTGCTGATCAATTCAGATGCCCGTTTTAAATGGGAGGTGTTGCACCAATCTCAAACTCATAACTTGTTTGAATCTATCTTATGTCGTAATGCGGTTATCGTTTCACATTATTTAAAAGCCTCAATCTGTTTGAAGGCATCAGTGCAAGCGCGCTCAAGCGTTATACAAGTTGCGGCCAATACAAAAAGTGATGTCTCGCTCGAGATGACAGCTTTCTACCAAACGCCAGCTCAAAATAAAACCTGTACTGTGATGCACGCCATGAGTGCAAGCCCTATTATTCCTTGGAGCCTTAGAAGTATCTCTGAGGCCATCCAATGTCCAAACTCTCTTGGAGAAATGCAGGGGTATCGTGCATTTAATTTAGGTCGCAAAGCATCCTTCTCACTACAAGGAGAGTTGGCAGTTGGCAGGTCGATCAGTACATTTTCTAAAAGTGCAAGGCAGCCGGTTGATATTGACGTAAGTGCAAGGTTAAAACTAACAAAGCATGTTGCTGTGACTGGTGAGATTGAGCTCCAAGTTTTTAAAAGCCTTACCAATCAATTGTCAATTCGAGTGAAAAAAGTAGTACAGGACTTCGATGAAAATCGAGCTGATTTGGCATTGGGCGGGCGAATAACCGGTTTAGATGCACTAGCAAGTCATCAACTAGACAAGTTACTTGGTTATGGCAATAAACTTGTAAAATCTCTAGATGAATATAGTAATGTTAGTCAATATTTATTCGATAATTTAAGTGCCAGAACGAAAAACAGCGAACGGGCTAGACACTTGAACACATTGCTTTTGAGTGACGGTCAAGAAAAACAATCACTTAGTGAATCAGTTGGTGATGCTATCAACTTGGCATTTGAAAAGTTGAACTTTAGCCTATCTATAGCAGTAGACGATTTTACACGTGAATTGATAGAACAGTTGATGCACATTTTTGGAGCAGATCTACAAGAGATATACGACGACCCGGCTCAAGTGGAAGTATTTCACGGTGTTCAAAACTTAATAAAGGAAGAGATTGAAAGGTTAAAGAGCGAGTTTTCACACGCAGCTTTTCAGTTGTATCAGGACGTTCAAGCAGGCTCACAAGCAACACTCAAACCTATAAAAAAAATCAGCAAAAATGCCAAGACGCTCATTGAAGATGCGAGTGTGACAGCGGTTGAGTTGTATGAGAAATTAGCCAAAGAATATACTGAGACTAAAAATAGTATTAAGACTGCGTTATCTCGCGCAGCGGATATACAGCTTCACTTGCACTATCAGTCGACAAGTAGTCACGTGAATACGGTTGATCGGAGTTTCACCATTGTAATCAAAGAGCCAAGTTCAGCTTCAGTTGCGAGGCTATATCGCAGTTTGGTAGTTGGAAATGACGACGCGGTATCAACGTTACTTAATGTTTTGAGTAAAACTGATGTGATAGAGTACCAAGCTGGATCATTGTCGCTCACGAACTTAACAAAAAACGAAGTTTCTCTTGGCATAAATGTTTTGGGTTATGACATTGATAATGTATCTGACACTGTCAGCGATCTTCAATTACATATCGATCCTATGGGTAAAATTATGCTTGTTCATACACATAATTTAAGTAAGCAAGCGCGTGGTTTTGACGAAGCACGTCATGCGTGTTTCAATTTAAGCTATGGATTTGCACAAGCTGCACTCGAACAACAGTTTCAAGGAGCGCTGGCATTTAGTTACTCAACTCTTGATCATAATTTGCATAGTTCAGCAGAGTTGCAATCAGTTTTACAAGCGTTAACGCTATCGAACTTTAATGAACAATTAGCACAAAGCGGGTTCGGTTTTTCACCTATTGTGAGTAGCGTTGAAGTGAATGAAGCCCTCAGTATGTTCCAGAAGTATACCCAGCCTTCAGGCGAGAACGCTATTCAATACCAGTCAAATGATAGCCATAGTGATGTTGTGATCACTATGCGCGCAGGGCAGGATGTATACAATCAATTACTTTCGGTTGATAATACACGACTTTTTGATGTCGCTTTTAAGACGCTGCTTTTCTGTGAAAAGGGGCGCTATAAAAACCGAACTTGGCGTGAATACCGCCAAGGTTTGCTAAATATTATCGCAGTTTATGCTCAGCTATCGCCTCATTTTCATGATACAGCAAATCTGTATCGTTATTTTGAAGCGGGTCGAACAATCAATGCTCATAACGTACGTTCAGATTTAAGCGCCAGCGTCTATTTTCAGGACTACTTTGGCTATTACGATGACAAGGATTGGCGAGCACTATCAAAACGTTTAGTGCAGTTATTTCGCAAAGCTGCTGCGCTACGAGATATCCCTTTGGAGTTGCAAAATATAGCCGACTATATTGCTGAACTACCTGAGCACGTTTCACATGATGTTGGTAAGCACCTGATGAACAGTATCAATAGTAGCAATCAAAATATTGAGCGGTGCTTGGAAGAGTGGGTTAAGGTTGATGGTGTTTTTCAAGCTATGTTGAAAGATTTGTGCACAACGTTTGGGGTAAACATGAGTGGTATTAACACAACGCTATTGTTGTTTATGGTGCTCTTACAGCATGCGCTTCGACAAGATAATCTTTTTGCTGTCACCATTGAGCTCCAAAAAAATGACGGTTCCCATCGAAGCGCGATCCGAGTTTCTTAGCAATCACCTTGCATGAGCATAAAGCGCCTTATAAGGTTTCTTATACTGAAGTATTGGATTCAACTTGTGGTGCCATTCGTCTAACCCATGCAACAAAAATCCCAGCGCTGACGAACATAAATAAACCATAAATACTCGGGGCGATAGACATAACCTCGTCTTTTAGAAGGCCAGTTGTAACCAACAGTGCCAAGGTACCATTTTGCAAGCCGACCTCTAAAGTAACCGTACGGGTTTGAGCGCGATTGTGGAGGTAAAGGGTTGCCACAGCATAACCCAATAACATTGTAATCAAGTTGAGGACAATGACAGCAGGTCCTGCCATGAGAATATAATCGATAAGCTTGTCACCGAGTTGAATACAGATACTGAGAATGACCAATAGGAGCACTAACACCGAAAACCAATTTATATAGGGACCCGCTTTTTTTGCAGATGCAGGCCATCTGGCTCGAATGCCCATACCGATGATTACTGGGATAACACCTACAACGATTAGCTGTAACCAAGCTTTCAAAATAGGGAAATCTATCTTATTGCTATCTTGGCCATAATACTCGATAGCCCAAGCTGTCATAAAAGGGAGTATAAATGGCGTGATAAAACCGACGATAGCCGTTAAAGAAACGGATAACCCAACATCGCCTTTGGCAAGATATGTATAGAGGTTTGACGTGGTTCCCCCTGGGCATAAGGCGAGTATAAATAAGCCTATTGCTAATTCCGCGGTTAGTCCAGTGACTGCAATGACCGCAATGGCCATTAACGGCAGAAGTAACAATTGACATGCAGCGCCAACGAAAAAGCTCTGGGGATGCTTTAAAACTCGATAGAAGTCTTGTGTGGTTAGGCTAAGACCCACGCCGGTCATGATTAAAATAAGTGCTATCGGTAGACCTATTTCTATTAAGTTGGGGGGCATGTTCAATAATCCGTTTAATTTGGTTAACGCTAAGCTTAGCAAGGCACGCGTTGATTATATATTACTCTTTTAGGATTACATTTAGATTTTGCATAACCTGAGGAGGGGGTAGAATCGATGGTCTATTTTTGGTAGTAAGGGTTGGCTTGGGTGCAAAGGTAACATAGTAATGACAAGGTAAAACTAGCCACTTATTGCACTCACAAGTAGCTAGCAGTTCATAGCTGATAATTAAAACTGATAGTCCAGTTTCAAATAACCTCGCCTACCAACAGTGTCATAGGTGAATACATCGGTGTTAGCGTCGTTCCACGAAGTTAAAAATGGTGGCTGCTTATCAAACAGGTTATCTATACCAAATGACAACTTCAATGCATGACTAATAGAATAACTTACTTGAATATCATGGTAAATGACGCTTGGTACGCTACTGCCTATTGGGCCACCTCCGTTCTCATCTTCCGCTTTACCTATGTACTGAATGCTATAGGTACCTTGCCACTGAGAGTACGCCAAAGTAGCAAATAAGTTAGATTTCCATTTGGTATAACTGCCTCTGTCAGATGTTATTTTCCCTAATAGCTGCTCTGTTTCAGCGCCCGAAAAAGCGGTATTTTCATGTTCTAGTAATCTGGTTGTGTCCCAGTTAACTCGGTACTCAAATGAATCAACAGTCGAGCCAAAGTTGACGTTTAGATCTAGGCCAGCTACTTGTTCATTTGACGCATTCATTGGGCGCTTTTCAAGCACTGTAATTTGGTGGGTACTTGGGTCCCTTGTAAAGCTGTTACAGTATGCTTGATAGGCTAAAGGGTCGCTATAACAAAGGCGCAACATATTTGACCCTGATACAGAGTTGATGGCGTCATCAACTTCAATATTGAAATAATCAAGCGTTGCTGATAAATGTGCTGATTGATACACAAGGCCGAGCGTAATTGTATTGGCAGTTTCAGGGCCTATTTCAGGGTTACCACCAACACCGGTGCGGATTGTTGAACCATCTTGAGCGAAACCCTCGGGTATATCAGCTAACAAACAATTGCGTAAAATTTCATCCGTGGCGCCATCACAAGGGTCCATAGTGATGAGGTTTTCGACGTTTGTGCCGCCATACTGTTCAGTAATAGTGGGGGTTCTAAACGCAGTGGAGCGAACTGTACGCAATAAGAGTTGCTCATTTACTTGCCAAATTAAGCCAAGCTTGTAGGTTGTTTTCGCATCGACATGTTGATAATCAGAATAACGTACAGCAATATTCGTTTTAATCAAATCTGCATATGCTACGTTGCTAATAAGGGGAACTGACAGTTCTAAGAATGCCTCTTTGACATTTGAGTGGCCTGAAATTGCATCTTCTTCACCATTTTGCATTGCAATCGTATCAGGATTTCGCCACCCTTTTTCTTCTCGATACACAGCACCTGTCGCAAAAGCCAAAGTTCCAGCAGGCAGTTCAGCAATATCACCACTTAGATTAAAGCTCAGTGACTGGAGTTGATTTCCGCCAGTCCCTTCTCGTTGGTAAGTCACATAGTTGATTACTTGCTGAGAGAGTTTCCCCACACCAAAATAATCTCCGCATGGGATAGTGGCATCTTTTGACGTACTACATACGTCGGCATTAAGGGTTTGCGCGACTCGCTCGTCATCAAAGTCATAACTCCATCCATCAGTGCCTGTATTTCTTCCATAATTATAAGCCGCTTGCCAAATCCAGCTATTATTTAACTCACCTGATAAACTCAATGCTCCCTGAAAAATATCCGTTTCTTGATAGAACTCTGGGTTAGGTACTTCAACATTCCTGCGGCGTTTGAGTGTGAGGTTTTGATCTGTTGGGTTATAGACAAAATCAGATACTATATCGACAGATTTAAACCCTCTCGGTGTGATGATTTGGTCTGAGCGTCGGTTTGCATAAAGTAGTGAGGTGTTAAGTTGAACACTGTCTGAAAGCGCATAATCGATAAAGGTTGCTAAGTTTAGACGCTTCATCGGGTTGTATGAGTTTAGAGACTCAAACCAATTGTAGCCATGCAACGTATTGTTGTAGTCTTCAAACTGGTTGCCGTCACTATCAGGGTTTTGATTGAATTGTATTTCTCGACCGTCCGACAGTCTTGCGCGACCACCAATCGTAGTGCCGGAGTAAATGCAATTTAGTTTACCGTCTGACTCACTGAGAGGGCATGGATTTCGCGTCGATTGCAGTGCATTACCATTGTTGACATAATTAATGTTGACGGTCACATGCCCGCGCTCAAACTCACTGCCTAATGTGGCGTTCAGCTCCGCATTTTCGGCATCTTTTTTACTGCTTTGTCCAACTTTAGCGCTGAGATGAGTGCCACTAAAGTGTGACTTGGTGATGATATTTACCACGCCTGCAACGGCATCTGCACCGTAGGTGGCTGACGCACCATCCTTAAGAATATCGATGCGCTTAACCAAACCCATTGGGATCATATTGAGGTCTGGGCTGTCATTAGCGCCCGTACCACCTGCGACCAATCGCTTGCCATTGAGTAAAACGAGCGTTCTTTTGATACCCATACCACGCAAGTTGACTTGTGCGGTAGCATAACCATTGCTGGTCCAATATGCATTAGTGGCATTGCCTGCGGGACCGGCGGATGCACTTAAACTTTGCAGTACTTCTTCTAAATTTGAGACACCGGACAGTGCTAAATCATCAGCGGTGAGCGTGGTAATTGGGCTGGCTGACTCAAAAGCAATGTTTTTAATCTTAGAGCCGGTCACCTCAAAATGCTCTATTTGTTCGGCCACCGCAACTTGAGAAAGGCCCAGTGTGAAAAATACAAGAGAAATTTTTGAATACGAAAACATAAAGACAACTCACTGAAAAAACTGCGGCGAGTATAAAGAACTTATGAGAGCTTGAGGTGTGACATATTGTCGCACTCCAAAAGTTTTTTATTTTATATAGTTAGCAGTCTTTCAGTGGTTTAAATCTATATTATCGGGCAACTTTTTGCAGTAAATAAAAACTAGTTAAACTGACCAATACAGCATTAAGTGGGACAATACCAGGCATCCAATGCCCTGCGGCAATTCCCATCACAACGCTTATAATTGCCAGCCAGTTAATGGACTTAAATTCGCTATGCTCAAAGTCTTTATAGGCTGCTTTGTGAGTGAAGTAATGTGCGATGAGTACGCCCCCAACAGGGGGAATAGCGGCAGAAAGAAACACTAACCAATCTACAAAGTGGTTGTATAGCCACAGAGCGCATAAAGTGCCAATTGCGCCGTTGACGATACTTAAGTATTTACTGGGTAGTCCTGTGATATTGGCAACCCCTAAGCTTGATGCATAAAGTGCATTGTCATTGGTAGTCCAAATATTTAAGCCAAGTACGATAATTGCGGGCAATATGAGTCCTTGGAGCATAAGCACCTCTGAAATGTCCGCTTTGCCCGTAGCGGCTGCGCCCGCACCACCGAATATAAACATTAAGCTATTACCGACAAAAAACGCGGCAATCGTGATGTAAATAGCCACTTTCGCATTTTTACTAAAACGCATAAAGTCTGCTGTGAGTGTGCCTGCGGAGATAAAGGAGCCAACAACTAAAGTAATTGCTTGGGTTTGGCTCAACGGGCTGTCAATCGACTGAAAGGTGAGTTGCTGTAAGCCGCCCGCACTTTCTAGGGCCAACCAAACAGAAAATCCGCCCAACAGTGTAATTGCCGGCACTGCAATGGCTGACAGGATCATGAGCGCCGAAATACCAATGTACGCTGTGGCTGTCATCAAAATACCCGCGATTAAAATGAGGATATTGAGATCAACCCCTGTAACTTTTTGCACGGGTAAAGCAAACATTGCGACGCCGACACCAAACCAGCCTACTTGTGTGCCCGCGAGTAACAAAGAAGGTAACCAAGAGCCTTTGACACCAAAAGAGTAGCGCGCCAATAAGTGAGTGGATAGCCCTGTAGATGCGCCAATATATCCAAGTGTTGCAGTATATATGGCCAAAATACAATTGCCTATGGCTATACTAATAAGGAACTGGGTTGAATCTAGACCGACACCTAATTTACCACCCGTCCACATACTGGCCGAAAAATAAGTTAAACCAAGCATCAACATCAGCATTGAAAGAGAAGCGCGTCTTGCTGTGGCCGGCACAGCTGCTAAATCATATTCGCGATCAGCCATAAAATCTCCATAGAGCTATTATGCCCTTAAGTTTAGAGGGATAATGCAGACAAAATATGGAGAAGTAATATTGTACAAAGGATAAAGTGCACATGAGGAAAGCGTATTTGCTATACTCCGCGCATCTTTAGCAGTATCCATAGGCACATATGTCTTTTCAATCCTTAAATCTCGTTGATGAATTGAATCAAGCTCTCACCCATCTTGAGTTTGTTGAGCCCACAGAAATACAAACTTTAAGTATTCCTCTCATATTGCAGGGGAATGATTTACTGGCCACAGCTCAAACGGGAACAGGCAAAACAGCGGCCTTTATGCTGCCTATCTTAAATAGACTGATAAGTGAAAACCATGCCCATCAAGCTGTGCGTGCTCTAGTGCTTGCGCCAACTCGAGAACTTGCGCAACAAGTTGCTAAAGATGCGCGGCGTTTAGCAAAGTTTAGCGAGATAAAAGTAGCGTGTATTTATGGTGGGGCAAATATAGGCCCGCAGGAAAAAATTATAAAAGAGGGCGCTGACATTGTTGTGGCGACCCCAGGGCGGCTTTTAGATCATATGATCAAAGGCACCTTGTCTTTAAATGCGGTTGAGCAACTCGTATTCGATGAAGCTGACCGCATGTTAGACATGGGGTTCATGGGCGAAATAAAACGAATCATGCGCAAAGTGCCCGAAAATCGTCAAACGTTACTGTTTTCGGCTACCATGGACGATGTTGTCCTCTCACAAGTGAATACTTGGCTTAACAATCCTGAACGCGTTGGCGTTGAGCAACAAAACAGCACTGCTGATAAAGTAGAGCAGATATTTTACGCGGTTGATGAAGAGCGTAAAAGAGAGTTAATCGCTCACTTGATTGGCAAGAATAATTGGCAGCAAGTACTGGTATTTACCCGCACTAAAAAAAGTGCGGATGATTATGCAAAAGAGCTTAACAAAGATGGCTTGGCAACGTTGGCTATTCACGGTGACAAATCACAAGGCGCAAGAGATCGTGCACTTGAGCAATTTAAGAGTGGTAAAACACGGGTCTTGGTCGCAACCGACGTAGCAGCACGTGGTATTGATATTAAAGCGTTAAACTACGTTATTAATGCAGAGCTGCCTTATGTGGCCGAAGATTACATACACCGCATTGGTCGAACTGGCAGAGCTGGGAATGCTGGGCGTTCAATATCATTAGTCAGTATTGACGAGCAGTGGTTGCTAGAGGAAATCGAAGTACTCTTAGATACGCGTCTAACACCACAATGGCTAGAGGGGTATGAGCCAGATTTAACACGTGAACCTAAAGATAATCGCAAAAACTCATCAAAATCTCGCAAACAACGCGATGAAAAACGTATTCTTGGCCAGCGTACAAGAAGAAGGAAGAGGTAAGTAAAGAGCTGAAAAGCGGGTGAGGGTCTATTTGCCTATTAGCACCAACACACCTGACGGTTGGTGCGAATTAGAATAGAGGATGGGAAAGTATCGTATTGCATGCCCCCATTCTGTTTATTTTAATCTGCAGGTTTGAATAAAGGGACTGGCTTTGCGTGTGGTTTATTAGCCGTTTGGGCAATTTCTTCATAGTTCTGTTTGATGTCAACAATTAATGCGTAGGCGCCTTTGGTCGTGACTCTTGTACCGATCACAAAAGTG
The DNA here is from genome assembly GCF_001625595.1 of Pseudoalteromonas luteoviolacea NCIMB 1942. GTDB lineage: Bacteria > Pseudomonadota > Gammaproteobacteria > Enterobacterales > Alteromonadaceae > Pseudoalteromonas > Pseudoalteromonas luteoviolacea_A. The sequence goes on from NZ_AUXT01000154.1 coordinate 63,432, forward strand.
CCTATGATATTTACATGCTCATTTGAAATTGTAAAACAAATTGGGTTGGCAATCGGTGCTCGTTGAGACTGGGAGATAAATACCGACGAGTAGCAATAATTGCCGGCCTCAAGAAAAACCCCTTTTACTTTTTTATTCATATAAATCGTTCTAACGGACTTATCTGCCATATTCTCAATTTGAAATCGTTCACCTTTTTCAAACAGCGTTCTTGTTTTGGGCTTATTTTGTTGGTTTAGCTCTACTGAATGAACGGTAAATAGAGTATTTGCTTCTTTAGCCATACACGTTGCGCTGAATAACGCTGAGCATATAATGATCCACTTTTTCATTATAAATTCTCCTTAGAGCTGTAGCGCATTACGTGTAAACGCACCGGTGTTTATTGTTGTGACTCACCGCAGAATTGTAACCTAAAAGTAAACAAAAAAGAGATAATTGAATGCCAAATATAGGGTTATTGAGGAAACTTGGACTCGCTGCAGTGACATCAAGATAAAGTTAGCGTGCCCTGTTATCAATTTAGAACTTTCAGGTACAATCGAGAGAAAATAATAATAGGTGTAATGAGTTATGGACAAATTTAAAGTGTTACAGGAGCTGGGAGCGGGGGATTTTCAGCACCTCGACGGTTCTTTGCAATCTCATTTACAGGGTACGGAACGTATTTTGAAAGAGTGGGGAAGTAGTGAGTTGTTGCAGGTCGCAGGCTTGTTTCATGCAGCATATGGCACCGATGGTTTTGATGAAAGCATGGTATCTTTGGCCCAGCGCAACCGAATTGCCCAATTAATTGGCAAAGAGGAAGAAGCTCTGGTTTATCTATATTGTGCATGTGACAGAGGCTTTGTATTTCCTCAATTTGGAAGTGACAAGCCTATTCAGTTTAGAAACCGGTTTACAGACCAAGAGTTTCTTTTAAGTGAAACGAATACTTTACTCTTATGTGAGTTAACGGCGGCCAATGAGTTGGAATTAGTGTGTCGATACGCAGGGTTTAAAGCTCGCCATGGTGTTGGCCTTTTAGACCTATTCAAGCGAATGGGCCCTTATTTGAGTGACAATGCACATACTGCATATACTTCAATATTAGCGGGTATTGATGAGGTATAAATACCTCTTTTAAAGGGGTTGAGTTAGTAGCGTTGTACATTTGCGTATTATTACGAGAGAAGTATACACCGCTAAAACGTATTCTGCTTAATTGAGTAACCTAAATAATCATATAATTAATCATAAAGTAAGTTATTTTAAAATTACCCATTGAATTCAATATTAATTTTTAATTAAATATTAAGTGCAAAGTTACATGATGATTTTAAATGTTACATAGCGTTAACTCTTAATTCATTATTTGTGGGGTAAATTAATTCGCATGGACTGCTCACGCAATTAATGGACTTGAAAATGATTAAAATAAACAGCAAATTTTTACTTAGTACTCTACTAACATTGTGCTCATCATCTAGTTTCGCGACTGAGTGAATTGCAGATATACAATTTGCAGATGGCAACTTTAGAAATTGCGTACAAATGCAAGCAGATGCCAACGGCTGGACATATACTGATCAAGTGACAGAGTTAAAATGTACACAGTCGATGATAAAACGGGTTGATGAGCTAAAATACTTTTCGTCCCTTAAAAGGCCAGGGCGGGATCACACTTTG